>NZ_AXYZ01000005.1:0-546636 GCF_000483465.1 Pseudomonas sp. LAIL14HWK12:I7
AATTCCAGGTAGGAGCAGCCTTGTGCTGCGAAGAGGCCGGTGAAGACACCATTAATCTTCGCTGCTGCCACTGGCCTCTTCGCAGCACAAGGCTGCTCCTACCCGGATCGCGCATGGCGGGAAGGCAGGGCTAGTGGGTTGGCTGCGATGTGGCTAAAGCCACGTCCGCGCTGGAGGAATGCCTGGACGGCGGACTGCTTGAATGCGGTTTGGGGGGGCGCTCAATTCCAGGTAGGAGCAGCCTTGCGCTGCGAAGAGGCCGGCGAAAACACCATTAATCTTCGCTGCTGCCACTGGCCTCTTCGCAGCACAAGGCTGCTCCTACCCGGATCGCGCATGACGGGAAGGCAGGGCTAGGGGGTTGGCTGCGATGTGGCAAAAGCCACGTCCGCGCAGGAGGAATGCCTGGACGGCGGGCTGCTTGAATGCGGTTTCGGAGGCAGCTCAATTCCAGGTAGGAGCAGCCTTGCGCTGCGAAGAGGCCGGCGAAGACACCATAAATCTTCGCTGTTGCCACTGGCCTCTTCGCGGCACAAGGCTGCTCCTACCCGGATCGCGCTTGACGGGAAGGCAGGGCTAGTGGGGCCGGCTGCAGGCCTCGCCACCCTGGCATATCCGCCAGCAAGCGGCGTGTGTACTCACTCGCTGGTTGCTCGAATACCTGCTCGGTAGGCCCTTGGTCCACCAGCCTGCCCTGGCTCATCACCAGCACCTGGTCGCTGATGCCGCGTACCGTGGCAAGGTCGTGGGACACGAACAGGTAGGTCAGGCCCAGGTCGCGTTGCAAGGTCTGCAACAGCTCCAGCACTTGCGCCTGCACCGGTGCGTCCAGCGCTGACAGCGGCTCATCCAGTACCAACAGTTCCGGCTCGGCGGCCAGCGCACGGGCGATGGCGACCCGTTGCCGTTGCCCACCGGACAACTGGCCAGGGCGCCGCTGCAGCAAGTCGGCAGGTAGCCCGACACGCTCCAGCAGCTCGACCACCCGCTGGCGATCATCGCGCCGGTTGCCGATGGCGAAGGCGCGCAGCGGCTCACTGATGATGTCCAGCAGGTTGTGCCGCGGGTCGAGTGCAGCCCAAGGGTTCTGGTAGACCAACTGCACCCGGCGCCGATAGGCCTGCAACTGTTTGCGCCCTGCGCCAAGCACCTGCTCGCCATCAAACAACACGCTGCCTGCGTCGGCCTGCTCCAGGGCCAGGATGATGCGCGCCGTGGTCGACTTGCCAGAGCCCGACTCGCCAACCAGGCTGGTAGTGCTGCCACGAGGCAGGCTGAAACTGACATCCGCCACCGCCGCCGCCCCCTGGCGGTTGAAGCGCCGCTGCAGCCCATTGACCTGCAGCAAGGGCGCCGCAGGATGATCGGTCGGGCGGGTACGACGCTGCTGCAACCGTGCCAAGGGTGAGGCATTGAGCAACTGGCGGGTGTAGGGGTGGCTGGGGGTATGCCACAGGTGTTCGGGCGTGCCGCTTTCGAGCAGTTGGCCGTGGCGCATGACCAGAATACGGTCGGCCCGGTCCAGCGCCACCGCCAAGTCATGGGTGATCAGCAACAGGCTGCTGCCGCGCGCGCGCACCAAATGCTGCAAACGGTCGAGGATCTGCCGCTGGACACTCACGTCGAGGGCGCTGGTGGGCTCGTCAGCGATCAGCAGCGGCGGGTCATTGGCCAGGGCAATGGCAATCAATACCCGCTGGCACATGCCGCCCGACAACTGATGGGGGTAGCACCGCAGCAGTTGCTCAGGTGCCTTGAGGCCAACTTGCTGCAACAGGACCAGCGCCTTGGCATGGGCTTCACTGTGCGCTTCGCCATGCACGGTCATGGCTTCGATCACCTGCGCGCCGATGGTCTTGACTGGGTCCAGCGACGTACCTGGGTCTTGTGGCACGAAGCCGACCAGCCGACCACGACGGGTTTGCCAGTCGCGCTCATTGAAGGTGTCGAGCGCCTGGCCCTGCAGCCACAGTTGGCCGTTTTGCCGTGCTGTAGCCGGCAACAGACCCGCCAGCGCGGCCGCGGTAGTGGACTTGCCTGAGCCGGACTCGCCGACCAGGCAGACGACTTCGCCCGCGCCAATCTCCAGGTCCAGCGCCTGTACGGCGGGTTGTTGGCTGCCGGGGTAGTCGACGCGGAACTGGCGGATACGAACCAGTGGTGAACTCATCACGCTGCTCCCTCAAGTTGTTGCAGGCTGCGCGCCAGTTGTTGTGTGGCCAGGACCACTGCAGCCACCACCAGGCCCGGCAAGGTGGTGTACCACCAGGCGACGACCATGTAGTTGCGCCCCTCGGCGATCAGCAAGCCCCATTCCGGCTGGGGCGGCGGCGCGCCGAAGCCCAAAAAGCTAAGCGCCGAGACGGCCAGCACGGCGCTGGCGAATTCCAGTGCGGCCAGGGCCAGCAACGGCCCCGCGGCATGTGGCAACACGTGGCGGCAAAGGTTGGTCCAACTGCCAACCCCGGCCACCTGCGCCGCCTCGACAAAGCTGCGGCGGCGCCAGCGCAAGACTTCGCCACGTGCCAGGCGGGCGAACATCGCCACCGAGGAAAGCCCCACGGCCAGGGCAATTTCCAGCGTGCCAAAACCCAGGGCAGTGACGATGGCCATCGCCAACAACAAGGCAGGAATCGCCATCAGGACTTCCACCCCCATCGCCAGCAGCCGGTCGGCGACGCCACCGAACCAGCCGGCAATGCCCCCCAGCAGGCTGCCGGCGACCAGGGCGATCAGTACCGCGATGCTGGTGGCCTGCAGCGACAGTGCCGCGCCATGCACACAACGCGCATACAGGTCGCGGCCCAGGTGGTCCGTGCCGAACCAGTGGTCGGCGGAGGGGGCTTGCAGGGCCTGGCTCGGGTCGGCCAGCAGCGGGTCGGCGCTGCTGAACAGGTTCGGCCAGAAGGCCCAGCCCAGCACCACGATGAACAAGGCCACGCTCAGCGTCAGTGGCAGGCTTGGCCAGCGCACGGGGCGTGCCAGGCGGTAGGCAGGTTGCAGGATCATGGGCGGCTTCCTTGGCGGATACGGGGGTCGAGCAATGGGTAGGCCAGGTCGGTCAGCAGGTTGGTCAGCACGTACAAGGCGGCGGCCAGCAGTACTACGCCCTGGACCACGGCGATGTCCTGGCTGGCAACAGCACCTTGGGCCAAGCGCCCGATGCCATCACGGGAGAACACGGTTTCAGTCACCACCGCGCCGGCCAGCAGGTTGCCCAGCAGGGTGCCGGCCAGGCTCAGCAAGGGGATCGCTGCGTTGTGCAGGATATGCACGCCAAGCAGCCGCCATGGCCCGACACCCTTGCTACGCAGGGCCTGCACAAAGGGCTGTTGGCTGACCGTGGCGATCGAGCGGCCAAGCACCTGGGCGATCATCGCCGCGCAGGGCAGGGCCAAGGTCACGGCCGGCAGAACCAGGCTGGCCAGGCCTTGCCCACCCATGGCCGGCAACCAGTGCAGTTGAAAGGAAAACAGTTGCAGCAGCACCAGCCCGACCCAGAAGGTCGGCAGCGACACCACCACGGCAGGGGCATTGTGCAGCACGCTCTGCAACGGTCGCTGGCGTACGCGATGGGCCGCGAGCGCTAGGCAGATGCCCAGTGGCAGCGCCAGGCCAAGCGCCGTGAAGGCCAACGCCAGGGTGGCCGGCAATGCCGCTGCAAGGGCTGCGGTGACCGGCTTGCCGGTCTGCAGCGAAGTACCCAGGTCTAGCTGCAGCAACCGCCACAGGGCACCGGTGTACTGCTGCCAGAGGCTGCCGTCGAGGTGATAGCGAGCGCGCAGCTCAGCGACCTTGACCGGGTCTGCCGAGCCCGGTTCGCCGCTTTGCGCCAGCAGGATCGCTACCGGGTCACCGGGCAGCCCATAAAGGATGGCAAACGACAGGGTAAACGCTGCCCACAGCACCAGCAGTGACTGGGCCAGGCGCCACAGGTGCGCGGGGTGATGGTTCAGGGCGTTCATCGGTCAGTGACTCCCCGGTTGTACCAGCCAGGTGTCGTAGAACTGCAAGCGGGTCGAGGCCTCGTAATGCAGGCCGCGCACCGCATCGCGGAACGCCGTGACCGTAGCGGCCTCGACCAGCGGGATCACGTGGCCCTGCTCGAGCAGCTCGCGGCTGGCCTGGTGGATCAACGCTCCGCGCGTTTGCACATCGAGGCTGGCAGCCGAATCGATCAGGGTCTGGTCCAGTGCCAGCGGCCCCCGCACATTCACATTTCGCCCGCTGGCGAGGAACACCGTGCGTAGCACGTCCGGGTCGGCGCGGGTCAGGTTGAAGAACCACAGTTCGTAGTTCAGCGATGTCTGCAGCAGGCTGACCTGGCCAATGGTGGACTTGTTCAGGCGCAGCTCGATGCCGGCTTGACGCAGTAGCTGCTGTACCAACTCCAGCACCGGTGTACTGGCCTGCCAGTAGTCGAGGGCAAAGCTCAAGCGCTTGCCATCGCGCTGCCGCCAACCGTCGGCCCCCTTGTGCCAGCCGGCGCTGTCCAGCAGTTGGCCGGCACCTTGTGGGTCATAGGCGAGCACCGCGCTTAGGTCCTGGTAGTAGGGCGTGCTACTGGCGAGCACGGAACTTGCTGGTTTCTGGTAGCGGGAAATCACGCCCTTGAACTGGCTGCGGTCGATCGCCTTGTTCAGTGCCTGACGCACCTTGGCATCGTCCAGCGGCGGGCGGGACTCGTTGGGCGTCAGGTTGAAGACGATGCCTGGATTAGACCGTGCGATGGACGCAATGCCCTGGGCCTGCAGCACCGCTTCGTCCTGTACCGGCACGCTGGTGTTCACGTCGATTTGCCCGGATAGCAGGCTGCCCAGGCGCACACCGGACTCGGGCAGGATGTGAAACTCGATAGCCTCCAGCCAGGCACGGCCCTTGTGTTCGGCCAGCGAAGACGGCCAGGCGTAATCGGCGCGGGCTTCGACGCGCACCTGGCGGTTGTGCTCGAAGCTTTTTACGTTGAATGGCCCGGAGCCCGCCAAGGCGCCCTGGCAGCGTTGTTCGGCGCTACGTGCCAGGGTACTGGGTGCCAGCAGCCCCAGGCTCATGGTCGAGGTCGCCTGAAGGAACTGCGCGTTGGCCTGTTTGAAGCGGATGCGCACGCTCAGCGGCCCAATGACTTCGACGGTTTCAAGGCCAGCCAGGTAAGTACTGGCCAGTTGTGCCTGGGCACCGAGGGCGACGATGGCCTCAAAGTTGGCCTTGACCGCTGCGGCGTCCAGCGCGCTGCCGTCGCTGAAGGTCACCCCTTCACGCAGGTGAAAGGTGAACTGGCGCGAGTCGTCGCTGACTTCCCAGCGCTCGGCCAGCCAGGGCACGATCTCGGCGGTCTGCGGGTTTTGATCGGTCAGCGAGTCCACCAATTGCCGGCCAACGTTGAGGGCGGTGTTGTTGCCCGCCTGTTGCGGGTCGATGCAGTTGGGGTCGCCGTCGAACGCCACCCGCAGCACGCCGCCATGCTGCGGCTGCGCCGGGGCACCCAGGTTGGCCTGCTGCGCGCTTTTACCATCGCAGCCGGCCAGGCTCAGGGCAATGGCCAGGCTCAGTGTCGCCAGGGGTCGGAACATGGGCTCTCCTTAAAAGAAACGGTTGGCGCGGTAAGGCAGGCCTAGGTTTTGCCGCAGGGTGGTGCCGGCGTATTCGCGCTGGAACAGGCCGCGACGTTGCAGCTCTGGGACCACGCCATCTACGAAGTCATCGATGGCTGAGTGCAGGCCGCTGAACATGATGTTGAAGCCATCGGCGGCGCCGGCTTCGTACCAGGCCTGCAGGTCATCGGCGATGCTCTGCGGGGTGCCGATCAGGATGCGATGGCCGCCGGAGGTGAGTTGGTTGAACAGCTGCCGCACGGTCGGCCGCTCACGGCGGATCAGGTCGAACACCAGCTTTTGTCGGCTCTGGTGAGTGTTGGTGGTGAAGGTCTCTGGGGGCAGGGGCACTGCTTCGTCGAAGGGCAACTCCGAGAGGTCGTAGCCGAGGCTGGCGAAGCGCGAGATGGAACTGAGGAAGGCCTTGGGTTCCAAGAGCGCTTGCTGGCGGTCGTACTTGGCCTGGGCCTCAGCCAGTGTCTTGCCCACTACCGGCGAGACGCCGGGCAACACTTTCAGTGCATCGGCACGGCGCCCAAAACCGGCGGCGGCCTGCTTGGTCTCCTCGTAGAACGCCTGGCCTTGGGCGATGGTGTGCTGGGCGGTGAAGATCAATTCGCCAACCCGCGCCGCCAGCCGCTTGCCAGCTACAGAAGCGCCGGCCTGGGCGACCACCGGATGACCTTGCGGCGATCGCGCCACGTTGAGCGGCCCGCGCACCTGGAAGTGTTCGCCTTGATGTTCGAGCACATGCAGTTTGTCGATGTCCAGCCAGGTACCACTGGCCTTGTCCTGGACAAACGCATCGTCGGCCCAGCTGTCCCACAGGCCGCTGACCACGTCGTAGAACTCTTCGGCACGGGCGTAGCGGTCATCGTGTTCGACGTGCTCCTGGCGGTTGAAGTTTTCGCCGCCGCCCAGCGACGTCACCAGGTTCCAGCCGGCCCGGCCTCCGCTCAGGTGGTCCAGTGCAGCGTATTTGCGGGCGATGTTGTAGGGCTCGTTATAAGTGCTGCTGGCCGTGGCGATCAGGCCGATATGGCGGGTGCTGGCGGCCAGCGCCGGGGCAAGGATCAAAGGGTCCCAACGCACGCTGTTGGGGCCACGCTGCAGGGCCAGGTCGAGTTTGACGTCGAGGGTGTCGTTGAAAAAAAGCGCGTGAAACCGCCCGGCTTCCAGCTTGCGGGCAATGTATTGGTAATGCTCCAGGCTCTTGAAGGTATCGAGCGGTGCCTCCGGAAGGCGCCAGGCGCTGCCGCTAAGGGTGCCGGGGACGAACGCGCCGAGTATGAACGGGCCGTGGCTCATGGTGCTTCTCCTGGCGCCCGCCACACACGGCGGGCGCTGTGTGGGTGGGGTCAGAAGTTGTAGGCGATGCGCGTGTACCAGAAGCCACCGTAAGGGTCGAACGGCGAAATGGCACCGAACTTGGGGAAGCCATTGGTATCGCCGGCGGGGTAGCCGTTGTTGTCGGCACGTACGTCGAACAGGTTGTTGGCACCCACGGCAACATCGAAGTGGTCGGTCAGGGCGTAGGCGACTTCCAGGTCAGTCAGCCACTTGGCGCCGTAGGTCACGTCATAATCGGGGTTGGCGTCGCGGGCGATGACTTTGTCGTAGCGGGTCAGGCCGGCGTTGATGGTGAAGCGCTCGATCTGCCAGTTGGCGCTGAGCATCAGCTTGGTCTTGGGGTTGGCCACGGTCAGGTAACCCTGGGCGACGCGGTCGAACAGTTCGAGGTTGTTGCCTGCGGCGCGCAGCGATGCCGGTGTCTGCTTGATGTCGTCGATGATGGTCTTGTTGTAGTTGACCCCCAGGCCGTACTTGACCCGGCCAAAGCGCCCATAGTCGACGCGGTAGTCGGCCACCAGGTCGACGCCACGGGTGGTGGTGTCAGCTGCGTTGGTGAAGTACTTGACGCGGTAGCCTGGCTTGTAGCCGTTGGCGACCAGTTGCTGATCGACGCCGTTGCCATAAAGGAAGCCCGTCAATGCAATGCGGTCGCGGATTTCGATTTGGTAGGCATCCAGGGTCACGCTGGCCTGCGGCAAGGGTTGCCAGGTCAGGCCGAGGCTGATGTTGCGTGACTTTTCCGGGCTGAGGTCTTCGGCGCCCAGGGCTTTGGCCAACGGCGAATCCACCCGCACGGTCTTGGCTTCGACGAACTGCGCCACACCGTCGACGGTGGTGTACTGGTTGGCGGTCTGGGCGTAGACCGACTGCGACAGCGACGGGGCGCGAAAGCCGTTGCTGAGGGTGCCGCGCAGGGCAAAGGTTGGCGTGAAGTCGTACCGTGCGGAAAACTTGCCGCTGCGGGTATTGCCGCTGCTGTCATCGTATTTTTCGAAGCGCGCGGCCACGCCGAGCCAGAGTTTTTCCGTCGGGTTCAGGCCCAGGTCGAGGTAGCTGGCGTAGCTGTTGCGGCTGAGTTGGCCTTCATCTTCCGGGGTCAGGGTAATGGCGCCTTGGGCGCCCACCGCTGCCGGTTGGCCTGCCAAGGGGCCGCTGGGGTAGAAGTAGCCGCCGTTGATGTACGAGAGCGGGTCGTCGGACTCGGTCTTGTACCGTTCGTGGCGGTGTTCCAGGCCCCAGGAAACCTGCAAGGGCTTAGCCAGGCCAACCTCGAAGGCGCGGGTCAGGTCGAGGTTGTTGGTCCACTGGTCGAAGGTATTGGTATAGGTGTCGAAGCGGGTCGGGCTGGTCGGGCCGAGCGAGGCGTTGAGGGTTTCGTCGGCACCGGCTTGGCCTTTGTCGCGGCCGAAGGTGGAGCTCAGGTCCCAGTGCCATTCGGCGAACTCACCCTTGCCACCGGCGGCTGCCTGGTAGTCGGTTTCTTCCAGAGTGTAGAAGGGGGCGGTGCCGTCCGGGTAGATCTCGGGGATGATGTTGGTGGAATTGGGCCGGCGGTAGTTTTGCCCGCCGCGGGCATCACGCTTGCTGAAGGTCGAGAAGGAATACAGGGTCAGCGCGTCGCTCACCGGCAGTTCGGCGTTATACGACAGGTTGATGGCCTTGATCTTGGGCAGGCCGTTTTTTTGCACTTCGCGGTCGGCGGTGTCGTTGCGGGGGTCGCCGGCGAAATACAGGTTGCCGGTGGCGGCGCGTGAGCGGGTGGCGGTCTGGACCGACTTGGCGTCCAACGCATAGTTGAAGAAGCCGCCGTTGTCGCCCAGGGCCAGGCCCTGGTTGAGGGTTTGCCGCAGGTTACCGCCGTCGCCGTCCTCGTAGTATTGGCCATATTGGGTGCTGGCCGATCCGCCGTTGTCGCGCTGCTTGAGGATAATGTTGATCACCCCGGCGATGGCATCGGAGCCGTACTGCGCCGAGGCGCCGTCGCGCAGTACTTCGACGTGGTCGATGGCACTGATGGGGATCATGTCCAGGTCCACCGGGTTGGTCCCGTAGGCGGCGGTGGAGTCGAGGTTGATCACTGCGCTGTTGTGGCGGCGCTTGCCGTTGACCAGCACCAGTACGTTGGAGCCGTTAAGCCCGCGCAAGCTATAGGGGCGGGCGATGCTGTCATTGGACGAACCGGAAGGGCGCTGGGAAAACGATGGCAGCGTTTTCTGCAGGGCACCGCGCAGGCTGGACTCGCCGGTTTGCTCCAGTTGCTTGCTGTCGATGACGTCGATCGGTGCCGGGCTGCTGGTGACGGTACGTACTTCGCTGCCCCGCGAGCCGGTGACGATCACCGTGTCGAGGGCGGCGTCATCCTCCGCTGCCATGGCCAGGGGGGTGAGCAGGTAGCCAGCGAATACGGCGGGTGCCAGCGTTAAAGAGGTAAACACAGACTTCATGACTGTTCCTTGGGTTCGATTGGCAGATCAGGCCCTGGATGTGCGATCGAACGGGCTCTCATAAGGTGTTTCACGCAGTGCAGGCGCAGCCTGGCCCGCAGGAGGTCCGTTGCTCCCGTGGCTGAGGTGCCTGTGAATCGTCCGGCGCGCGCCGGTGCGGGGTTGCCGCGGCGGGTCTCTAGCCGCTGAGCAAGGGGGTGAAGCGGTCGTCCCAGAAGCCCCGCACATCCAGTGCCTGGCGGATCAGCCCACTGTCGTGGAACAGGTCGGCGATGTGCTGCTGGGCAACGATGTCTGCCTGGCTGACGGGCAATAGCCGACAGGGCTGCTGACGTTGCGCGAACTGTTGCAAATAGAGGTCGCTGGAAATCCCGGTAAGGGCTTGGTTACGTGCAGCCCATTCATGGGGGTTGTGCTCGACCCAGTCCCAAGTGGCTTTTTCGCGCTGCAAAAAGTCGCGAATGGCGGCCTGTTTGCCCGGCTGCTGCAACGTCTGGGCGGTGGTTGCAATCAGGTAGTTGCCGCAGTGATAGGGGCTGGCGTCGGCCAGCGCCATGCCATCCATGGCCGTCTGCGCTTGCAGGGCACCGATACCGCCGGCGACGATGGCGTCCAGGTGGCCGTTTTGAAATGCCACCAGCGCATCCCGGGCAGGCATGGGCCTGGCCTGGATATCGGCAAGGGTCAGGCCGTTGTCGCGCAGCAGGTTGAGTATCAGGTAGTGGGTGTCGGTGGCGCGGACGAAGCTCACGCGCTTGCCCTTGAGGTCAGCGATGGAGGCGATGCCGCTGCCGCGTTTGACGATCACATTGCTGCGGTTCTGCTCGCCTTGGTAGCTGGCGATCAACACCAGCGGGTTACCGGCCACGCTGGCGAACAGCGGCAACACCGGGCTCATGAAGGCGTAGTCGAGGCTGTTGCTGGCAAAGGCTTCCAGCACCATGGCGCCCCCGGGCACGTCTACCCAGTGCAGCGGGTAGGGTGTTTGCGCTTGGCCCGCGTCGGCGAGAAAACTCGCGGCCTGGCCCTTGTAGCGCCAAACCCGCAAGGCTTCATTGGCGCGTGCCAGGGCGGGGGCCAAGCCTACGGCCAGCCCGGCAATGGCGCTGTAGCGTAGGAAGGTGCGGCGGCTGATGCTGATTGCCATAGGGTGCGCCTCAGTCCAACAGGTCGGGTTGTTGCTGGACGATGCGGTCCCACAGCGGCAGGAAGTTCAGCCAACCGAACAGCTCGCGCTGGGCAGGGTTGACGGGGGCTTCGTCCAGGTCCGGGATACGCGGTTGGCCGGCAGCGTAAGCCAGCAGGTGGGCGCGGGCGCTGTCGTCGGCGAGGATGAAGCGCCAGGCGGCGCTTTCCACAGTCTGGCCCGTGGTCCACAGGCCGTGGTTCTGCCAGACCAGCAGGTTGTTGTCGGCGAAGGTTTCGACAAACGCTTGTGCCACTTGGTCGCGGTCTTGCAGCAGGCCGCCTTCGGGCGTGCGCAGGGCGTGGCGGTCGAACAGCACCTGCTCACCGGCGAAGGCAGACGACTCTGCAGTGATCGGCTGGAACAAACGCCCCAGCGCTGACCAGGCCCGCCCATGGAAGCCATGCAGGTGGGCGATACCCACCACGTCAGGCCGGGCGCGTTGCAACGCGTAATGCAGCTCAAGGGCGCTGGTATTAAGCAGGCCGTCACCTTCGACCACCTGGCCTTCGCCGTTGACCCGCAGCAGGTCACGGGTGCGGATGTGCGAGAACGGCACTCCCAAGGGGTTGATCCAGTAGTGGTCGGTCTCGATCGGGTCGCGTGCCGTGAAATGGCCGGCCAAGCCTACTTCAAAGCCCAGTTCGGCGAACAGCCGATAGGACGCTGCAAGGCGCTGCTTGCGGTGCAGACGCTCGGCGAACGGGTCGCTGAAAGCGGGTGGAACGGTGATTTGCAGGCGATTATCACGGTTGGGCAGGCGGGCGACACTGTGGCGCGCAGCAGGTTGGCTCATGGCAGTACCTCACGGAGGAAATGATCGTTTGCCGATCATCCGTTCTGCCATGTCCGCCGTTTCAAGGGCAGGGCTCGCAGGTGGATGAATCGGGGCCTCCACCATGCGAGGGGTCGGGTCTGAGGGGACTGTAGCAAGGGGGTAGGGGCGGAAAGAAATACTGTTTTGATCTATTTTTATTATTATTTTTACGAATAAAAATTAGCGCTGATATTTGAATAATGCATTTAAGACGTGTGCTTGCCCGTGACGCTGGGCCTTGCGGGCAAAAGCCCTGGCTGAAGCATGGGTGGAAACTACTCAGCGCTGTTCACCTTTGGTGCGTAAATGCCTCAAATCAAGGCAGCTGGCACACATCATCTCGCCTCATTCGATGCTTAAATATGCAGAGTGCACAGTATTGTCTGTGCTGTTCGCCCGATGCGCTTCGGTTTCCATCCCTTGTAAAACCGGCCCGCATATTGCTCTTACTGCTCCCGTCTTCCACCCGGAGCCCCGTGCAATGAGCTCACCAACCGAATTCCCGCTTTGCGAAGCCCCGCAGTCGTCCCGCAAGGGCCTGCTACCGATAGCGATGGTGCTGTTCAGCTTCACATTCTTCACTGGCACGATGTTCGCCGGTGGCAAATTGGGCATGGCCTTCAACTTCGTCGACATGCTGTGGGTTGCCACGGTCGGCAACACGCTGTTGGCGTTATACGCCGCAACCCTGGCGTTCATCGCGTCACGCAGTGGGCTGAATACCGTGTTGATGGGCCGCTTCTGTTTCGGTGAAGCGGGCAGCCGACTTTCCGACTTCTTGCTGGGGTTCGCTGAACTGGGCTGGTACGCCTGGGGCACCGCGACCGTAGCGATCGTGCTGGTCAAATTGTTGGGCCTGGCGGGCGGCTTCACTGTGCCGCTGATGGTGCTGTTCGGCCTGGGCTTCAGTATTACGGCCATTATCGGCTTCAAAGGGCTGGACCTGTTGTCGCGGGTATCAGTGCCCTTGATGTTCGTGCTGTTGCTGGTGTCGATGTACATCGCCACTCACGATGCCGGTGGCTTTGCTGGCCTTGCCGCGGTGGTACCACACGAGACCATGACTTTTTCGGCGGCCGTGACCATGGTCTTCGGCACCTTCGCCAGCGGCGCCACCCAGGCCACCAACTGGACACGCCTGGCACGCAGCGGGCGGGTGGCGGTGGTTGCCAGCATCGTTGCGTTTCTGCTGGGCAACGGCCTGATGGTGGTTGCCGGTGCCTGGTGCGCGATGGTGTATCAGCAGGCCGACATCGTCGAGGTGATGATGCTGCAGGGCCTGTCGTTCGCGGCGGTGGTGATGCTCTGCCTGAACCTTTGGACCATCCAGGGCCCGACCATCTACAACGTGTCGGCAGCTGCCTGCCACCTGCTGCGCAGTGAGCGACGGCGAACCGCGACGCTGGTGGCGGCAGGGGTGGGCATTGTGCTGGCGATTGGCGGCATGTACGAATTGCTGATTCCGTTTCTGGTGCTGTTGGGTTCGGTCATCCCGCCAGTAGGTGGGATGATCATGGCCGATTTCTGGTATCGCCACCGTGGCCAGTATCCCGCATTGGCCACAGCCACCCTGCCGCGTTACAACCTGAGGGGGCTTTGTGCCTATGCCGTCGGCGCGGTACTGGCGTATGCCTCGCCCTGGGTTGCGCCGTTGGTAGGTATTGCTGCCTCAGCGCTGTGCTACATCCTCTTGCTTGAACTGAGCGGCCGACGCCGGGTGGTGGGCGAGGCCGGTGTCGAGCCGTGAGCCTGGCACTGGAAGACATTCTGCACCTGCCTGGCTTGCAGGACATGACCGTGCGCGCAGGCGCACGCAACCTGCAGCGTCGGGTGCGCTGGCCTTACGTCGCAGAGAACGAGGGCATCGCTGAGTGGGTGATGGGCGGCGAACTGGTGTTCGTCACCGGCATCAACCACCCGCGTGGCGAGGCCAACCTGCTGAGCCTGGTGGAAGACGGCGAGGCCGTGGGTATTGCCGGCTTGGTGATCCTCACTGGCGGCACTTTCATCCAGGCTATCCCGCCAGCGGTGGTTGCCCGCGCCGAGCAACTGGGCTTGCCGTTGATCGAGCAGCCCTATGCGCTGAAAATGGTCGTGGTCACCCACCTGATCGGCACGGCCCTGGTGCAGATGACCCAGGTGCGCCGCTCGCGCAACGACATCCTCGGGCAGCTGTTGACCGGCGACTACCCAAGCCTGGCCATCGCCCGGCAACGGGCAACGCACCTGGCCCTGGCGCTGGACGAGCCGCGACGCCTGCTGGCGCTGCGTTTGTCGGGCGTCGATGGCGTATTCGAGCGCCATGGGCTGGCCCAAGGCGAGCGTTTGTGGCAAGGCATTCGCCAAGCCCTTGAAGACCAGCTCGAGGCCTGGTGCCGCAGCCGGCCGGGCACCGTGACGGCCCACTTGCCGGGCGATCTGTTCGTACTGTTGCTGCCCGATGCACCGGGCTTGCCTGCTACGCTGGCCGCGCTGCACCGGCAATTGGCGGGCGTGGCAGGGGAGCTGGGCCTCTATATGGGGCTGTCGAGCCTCGCGGAAGATTGCGCGCACTACCGCCGCGCGCTCAACGAGGCCCGCCAGGCCCTGGAAGTGGCGCAAAACCTGCGTCCCGCCAATGGCTATTGCGATTTCAGCGAGCTGGGCGTGCTGCGCCTGTTGCAAGGGATCGTCGATCGGTCATTGATCGACGACTTCGTCGCCCAGACACTAGGGCCGCTGATCGCGCCCGGCCGCAAGCACCCGAATACACTGGTGCATACCCTCGATGCCCTGCTCAAGGAAAACGGCAACGGCCTGAAGGCCGCGCAACGCCTGGGGCTGCACCGCAATACCATCAATCAACGCATTCAACGCATCGAACACCTGAGTGGGCAGTCGCTGGACGACCCGCTTTTCCGTATGAATGCTTCGGTCGCCATGCTGGTGTGGCGCATGACCGAAGCCCAAGGCAAGGAGTAACGCCATGAACATCATCAACGCAAAACTGCGAGGCAAGGCTGGCCTGTTTCGCATCGAATTGAACGGTGACCGCATCGCCAGCATCACGCCACAGGCCGACCCGGTGGCACCAGGCGGCGCTGATGACCTGGATGCCAAACAGAACCTGGTGGTTGCTCCCTTTGTCGAGCCGCACATTCACCTGGATGCCACCCTGACGGCCGGCGAGCCGAAGTGGAACATGAGCGGCACGTTGTTCGAAGGCATCGAACGCTGGGCCGAGCGCAAGGAAATCACCACCCACGAAGACATCAAGGGCCGCGCCAAGAAGACCATCAATATGCTGGTGGACCACGGCATCCAGCATGTGCGCACCCATGTCGACGTCACCGACCCCAAGCTCACTGCACTCAAGGCCATGGTCGAAGTGCGTGAGGAGGTGCGCCATTTGGTCGACCTGCAGATCGTCGCCTTCCCGCAGGAGGGCATCGAGTCGTATGCCAACGGGCGGGCGCTGATGACCGAAGCCGTGGCCATCGGCGCCGACGTGGTCGGCGGCATTCCGCATTTCGAAAACACCCGCGACCAGGGCGTGTCGTCGGTCAAGTTCCTGATGGACCTGGCCGAGCGAACCGGCTGCCTGGTGGACGTGCACTGCGACGAAACCGACGACCCGCAGTCGCGCTTTCTCGAAGTGCTGGCCGAAGAAGCGCGGGTGCGCGACATGGGTGCCCGGGTCACGGCCAGCCACACCGTGGCCATGGGCTCCTACGACAACGCCTACTGCTACAAGCTGTTCCGTTTGCTCAAGTTGTCGGGCATCAACTTCGTCTCGTGCCCGACCGAGAGCATTCACCTGCAAGGGCGCTTCGACAGCTACCCCAAGCGCCGCGGCGTGACCCGCGTGGCGGAGATCGACCGGGCAGGTATGAACGTGTGCTTTGGCCAGGACTCGATCGTCGACCCGTGGTACCCGTTGGGCAATGGCAACATCTTGCGCATTCTTGAAGCCGGGCTGCACATCTGCCACATGCTCGGTTACGAAGACTTGCAACGCTGCCTGGACCTGATCACCGACAACAGCGCCCGCACGCTCAACCTGGGGGAGCGTTATGGCATCGAGGTGGGGCGGCCGGCGAACCTGCTGTTGCTGTCGGCGCCGGATGACTACGAGATGGTGCGCAGCCAGGGGCATGCGCTGGTGTCGGTGCGCAACGGCAAGGTGTTGATGCGGCGCACGCCGGCTCAGGTCGAACGCCTGGCCTGACATCGCGGCACGCTTCAAACGCAACGCCCCGTTGGCTTTTGCCGGCGGGGCGTTTTGCTTTCTGCGCTTCGTGTACGCGTTTCCCAGTCAAAAACCGCTTAGTTGGGTGTTCACATGCGATAAGCCGTGATTATTCCATGTTAGATAGCACTTGAATTAGAGGTGCCGACCGGTCAAAATTAGTACGTAATTACATATTACGTATTCCAGTACAAAATCGTAGGAGCACGCATGGCCCGGGGCGGTATCAACAAGGTGGTAGTGCAGCAAGCGCGTCAGGCGCTGATCGCCCGCGGGGAGAACCCCAGCATCGATGCGGTACGTATCGAGCTGGGCAACACTGGCTCGAAAAGCACGATTCATCGCTACCTGAAGGAGCTCAATGGCCAGCAAACCGTGGCCACGGCGGGCGCCCCTGGGTTGAGCGATACGCTTGGGCGGTTTGTCGGGCAGTTGGCAACACAGCTGCAGGAAGAGGCGGATATACGCATCGAAGAGGCCGAAAGCGTTTTCACCCAGCAACGCGAACAGCTCGAAGCACAATTGCAGCTGGCCCAAGAAGCGCTGGCTGCGGCGCATCAACAGCAAAAGATCCAGGACGCGGCACTGGCTGCCGAATCGGAGAAACTGCTGTCCACGCAAAGCACCTTGCAGGCTGAGCAACTGCGCAGTGCCAGCCTCAATCAGTCATTGGGCGAGTTGCAGCTGCGCCTGAACGACAAGGAAGAGCAGGTGCGGTCACTCGAAGACAAGCATCGCCACGCCCGCGATGCCCTGGAGCACTACCGCAGCGCCAGCCGCGAACAGCGCGAGCAGGACCAGCGCCGCCACGAGGCGCAACTGCAACAGTTGCAAGTTGAAGTACGGCAACTGCAGCAGGGCATGATGGTCAAGCAGGACGAACTGACCCGCCTGCACCGTGATAACGAGCGCTTGCTCGGCGAGCATCGCCAGGCCACCAGCGAACGCAAGGCACGTGACGAACTGCTTGAACAGCGGGACGCGCAGATTCAGGGCCTGCGAACGATTTTGGCTCAAGCCCAAGGGGCGACCGAGGAAATGCGGCGGCAGTTGGATGTGCAAACGCAAAACCTGGAAGACAAGCGCGAACTGTATGCCGAACAGGTGCGCCAAGTGCAGCGTCTGCAGGATGAGCTGCTAGAGCGCGATGAGGCATTGAGCGCTTGTCGAGCGCAGTTGAGCACCTGAAAGTGCTCTTGACGGCACTTGATTACTCACTATGATTAACTTTGAATCACGTAATGTTCAGGAGCAACCCTATCATGGCAACTGCCGCGAAAACCCGTACTGTCACAGCTCATGTCCCTGAGCAACTCGCCCAAAAAGTCGATTTAATGGCAGAGCGTCTTGAGCGCTCCAAAAATTGGATAGTCAAGCAGGCCCTGTCCGCCTGGATAGACCAAGAAGAAGAGCGTAGCCGCCTGACCCGAGAGGCCTTGGCTGATGTTGACGCGGGTAGCGTGATTGACCACCAAGCTGTGCAGGCCTGGGCTGACAGCCTCAGCACCGATACTCCGTTGCCGGTACCGCGCTGATGGTGTTGAAGTGGACAAGCAAGGCACTGTCCGACATTGCCAGGCTGTACGAGTTTCTGGCATCTGTGAATCAACCTGCCGCTGCACGCACGGTTCAGCAACTTACAGCAGCGCCGACCACGTTGATCGCCAACCCGCGCATTGGTGAACGTCTAGAAGAGTTCGAGCCCCGGGATGTGCGCCGAATTCAGATAGGTCTTTACGAAATGCGCTACGAGATCGTGGACTCCACTATTTACCTGCTGCGACTGTGGCACACCCGTGAGGAGCGATAGTAGCGCTGAGCGCAGAAGTCCGTAGTAGTCACATTATCGACGCTTTGCCACAGCTTTTTCTCCACGGTAGTTGTTCAGCACCGCCTTTCTGTCCTCTGCTTTCTCAGCGTGGTTGAACGTTGGCCAAGACCTGCGCTCACACATTCAAAGTGGGTAGCGAGGAGCCACGTACATGAGCATCGAACGCAGCATTCCCGAGCTTGAGGCCTGGTACGCGCATTACGACGACATCAGTTACCGCCGCGAATCGCCAGATGCCTATCACCATGGACTGGTGCGCACGGCCGAAGCCCTGCGTGATGACGGCGCCATCGACTGGGATGACTGGTTGCAGCTGAAGGCCTTGGCCGACCAGGCGCACATCAACGCGCTCGAAGATGCAGTACAGGCGCATGTCGACGACCCTGACGCATGAAAGCGCTGAAGATCGCCACCTTCAATATCAACGGCATTCGCAGCCGATTGCCGGCATTGATCGCCTGGCTAGAGCGAGAGAAGCCTGACATTGCCTGCCTGCAAGAGCTGAAAGCGCCCGACCAGCAGTTCCCGCGTGAAGCGCTTGAAGCAGTGGGCTACGGGTGTTTGTACCAAGGGCAGCCTTCGTGGAACGGCGTTGCCATTCTCGCGCGTGGCAGTGAGCCACTCGAAGTGCGCCGCGGCCTACCCGGCATGGAGGATGACGCCCAGAGCCGCTACCTGGAGGCAGCGGTGCAGGGGCTGATCATCGGCTGCCTCTACCTGCCCAACGGCAACCCGCAACCCGGGCCTAAGTTCGACTACAAACTGCGCTGGTTCCAATGCCTGATCGACCATGCGGCCAGTTTGCAAAAGAGCGGGCACCCGGCAGTGTTAGCCGGCGATTTCAACGTCGTCCCCACCGATTTCGACATCTATAACCCGCGCTCCTGGCTCAAGGACGCGTTGCTGCAACCTGAGACCCGCGATTGCTACCAGCGTTTGCTCAACCAGGGCTGGACAGATGCGCTGCGCCACCTGCACCCTGACGAGCGGGTTTATACCTTCTGGGACTATTTTCGCAATCACTGGCAGCGTAACGCCGGGTTGCGTATCGATCATGTGTTGCTCAACCCTGAGCTTGCGCCTTACCTCAAGACCGCAGGCGTGGATGCCTGGGTACGCAACGAACCCAAGGCCAGCGACCATGCACCGGTGTGGATCGAGCTGGCTTCGCGTAAGCAGCGCTGAACTATAGTCATAAGCGGCGAACGCGAGACGACAAGGGAATAGGATGTGCGCAGCCAGGAAACAGGATGACGATGGGCACCTCGCGGTAGCGGGCGAGGGCCGCGCCGTGGCATTGTTCCGCCAGGTCCTGGCATTCATGGTGGTGGTGATGCTGGCCTTCGTGATGGTGGAAGGCTGGCGTATCTGGCGTGATTACCGTCACGCGTTCAGCAATGCCGAAAACATGGTGACCAACCTGGCTCGGGCGACGGCGCAACACGCCGAGGACGCTATTCGCCAAGTGGATGTCGTCAGCGCGTCCTTGGCTGAGCGCCTGGAGGGCGATGGCTTCGAGCATATGAACCGCCCGCGCCTGCAGGCGTTGCTCGCGCGACAAAAAGCGCTCATGCCGCAGCTGCACGGGCTGTTCGTGTATGGCGCGGATGGCCGCTGGCTGGTTACCGACCAGGCGACCCTACCGCCCAACCTCAACAATGCTGACCGCGACTATTTCGTTTACCACCGCAATCATCGTGACCGGCAGGTACGCATCGGTTCGGTGGTGCGCAGCCGCTCGACCGGCGACTTGATCATTCCCATCTCGCGGCGTCTGGAATACCCCGACGGGCATTTTGCCGGGGTGCTGTTGGGCACGATCAAAGTGGACTGGTTCGTGCGCTATTACGGCGATTTCAAGATCGACGAGCGTGGCGCGCTGGTGCTGGCCAAGCGTGACGGTACGATTCTGGTCCGTCGCCCGTTCGTTTCGAGGGTCGTTGGGCGCACATTGGCCAACAGCGAAGTCTTTCGCAACCACTTGCCCTATGCCGATGAAGGGCTGGTCGAGGCAGTCGCGGTAGTCGATGGCACGCCTCGCCTATATGCCTACCGGGCGCTGTCGAGTTACCCGTTGGTGGTAGAGGCTGGCCTGTCGCGGGAATCCATAGTGGCGCCCTGGCGGCACGACGCGATCAAATCAGTGGCCGTATTGTTGCTGTTGTTGGTGGGGTTGGCAGCGTTCGGCGGGGTAGTGTTGCGCCAACTGCGCGAACGCATTGTGATAGAGCGCGCACTGCACCAGGCGCACCAGACGCTGAAATCCCTGGCCTTGACCGACAGCCTGACCGGCCTTGGCAACCGCCGCCGGCTGGATGCGGTGTTCGAGCCCGAGGTGCGGCGGGCTCGGCGGCAGGGTTATCCGGTAGCGCTGGTGATGCTCGACCTCGACTATTTCAAGGCTTACAACGACCGGTACGGGCACCTTGCCGGCGACCAATGCCTGCGGCGTTTCGCCGAGCTCCTGCAACAGGCGCTGAAGCGCCCGGCAGACCTGGCGGTGCGCTTTGGTGGCGAGGAGTTCACGCTATTAATGCCCGACACCGATGCGCCGGGTGCCGAGCTTGTCGTGCAGGAAATACAGCATATGCTGCGTCGCCATGTGATCGAGCATGGCGGCAGCCCATTGGGGCGGGTGTCGTTCAGTGCCGGAATCGCGATCGGCGACCCAGCTCGGCAAACCATGACGCCCGAGCGACTGATGGCGGCGGCAGATAGCGCGTTGTACCAGGCCAAGGGGCAGGGGCGGGACGGTTACTGCGTGGCGAACAGTACCGCGGCGGGTGTAGACCCATGATCGCCTATCAAGGGCGAGCAAGGCAGGTGCTGTTCAGCCGATGCTCATGCGCATTGCACAACGCCCGGCAAACCCGTGGGCATGCTCGTTGGCCAGGATGTTACCCAGCCGCGAGCACAGCAGGCCTTCATCAATGGTTTCAAACCCAAAGCGTGCATAAAAAGGTGCATTCCAGGGCACGTCGACAAAGGTGGTCAAGGTCAGTTCCCGAACGCCTGCTGCTTGCGCCGCATCGACCAGTTGATTCAGCAGCAGGCGCCCGATCCCTTGCCCTTGAGCTTCCCGGCGCACGGAAATCTCATGAATGTGCAATGCCTGTTGCTCCCGCCGTGCGCACACAAAGCCTAGGATCTGCCCGGCGTCACCCTCCGCCAGCCAGCTTGCGCCTGCATCGACGAATCCTTGATGCGCTGTGCTGTCCATTACTTCGCCTTGTGCCAGCCACGCCAGCGCCGGCAGTTGGGCGAAAGCCTGGGCGGCTGAACGCTCGACCTCGGCCAGCCAGGGGATATCGCGGGTGAGGGTAGGGCGTATATGCACAGTCGGGTCCTGCAAACCGTGGGATGGGTGGGCGTCAGTCTGCCGGCACCTCTTGCGGCTGCAACTGCCAGCGCACCGAGCTTACACCTTTTTCCAGGCTCACCCGGCTGACCAGCCGTTCCAGCTGCGCCGGTGCCTGCGGATTGCCCAGCAGTTCGGCGCGTACTTCGAGGCGCGCCGGGTTGGGCAAGTCCTCGCTATGCAGCGATTGCAGGCGCAGCTCCGGGTCGCCGAGGCTGTGCAGCATCAGGCTGCGAACCTGGATTTCATCTTCGGCACGGCACACAACACGCACTTCGAAGCGTTGCTCCACTTCAGTGGCCGGGACGATGTCCTGGCGGTCCAGGCGCTGGGCGATGTCGCGCAGCAGGATGTTGGCGCACAACACGGCCAAGCTGCCCAGTGTCGCTTCCAGCAGCAGCCCAAGGCTGCACAATACGCCAACGGCGGCCGTGCACCACAGCGTGGCGGCAGTGTTCAGGCCGCGCACGTTGAAACCGTCGCGCATGATCACGCCGCCCCCGAGAAAGCCGATCCCCGACACCACATAAGCGGCCACGCGCGAGGCATCGTTAGGGGCCATGCCCGGTACGGCCTGGGTCATCAGTACGAACAGGCAAGCGCCGGTACTGACCAGCGCATTGGTACGCAAGCCAGTGAGGCGTTGACGCAATTGACGCTCGGCGCCGATCAGGGCACCCAGCAGCAGGGCGATGCTGACACGCAGCAGAAAGACTTTCCAATCCATAGCAAACCTCTTCCACGGGCACACGCCCGCATGAACGCCATCTGGTGTTGGCGTGGTTGAATAACCAGAAAATGCGCAGGACCACAGAAGGGAAGAAAAGAGGAAGCTGCAGCCACGGGGGCTGAAGAAATCCACCATCAAGCCATGACGGCGAGACAGTGGCAGGGCACTGCCGGACTAGCTCGCCAAGTGGGCCTGTCGCAAGCGACTGGGGCTACTGTCCAATGCAGGACTCCTGTTTGGGGATGCGAAATTGCGTCGCGGACCTTACGCCCCGAGATAGGCGAGGTCAAGGGTAAAAACATGACAAGGGCTTCATCAGGAAAGTGCCTACAGCCCGTCACGCCTGCATGGAAAAATAGGCGGGTAGTCGGTAACCTTGCGCCTTCCCTTGCGATCACCCGGACCCGTTACATGCTGTTCAATCTCGCCGTGCTGCTCGGCACACTGGTGGCCATGGAGGGTGTCGGCACACTGGCGCACAAGTACATCATGCATGGCTGGGGCTGGTGGCTGCACCGCTCGCATCATGAGCCACACCTGGGTATGCTCGAGACCAATGACATTTACCTGCTTGCGCTGGGGCTGATCGCCGCCGGCCTGGTGGCGCTGGGTAAAGCCGGGTACGCCCCCTTGCAGTGGGTGGGTGGGGGCGTGGCGGGGTACGGCCTGTTGTATGTGCTGGCCCACGACGGCTTCTTTCATCGCCACTGGCCCAAAAAACCGCGGCCAGTCAGCCGCTACCTCAAGCGCCTGCATCGTGCCCATCGGCTTCACCATGCGGTCAAAGGCCGGCAAGGCAGCGTGTCGTTCGGCTTTTTCTACGCTCCGCCCCTTGCAGTGCTCAAGCGCCAGTTGCGCGACCGACGCGAGCGGCCCTGACCGTCACTGCGGTCAGTTGACCGCGTTGCCCTCAGCCTCAACGGTTTCTGCCACGTGCCCGCGGCTCACCCACCAGCCAAACCCTGCCGCCGTGAAGAACATGATCAGGCTGTACAGCGCCGCCGGCACCGCCATGGTGGCGTTGTTCAGCAACGAAGGGCTCAAGGCCAGCGCGATCGCCAGGGTACCGTTGTGGATGCCGATTTCCATGCCGATGGCGATGGCCTGGCGCTTGGGAATCTTCAACAGCCGGGGCACCCAGTAGCCTACGGCCAGGCTCAGTACGTTGAACAACAGGGCAGCCAGGCCTACCACGGGGGCGTACTCGACCACCGTCTGCCAGTCCTTGGCCAGCGCGAGGATGATGGTGAAAGCCAGAAACAGCGCCGCCACCAGCTTCATCGGTTTTTCCATGCGTGCGGCAAAGCGCGGGGCAAAGTGGCGGATCAACATGCCCAGCGCCACCGGCAGCAGGACAATCGCGAACACCTGCAACACCTTGGCAAACTGCAGCGGGATGGCCTGGTCCGAGGCCATGAACCAGCCTAGCGACAGGTTCACCAGCAGCGGCATGGTGAGGATCGCAATCAACGAGTTGACCGCCGTCAAGGTGATGTTCAATGCCACATCGCCGTGGGCCAGGTGGCTGAATAGATTGGCCGTGGTCCCCCCCGGCGAGGCCGCCAGCAGCATCAGCCCCACCGCCAGGGCGGACTCCAGGCCAAAGCCGTTGGCGATCAGGAAGCACACCAGCGGCAGCAACAGGATCTGGCAGACCAGGCCAATCACCACAGGCTTGGGGTATTTCACCACACGGGCGAAATCGGCCAGGGTCAGCGACAGCCCGAGGCCGAGCATGATGATGCCCAGGGCCAGGGGCAGAAATGCGGTGAGCAGGGGCGAGGCAGTCATGAAGGGGCTCTCGGATCAGGGAGTCGCACAAAGGATTCCGAGGAGTGTAGGTGGCACTGCATTGATAGCTAATTGCAAAGCGCCACCTCTTGGTAACCTTTTGTTACCGAGTGCACCGTGCGCAGCGTCTGCATGCCGCGTTGCGATGGGCGTCCCGGCGCAGTAGCATGCGCGCTTTTACCGAGGATTAGCCTGTCATGCTGTTTCAGCAAGGTCTGCTTGCCACGCCGGTGCCGGCCCATGCCCGCCACCTGTTCTTCACGCTGCACTCGCCCGAAGCGCTGCCCGCCGCCCTCGACGCCTTGCTGCCGCAGGTCGACGGCCAACAGTTGATCCTGGGCGTCGGCGCGACCCTGGCCAAGGCCCTGGGCCGTGACGTGCCGGGTTTGCGTGCCTTCCCGCTGCTCGACGCCGCCGTGGAGAACCCCAGCACCCAGCACGCCTTGTGGCTGTGGCTGCGGGGTAACGAGCGTGGCGACCTGCTGCTGCGGGCCCAGGCCCTGGAACACGCGCTGGCACCGGCGTTGCGCCTGGCAGACAGCGTCGATGGCTTTTTGCACCGGGGTGGCCACGACCTGACCGGCTATGAAGACGGCACCGAGAACCCGGTGGACGAAGACGCCGTGCAAGCCGCCATCGTTGACGACGCGCCCCCTGGCCTCAACGGTTCCAGCTTTGCCGCGTTCCAACTGTGGAAGCATGACTTGGAGTACTTCAAGTCGCTGCCCCAGGCGGACCAGGACAACATCATCGGCCGCCGCCTCAGCGACAACGAAGAGCTTGACGACGCCCCGCCGTCCGCGCACGTCAAACGCACCGCCCAGGAAAGCTTCGAACCTGAGGCGTTCATGGTCCGTCGCTCGGTCGCCTGGGCTGACGCCCGTGGTGCTGGCCTTGCCTTCGTGGCGCTGGGCCACAGCTTCGATGCCTTCGAAGTGCAACTGCGGCGCATGAGCGGCCTGGAAGACGGCATCATCGACGGCCTCTACCGCTTCAGCCGGCCACTGACCGGTGGTTATTACTGGTGCCCGCCGATGGGTGAAACCGGCCTGGACCTGCGCCTGCTGTTGCAGGCCTGATCGCTAACATCCAGATACAGAATCACTCGCCGAGGCGGGGTAGAGCGGCTAGCCTTGAAAGTTTCCGGTTCATGACGGGGGCTTTTCCATGTATGCACGTCGTGATGTCCTACGCGCCGGTGCAGCCTTGGGGTTGCTGGCCGCAAGCCCTTGGCTGCACGCAGGGGCGGCGAGTGGCCTGCTGACGCGCACTATCCCTTCCACCGGCGAGGCCTTGCCGGTCATCGGTGCCGGTACCTCTGGCAGTTTCGAGGTCGAGGCCGGCTCGCCTCAGTACCAACAGCTCGGCGCGGTGCTCAGGGCCTTCTTCGAAGGTGGCGGCAGGGTCATCGACACCTCGCCCAACTACGGGGGGGCCGACAGCATTCTGGGCCAGTTGCTGGAAGAGGGCGGCTGGCACAAGCAGTGCTTTCTAGCCACCAAGATCGCCGCCGACAGCCAGGCCGACGCACAAGCGCAGTGGCAAGGCAGCCTGCGCAGCTTGCGCACCGACAAAGTCGACTTGCTGCAGATCCACAACCTGCGCGATTGGCAGACCCAACTGCCTTACGCCCGTGAACTAAAGCAGCAGGGCGAGACCCGCTACGTCGGCATCACCCATTACCTGAACAGCGGCCAGGATGAAGTGGCCAGGATCGTACGTAGCGAACCGCTCGACTTCATTCAGATCAACTACTCGGTCAACGCCCCACAGGCCGCGCGTGAGCTGCTGCCATTGTGCCAAGACAAGGGCGTCGCGGTGCTGATCAACCGGGCGTTCGATGACGGCCGGCTGTTTGCCCGGGTCAAGGACCAACCGTTGCCTGGCTGGGCATCGGAAGTAGGTATCGGCAGCTGGGCACAGCTGTTTCTGAAGTTCGCCATCAGCCACCCGGCAGTGACCACGGTCATTCCCGCCACCAGCCGGCCGGATCGCCAGCTCGACCAGCTCAAGGCCGGACATACGCCAGTGCTCAGCCAGGCGCAGCAACAGGCGCTGATCGAACAGTTCGGCTGACACCATGCAAGGCTGGCGGCGGCGTCTGGACCAAGGGCTGAACATACAACCGGGCGAAGGGCCGGCGGTGGTTGCCGGCCTGTTGTTGTTCTACTTGCTGTTCACCGGCTACTTCATGCTGCGCCCGGTGCGCGAGACCATGGGTGTGGCCGGTGGCGTGGATAACCTGCAGTGGCTGTTCACCGGCACCTTCGTCGCCACCCTGGCATGCCTGCCGCTGTTCGGCTGGCTGGCATCCAAGGTGCGGCGGCGGCAAATCCTGCCCTGGACCTACGGGTTCTTCACCAGCAACCTGTTGCTGTTCGCGGTGCTGTTTGCCCGGGCCCCGGACGATGTATGGACTGCGCGCGCGTTCTATATCTGGCTGTCGGTGTTCAACTTGCTGACCATTTCACTGGCCTGGAGCGTGCTTGCCGACCTGTTTGCCACCGAACAAGGCAAACGGTTGTTTGGCCTGCTGGCAGCGGGTGCCAGCCTGGGCGGCCTCTGCGGGCCGATCCTGGGTACGTTGCTGGTGGGTCCGCTGGGGCATGCAGGCCTGCTGGTACTGGCCGGGCTATGTTTGCTAGGCAGCACCGGCGCTGCCTTGTTTTTGCAGCGCTGGCGAGACCGTCATCCGCTGCCGGCCCATCTGCAGCGCTCGACGTCCAAGCCGTTGGGTGGCAACCCGTTCGCGGGGGCTACTGCCGTGCTGCGCGCTCCTTACCTGTTGGGCATCGCGCTGTTCGTGGTGCTGCTGGCCAGTGTCAGCACGTTCCTGTACTTCGAACAGGCGCGCATCGTCAGCGAGACCTTCACCGACCGGACCCGGCAAACCCAGGTGTTCGGCCTGATCGACACCGTGGTCCAGGCCTTGGCGATTCTCACGCAGGTGTTTCTGACGGGGCGGCTAGCGCGAAGGATGGGCGTGGGCATATTGCTGGTGGCGGTGCCGTTGATCATGGCCGCAGGCTTTGCCTGGCTGGCAGTTGCCCCGGTGTTCGCCGCCTTCGTGGTGGTGACGGTGGTGCGCCGGGCCGGTGAATATGCGCTGGTCCGGCCGGGACGGGAGATGCTCTTCACCGTGTTGTCGGCAGAAGACAAGTACAAAGCCAAGAACTTCATCGACACCGTGGTCTACCGCGGCGGTGACGCCCTCAGCGGCTGGCTCAAGCGGGCACTGGATGTGATCGCGGAGCACCCGCAGTTGGCGATGCTGATTGGCGCGGCGATCGCGTTGGGCTGGGCCGGCACCGGCGCCTGGCTGGGTCGCCGCCAGGCGCAGCTCGATGCACCCGATGCCGAGTGAGGCGGGCGGTCGCTTGGCGCACCAAATACGTAACCTTCCCTTATTTAACGCCACCGGTCCGAACGTGCGGCAATAAAACGAATCCCTCGATATCGCCGAACTCCGAAGCTATGTACGGCCCAGTGCCGTGCATCCTGAAGTCATACGAGGCTTGAAGACCATGGCTAACAAAGAGAACAGCCGCACCGGCACCCAAGGCAAGGAAGGCAGCCCAGGCGGCAGCAAGAACCCAGGCAACTTCGCCAACGACCGTGAAAAAGCGTCCGAAGCCGGGCGTAAAGGCGGCCAGTCTTCGGGGGGCAACATGCCTCACGACACCAGCCGCAAAGGCGGTCGTTCGTAACCGTCGTTTGTAACCGAGGGATCCGCAGTGCCAGGGCGACCTGGCACTGCATTCAGAGGCACACGGCATGACGGTGATGACCTGCAAGACCGTTACTCATGAAAGGTCTATGACCCCAAGCCATAGCCTGCAGCACCGGTACCAGACCCTATTGCAAGGCCACGACGCCACTAGCGCTGCGTGGCTTAATGAACAGATCGCCCGCGTCGAGCAGTCCCCCGACGACCTGCCGGCCAACCCTTCACAGCTGCCTGCCTGGAGCGCCCAGCATGCCGCTGAGGTGGCCAAGGCCTATGCCGAATACCTCCAGCAGCGCCATCAAGGTGGGCCACGCCAGTTTTTCAGCAACCGCGCCCATGCGTTGTGGTTCCTCCAGCAAATTGCGCCGACCAAGGCCGTGGACGGGGCCTGGTTGCACGGCACGCTGCAGCATTGGCAAGACCCGCGTTACCACGGGCTGATCCGCACTTACCTGGAAGAACTGGGCAATGGCGACCCGCGCTGTAACCATGTATTGATCTACCAACGGCTACTTAGCCGCCTCGGCTGCCTGGAACGGCCGTCTCTGGATGACGACCGTTATTTGCAAGGTGCCGTGCAACTGGCCTTGGGGCAGAACTGCGACGAATTTCTGCCCGAAGTGCTGGGCTACAACCTTGGCTACGAACAACCGCCGCTGCATTTGCTGATCACCACTTACGAGCTGGCGGAGCTGGGTATCGATGGCCACTACTTCCAGTTGCACGTGACCATCGACAACGCTGCCAGTGGTCACGCGCAGTTGTCTATCCAGGCGTTGCACCAACTGTGCCCCGCAGAAGACCCACAGGCGTTCTATCAGCGGGTGCGGCGGGGTTACCGCCTGAACGACCTGGGCATCTCGGCTGCCACCCTGGTCAGCCAGTTTGACCTTCAAGCGCAGCTGTTCGCGGCTTTGGAGTGCAAGCGCCAGTATGGTCAGTTCATGCACTCCGATCATTGCCGCTTGCAGCAACGCACCATTAATCAATGGCTAGCCGAGCCTGGGGCCATCCCGGCCTTTGTCAGTGCCCTGCAGGCCCAGGGCTGGATTCGCCGCGGCGAGGACCCGGCGAACAGCCGCTGGTGGAAGCTGATCGAAGGGCCAACGGCGGCCATGTTCGGGGTGTTCACGGCGTACGAAAAACAATTGTGGCATGACTGGATCGCCGACGACTGGCAGGCCACGACCCGCCGCGTCGTGCCTGGCAGTTGGGATACACCTTCAGCTTTGAGCGAAGTACCGATCGCCAGCATCGCCCCAGAAGCGCTTGCTACCCTTATGGAGCGGATGTCCGGTAACCGTCACGCGTTGCCGGAAGGTTTGCAGGCTACTCAAGCCTTCGTCCGCGCAACCGGCCTGATTCAAGAGGGATGCCATTGATGGTGCTCGACTCGTCTCAAGGCCAGGCAGATGAGGCCTTGCTGCAACTAGGCAAATGCCTGCGAGCCGACGGCTACCGCTTCACCTGCGTCAGCCCGGCCACCCATGCCCGCAACAATGCCCGCGATGCCGCCAGGCAGGCGACGAACGTGCGCGACGTGTTCGGCTGGAGCCGCCCCTTCGCGCCTTCGCTGATGCCTGCTGACCTACTACACCAGCTGGAGCGCGCGCAGGTGCTGACGCAATGCTGCGAGCTGATGGCCAGCACGGTGCGCTGGTCAAGCCTGGACGACCTGCTGCTGGTCCATTCGGCTTACCCGACCCACGCCAGTGACGCAGTTTTCTTCGGCCCCGACAGTTACCGCTTTGCCCAGGTCATCCACGATCACCTGAAACACCGCTTGTCTCGGGTGGAGCATGCGGTCGACATCGGTTGCGGTACCGGCGTGGGCGCCTTGATCATCGCGCGCGCCGCCCAGCACGCGCAGGTCAGCGCGGTGGACATCAATCCGCTTGCGCTACGCTACACCGCCATCAATGCCGCATTGGCGGGTATCAACAACGTGTCGGTGGCCGCCAGTGACCTGCTCGATGGCATAACCGGGCCTTTCGACCTGATTGTCGCCAATCCCCCCTACATGCTCGACCTCAGCGCGCGCACCTACCGCCACGGCGGTGGGGAGCTGGGCGAGGCGCTGTCGCTGCGTATCGTCGAGCAGGCGCTGGAGCGCTTGAGTGCGCGGGGCACCTTGTTGCTCTACACCGGTGTTGCGATCGTCGAAGGCCGCGATGCCTTGCTTGAAGCTGTTCGTTTACGCCTGGCGGGCCCGGAGTGGTCTTGGGTCTACCGGGAAATGGACCCCGATGTGTTCGGCGAACAACTGGCCGAGCCCGGCTATGAACAGGTGGAGCGCATTGCCGCCGTAGCGCTCACTGTCACTCGCAACGGCTGAAGGCCTATGCCGCGGCCTTGCACGTTCGGCATCGAAGAGGAGTATTTGTTGGTGGACCTTGCCACTGGCAAAGTCCCAGCGATGCCGGCGCCCAGCCTGGCAAGGCACTGCCGAGAGGCAGTGGGGCCGTACTTTGTGCAGGAGATGTTCCGCAGCCAGATAGAAGTCGCCTCGCCGGTGTTTTCGAACCTGTACCAGGCACGGGAATTCTTCGTGCATGCGCGGCAGCGGCTGACCGACGTGCTGGCGGCGCAGGGTATGGGCCTGTATGGCGCAGCCAGCCACCCCAATGCACCTTGGTTACGGCATAAGCCGGCAGCCTCGGCACACTACCGTCAGCTGTTCGACGACTACCGGCATGTGGCACGGCGCAGCCTGCTCAACGGGTTGCACGTGCACGTAGGCGTACCGGCTGACTGCGATCGCATGCAACTGATCAATCGCCTGGTGCCCTGGTTGCCGTTGCTACTGGTGCTCAGCACATCGTCACCCTTATGGCTGGGCCAGGCGACCGGCTACATGAGCTACCGGCGGGTCATTTGTGGCGAGTGGCCGCACATGGGGCTGCCAGAGCCATTAGCGGATTGGCCCGCCTACGAGCGCTACCGAGCCTTGCTGCAAAGGACCGGCTCACTGGCAGAAAAGGGTGATTTCTGGTGGGCGATCAGGCCTTCGCAGCGCTTTCCGACAGTCGAGTTGCGTATCTGCGATGGTTGCCCTTGCCTTGAGGACGCATTGAGCATTGCCGGCGTGTTTCGTCACTTGGTCGAGCACAGCCTGCAGCCAAGGCATGAACGTAGCCCCTTCAATCGCGAGCTGCGCTGGGTCGCACAGGAAAACTACTGGCGAGCCATGCGCTATGGGCGCCATGGCCAATTCATCGGTGCCGATGCGCAGCAGCCGGTCACGGCGCAAGGCTGGCTTGGGCAGTTGCAGGGCCAGTTTCCGGTCGACACTGTCGACGCCGAACGCGCCTTCCAGCATGCCCACGGCATTCTGCGCGAGGGCACCAGCGCGGACCGGCAATTGCACTGCCTGGCGCGCGCACACGCCGATGGGCAAAGCGCAGCACACGCTTTACAGGCCGTGGTCGAGCAGGTGGTGACGCAAGGAAACGCCGCATTGCCAACGGCTGGGGTTGCAATTACACAGGGTTGACCGAAAATGGCCGCGCCCTTTGCAGCCACTCGGAACGTCCTGCGCCATGATGCTGATCAAGCAATTTCCCCAGATCACCCCGACCGACACGCTTTTTGTCTTCGCCCTCGAGGCAGAGGCGGGCACTGTGTTTGCCGATGTGAACACCGTGTTCACCGGCATCGGCAAGGTCAATGCCGCCATCGCACTGACCAAGGCCATTGCCCAGCGCAAGCCCAAGTTGATCGTCAACCTGGGCTCTGCCGGCAGCCAACGCTATGGCAAGGGCGAGGTAGTGTGCTGTACCCGTTTCGTGCAGCGCGACATGGACGTCACGCCTTTGGGCTTCGCCCGGTACGAGACGCCGCTGTCTGACATCCCGGTGCTGCTGGAACACGGCGAGGAAATCCCCGGGCTTGCCCTGGGTACCTGCGGCAGTGGTGACAGCTTCGAAGTCAGTCACGGCGAGGCACCTTACGATATCGTCGACATGGAAGCCTATGTGCTGGCCCTGATCGCCCGTGACGAAGGCATTCCGTTCGTGTGCCTCAAGTACATTTCAGACGATGCCGGCAGCGACGCGGCAGACGACTGGTCGGTGCAGGTGCACCTGGCCGCCGAAGCCTTCAAGCGTGTGTTGTTCAGCTAAAAAAGCGGCGCTGCCCGCCGCAGGGCAGCCTGACTAAACCTTCCCGGCGCGCCGCAGTCACTTCCAGTAGAAGCCCCGATAGACGCGGGGCCTGGCGGGAGGTGATTAACGATGGCTAGGGCAATCTGGAAAGGCGCGATCAGCTTTGGGCTGGTGCACATCCCTGTCTCGCTCAATACCGCTGTGCGCACCGAGCGGGTGGATTTCGACTGGCTCGACAAACGCAGCATGGAGCCGGTCGGGTACAAGCGGGTCAACAAGGTCACAGGCAAGGAAATCGACAAGGAGCACATCGTCAAAGGTGTGGAGTATGAAAAAGGCCGCTATGTGGTGATCAGCGAGGAGGAGATCCGCACGGCCCGGCCTGAAGCCACCCAGACCATTGATATTTTCTCGTTCGTCGATGCTGGCGAAATCCCCCTTCAGCATTTCGATACCCCGTATTACCTGGCCCCCGACCGCCGTGGCGGCAAGGTTTACGCGCTGCTGCGCGAAACCCTGGCGAGTACCGGCAAGGTGGCCTTGGCCACGGTGGTGTTGCATACCCGTCAGCACCTGACGCTGCTGCGCCCGCTGGACGATGCACTGGTGATGATCACCTTGCGCTGGCCAGAGGAAGTGCGAGGGCTGGAGACGCTGGAGCTGGACAAGAGCGTGACCGACACCAAGGTAGACAAGCGTGAACTGGACATGGCCAAGCGGCTGGTGGAGGACATGAGCGGGCCGTGGCAGCCGGATGAATACCACGATGCGTTCCGCCAGACGATCATGGACCTGGTGGAAGAGAAGGCCAGTAAAGGCAAGATCAGCGTGGTCGAGAAGGGCGAGGGCGGCAGTGCGGAGAAAAGTGCCGACATCATCGACCTTACCGAGTTGCTCAAGCGCAGTTTGGGGGGCAAGGCTGGGGCTACTGGCAAGAAGAAACCTACCAAGCGGACCCGGAAGGCTTCTTGATCTTTCCATCTATGTATCGGCAGCCCACGCCTGTGGGAGCGCTATAAGCCTGCGATTCAGGAGGGGGAGGCTTCAAGGCCCGCCAGGAAATCCCCAAACCCCTCCCGGGCGCGGCTGTCGCGTCGGCTACTGGTCGCCACGCTGTGCCGTGCCGTCCAGGAGATCTGCGCACCGTGCGCCTCCAGGTCGCGCACCAGTTGTACGTCTTCATGGGCCGGCAACGGCTGGAACCCCCCGATACGCAAATACGCCTGCGCACTGACCCCAAGGTTGGCGCCGTGGATATGCCGGTGCCCCTCTCGCGCCTGGTAATGGCTCAGGTACAACCGGCGCAACGCGGCTTTCTGCCAGGGCTGCCAGCGCTCCACATGCACGGTGCCACAGACCACGTCCGCACCACACGCCAGTTGCGACAGCAACCAATGCGGAGGCACCTGGCTGTCGGCATCGGTACAGGCCAGCCAGCTGGCGCCCTGTTCGATCATCTGTGCCGCGCCGGCACTGCGCGCCATGCCAACATTGCCTGCGTGCACTTCCAGTGTCTGCACCTGGTGCCGCCTGGCAACCGCCGCACTACCATCGCTGCAGCGGTCCAGCACCACCAGTATTTCGACCCGATAGCCCGCCAACTCAGCCTGGTCTGCAGCCGCCCGCACGGACTTGAGGCAACGACCCAGGCGGCGCGCTTCGTTGTGCGCGGGTATGACCACGGCAATCATGGGCAGGTCTCGTCAAGGTCGACCACGCTGGGCTGGCAAGACCAGTACTCGAGCAGAAAGTCCGCTTCTTCATGGCGATAGACGGGGTACAGCGGCAGATGCTTGCCCAGCATGCGATGCACTTCACGCCCGTCCTGGGGGCAGCCCGCGATCGGGTGTTTCCAGTGGCAGGCCAGCAGGCCGCCGTCGTCGCTGAGGCTGGCGGCTGACTGTTCGATCACTTGCAACCAATCGGTGGGATCAAGGTAGTAACCCAACTCACTCAGCACGATCAGGTCAAAGCGCCCACCGGGCCAATCACCCGGAAGCCTGCCGAGTTCGACCGAGGCGTGGCTGACCCCGGTCAAGCGTTCCCGCGCCAGGCCTACGGCAGTTGGGTTCAAGTCCTGGCACAACAAGTCTGCACACCGCTCGGCCAGCAAGGCACTCAGCTCGCCATTGGCGCACGCAGGCTCGAACACGCGCTCATAGCATTGGCGGGGCAGGCTGGCCATGACCAGCTCGCGTTTGCGCTTTTCGTACCAGCGGGTGCGAAAGGCCCAAGGGTCTTCGCTGCTGGCGTACAGGTCGGCGAAATACTGTGCGTCGAGGCTCATGACAACTCCCTTTACAAGAACACCAATTCGAAAGGCTGTAGCAGGCACTCCTGCAAGTTCGCTGGCAGCACGGGCGGTTGGCCTTCATCTGGCACGAGTTGGCTGATGTGCGCGGCCAAGGCCTTGCGCTTGCGGGCCAGGCGGGTTTCATCCAGCTGCACGCGATGAGCCCGTGGCCAGGGCAGGCGAGGGTCGTCAGGTTGCGCCCAGTGCCAGGCCCAGACCGGCACCTCCACCAATTGCACCTTGCGCGCCATTGCCGCTTGCGCGGCGGCCCTGCCCACCGCCTCGTGGTCGCAGTGGCCGTCGTTGCGCCAGGTCGCCATCAGCACGTCGTCAGGCTTGAGCAACTGGCTCAGGTGGTTGACTAGAAACGCCTCGTCCCGCGGCAGCGCGCCGTCCTTCAGGTGCAACCTGCGCCAGTCCAGCCGGTTGAGGTCAAGTTCGAGCTGTTGCAGGGCGTGGCGGCTCTCCAGCGGCCGCTGCCTGCGCAAGCGGTGCTCGGTCCAGTGGCTGGAGCCTGGGTGGCTGCCTTCGCCATCGGTAGCAGAGACCAACACCAGGTCGTCCTCGCGCCCATGAAAGCCTGCCAGCAAACCACCCGCCATAAGAATTTCGTCATCCGGGTGCGGGGCGATCATTACAAGCCGGCGGCCAGGCGGGCACAGTTGCCCTGGGTCGATCCAGGTGGCCCTGGCCAGGTGCGCGGCGTGCTGCCAGGCCGACCAGGGGGTACCGCTACTCGACTCGATCAAATTCATAGTTGCCAGGCTCCTGCCGGCAGGGTAGCCAGCTGCTGTCCGAGGGCGGCCAGGTCACGCTCGGCGTGGCTCTGGCGCAGGAACACCGGCAAGTCGGCACTCAACCGGGCAAAGTGGCTGCTGCGGCAAAACGGCGAGGCGCCCAAGGCGCGCCCCACGTGATGGATCACGTGCTCGACGGCCTGTTCGACCTGTGCGCGGGTACGCCGTACTTCGAAACAGGCGTCTGCGCCCGGCTGGCGGTCGATCCAGCCCGCACACTCGCGCAGCGCCGCCCTGGCACCGCACAAGGCGGCGTCCACAGCCCCCAAGTGCGCGTCGGCGTGCGGGTCTGGCCGCGGGTTGCGACAGTGTTCGCGCAGGTAGTCCGCCAGGGCCTCGGCGCCGCCGTACCAGCACGCCGCGATGCCACCACCTCCGTGCCAAAAACCGGGTCTGGAGAGGTACTGCCCGGGCCGGCCGATGGCGATACCAGGCGTATGGTTGAACTCGACCTCGACGCTCGCGGTAATGGCCATGCCGACCGCCTGCCACTGTTCGATACGCAAGCCTTGGCTGGGGTGCGACAGCTCTATGGCCACCAGCTGCGGTTGGTCGTCTTCACCCCATGCCGTGATCAGGGCGCGGTCGATTTGCAAGGCGCCCGAGCACCACGCCTTGCGGCCCGAAAGCCGCACCTGCTCGCCCTGGCGCTCGACGATACGTGCGCGGGCATCTGGCGGTTCCGCCGCCCATACACCCCAGATGCCGTCCTGCGCATGGTGCGCGGCGCCACATTCGGCCAAGATCGCCAAGGCATCGGTGTGGCCTTCGTAGAGCTTGGCCAAGGCCATGTCACAGCCAGCAATGCGGGCTAGGCTCTGCCAGCGGCGCAGCGTGTTGCCCTGGCCGGGCAGGGGCAGCAGGTCAAGGTGGTCGGCCTGCAGCGCCTGCATCAGCGCTGGCAGTTGGGTATCGAGGTTCAGCGCCTGCGGCCGTTCGGTGAAGGTGCGCAACAGGCGGTCGAGGGTGTTCAAATCAAAGTCCTGAATGATGCTCATCAGCCCAGCCCTAGCTGTTTGCGCATGCGCGCAGTGATCGATTGACGGGTCTTGCCCATGTCGGCCCAGGGGTCGTCCACCTCGGCCAGGCGCTCGTGCAGGTTGCCGATGTGCCATTGATTGGCACCCTTGAGCCCGGCCAGCTCTTCACGCCAGATCGGCACGGACACCGGCAGGCCCTCCCGCGCACGCAAGGAGTAGGCACAGGCGGTGGTGGCGCCTTTGCCATTGCGCAGATAGTCGATGAAAATCCGCCCGACCCGGTTTTTCGGCCCCGACACGGCGCTGAGGCGATCGGGGAACAGGTTGGCCAGGTAATCGACGATCGCATGGCTGAAGTCCTTCACCTCATCCCAGCCCGCTTTTCGGGTCAGCGGCACGACAATGTGAATGCCCTTGCCGCCACTGGTCTTCAGAAACACCTTCAGGCCAAGTTCGTCGAGCAGGGTCAAGGTCAGCTGCGTGGCCTCCAGCATGGCCTTCCAGGGCAGCGCCGGGTCCGGGTCCAGGTCGAGCACGAAGCGGTCCGGTTTGTCGAAGTCCTTGTCGGTGGCGTTCCAGGTGTGCAGTTCGAGCATGTTCATCTGCACCGCGCCCAGCAGGGTATCGGCGCGGTTGATGACCATGGCAGCCTGGCCGGCCTGTTTCTTGTCGTAGCTGACCACGTTGGGGATGTGCAGCTGGCCAGCGTTTTTCTGGAAGAACAACTCGCCACCGAGGCCATCGGGCGCGCGTACCAGCGCCACAGGGCGGTTTTTCAGCTGGGGCAGGATCCATTGGCTCACCTGCGCATAGTATTCGGCGACTTGGCGTTTGGTGGTGGCGCGGGTAGCGTCGATGACGCGGTCAGGGTGGGTCAGGCGCAGTTCGCCCAACGCTTCGGGCTTGTGCTGAGCGTGGGTTTTAGCCACGGACTTGCCAGGCATGGCGTGCTCCAGGTCGATCGCGGTCGCGGGTTTGTCATCACGCAGGCCGTGGAACACCGCATGGCGCACCACGCCGTCTCGGGTCATCTGTGCGTAGGCGACTTCGGCCAGCAACGTCGGCTTGAGCCAGTGCACGCCCCGGGCTTCGGCGCCGGTCGGCGGCTTGCTCAGCATCGGCTTGGGGGTTTCCAACGGTTTGAGTCGCGCATGAATGGTTTCCAGGGTGGCAGCACTGAACCCTGTACCGACTTTGCCGGCATAGCGCAGCGCGCCGCTGTCGTCGTGCACGGCCAGCAGCAAGGCGCCAAAAGCGCTGCGGCTGCCCTTGGGGTCGGTGTAGCCGACAATCACGAACTCTTGGCGTTGCTGGCACTTGAGCTTGACCCAGTCGGCGCTGCGGCGCCCGGTGTAAGGGCTGTCGGCGCGTTTGCCGATCAAGCCTTCCAGGTTCATGCGGCAGGCGCTGTCGAGCAGGGAGTCGACCGGCTGATCGAAACCTTCGGAAAACCTCAGCCACTCTGAGTCGGCCCGTTCAAGCAGCTGTTGCAGGGTTTTGCGCCGCGCTTGCAGCGGTAACTGGCGTAGGTCCTCGCCGCCCAGGAAGGGCAGGTCGAACAGGTAGTAGAGAATGTGCTGATCGTCCTCGACATCGAACGCGTTCTGCAGGGCCTGGAAGTCGGCCACACCGTGTTCGTCATTGACCACCATTTCGCCGTCCAACCAGGCCGAGTCGAGGCCCAGCGTGCGCAGTGCATCTCGCTGATGGGGCAGCTTGGCGGTCCAGTCGTGGCCATTGCGGGTAAAAAGACGCACGTCATCGCCGTCGATGCGCGCGAGAATCCGGTAGCCATCGAACTTGACCTCGTACAACCAGTCGCCGGCGGGTGGCGAGTCGACCAGCGTCGCCAGTTGCGGTTGCAGCGTGTCGGGTAACGGGGCCTTCTGTGCGTCTGCCTTGCGTTTGCGGGTACGCGGCGCCGCTTTTTCGGCAGGCTTGCTACGTCTGGGGACCAGGGTGCGCTCGCTGAGCACGCTGTCGGGCTGGGCCTCGACGATGCTGTAATCGGCCTCGCTACGGGCTTCGCCATCGTGCGATTTGACCAGCATCCATTGCTCTTTCTTGCCAGCCAGGTGGGTGCGGAACAGGTTCCAGACGCCGTTGAGCTTCTCGCCTTGCAGGCGAAAGCGCAGCTTGCCCTTGGCGTAGGCCTGCTGCGCATCACCTTCAGGCTCCCAGATGCCACGGTCCCAGACGATCACATCGCCCGCGCCGTAATGGCCTTCGGGGATATTGCCCTCGAAATCGGCGTAGTCCAGCGGGTGATCTTCGACGTGCACGGCCAAGCGCCGCACCTTCGGGTCCAGCGACGGGCCCTTGGGGATGGCCCAGCTCTTGAGCGTGCCGTCGAGCTCCAGCCGGAAGTCGTAGTGCAGGTGGCTGGCGTCGTGCTTCTGGATGCAGAACTGCAGGGCATGGGGCTTCCGGCCCCGGCCACGTTTACCGCTCGGCTCGGGCGTGGCATTGAAGTCACGCTTGCGCTGGTATTCCTGCAGGGGCTTGGCCATGGCGGGGTCCTGAAGAATCGCGGGGGCTCTTCAGGTGGGAGAGAGTGCGGTGAGGGGAGTTCAAAATTTCCCCCCGTCGAGCGCCTGACGGCTCGACGGGGGCACATGGCCCTTTAGCAGCTTGAGCGGCTGCCCTCACCATCGACCAGGCGCCAGATACCCAGCGGATTGGCGTTCTGCAACGCAGGAGGAAGCATCGCATCAGGGTAGTTCTGGAAGCACACCGGCCGCAGGAAGCGATCGATCGCCAGCGACCCCACCGAGGTGCCGCGGGCGTCCGAGGTGGCAGGGTATGGGCCGCCGTGGACCATCGCATCGCACACCTCGACGCCGGTGGGGTAGCCGTTGAACAACACGCGGCCGACCTTGTCCTGGAGCAATTCACTCAACCAGCTGAAGCCTGTCAGTTCTGCTGCTTCGCCAATGACCGTGGCGGTCAGTTGCCCGCGCAGGGCTTGCACGGCGGCGCTCAGTTGCGCCTGATCTTCAACTTCAATGACCAGGGTCGTGGGCCCGAACACTTCTTCCTGCAGCAGCGGGTCGCCGTTCAGCAGCAGGCTGACATCGGCCTTGAACAGTTGCGGCTGCGCCTGCCGCTCGCCTTGCTCGGCGCCGGCCAGGTGGGTGATGCCGGGGTGCCCGTGCAAGTGTTGTAGGCCCTGGCGGTAGCTGGCCAGGGTGCCGGCGTTGAGCATGGTCTGGGCGCCTTGCGCAGCCATTTGTGCTTGCAGGTGCTCGACAAAATGGCTGAATGCAGCAGAGCGCATGCCCAGCACCAGGCCTGGGTTGGTGCAGAACTGGCCACAGCCCAGGGTCACGGACGCAGCGAGCTCGCGGGCCAGTGCAGCGCCTCGCTGAGCCAGCGCTTCAGGCAGCAGGATCACCGGGTTGATGCTGGACATCTCGGCAAACACTGGGATCGGTTGCGCCCGCTCCGCAGCCATGCGCATCAGCGCGTTACCGCCCTTGAGCGAGCCGGTGAAACCGACGGCCTGGATGGCCGGGTGCTTGACCAGCCACTCGCCGACGCCCGCACCGTAGACCATGTTGAAGACGCCCGCCGGCATGCCACTGCGCGTCGCGGCGCGCAAGATGGCATCCGCTACACCTTCAGCGGTGGCCATGTGGCCGCTGTGCGCCTTGAACACCACCGGGCAACCGGCGGCCAGGGCCGACGCGGTATCGCCGCCTGCGGTGGAGAACGCCAGCGGGAAGTTGCTGGCCCCGAACACGGCAACCGGGCCCACCCCGATACGGTACTGGCGTATGTCCGGGCGCGGCAGCGGCTGGCGCTGCGCCTGCGCTCGGTCAATGCGGGCGCCGTAAAAATCACCCCGGCGCAGCACCGTGGCGAACAGGCGCATCTGGCCGCTGGTGCGGGCACGTTCCCCCTGGATTCGGCCGGCGGGCAGGGCCGTTTCACGGCATACCGTGGCGATGAAGGCGTCACCCATTGCATCGAGTTCGTCGGCAATCGCCTCCAGAAACACTGCGCGTTGCTCGGCCGGCAGGTTGCGGTAGGCCGGGAAGGCCGTGGCAGCAGCCTTTGCGGCCGCATCCACTTCAGCTTCGGTGGCTTGGCTGAATGCGCCGGGCAGCGCTTCGCCAGTGCTGGCATCCAGGCTCTTGAGCAGCGTATTGCCTTGCGCCGAGCGCTGGCCGCCGATGTAATTGTGACCAAGAATCTGGGTCATGAGGGCTCCGATAAACGTTAAGGCAGGTACATCAAGGCAAGCAGTCAGGTAATGGCGCCGATCTGCCACGGCACGAACTCGTTCTGCCCGTAGCCATGCTGTTCGCTCTTGCTGCGCTCCCCCGAGGCGATGCGCAGCATCATCTGGTAGATGTGCTCGCCGCGCTCTTCGATGGTCATGCTGCCGTCGGCAATGCCGCCGCAGTTGACGTCCATGTCGTCTTCCTGGGTTTCCCACAGCCGCGTGTTGGTCGCCAGCTTGATGGACGGCGAGGGCGCACAGCCGTAGGCGGAACCGCGGCCGGTGGTGAAAGCGATCAAGTTGGCACCCCCGGCGACTTGGCCAGTGGCCGAGATCGGGTCATAACCGGGGGTGTCCATGAACACCAGGCCATGGGCGCGCACCGGCTCTGCGTACTCGTACACATCCACCAGGTCACTGGAGCCGGCCTTGGCGACCGCACCCAGTGATTTTTCCAGGATGGTGGTCAAGCCACCGGCCTTGTTGCCGGCCGAAGGGTTGTTGTTCAGCTCGGCGCCCATGCGCTGGCAATAGGCTTCCCACCACTGGATGCGGGCGATCAGCTTTTCACCGACTTGCTGGCTTACGGCGCGGCGCGTCAGCAAGTGCTCGGCACCGTAGATTTCGGGGGTTTCCGACAGGATCGCGGTACCGCCTGCGGCTACCAGCCGGTCCACGGCATTGCCCAGCGCAGGGTTGGCGGTGATGCCCGAGTAGCCGTCCGAACCCCCGCATTGAAGGCCCACGGTGAGGTGGCGCACGCTGACTGGCTGGCGCTCGACCTGGTTGGCTTCGGCGAGCAACGCCTTGACCTGGGCAATGCCGCTGGCGATGGTCTTGCTGGTGCCACCAGTGCCCTGGATGGTGAAGGTGCGCAGGGTGTGGCTGCTTTGCAACCCTTGGGCGGCGAGCAGCTCAGGGATCTGGTTGGTTTCGCAACCCAGGCCAATCAGCAGCACCGAGGCGAAGTTGGCATGCACGGCATAGCCGCCCAAGGTCCGGCGCAGCATGGCCAAGGCCTCGCCAGAGGGGTCGACGGCGCAACCGACGCCATGGGTCAGGGCCACCACGCCGTCGACGTTCGGGTACGGCGCCAACGCTTCGGGGTGAATGTCACGGCGAAAATGGTCGGCGATTGCCCGGGCCACGGTGGCCGAGCAGTTCACCGAAGTGAGGATGCCGACATAGTTGCGCGTGGCGACCCGGCCATCGGCCCGGACGATACCCCTGAAGGTGTCGTCGTTGGGCGCCTGCGCGCCACGGGCATCGACGCCAAAGGCGTAGTCACGGGCAAAGTCACCCATTGCCAGGTTATGCACGTGCACATGCTCGCCTGCGGTGATGGCCTGGCTGGCGAAGCCGATGATCTGCCCGTAGCGGCGCAGCGGCTGGCCGGCCGCAATGTCGCGCGCCGCCACCTTGTGCCCAGCAGGGATTGGCTGGCGAACGGTGATGCCTTCGTCCAGCAGCAACCCTTCGGGCAGGGCCTGGCGGGCGATCAGCACGTCGTCGAGCGGGTTGAGACGGATCACGGCGTGGGCAGCGCGTTCACTGCCTGTTGTTGTAATGAGTTGCATGACAGTTACCTCAATAGGGCGCGTGGCTCAGGCCAGCCCGCGCTCGCGATAGTCGATCAGGCCAGAGAACAGCATCAGGCCGAAGGCCATGACCACGAAGAAGATCAGGGCCAAGAAGTACGAACCGGTGAACTGCACGATCAGGCCGATCAGGATCGGTACCAGCACGCCGACCATGTTGCCGCAGAAGTTCATGCTGCCGCCCAGAACGCCGGCTTTGGATTTACCGCCGAGAATGGCCGGCAGGCACCAGTACATGCCGCACCAGCGGATGAAGAACAGCGCCACGCACAGCAGGGCGATCACCCGTGCAGCATCGGGGGTGTAGGCCACCAGCAGGATGCACAGCGCGGCGACGGCAGCGGAGCCTGCGAACATGCTGCGCATGACCGTGTTCGGCTGGCCGCCATTGGCTTTCCACTTGTCCGAGATCCAGCCGCCCACCAGCTCGCCGACAAAACCGCACATGAAGATCAGGAAGGTCGCGCCACCCATGGCCTTGATGTCCAGGTTGTGGGCTTGGTGCAGGTAGCTTGGCATCCAGGTCAGCAGGCCATAGAACACGCTGTTGTAGCAGGCGTAGCCGGCGAACATGCACAGCACCGAGCGGCTTTTCAGCAGCTCTTTGAGTACCGCCTTGCGGTTGCCGTTGGCCTGGGTCGCGGCGTCGTTGGCTTGGGTGATGTAGGCCAGTTCGGCGGCGTTGACCTGCGGGTGTTCGCTGGGGTGGTTGCGGATGTACCACCAGGCCCAGATGCCTGCAGCCACGGTGCCGACACCGGCGATGATGAAGGCGATGCGCCAGGAATCGAACCAGGTGATCAGCCCGGCGATGATGATCGCGCCAAACGCTGTGCCCAGCGGCGCGCCGCCGTCGACCAGGGTGGCGCCGCGGCCACGCTCGTTGGGGGTCAACCAAGCGCCGTTGAGTTTGGCGCCCGCCGGCATGATCGGCGACTCGGCCACGCCCAGGCCAATGCGGGTGACCAGCAGGGTGATCCAATTGTGGGCAAAGCCGCCCAGCGCCTGGAAGGCGCCCCAGCCGATGGTGGCGACACCAATGATGTTGCGCACCTGGAAGCGGTCGAGCAGCACACCGGCTGGGATCTGCATCAGGGCATAGGACCAGAAGAACGCGCTGAGGATCAACCCTTCAAGTGCTGGGGTGAGTTCGAACTCGGCAGAAATCAAGGGCAGGGCCACCGACAGCGACGCCCGGTCGATGTAGTTGATCGCTGCCAGCAACAGCAGGATCAAGAAGATCCGCCAGCGCACGGTGGTCGGCTTGGCGGTGTCTGTGCTGGCCGTGGCGGTTGTGGCCGCCGGGTAAGGGGTGTGTTTCATGCTCATCTCACTGTTGTGATTGTTATGAAATGCCGCGGCGGCGCGGCCCTGCGCCGCCGTCGGTTCAGAGCGTCTTCACCTCGCCAGGTGAGATGGCCGAAGGCGTCCCGGCAATGCCATTGCACAGGGGGGCGCCGAAATCAGGCAGGCTGATCTCGAACACATCGCCCTCGGCGGTCTTGATCTGGTCGGCGAACGACAAGGTCGCCGTGCCGAAGAAGTGCACGTGCACATCGCCTGGGCGCAGGAACTGGGCGTACTTGAAGTGGTGATACTCCAGGTTGTCCAGCGAGTGGCACATGTTGTCCTCACCGCTGAGGAAGGCCTTTTCCCAGATCACCTGGTTGCCGCGACGAATCCGGCTGATGCCATCGAGGTGGCGGGGCAGCTCACCGACCCGCAGTTCAGGGCCAAAGGCGCAACTGCGCAATTTGGAGTGAGCCAGGTACAGGTAGTTGCGTCGTTCCATCACATGGTCGGAAAACTCGTTACCGATGGCAAAACCGAGGCGGTAGGGCTGGCCATCATCTCCGATCACATACAGGCCGGCCAGCTCGGGTTCTTCACCGGCATCTTCAGCAAAGGCCGGGCGCTGCAAGGCCTGGCCAGGGCGGACCACAATGGAGCCGTCGCCCTTGTAGAACCACTCCGGTTGTACGCCCGCGGTGCCCGGTGCAGGGCGGCCGCCTTCGATGCCCCACTGGAAGATCCGCGCGGTGTCGGTCAACGCCGCCGCATCGTCGATTTTTTGCTGGTGCATCTTGTCGCGGGTGGCAGCACTGCCCAGGTGGGTCAGGCCGGTGCCGCTGATCAGGCAATGGGCTGGGTCTTCGTGGTCCAGCGGGGGCAGTACGCGGCAGTCGCTCAGGGCCTGGCGGTAACTGTGTTGCGTGCTGTCCAGGCCGCGTTCGAGCACTTCTGCGGCCAGGCTGGTGTGGTTGCGGATCGCGGCCAAGGCCAGCTCACGCATGGAGTGGGTATCACGCACGACCTGGATCAGGTCGCCTTCGACCACGCCGACGTGGCGTTGGCCGGGTGCGGTTTCAAATTGGATCAGGCGCATGCGGGTTCCTGTGTTGTTCTTGTTGAAGATGCAGGTCACTTTAATTTTCCCCGCCGTTGCTGCCTAATGAGACCTGCTGACCCCGTGATAACTTTAAGTGATCCCCTATGCTGCCACCCCTGAGTTCCATGGCCTCGCGCCTTCGCCTGCGCCAGTTGCGGTTATTGATCAGCCTGGATGAGCTGGGCTCGATTCATAAAGCGGCCGAGGCCATGTCGATCACCCAACCGGGGGCGACAAAAGCCCTCAACGAGATTGAATCGACCCTGGGCGCGGTGCTGTTCGAGCGCACCAGCAAGGGCCTCGAGGCCAATGACCTGGGCCGTTGCGTGCTGCGCTACGCGCGCCTGATCAGTAACGACCTGGCACACCTGCGTGAAGAGATGCTGGGTATTCTGCAGGGCCATGGGGGGCGTTTGTCGGTCGGCACGATCATGGGGGCGGTGCCGATATTGGTGGAGGGGTTGGCGCGCTTGCGTGAAAGCCAGCCAGACCTGTCGGTGTCGGTAGTTGAGGACACCAGCGACCGCCTGCTCAACCTGCTCGACCAGGGCCGCCTGGACGTGGTGATCTGCCGGACCAGTGTCAGCCCGCGGCCCGCCGCCTACGACAGTGTGCCGAAACACCAGGAGCAATTGGTGCTGGTAGCCAACCCTGCACACGCCCTGGCCGGCAGCGAGACCTTGAGCCTTGCGCAGCTGGCCAGTTCACGTTGGGTGGTATTCCCGGTCAACATGCCCATGCGCCTGACGTTGGAGCGCGAATTCCGCGAAGCGGGCCTGAGCTTTCCGCAATACCCGATTGAAACGTCATCGACCTTCACTACTTTGTCGATGCTGCTGCAGGACCCGGGCTTGCTCGCTGTGATGCCGTGGGATGTGGCCAAGGTCGCACTGGACCATGGCATGCTGGTGCGCCTGCCGCTGCAGCTCAAGTCGCGCAGCGAGCCGTACGAAGTGGTCACGCGCAAGGGCGTGGAGTTGAGCCGGCCTGCGCAGATGCTGGTGAGCATTCTAATGGCATGAGCCCGCTGCACCGCTCGGGTGCAAGGGGCTTTAAAGGGTGGCAGAGCGCGGGGTCAGTCGCCGAATGGACCAGCGACGGTGAAGGCGCCACCTTGCAGGTGCGCGCTGGCATCGTCAGTGGCAGGTTTTGGCTGTTGCTCGAGTTTTGCGCGAAAGCGCTCCGAGCTGTCCTGCGGATTGAAGCCCAGGTGCGCCGCGTAGCGGTTGTCCCACCACAGCTCGCGGTTGGCCGACACGCCATACACCACGGTGTGGCCAACGTTTTCAGCGAGCAAGGCCCGTTCTACCAGGTGCGAAAGGTCTGCATAGCTCAGCCAGGTCGAGAGCATGCGCATGTTGCGCGGTTCTGGGAATGACGAGCCGATGCGCAGGCTCACGGTCTCGATGCCGTAACGGTGGAAATAGAAGGTGGCGAGGTCTTCGCCATACGATTTCGACAACCCGTAATAGCAGTCTGGGCGACGCACAGACTGCGCATCCACCTGCTCGTCTTGCGGATAAAACCCGGTGACGTGGTTGGAGCTGGCGAACACCACCCGTGGGATCCCGTGCTTGCGTGCGGCTTCATAGATATGAAAAGTGCCGCGGATATTGGCGTCGAGAATTTCTTCGAACGCACGCTCCGTGGAAATCCCACCCAAGTGGACGATGGCATCCACGCCTTGGGCAAGCGCCAGTACACCGGCCTTGTCCGCAAGGTTGCAACTGATCACTTCTTCATGGGCGCCCGCTGCGGGCGCCATCGCACTGATATCGGAAGCCCGTACGACGTTGGCGTGCGCCTGCAGGGCTTCGCGCAGGATCTGCCCGAGACCGCCGGCGGCGCCGGTCAGCAGCAGGCGGTTGAACGGTTTGCCCAGGGTGGGCGAGGAGGGTGTGGTCATGGCGAGCGCCTTGGCGTGAGGGGTGGTTGGGGGGTAGTTGGGCGACAACGCCGGGCCACCTGGCAGGCACCCGGCAGCGCGGCATTACATGAAGTTGTACTGGATGCCCAGGCGCCAGCGGGCCTGGCGGTCGTCGGTGTAGGCGTTGACCTTGATGTCACCCACTTCCATGAACGGCGCCCACTGCTTGTTGAGCTTGTACTTGACGATCAGGTTCTGCTCGTAGTCGCTCTTCTTGTTGTCGTAGCGGATGTAGTCGGTGTCGAAATAAATGTACTGGTACTCGAAGGCCCACGGCCCTTTCGGGGTGTAGCCGAGCCAGCCTTCGAGCCGAGTGGTGTTCTGGTTGTCCTTGGCGCGATCTGCCTTGGAGTGGTCGATCTGGTCGCGGTCGAGGTTGCGCGCGTCGTGCCGCACACGGGTGGCGACGTACCAGGTGTCGCTGATCTTGTAGTTGTACTTCAAACCGAACTTGTAGGTGGTGGCGTCCTTGGAACTGTCCATCTGGAACGCGGGGGTAAGGGTCGACTTGGGACTCAGCTTGTAGTTGTAGTCCACGGTGAACTCATGGCCGTTGTTGACCATGTTGTCGTACGCCACGTCCTCGCGGTCGCCGGCGGTCTTGTACTTGATCTCGGCGGCGAAGCCCAGGCCAGTGTCCATCCGGTAGTTCAGCTTGATCCGGTCGGAATGGATGCTGTCGTCTTCGGTGTAGCCGTGGCGGTAGTTGATGCTGGCCGAGTCTGCGCAGGCATAAAACGACAGGCCGAGTGTACTGACAGCAATGAGGTTGCGGAGTGTGGTGTTCATTCGATCTTCTTTTCTTGTTTTTGTTGAGGTCGTTTTGAAGCGGGTGGTCACGATCGGATGCGGTAAGGGGCAGGGCGCCGCGATCAGATGCGGCAAAGTTATCGTACAACATTTCGGTTGTCTACGATTTCTTCAGTGGTTGTCGGATGACCTTTCGGCTCGCCTTTGAAATGCCTGATATAGAGGCTTTACTGCAACCATAGGAATGCGATAGGTATCCCAAAAGAGGTAAAAAATCAGAAGGCGAAGCCATTTTTTAAAGTTTTTAAGGGGTGCTTTTCAAAAGTTGTATGATGACGTAGGATGACCTCCAGAGCGTGACTCACCCGCCACAAATCCAATAAGAAGGCTCAGACGTCCATGATCATCACTGCTGTAAACGTCCAGGTTTTTTCCTACCCCACGCGCCGCGCTGTCGACAGCGCCGGCCATGCCCACCCCGGTGACGTAACCCAGGCCAAGATGGCGCTGCTGCGCATCACCACCGAATGCGGTAACGAAGGCTATGCACTGGGTGCCCCTGAACTGATCCGCCCCTACGTGCTCGATGGTTTCGTGCGCAAAGTGCTGGTCGGCGCAAACGCCTTCGACCGCGAGAAGATCTGGCACGACCTCGCCCACTGGCAGCGCGGCAGTGCCAGCCAGTTGACCGATCGCGCCCTGGCGTTGGTCGAGCAGGCCTTGTGGGACTGGGCCGGGCGCAAGCTCAATGTGCCGGTGCACAAGTTGATTGGTGGCTACCGCGACAAGGTGCCTGCGTACGGCTCGACCATGTGTGGCGATGAGCTTGAAGGTGGCCTGTCGACCCCTGAGGAATACGGGCGCTTTGCCGAAACCCTGGTCAAGCGCGGCTATAAAGCGATCAAGCTGCACACCTGGATGCCGCCTGTGTCGTTCGCGCCCAGCCTGAGCATGGATATCAAGGCCTGCGCCGCGGTGCGCGAGGCAGTCGGCCCGGACATCGCCCTGATGATCGACGGCTACCACTGGTACAGCCGCACCGACGCCCTGACCATCGGCCGCGCCCTGGAAAAGCTCGACTTCGCCTGGTTCGAAGAGCCGATGATGGAAGACTCCGCCGAATCCTATGCCTGGCTGTCTAGCCAGTTGGACATCCCGGTACTGGGCCCGGAAAGCCTGGGTGGCAAGCACCTGAGCCGGGCCAGCTGGGTCAAGAACGATGTGTGTGACATCCTGCGTGCCGGGGTTGCCGGGGTCGGTGGCATCGCCCCATGCCTGAAGGTGGCGCACATGGCCGAGTCATTTGGCATGGATTGCGAGATCCACGGCAACGGCGCAGCCAACCTGGCCGTGGTCGGGGCGATCAAGAACTGCACCTGGTACGAGCGCGGCCTGCTGCACCCGTTCCTCGACTACGACGAAGTACCGGCCTACCTCAAGCGCCTGGTCGACCCGATGGACAAGGACGGCTTCGTGCACCTGTCGGACCTGCCGGGCCTGGGTGAAGAGATCGATTTTGACTACGTCGAGACCCACACGCTGCAACGCTTCTGATTCGTGCATGGCGGCACGCGCCCTCGCGTGCCGCCCGAGAGTCCAATAACTATAAAAAGGCAATCTCACATGAGCGTTCTCCCCACATTCTGGGCAGGGGTCCTTGCTGCATCGCTGGCAATGACCTCGGTACCTGCTGCTTTCGCCAAGACGCCGGCCGACCAGTTGATCGTCGGCATGAGCATGATCAACCTGTTGTCCCTCGACCCAGCCGGTGCCACCGGGCTGGACGTTTCCGAGGTCAACGCCAACCTGTACGACATGCTGCTGGTGCAGGACGCGCAGCAACCGGACCAACTGGTGCCGGCGCTGGCGCAAAGCTGGCAGGTCAGCGATGACCGCAAGACCCTCACCTTCAAGTTGCGCGAAGGCGTGAAGTTCCAGTCCGGCAACGCGTTCAGTGCCGAGGACGTCGCCTGGTCACTGCAGCGCATCCTCAAGCTCAACCTGGCCCTGGCCTCGACCTGGAAGGCCTACGGCTTCACGGCGGGCAACGTCGCCCAATACATGCGCGCCAGCGATGAACACACCTTTGTCCTCGAACTGCCGCGGCCGACCGACCCGCTGTTGGTGCTGAACACCCTGGCGACCTCGCCCAGCGCGTTCATCCTCGACCGCAAGGTCGTTCAGCAGCACCAGAAGGGCGACGACATGGGCGCCGCCTGGCTGACCACCCATGCCGCTGGCAGCGGCCCATTCATCCTCAACGACTGGCGTGCCAACGACGTGATCCTGATGAGCCGTTTCGACGGCTATTGGGGTGGCCCGGCCAAGCTCAAGCGCATCGTCATGCGCAACATGACCGAATCGCAGTCGCTGCGGCTGATGGTGGAGCGCGGCGACCTGGACCTGGCCAAGGGCATGTCCGCCCCGGACATCGAGGCGCTGGAGAAGTCCGACAAGGTGCGCACCGAGACCGTGCAGCGCGGCACGCTCTACTACGTGGCGCTGAGCGTCAAACAAAAACCCTACGACGACGCCCGCGTGCGCAAGGCCGTGCGTTCGCTGATCGACTATCAGGGCATCAACCAGACCGTCATGCCGCATTACGGCCAGCTCAATCAGCGCCCGCTGCCACTAGGCCTGCCGGCACGCCTGGACGATCCCGGCTATAGCCTGAACGTGGCCGAAGCAAAAAAACTGCTGGCAGAAGCCGGTTACCCCAATGGTTTCAAGACCACCATCCGCGTGCTCACCGAACCCCCGTTCATCAACATTGCCTCCAGCCTGCAGGCCACCCTGGCCCAGGCCGGCATCCAGGCCACCATCGTCACCGGCACCGGCAACCAGATCTACGGCGCCATGCGCGAACGCAGCTTCGACATCCTGGTGGGCCGCGGCGGCGGCGGTGCCGAGCGGCACCCGCATTCCAGCTTGCGCACCCTGGTGTACAACCCGGACAACCGTGATGAAGCCAAGCTGAGCAACTTCCAGGGCTGGCGCACGTCATTCTACAGCCCTGAGTTGAACACCCTCATCGAGCAAGCCGAAGTGGAACCGGACAAGGCGCGCCAGTTGGCCCAGTACCAGCAGATCCAGACGTCCCTGGACGCCCAAGTGGGCGCGATTCTGCCGGTGTCGCAGATGACCGACACCGTGGTGCTGTACCACGACGTGCAGAACTATCAGGCCCACAGCGCGGCCACCACCCGTTACAAAGACGTCTACAAGTCGCGATGAGCGGGACGGGGGCGCCCGCGCCCCTTACGCCTCGGTGTTTGCTGAACGCTTTTTCAGGAGCCTGTTATGTTGCTTTCGACTGCCTCTGTGCTGGGCACGCGCGTGTCTGCCACTGCCCGACGGGCCAGCACGGTCCTGGTGACCTTGCTCGGCCTGTTGGCGCTGACATTCTTCATTGGTCGGGTGATGCCGCTGGACCCGGTGCTGGCCGTGGTCGGGCCGGACGCCGACAGCTCCACCTATGACCAGGTCTACCAGGCGATGGGCCTGGACAAGCCGATCTGGACCCAGTTCGGGCTGTACCTCAACGATTTGCTGCACGGTGATTTCGGCAATGCGCTGCTCACTGGCCACCCGGTGCTGGAGGACATCAAGCGGGTGTTCCCGGCGACCATCGAGCTGGCCACGCTGGCGATCCTGTTCGGCATCCTCATCGGCCTGCCGCTGGGTGTGGTTGCCGCCAGCAACCAGGGCAAGCTGGGCGACCATGTGGCCCGGGTGATCACGTTGTTCGGTTACTCCACGCCGATTTTCTGGGTGGGCATGATGGGCCTGCTGGTGTTCTACGCCTGGCTCGGCTGGGCGGGCGGGGCAGGGCGTATCGACCTCGCCTACGACGGCATGGTCCCCGACGTGACCGGCCTGCTGCTGATCGACACCGCCCTGGCGCGTGACTGGGAGGCGTTCAGCAGTGCCTTGCGCCACATCATTTTGCCGGGGCTGATCCTGGGCTTGAACTCGGTGGCCTATATCAGCCGCATGACGCGCAGCTTCATGCTCGAGCAGTTGTCGCAGGAATACATCATCACGGCGCGGGTCAAGGGCCTGTCGCGGCGCCAAGTGGTGTGGGGCCATGCGTTTCGCAACATCCTCGTGCAACTGCTGACCGTGGTGGCGCTGGCCTACGGCTCGCTGCTCGAAGGCGCGGTGCTGATCGAGACGGTGTTCGCCTGGCCAGGCTTTGGCCAATACCTCACCAGCAGCCTGATGCTCGGTGACATGAACGCGGTAATGGGCTGCGTGCTGGTGATCGGCCTGATCTTCGTCGCCCTCAACCTGATCAGCGATGCCCTGTACAAGGTGTTCGACCCAAGGACCCGCTAAGCCCTCAGGGGCTGCGTGAACACATTGCATAACTATAAAAAGAAGGACGCCCACATGAAGACTGCACTTCCCCCGCTGCACATGAGCCTGCTGGGTGCAATCCTGGCCCTGGCGCCGATGGCCGCCGTGCAGGCCAAGACCCCTGCCGACCAGTTGATCGTCGGCATGAGCATGGTCAACCTGTTTTCCATCGACCCGGCCAATGCGCCGGGCCTGGATGCCTCCGGGGTCAACGCCAACCTGTACGACACCTTGGTCAAGCGCGACCAGGGCAACCCGGAAAAACACCTGCCACAGCTGGCCGAACGCTGGGACATCAGCGAAGACGGCAAGCAGATCACCTTCCATTTGCGCAACGACGTCAAATTCCATTCCGGCAACCCGCTAACCGCCGAGGACGTGGCCTGGTCGCTGTACCGGGTGATGAAGCTCAACTTCGGCCTGGCCACCACCTGGAAGGCCTACGGCTACAACGTGGACAACATCCAGGCGCTGATTCGCGCCACCGATGCGCAGACCCTGGTGGTCGACTTGCCACAACCGACCGACCCGCTGCTGCTGATCGACTCGCTGGCGACCTCGCCCAGTGCGGTCATTGTCGACCGCCTAGAAGTGCTGAAGCATGAAAAAAACGGCGACCTCGGCGCCGCCTGGCTGGTCACCCATGAAGCGGGGAGCGGCCCGTTCACGCTGGCCAAGTGGAGTGCCAACGATGCGTTGGTGATGAACCGTTTCGACGGCTACTGGGCTGGCCCGGCGAAAATGAAGCGGGTGCTGGTGCGGCACATGACCGAGTCGCAATCGCTGCGCCTGATGCTCGAACGCGGCGACCTGGACCTCGCCTACGGCATGGCCGCACCGGATATCAAAGCCGTCGAGCGCTCTGACCAGTTGCAGGTGCAGCCCCTGCAGCGCGGCACCATGTACTACGTGGCGATGAGCATGAAGCAGCCCGAGTTCGCCAACCCGAAGGTGCGCGAAGCCGTACGTTACCTGATCGACTACAAAGGCATCGACGAACAGGTCATGCCGCATTACGGCATGCTCAACCAGCAGCCGATGCAACTGGGCCTGGACGCGCGCCTGCCAGACCCTGGCTACCGGCTCGACGTGGCCAAAGCCAAGGCGTTGCTGAGCGAAGCCGGCTACCCGCAAGGCTTCAGCACCACCCTAAGGACGCTGTCCGAACCGCCCTTTATCGACATTGCCGCGCGCATGCAATCGACCCTGGCCGAAGGCGGCATCAAGGCCAGCATCGTCACCGGCACCGGCAACCAGGTGTACGGCGCCATGCGTGCGCGCAACTTTGAAATGATCGTGGCCCGTGGGGCCGAACGCTACCCGCACCCGTACTTCAGCCTGCGCACCTTCGTCTACAACCCCGACAACAGCGATGCCGCCGGGCTGCCCAACTTCCAGGGCTGGCGCGCGTCGTTCTTCGACCAACAGCTGAATGCGCTGATCGACCAGGCTGGGGTCGAGCGTGACGCCGGCAAGCGCCTGAACCTGTACCACCAGGCACAGCAGCGTTACGACCAACAGGTCGGCCCGATCATGATGATCTCGCAGATGACCGACACCGCCGTCAGTGCAGTGGACGTCAAGGGCTTCACCGGCGATGACGCCGAGGCGACCCGTTACCTGGGCGTCTACAAGCAACGCTGAACACTGCCGAGGGCGTCTGCGGGCGCCCCAGGTGGCCATGATTTCACATCGAGAACATGCCGATGATTGCCAACCTGTCTTCTACCGTTTCAAGCGACAAGCCGCAGGCCGACAACACACCTGCGTCCAGTGTCGATGCGCTGTACAAAAGCAGCCTGCGGGTGCTGCGCCACCTGCTGCGCAACCCGATGACCCTGGCTGGCCTGCTGGTGGCCTTGCTGCTGGTGGTGGTCGCCGCCTTCGCGCCGTGGATCGCCACCCATGACCCGGTCGTGCAGAACCTCGCCAACGCCCTGCAGGCACCCGGTGCCGCGCACTGGTTCGGCACCGACGAGTACGGCCGCGACATCTTCAGCCGGCTGGTGTACGGCTCACGCATCACCCTGTACATCATTACCCTGGTGACCGTGATCGTCGGCCCGATCGGGTTGTTCATCGGCACGGTGTCGGGGTATTTCGGTGGCGTCGTCGACACCGTGTTCATGCGCATCACCGATATTTTCATCTCGTTCCCAAGCCTGGTGCTGGCGCTGGCGTTCATTGCTGCGCTCGGCCCTGGTCTGGAGCATGCCGTGGTCGCCATCGCGCTGACCTCATGGCCGCCGATCGCTCGCCTGGCGCGGGCCGAAACGCTGTCGCTGCGCAAGGCTGACTTCGTCGTTGCGGTCGAGCTGCAGGGCGCGTCGTCGACGCGGATCATCCTGCGCCACATCGTGCCGATGTGCCTGTCGTCGGTGATCATCCGCCTGACCATGAACATGGCCGGCATCATCCTCACCGCGGCTGCATTGGGCTTTCTTGGCCTGGGCGCGCAGGCGCCGTTGCCGGAGTGGGGCGCGATGATCTCCACCGGCCGACGCTACATGCTCGAATGCTGGTGGCTGGTGGCCGTACCGGGGGCTGCGATCATGCTGGTGAGCCTGGCGTTCAACCTGTTGGGCGATGGCCTGCGGGACATTCTCGACCCGCGTAGCGAGTAACTGGAGGCTTTATGTCGACGCTCAAACTCACTGTCGATTCGCTCAATGTGCGCTTCGTCAATGGCAAGAAAGAAATGCACGCGGTACGCGATGTGTCGTTCACCTTGGGCCGCGAGAAGCTCGCCATTGTCGGCGAGTCCGGTTCGGGCAAGTCCACCGTCGGGCGCAGCTTGCTCAAGCTGCACCCCAATAGCACGCAGATCACTGCCAAGGCCCTGCAGTTCGGCGATGTCGACTTGCTCAGTGCCAGCGAAAAGGCCATGCAGAAGATTCGCGGCCAGCGCATTTCGATGATCATGCAAGACCCCAAGTACTCGCTCAACCCGGTGGTCAAGGTGGGCGATCAGATTGCCGAAGCCTACCTGGCGCACCACAAGGCCAGCCGCAGCGAGGCCCGCGAGCGGGTCTTGCTGATGCTGGAAAAGGTTCATATCCGTGACCCCAAGCGGGTCTACAACCTGTACCCGCATGAAGTCAGCGGCGGCATGGGCCAGCGCATCATGATCGCCATGATGGTCATCACCAACCCGGAGGTGATCATCGCGGATGAACCGACCTCGGCGCTGGATGTGTCGGTACGCCAGCAGGTGCTCAATGTGCTCGAAGAACTGGTGGTGGACCAGCAGATGGGGCTGATTTTCGTCAGCCACGACCTCAACCTGGTTCGCAATTACTGCGACCGAGTGCTGGTGATGTACGCCGGGCGGGTGGTCGAGTCGCTGGCCGCCTGCGACCTGCAATATGCCGAACACCCCTATACCCGTGGCCTGCTGGCGGCCCTGCCGAGCATGGACAACCGCCGCCCACGCCTGCCGGTCCTGCAACGCGACCCGCTGTGGCTCACCTGCTGAGGGAACTGACATGAGCATGATCCAAGCACAATCGCTGAACCTGAGTTTTGGTGTGGGCGCCGCCTGCAACCAGGTGCTGCACGATGTCGACCTGACGGTCGAAGACGGCGAGTCGTTCGGCCTGGTGGGCGAGTCGGGTTCGGGCAAGACCACGGTCTTGCGCTGCCTGGCCGGGCAGTACCGGCACTGGAGCGGGGCGCTGAGCATTGCCGGCGTCCCGCTGCAGCACAAACTGCCCAAGGAGCACTTTCGCAAGGTCCAGATGGTGTTCCAAGACCCTTACGGTTCGCTGCACCCGCGGCACACCATCGACACCGCGTTGCGCGAGCCATTGACCATTCATGGCCTGGGCGAGCGCGATGACCGCATCAACGACATCCTGGTCAAGGTCGGCTTGAACGACAGCTTCCGTTACCGCTACCCGCACCAGCTGTCAGGCGGGCAACGTCAGCGCGTGGCGATCGCCCGGGCGCTGATTCTCGAACCCCGGGTGTTGCTGCTGGACGAGCCGACGTCGGCGCTCGATGTGTCGGTGCAGGCAGAGATTCTCAACCTGCTGGCGGACCTGCGTCAGCGCGAGAAACTCACCTACCTGATGGTGACCCACGACCTGGGTGTGGTCAGCCATTTGTGCGACAAGGTCGCGGTGATGCAACAGGGGCGGATTGTCGAGCGCCTGGACAGCCAAGCCTTGAGCCAGGACCTGGCCAGCCACGACTACACCCGCATGCTGGTGCAGGCCAGCCGCGATTTCAGTGCTGAATCAGTACGTAACGTCAGCTGACACACGCTTTGTGTAGGAGCAGCCTTGCGCTGCGAAGAGGCCTGTATTACCCACCGTTTTTCTTTGGCTGGGATGGCCTCTTCGCAGCACAAGGCTGCTCCTACAACGACTGTGCATAGCGCTATAACAAGGAAGATAACCCCATGCCGCATGCAAACACCGCGACCACCCAATCACTGCTGACTGTCCTGGCACTCGGCTTCAGTTCACCCCTTTGGGCACTCGAAGCGCCGAGCAAAGTCCTGGTCCCGACGCTGGCCTACGACGACCAGCAGATAATCCTGGTCTGGGAGAAACCCGCCGACCCTGCCGACATCGCCGATTACCACGTCTACGCCAATGGCAAGCTGCTCGGTGGCAGCAACGCCAACAACGGGCACGTGTCCCCGGCCAAACCCTATATCGACCGCTTCTACGAGCAGGACACGCGCAATTTCCACCACCGTATCGCCATCCACAGCTACACCGCAGTTGGCCTAGCCCCCGACACTGAATACCGCTTCACCGTGCGTTCGGTGGACCACGCCGGCAAGGAATCGGCCGACAGCCCGGTAATCGTCCAACGTACGACCGCCGTGCCGGCACTGTTCGACGTGCGCCACTATGGCGCCAAGGGCGACGGCCAGACCCTCGATACCGCCGCCATCCAGAAGGCCATCGACGCCTGTACCGTCGGCTGCAAAGTGCTGCTGCCAGCAGGTACCTACAAAAGCGGCGCGCTGTACCTCAAAAGCAACATGACCCTGGAAATCGCCGAGGGCGCGACCCTGCTCGGGTCCGAGCGCGCCGAAGACTACCCCCGCGATGGCTATATCCAGTACCCGTACTCCACCACCGTACGCCCGGCCTCGCTGATCAACGCCTTGCCGCGTGACCCGCGTGCGCACCAGGCATTCGAGAACATTCGTATCGTCGGCAAAGGGGTGATTGATGGTAACGGCTGGAAGCGCAACGCCGACATCGTCGATGAACGTGGCCAACCGCTGCCGTTCTACCTGCCGAGCGACAACACCCGCTATCTGCAGGACGGCGTGCTGGCCAAGGCCCAGGTCGCTCGCGCCGTGGCCGAAGGCATGAACGTCAAGGACGCCTATGGCCAAATGCGCTCGTCGCTGGTCACCTTGCGCAACGTCAAGAACGTGTTCTACGGCGGCTTCACGGTCCTCAACCCGGCTTATCACGGCATCATGAACCTGGAGACCGAGAACGTGGTGCTGGCCAACACCACGCACAAGACCTACGACGCCAACAACGGCGATGGCATCGAATTCGCCAACAGCCGCGGCGCATTGGTGTTCAACAACTTCTTCGACACCGGCGATGACTGCGTCAACTTCGCAGCCGGCACCGGCGCCGATGCGGTCAAGCAAAGGCCCCAGGAAGACGCGTGGATCTTCAACAACTACTTCCGCAAGGGCCACGGCATGGTCGTGGCTGGCAGCCACACGGGGGCGTGGATCCAGAACATCCTGGCCGAAGATAACGTTTCTGACGGCACCGATACCGGCTTACGCATGAAGAGCACCAATTTCATGGGCGGTGGCGCGCGTAATGTGGTGTTCCGTGATTCGGCGATGCGCAATACGGTCAAGCAGGCGTTCATCTTCACCCTCGACTACAACGACCCGAACGCCAAGCTGGACTACAAGAAGTCGACCATCGCCGGCCAGTTCCGCGATGTGCGGGTTAGCAATGTCACGGTCGAGAATGCCCAACTGGCGGCGATCGAGGTCAAGGGCGACAGCCTGCACGGCGCTTACCACCAAGGCCTGTCCTTCGAGCGGGTGCGTTTCAGCGGGCCGGCCAAGGCCAAGATCGATGGCTTGAAGGGCTCACGGTTCGACACGGTCCACTTCAGCGAAACCGGCAGTGCCAACCCGTGGCAGGTCAGTGCCAGCGACGGGTTGATCTTCGAGGATGTGCAACCGGCGCCTGAAGCGGCTCACTCGCTGTAGACAGCCTGGTGTTTCTGCGCCTCGCGCAGGCGCATGCGGCTATTGCTCAAATGCAGGAACATGGCCGCACGCGCCGCATCGACCTGCTTGCTGACGATGGCATCGAAGATTTGCTGGTGTTCGGCGTTGATCCCCGCCAGGTAGGTGCTGCGGTTGCTCTGCCCGGTATAGGCGGAGTTCATCCGGGTGCGCGGGATCAGCTTGGTGCCCAGGTGTTTCATGATGTCGATGAGGTACGGGTTGCCGGCCGCTTTGGCGATCTTCAGGTGGAACTGGAAGTCGGCGTTGGTGGTACTGCCGGACTTTTCCGGGCCTTGCAGCAACGCCTGCAACGCTTGCTCCAGCTCGTCGATGGCCTGTGGCGTGGCCCGTTCGGCGGCCATGCCTGCAGCCTGGACTTCCAGGCTTAGGCGGAACTCCAGCAGGTCGAGGACGTCGGATAACAGCACAATGGTGGCGGGCCCGACGTTGAAGCCTTCGGGTGCCGGCATGTCGAGGACGAAGGTGCCGACGCCATGCTGGGTCTCGACCAGGCCTGCCGCCTGCATACGCGACAAGGCATCACGCACTACCGAGCGACTGACGCTTTCGGCGGCCATGATCTGCGTTTCGGTGGGCAGTTTGTCGCCGCGTTTGAGGGTGCCGTCACGCATGCGTTGGGCAAAGCGTTCGACCAACGATTCGGCCAGGCGGCGAGGTTTGATTCGGGCAATAGCCGTGAGGTCAGACATCATCGTGCTCTTGTGAGATCAGCGGGCATTATAGTGCGTTTTGACGTAAAACTGCGGTTACAATCGTTCATCGTCTGGTTTTTGAATGGATCCTCTGATGGAGCGTGTCAACCCTGAACGACGTGTCAGCCTGGCCCAGCAACTGGTGCTTGAACTGTCACGTAGCATTCTGGCCGGCGAGCTACCGGCAGGCACCAAGTTGCCGACCGAACAAGCCTTTACCGAGGCGCGCAAGGTCAGCCGTACCGTGGTTCGCGAAGCGATGTCGCGGCTGCAGGCAGAGGGCCTGGTCGAGACCCGCCGAGGCATCGGCACGTTCGTGGTCGACACCACCCGGCCAGGCGACTTTCAGGACAGCCAGCACGAGAAGGGCAGCGCCCTCGATGCGGTGGCGCTCATCGAATTGCGCCTGAGCCTGGAGGTGGAGTGCGCCGCGCTTGCTGCGCAGCGTGCTACGTCAAGCCAGTTGCAGGCCATTGCCGACGCCCTGGGCGAAGCCAATGCCGTGGGGCCGTTGCACCAGGACAGCACGCGCATCGTATTCGAGTTTCACCTGCAAATTGCCCTGTGCACCGGCAACAGCTTCTTTATCGATGCCATGCGCCACCTGGCCGATACCCTGATGCGTGGCGCGCAGAGCAACGTTGCCCAACAGCAACGCGCACAACAGGTGCGTGAGCGCGAGCAGATTCATGCTGCACTCGCGCACCAGGACGCCGATGCCGCCCGGGCAGCGATGCGGCTGCACCTGACCAATGAACTGCACCGTGCGCAACAAGCGGCCCAGCCCGCGGCGTAAAAACTCTGAATTTTCCCGTGGTGGGCGCAGTCGACCGTGTATAGCCCACTGACGGAGTACGCACATGTCTCGCCCCGATGAACCCAAGCCTTACACACCTACCGAAATCGACGACACCGAAGACCGCATGGGCAGTGTCCATGAGCTGGACTTCAGTGACCGTCACGACGAACGCGAAGGGCGGGTGGGCGACGAACGACCTGCCCGTGAAGATGAGCAGGAGTTTCCGCCACAGCGCGTCGCCGAAAGCGGCATGACGGGTGGCGAAGCGTTGAGCGACAGCCTGCACGAAGACAACGTCACTTATGACGACATGAGCCCGGATACCTTGCTGGACGAGACCGGTGCTCGCGACCCGTTTGAAGAGGGTGACGGCGAAGGGCCGGCAGACCAGTCGTTGCGGCAGGTCAATGCTAATGAGATTGGCGGCGGCTTTGGGTTGGATGAGGCTGAACTGGCGCGTTCGGCGCCATTGGACGGTGAGCCGTGGACCGATGATGTGGTTGATGAGGAGGATAAGTCCTAAGCGCTCGCTGTACCACGCTGGCCGTTTGTTAGGGCCAAGGGGGCCGCTGCGCGGCCCATCGCAGGCAAGCCAGCTCCTACAGGAGAGCGAGATTCCGTGTAGGAGCTGGCTTGTCGGCGATGGGCTGCGCAGCAGCCCCAATTCCCCGCGCCGATGCCCTGTAGAGCGCTAGGCCGGATTATCACGCTGGCGCATGGCCTTGGCGCGTTTCTCCAGAATCAGGTACGTGATCACTGCCAACAGCAGCGGAAGCAGGTAATACAGCGTGCGATACCCCAGCAATGCCGCTACCAGCGTGCCCTGTTGCATCTGGCCATGCAGCAACGCCAGAAATACCGTTTCAAGCACCCCAAGCCCGGCCGGGATGTGCGCAACCACGCCCGCTACGCAACTGATCAGCAGTATCCCGAGGATCGACGGGTAGAAGGCTTCCCCAGGCAGCAACCAGAAGATCAGCAGGGCCATCAACGCCCAGTTGCTGGCGCCAAGGGCAACTTGGGCCAGCGCCAGACGCCAGCCAGGCAAGGTGACTTCGTGCTCACGCCATTGCCAGGTGCGTTTTTTCGCAAAGCCGCAGGCCAGCAAGTAGCCGATGGCGATTGCCAGCAAGCCAAAACCGATCAGTTGCAACCCCGTTGCCCCGACTGCCCAGCTGTCCGGCAGGTCTACCAGGCGCAGGGCGAATACCGTACCCGCCAACAGCATGTAGCCCATCCAGTTGGTGAGTAAGCCAAGGGTCAGGATGCGGGTGATGGTCGCGGTATCCAGACCTAGCCGGCCGTACAGCCGATAACGCAACGCGACGCCGCCCACCCAGGTGGTGAAGTTGAGGTTGAAGGCATAACAGACGAAAGCCACAGGCAACACCTGCCTGGCAGGCAGGTTGTGGCCTGTATAGGCACGCGCCAGCAGGTCGTAGCTGGCAAACGTCAGGTAGCTGAACAGCGCAACCGCCAACCCGATCGCTAAAGTGCCAGGCTTGTAGGCCAGCAGCGACTGGCGCACCTCGTTCCAGTCCAGGTTGCGCGCCAGCATGAACAGCAAGGCTGGAATCAACAAAAGGAAGAGCAAGGTGAACAGGCGCTTGGCCCAGATTTGCCAACGTTTACGGGCCATCACGTCTGGCCCTCATGCATATCGCCGTGGGCTTCCACCTCCGGCTGCACCGAGCGCAGGCGCTGGCGGTGCGCCGGGAACCAGCCGGCAATGCGCGGAAAGTGACGTATGGCGTGGAAGCACAGGAAAATCAGCGGCGCCCGCCACCAGTAACCGCGGACCATGCGCTCCAGGGTGACGGCCTTGCACTGTTCGCTGGCCAGCGACTGCAGGTGCTGATGCAATTGTTGGTTGAAGCCGTGATCGCGGATGAACAGGTTGGCTTCAAGGTTCAACGACAGGCTCAAGGGGTCGAGATTGCTCGAGCCGACAGTGGCCCACTGGTCATCGACCAGCGCGACCTTGCCATGCAAAGGCCGGCGGCAGTATTCATGAATGTGCACACCGTCACGCAGCAGGTAGTTGTACAGCAGCCGCGACAAGGCCCGCACCCAGCGCATGTCTGGCTGGCCTTGCAAGATCAAGGTCACGTCCACCCCACGCCGCGCCGCATTGCGCAGCTCCCGCAGCAACCGGTAACCCGGAAAGAAATAGGCATTGGCCACCACGATACGCTGCCGGGCAGCGCGGAAGGCTTGCAGGTACTGGGCTTCGATGGCCGTTCTGCGCTGGCCATTGTCGCGCTCGACCAGCAGGGCAGTGATAGCCCCGGTGGGCTCGGTGACAGGCCGCACCTCACTGGGTGGCTGCAGCACGGGGGACATCAGGCGACGGCTGGTGGCATGCACTTGCGCAACCACCGGGCCGGTAACCTCCACGGCATAGTCCTGTTTGGCCATGGGGCCGTAGTCGCCCAGGTGATCGGCACTGTAGTTGATACCGCCGATGAACGCGCGCTGCCCATCGATGACCACGATCTTGCGGTGCAGGCGGCGGAACAGGTTGGTGCGCATGCCCACCAGCCTGGGCTGTGGGTCGAAGGCATGAAAGTTGACGCCGGCTTCGGTCATGGCCGAGATGAAGGTGTCGGGCAGGTCGGCAGTGCCGTAACCATCGACCGCCACTTCGACGCGCACGCCGCGCTGCGCGGCGTCTATCAACACCTGCTGCAACTGCTGGCCGACCTTGTCATCGAAGATGATGAACGTCTCCAGCAGGATTTCCTCCCGCGCCTGGGCCATCGCTTCAAACACGCGTGGGTAATACTGTTCGCCATTGATCAACAGCTGCACGCTGTTGCCCTCTAGCCAAGGTCGGTTCATAGGCTGATCTCCGCAGTGAGGGGGGCATGGTCGGAAAGGTGCGACCATGGGTATTTCGACAGCACCTGCGCCTTGCTCGGCATGGCATTGCGCAGGTAGATGCGGTCAAGCCGCAGCAGCGGCAAGCGCGCCGGAAAACTGCGCGCCGGGGTGCCGAAACGCTCGCCAAAGGCTTCGACCAGGTGTTCGGACAGCGCCACATCCGCTTTCAGGCGCCAGTCATTGAAATCGCCGGCAATGATCACCGGCGCATCGGGCGGCAAGCTGTCGAGCAGCTCCAGCAACAGGCGCACCTGGCGCTGGCGGTGTGATTCCCGCAGGCCCAGGTGCACGCACACTGCATGCACCTCTTTATGCCCAGGCACCTCCAGGCGGCAATGGAGCAGGCCACGCTGCTCATTGCCGTCGATGGAAACATCCCGGTTGTCGAACTGGCTGATGGGGAATTTCGACAGCAAGGCATTGCCGTGGTCGCCATGGGGGTACACAGCGTTACGGCCATAGGCGAACTGCGGCCACATGCTGTCGGCCAGAAACTCGTACTGCGGCGTTTCCGGCCAGGCTGCGTGGCGCTCGGCATGCTGCTGGTGGCTGCCGTGCACCTCCTGAAGAAACACCAGGTCGGCGCCGGTGGCGCGCACGGCATCGCGCAGCTCAGGCAGGATGAAACGCCGGTTGAAGGCGGTGAAGCCCTTGTGCACGTTGAGGGTCAGCACGGTCAGCCTTTGCACCGTGGTGACGTTGTCGATGATGCAACGCGGTGTGGGCAAGGTCTTGTTCACAGCTCAACCTCCGGCTCGACACCGGGTTCGGTGAGCAGGTCATAGTCCAGCTTCAACTTCTCCAGAAGGCGCCGGGCATCGTAGGGCGCATGGACCTTCTGGTCGTTGTCGAAGTAGCAGTAGATATCACGCGTGGCCCGCTTGGGCGGTGCGCCGGGTAGCACGGTGTGTGCGTCGTCGGCCTGGCTGCCTTGGCTCCAGCGCAGAATGCGCTGTTTCCAGCGGCGCAAGGCCTGCGCCGTGTAGCCACTGCTGTAGAGCTCCACATCACCGTGCAGGCGCATGTAGACGAAATCGGCCGTGACATCTTCGACATAGGGCCATTTCCCTGCACTGTCGGCCACGACCAGCGCCACACGGTGTTTGCGCAACAGCTTCACGAAGGCTTCGCAAAGAAAGCTCTCGTGGCGGATTTCCACGGCGTGGCGCAAGCGTGCGTTGCCTTTGATGTCAGTGCCGCCATTGCCCTTGAGCCGCTCGTCACACCCTTGTGCGCATTCGCGCGCCGCTTTTCGGTTACGCGGCAGCAGCGCCAGAAACCGCGCAAAGCGTGCTTCGTCGAACTTCATGTTGGGTGGGAACTGCCACAGAAACGGGCCCAGCTTGTCGCCCAGCAACAAAGGCCCGGAAGCAAAGAAATTGGCCACCGGCGCTTCGATGTCCTTGAGCCGCCGTACATGGGTGATGTAGCGCGGTGCCTTTACCGAGAATACAAAGCCGTCCGGCGTCTCCTCACGCCACCCCCGATACCGTTCGGGCGTCTGCAGGCTGTAGAACGAGCCATTGATCTCGATGCTGTTGACTGCCCGCGAGGCGAACGCGAGTTCACTGTCCTGGCGCAGCCCTTTGGGGTAGAAATCCTTGCGCCAAGGGCCATAGCGCCAACCTGATATACCAATACGGATCTCGCTCACGCTGCCTTCCTCATTGCCAGCTTTTTGAGAGGTCGCTCTGAAGGTGCGACTGATGCGCGGCCGTGAGGTTCAGCACGGTTGACCAACGGGGAATGCACGCAGAGTTGAACTTTGCCGCGGTTGGCGTCTCCACCGCATAGCGGGTGCAAAAGACGACTACACCCCCATGACGGATTGGCCATTCACCGGCATGAACCGCCAACCCTGGAGGCAAACATGGCCAGACACATCATCCATTTCACCGGGCCGATCAACTCATCCACTTGCGGCAACCTGATCAACACCTGTTCGCGCGCCATGCAGCAGGGCGCACAGCTGCTGCAACTGAACATCGCGACCATGGGCGGGGAGTGCAGCTACGGGTTTACCTTGTACAACTTCCTGCGGGCGCTGCCGATTCCGCTGCATACCCACAACCTGGGGACGGTGGAATCGATGGGCAACATCCTGTTTCTGGCGGGCGAACATCGCACCGCCTGCGCGTTCAGCAAGTTCCTGTTTCACCCCTTCCATTGGACGCTGCACGGGTCGGTCGACCACGCCAGGATGGCCGAATACGCCATGAGCCTGGATTACGACCTGCGGCTGTACGCTCAAATCGTGGCAGAGCGAACCGAAGGCAGTGCCGAAGTGCTGGACGTGCCCCGTTACCTGATGGCCTACCCGCGAATACTGGGGCCCGAGGAGGCACTGGAGAGCGGGCTGATCCATGCCATCGACGAACTGCCGATCGAGTCCGATTCCACCCAGTGGAGCGTGCATGCCTAATGCCGCCACGCAAGCATTTGGCCTGGGGACGTTTGGCGCCACCCGTCAGCCGTGTGCAATTCGATTGAGCATTGCCCGTGTTTGCTGGCTCGGAATCAAGGTACGGCCCAGCAACCTTTCCATCGCAAGGAGATACCACATGGCACGTGATCAAGAACGTACCAGCCAGCGCGGCGGCACCAAGGAAACCAACTCGGGCAATTTCGCCAACGACCGGGAAAAAGCCTCCCGCGCCGGGCACAAAGGCGGCAAGGTGTCGGGCGGCAACTTCGCCAACGACCGTGAACGCGCCGCTGAAGCCGGCCGCAAGGGTGGCCAGAACAGCCATGGCGGCGGACGGCGACCGTAGCGATTGACCTAGGTTGGCAAATTTTTTGAATTTTCTGGCACTGCCCAGATCAATCAAAAGGTCATCCATGGAGAAGAGGAGGCCCCTGCGATGCCTGGTCCACAGCTGTACATCATCGACTACCAACTGCATGGCCAACCGCGCAGTTTCATCATCCGCCTGGAACGGTTGGACAATGCCGAGGCCTGGCATTGGGCCAGCTGTGATGCGGGCATCGGCATCATTCCGAAATTCGGGCGGGAAAAGATCAAGAAAGTCAGCAGGCCAATGGCCGAACGGTATGGGATTACCGCCGTGAGCTGGCGTATTTCCGGGAGCAAGCCCAATCAATCGGTGGGTGACCCAGCCGTGGTGGGTTGATGAATGAATGAGCGATGGGCTGCGAGGCAGCCCATCGTTTGGCAGGTAGGCTACTCAGTCAACCTTCTTCAATACCAAGGTCAGAATGTCATAGCTGGCCACCAGCTCACCCAGCTGGTTGGTAACCTCAACGTCCCACGCCACCACGCCTTGCGGCTGCCCCAACGGGCTAGCCTTGCCCTGGTCGATCTTGCGCTTGCAGGTCAGGCGCGCCTGGATCGTATCGCCAATGCCTACAGGGTTGATGAAGCGCAGGGTATCCAGGCCGTAGTTGGCCAGTACCGGGCCGGCGCCAGGGGATACAAACAGGCCTGCCGCTGCCGACAGCACGAAGTAGCCATGGGCGATACGCTTGCCAAACTGCGATTCCTTGGCGGCGATCTCGTCGAAGTGCATGTAGAAGTGGTCACCCGACAAGCAGCCGAAGTTGACCAGGTCTGCCTCAGTTACCGTACGGCGGTGGGTTAACAGTGACTCGCCGATACGCAAGTCCTGGAAGTAGCGACGGAACGGGTGCACTTCGCTCTCGATCACTTCTGCGCCGCGCACGTACTCGCCCGTTACTGCCGTGAGCATGCTCGGTGAGCCTTGTACGGCCGCACGCTGCAGGTAGTGCTTGACTGCGCGCAGGCCGCCCAGCTCTTCACCGCCACCCGCGCGGCCGGGGCCGCCGTGCTTGAGTTGCGGCAGCGGCGAGCCATGCCCGGTGGACTCCAGCGCGGCTTCGCGGTCCAGCACCAGCAGGCGGCCGTGCCAGGCAGCCGCCACCGGGATGGCTTTGGCGGCAACGGCGCGGTCGGCAGTGACCAGGGTCGCCACCAGGCTGCCCTTGCCGCGGGCAGCCAGGGTCAGGGCTTCGTCAAGGTCATCGTAGGCCATCAGCGTGCTGACCGGGCCGAACGCTTCGATATCGTGCGCACCACCTTCAGCATGCGGGTCGCGGGCCTGGAGCAGGGTCGGCGCAAAGAACGCGCCCTCGGCAACACCCTCACCACGCGGCGCAAAACCGTCACTGGCGCCGAACAGCTGGTCGCAGCTCTGCAGCAGGCTGCGTACACGCTCGCCGACGTCGCGCTGCTGGTCATGCGAGGCCAGGGCGCCCATGCGCACGCCTTCCACTGAAGGGTCGCCCACCACCACCTTGCTCAGGCGTTCGCGCAGGCGGGTAGCGACGGCATCGATATGCTTGACCGGGACGATGGCGCGGCGGATGGCGGTGCATTTCTGCCCGGCCTTGGTGGTCATCTCGCGGGCCACCTCCTTGATGTACAGGTCAAACTCTTCGCTGTCCGGGGTCACGTCCGGGCCGAGAATCGCGCAGTTCAGCGAATCCGCTTCGGCGGTGAACGGTACCGAGTTGCGGATCAGGTTCGGCGTCACGCGCAGTTTGGCGGCGGTATCGGCGGAGCCGGTAAAGGTCACTACATCCTGGCCCTGCAAGCGGTCGAGCAAGTCGCCGGTGCTGCCGATCACCAACTGCAAGCTGCCGTCGGGCAACAGGCCCGACGCGTTCATCAGGCGCACCACGGCTTCAGTCAGGTAGCTGGTCGAGGTGGCGGGTTTGACGATGCACGGCATGCCAGCCAGGAAGGTCGGGGCGAACTTCTCGAGCATGCCCCAGATCGGGAAGTTGAACGCGTTGATGTGCACGGCGACCCCGGCACGTGGCACCAGGATATGGCTGCCGGCAAAGTGGCCTTGCTTGCCCAGCGGTATTGCAGGGCCTTCGTGCACCAGGTTGCCGGAGGGCAGTTCGCGGCTGCCGATGCCGGCATAGGCGAACAGTGTGGCGTTACCGCCTTCGATGTCGATCCAGCTGTCGGCGCGGGTGGCGCCACTGTGGTGGGACAAGGCGTACAGCTGCTCTTTGCGCTCGGCCAGGTACAAGGCCAGGGCCTTGAGGCGTGCGGCGCGCTGTTGGAAGTCCATGGCCATGAGGGCGGCCAGGCCACGGGCGCGGGCAAAGTCCACGGCTTCGGCGAAATCCGGGCGCTCTTCATGGCTGTAGGCCAGAACGTGACCGTTCAAGGCGCTGCGCAGGGCCTGGGCGCCGTGCTGGCCGATCCAGCGACCGGCAATGAAGCTTTGCAGGGTTGGGGCGTCAGACATGCTGTTCTCCATGCTGTTCTAATGGGGGAAGGGCGCTGTTACCACAGCGCCAAGGTGTAGCCGATGATCAGGCGGTTCTCGTCCACGGCATTGGTCAGGCCATTGCCGGAACGGAAGGTGACGTTGCGCCAGCGCAGGCTGACGTCTTTGAACGGGCCGCTCTGGATGACGTAGGTGAGGTCGGTGTCGCGTTCGCGCTCACGGCCGTTGCTGACCGTGGCGGTCTCGGCGTGGCGGCCGTCGGTGTAGCGGGTCATGAAACTCAGGCCCGGGATGCCCATGGCGACGAAGTCGTAGTCGTAGCGCACCTGCCAGGAATCGAGCCCGGCGCGGGTGAAGGTGTTGTAGGTCACCAGGTTGACGGTGAACGGGTCGCCGCCGTTGACGAAGGGGAAGGCGCTGTCGCCGGACATCTGTTGCCAGGTGGCGGTGAACTTGTGCGCCCTGACGCCGAGGGTGAACATGGCGTTGAAGTTACGGTTGTCGATGTTGCCGGCACGCTCGGCGCCGTCGTTACGGCTGTCGAAATAGCGCAGGTCGCTGCGCAGGCTCAGGCCTTCGCCCAGTGGACGGGTATCGACCAGGCCGACGAACTGCTGGCGGTAGATGTCTTCGAGCTTGGCGTAGTAATAGCTGACGCTGGTCTGTGGGGTGATGGCATAGCTGCCGCCGCCGAAATCCAGGTGGTCGCTGCTGGCTGCGCCGTAGCCCATGTCATCGCGGCCGGACGAATCGCGCAGGTTGGCCTTGGTGAGGCGCCCGGCGTTGACGGTGAGGCCATTGAGCTCCTGGCTGGTCAGCAGGCCGCCCTGGAACGTGGAAGACAACAGACGGGTGTCGTTGTACACCACCACCGGCAGGATCGGCTGCAGGGTGCCCAGGCGCAGGGTGCTCTTGGAAACCCGTGCTTTACCGGTCAAGCCCAGCTCGCTGTAGTCATCGACAGGCTCGTGGCTGTTCGGGCCAAAGGGCAGCAAGCCGGTGTTGCGGCGGTCGCGGCTGGAGTCAAGCTTGAGACCCAGCTGGCCCATGGCGTCCACGCCGAAGCCCACCCGGCCTTCGGTAAAACCGGACTCCACGCGGGCGGTAAAGCCTTGGCCCCATTCCTCGGCCTTGGCCTGCGGAGCATTGCTCTGGCGGAAATCGCGGTTGATGTAGTGGTTGCGCAGTTCCAGGCGTGCATGGCTGTCGCTGACGAAGTCGGCCATGGCCGGCAAGGGCAGGGCGAGCGTGGCAAGCCAAGCGGCAGAAGAGAAGCGAGTGCGGTTCATTGTTGTTGTACCCGACATGGTTGTTCTCGAAATCAGTGCTTGCTGGCGCCGGCAGCGCCGATACCGGTCATGGAGCGAATGAACTGCGCCAGGTAGCGACCACGCTCCTCGCTGGCACGCGCGGAGGTGTCGGTGACCGAGAACACCCAGGCGCCGAAAAACGCCAGGCTCATCGAGAACAGCGCCGGGTTGCTGTAAGGGAACAGCGCCTGTTCGTTGTGCAGCACGTTGACCCACACTGCCGGGCCGAGTACCACCAGCGCCACGGCCGAGAGCAAACCGGCCATGCTGCCGCACACTGCACCACGGGTGGTCAGGCCCTTCCAGAACATCGAGAGCAGCAGCACCGGGAAGTTGACCGATGCAGCCACGGCCAGTACCAGGCCGGAGAGGAAGGCGATGTTCTGCGACTCGAACACCAGCCCCAGCACCACTGCCAGCAAGCCGATCACCAGGGTGGCGATACGCGAGACACGCATTTCTTCCTGTTCAGTGGCCTGGCCTTTGCGTACCACGCAGGCATAGAGGTCGTGGGAAACCGCCGAAGCGCCGGACAACGCAAGGCCTGCCACTACCGCAAGAATGGTGGCGAAGGCCACGGCAGAGATGAAACCCAGGAACAGGTTGCCACCCACCGCCTGGGCCAGGTGCACCGCGACCATGTTGCCGCCGCCGATGATCGCGCCTGCCGCATCGCGGTAGGACGGCTCGGTGCCGACCATGACGATGGCGCCAAAGCCGATGACAATCAGCAGCAAGTAGAAGTAGCCGATGAAACCCGTGGCGTAGAACACACTCTTGCGCGCTTCCTTGGCATCGCTGACGGTGAAGAAACGCATCAGGATATGCGGCAGGCCCGCAGTGCCGAACATCATGCCCAGGCCCAGGGAAATCGCATCGATCGGGTTCGACAGCAAGCCACCCGGCGCCATGATCGCCTGGCCCTTGGCATGCACGGCCACGGCGCTGGCAAACATCGCTTCGGTGCTGAAGCCAAAGTGCTTGAGCACCATGAACGCCATGAAGCTGGTGCCGGACAGCAACATCACGGCCTTGATGATCTGCACCCAGGTGGTTGCCAGCATGCCGCCGAAGGTCACGTAGGCGACCATCAACACCCCGACCAGCATCACCGCGTACAGGTAACTGATGCCAAACAACAGTTCGATCAGCTTGCCGGCCCCGACCATCTGGGCCACCAGGTACATCAGCGCGACGACCAAGGTGCCGAATGCCGAGGTCAGGCGCACTGGGGTTTGCGCCAGGCGGTAGGACACGACGTCGGCAAACGTGTACTTGCCCAAATTGCGCAGGCGTTCGGCGATCAGGAACAGGATGATTGGCCAGCCGGCCAGTACGCCCAGGGCGTAGAGCAAGCCGTCGTAGCCGTTCATGAACATCATGGCCGAGATGCCCAGGAAGGACGCTGCGCTGATCATGTCGCCGGCGATCGCCAAGCCGTTCTGCATGCCGGTCAGGCCGCCGCCAGCGGTGTAGAAGTCACTCGCCGAGCGGGTCCGCAATGCGGCCCAGCGGGTCACCAGCAGGGTGAAGCAGACGAACACCATGAACATCGAAATGGCAGTCCAGTTCATTGCGCGCACTCCTGCTTGACCTTGTCGTTCAGCGGGTCGAGCACGTTGTTGGCGCGGTGCACGTAGATGCCGGTGAGGGCGAACGACAGCAGCACCATGAGCACGCCCACCAGCATGCCGACGGTAGTCACGCCACCGCTGAGCGATTGGCCGAGGGTGCTGGGGGAGAACGCCACCAACAGGACGAAGCCGTAATAGATCACCAGCATGGCCAGGGTCAGGGTGCCGTTGAGGCGACGTTTGCGCCGGACCAGGTGCTGGAAGTCGGGATGGTTGGCGATGCTTTCTATGCGTTCGGGGGTCATGGCAAGCGATCTCTTGGTGTTGTAGTTGTTTTTGAGGTCACACAGGTGTTGCGGTGGTGCTTAGGGCCTCAACGCGGGCCAGGTATCAGAGCTGGTCGAAGTCGAGCACCACTTTGTCGCTCACCGGGTAGGTCTGGCACGACAGCACATACCCCGCCGCCACTTCGTAGTCTTCCAGCGCATGGTTGCTGTCCATCTCGACCTCGCCTTCGATCACCCGGCACTTGCAGGTCGAGCACACGCCGGCCTTGCACGAGTACGGCAGTTCGGCGCCGATGGCGTTGCCGGCGTCCAGCACGTTCTGGCTGTTGCGCGGCAGGTCGAAGCTCAGCGCCCGGCCATCGCTGATCACGGTGATATGGCTGAGCGCCGAATCCACCTGGCGCGCAGCTTCACGGGCTTCGCGGCGCGCTTCGCTGCCCGCGGCGGCGAACAGTTCGAAGTGGATGCGGTCCTTGGCCATGCCGTTGGCCTGCAGGCTGTCACGCACGGTTTCAGTCATGGCCTGGGGGCCGCAAATGAACGCAGCGTCCAGCGTGGCGACGTCCAGCCAGCGGGAGAACAGCTGGCCGCATTTGTCGGCATCGATCCGGCCGTTGTACAGGTCGACGTCCTGCTGCTCGCGGCTGAACACGAAAATCAGGTTCAGGCGGTCCAGGTAACGGTTTTTCAGGTCTTCGAGCTTGTCGCGGAACAGCGCACCGGAGCTTGAGCGGTTGCCGTAGAGCAGGGTGAAACGGCTGTGCGGTTCAGTGGCCAGGGTGGTGGCGATGATCGACAGGATCGGCGTAATGCCGCTGCCGGCGGCAACGCCCAGGTAGTGGCCTTCGCGGGCGGGGTCGAGCGGCACGAAGAAGCTGCCCGACGGCGGCATCACCTCCAGTTGCTGGCCAGCCTTGAGCACTTCATTGGCAAAGGCCGAAAAACGCCCGCCTGGCACGCGCTTGACAGCCACACGCAGCTCGCCGTCCTGCACGGCGCTGCAGATCGAATAGGAACGACGCACTTCTTCGTCATCCAGCTGGGTACGCATGACCAGGTACTGGCCCTGGGTGAAGCGGAATTGCGTCTGCAGGTGCTCGGGTACGTCAAAGACGATGGACACGGCGTCGCGGGTCTCGTTGCGTACTTGCTTGATGGTCAGGCTGTGAAACTGGCTCATGGTGTTCTCCACGGCTCAAATGCATTTGAAATAGTCGAATGGCTCCAGGCAATCGCGGCAGCGGTACAGCGCCTTGCAAGCCGTGGAGCCGAACTGGCTGAGCAGTTCGGTATGCGCGCTGCCACACTGCGGGCAGCACACTTGGGGCGCCTCACCGAGCAGGCTGCGCTTGCTGGTGCTGCCTTCGGGCGGCGCTATGCCATAGGTGCGCAAGCGTTGGCGGCCCAGGTCGCTGATCCAGTCGGTGCTCCAGGCCGGGGTCAAGCGCCGCTCCAGTGCGGGGGCAGCAAAACCGGCCTGTTGCAGCGCGTCACGGATATCGGCCTCGATCACCTCGGTCGCCGGGCAACCGGAATAGGTTGGCGTGACGACCAGGTGCAAGTGGCCGGCGCGCCAGTCCAGGTCGCGGACAATGCCCAGGTCAACCACGCTCACCACCGGCACTTCCGGGTCCATGACCTGCTCCAGCACCGCCCAGGCTCGGGCCAGGTCGTCGCCTCGGGCGGCACGGGCGCCGAGGTCGCTGGCGATCAGCTCACCAGGTCGCATCGGGGTAGGCCCGTGGCAGGAACTGCATTTCGGCCAGCAACAGCCCCAGGTGCTCGGTGTGCAGGCCTTTGCGACCGTCCAGGTAGAAATAGCTGGCGGCTTTGGGCAGCGGCAGCTCGACCGAGTCGAAAATCGCGCTTACCTGCTTGAGCCAGGCCGCGCCGACGGCGGCCGGGTCAGCAGCGATGCCGGCTTCGGCCAGCTGAACTTCGCTGTCGCTACCCGCGGTCAGTTCAACGGTGAAGCGCCACAGCGCTGGGATGGCGTCTAGCATGCGCCGACGGCTTTCGTCGGTGCCACCGCCCAGGCGTTGCACCCACTCACCGGAGCGACGCAGGTGGTAGGTGACCTCCTTGAGTGCCTTGGCAGCAATGCCGGCGATACGCTCATCGCGGGACGCAGCCAGGCCCTGCAGCACCGCGAAGTGCCAGGCGTCGTATAAAAACTGCTTGGTCATGGTCACGGCGAAGTCGCCATTGGGTTGTTCGACCAGCAGCAGGTTGCGGTAGGCGCGTTCGTCACGGCGGTAGGCAAGGGCATCGGCGTCACGGCCGTCGTCGAGCAATTCGGCGGCGTAGTCCAGCCAATTGCGGGCTTGGCCGACCAGGTCGAGGCCGACGTTCATCAAGGCCAGTTCTTCCTCGATGGCCGGTGCGTGGCCGCACCATTCACAGAGCCGCTGGCCCTGCACCAGGGCACTGTCGCCCAGGAGCAGCAAATAGGGGATAAGCGCTTCTTTATGCATGGCCAACCTCACATGTGTCCGACTTCGTCGGGCAGCTCGTAAAAGCTGGCATGGCGGTAGACCTTGTCGTCCGAGGGGGCGAACAGCGGGTCTTTCTCGTCAGGGGAGGAGGCGGTGATCAGCGCCGATGGCACCACCCACAGGCTCACGCCTTCGCTGCGGCGGGTGTACAGCTCACGGGCATTCTCGATGGCCATGGCGGCGTCGGCGGCATGCACGCTGCCGACATGCTTGTGGTTCAGGCCGTGCTTGCTGCGCACGAACACTTCGTAGAGGGTCCAGACAGACATTTTCGATCTCCGCATCAATCGCCGCTCACGCGGCGTTCTTGTTCTGTTGCTTGCGCGCATAGGCCACGGCGGCCTCGCGTACCCAGGCGCCGTCCTCGATGGCTTTGCGCCGGGTGGCGACACGTTCCAGGTTGCAGGGGCCGTTGCCCTTGATGACTTCGTAGAACTCGTCCCACTGGATGTCGCCGAAATCGTAGTGGCCGCGGGCTTCGTTCCACTTCAGGTGCGGGTCGGGCGCGGTGCAGCCGAGCAGCTCGAGCTGTGGCACGGTCTGGTCGATGAAGCGCTGGCGCAGCTCATCATTGGTCTGGCGCTTGATCTTCCACGCCATCGACTGGGCGCTGTTGGGGGAGTGCTCGTCACTGGGGCCAAACATCATCAACGATGGCCACCAAAGGCGGTTGATGGCGTCCTGAACCATGTCCTTCTGAGCCTGGGTACCGTGGCGCATCATGGTCAGCAGCAGCTCGTAGCCCTGGCGCTGGTGGAAGCTCTCTTCCTTGCAGATGCGGATCATGGCGCGGGAGTAGGGGCCGTAGGAGGTGCGCTGCAGCACCACCTGGTTGACGATCGCAGCGCCATCGACCAGCCAGCCTACGGCGCCCATGTCGGCCCAGCTCAGGGTCGGGTAGTTGAAGATGCTCGAGTACTTGGCCTTGCCGCTGTGCAGCTTGGCGATCTCTTCGTCGCGGTCGGCGCCGAGGGTTTCCATGGCGCTGTACAGGTACAGGCCGTGGCCGGCTTCGTCCTGAATCTTGGCCATCAGTTGCAGCTTGCGTTTCAGGCTTGGGGCGCGGGTGACCCAGTTGCCTTCAGGCAGCATGCCGACGATTTCCGAGTGGGCGTGCTGGGAGATCTGCCGGATCAGCGTTTGGCGGTAGGCCTCGGGCATCCAGTTTTTGGCTTCGATCTTGATCTCGGCATCGATCTTTTTCTGGAAGTCGCGCTCTTCGGGCGACATTTCGTCCAGGGACTTGACGCGTTTGACGCCGGTTTCGACTAGCTGTGCGTACATGTTCCGACTCCTGCTAAGGCATGAGTCATTTGTAAGCGATACAAAACATAACGTCAAACAGTTTTATGTGTATCGAATAAGATTTATGTATCGCTTTGCGGACCTTTCGCAGCACAAGGCTGCTCCTACAAGGGCGCGCACCACCTGTAGGAGCAGCCTTGCACTGCGAAAGGGCAGGCAAAAAAAAGCCCCGGACTGAGCCGGGGCCGTAAAAAGGCAGCTGATAAGTCAGCTGGCCAACCGTTTGTCGAACACGTGGCACGCCTTGCCTTCAGAACGCTTGAGCGTGCCGCAGGGCTGCAGTCGCACCTGGGTGCTGATGCCGATGTAGGTCTTGATCTGCTTGGTCAGTTCACCGATCAGCAGCTTGCGCTGGCCCTCGTCCATCGCCTGGCATTCGCCACGCAGCTCCACGTGCACCTCGACACTGTCCAGGTTGCCATTGCGATACAGATGAATCTCGTACATCTCTGAAAGCTGTTTTATTTTGAGTACCTGCTCCTCAATCTGGGTCGGGAACACATTGACCCCACGAATGATCAGCATGTCGTCACTGCGCCCGGTGATCTTGCCGATCCGCCGCATCGGCCGCGCGGTGCCTGGCAGCAGGCGGGTCAGGTCACGGGTTCGGTAGCGCACCATCGGCAGCGCCTCCTTGCTTAGCGAGGTAAATACCAGCTCGCCCAATTGCCCGTCCGGCAGTACCTCGCCGGTAACCGGGTCGATGATTTCGGGGTAGAAGTGGTCTTCCCAGATGGTCGGGCCATCTTTGGTTTCGATGCACTCCATTGCCACACCGGGCCCCATGATTTCCGACAGGCCATAGATGTCGAGGGCCTGGATACCCAGGCGCTGCTCGATGGAGCGCCGCAGTTCGTCGGTCCAGGGCTCGGCACCGAAGATGCCCAGGCGCAGCTTGAGGTCGTGCGGGTCGATGCCCTGGCGCTCGATCTCGTCGGCCAGGTTGAGCATGTAAGAGGGCGTGACCATGATGATGTCGGGCTGGAAGTCGCGGATCAGTTGCACCTGCTTCTCGGTCTGGCCACCGGACATTGGGATGACCGTGCACCCCAGCCGTTCGGCACCGTAATGCGCGCCGAGCCCGCCGGTAAACAGGCCATAACCGTACGAAACGTGCACTTTGTCGCCTTTGCGCCCGCCGCCGGCGCGGATCGAGCGGGCGACCACATTGGCCCAGGTGTCGATGTCGTTCTGGGTATAACCGACCACGGTCGGCTTGCCCGTTGTGCCGCTGGAGGCATGCAGGCGCACGACCTCTTCCTGGGGCACGGCAAACATGCCGTACGGGTAGTTGTCGCGCAGGTCGTTCTTGCCGGTGAAGGGGAACTTGGCCAGGTCGTCGAGCGACTTGAGGTCATCGGGGTGCGCGCCGCATTCGTCGAAGCGCTTGCGATACAGCGGCACGTTGTCGTAGGCGTGTTTCAGGCTCCAGCGCAGGCGCTCCAATTGGTGCTGGCGCAGGGCGTCGACGCTGGCGGTTTCCATAGGGTCAAGCAGGGCACGATCGGCATCATGGTACATGTTCATGGCTTCACTCGAATTGTTCTTGTACGCCGACCGGCGCGGGTTCGCAGCCGGGCGGTGAGTGTCATGGGCGCAGCATAACCGGCTGCGTTGTGTTCGGTAACAAGCCGTTGGTCAGAGGCGCTCGATGACCATGGCGATGCCTTGGCCAACGCCGATGCACATGGTGCACAGGGCGTAGCGTCCGGCAGTTTCTTCCAGTTCGTGCAGTGCGGTGGTGACCAGGCGCGCGCCACTCATGCCCAACGGATGCCCCAGGGCAATGGCGCCGCCGTTCGGGTTGACCCGCTTGTCGTCGTCGGCCAGGCCCAGCTCGCGCAATACCGCCAGGCCTTGGGCAGCGAAGGCCTCGTTTAGCTCGATGACATCCATGTCGGCCAGCGACAGCCCGGTGAGTTCGAGCACCTTGCGGGTAGCCGGCACCGGGCCGATGCCCATGATGCGCGGCTCGACCCCGGCCACAGCCATGCCGACAATGCGCCCGCGGGCTTTAAGGCCATGGCGCCGGGCCGCTGCGCTGCTCGCCAGCAGCAGTGCACAGGCACCGTCGTTGACACCAGAGGCGTTGCCAGCGGTGACACTGCCACCCTCGCGGAACGGCGTGCCGAGCTTGGCCAACTGCTCCAGCGTGGTGTCGCCACGCGGGTGTTCGTCGTGCTCGACGCGCTTGGCCGGCCCTTTGCGCTGGGGGATTTCGACCGGCACGATCTCCTGGGCCAGGCGGCCTCGGGCCTGGGCGGCGGCAGCCTTGTGCTGGCTGCGCAGGGCGAAGGCGTCCTGGTCTTCACGGGAGATACCGAAACGGGCAGCGACGTTCTCAGCCGTCTCAGGCATCGAGTCGGTGCCATGTTCGGCCTTCATCAACGGGTTGACGAAGCGCCAGCCGATGGTGGTATCGAACAGTTCGGCGGCGCGGCCAAAGGCTTGCTCCGATTTGCCCATGACGAACGGCGCGCGCGACATCGACTCCACGCCGCCGGCCAGCATCAGCCCGGCTTCACCGCAGCGCAGGGCACGGGCCGCGTTGCCAATGGCGTCCATGCCAGAGCCGCACAAGCGATTGAGGGTGGTGCCCGGCACCTCGATCGGCAGGCCCGCCAGCAGGCTGGCCATGCGGGCAACGTTGCGGTTGTCCTCACCGGCTTGGTTGGCGCAACCGAGGATTACGTCGTCCACTGCTGCCCAATCCAACTCCGGGTGGCGGGCGATCAGGGCCTTGAGCGGGATGGCGGCCAGGTCGTCGGGGCGCACGCCGCTCAAGGCGCCGGCGTAGCGGCCGATCGGCGTGCGCACGGCGTCGATGATCAGCGCATCGGCCAGGGTGTGTTCAGTCATCTTGTGTCTCCTGCGCGAGCACCGTGCCGCGTACTTTGTAGGATTTGCCATGGAACATCGCCACCAGCTCACCGCGCTGGTTCTCGATGCGAACGTCATACAGGCCGGTACGGCCTTTGCGGCTGACTTCGCTGGCCGTGGCGGTCAGCACGTCGTCGCGCAGTGCCGGCGCCAGGTAGTCGATGCTGCAACCCAGGGCCACGGTGGCCTGGTCGTAACTGTTGCAGGCGAAGGCGAAGGCCGAATCCGCCAGGGCGAACAGGAAGCCACCGTGGCAGGTGCCGTGGCCCTGGATCATGTCGGCGCGCACCGGCATGCGCAGGCGCGCCTGGCCAGGGCCGGCTTCGAGCAGGCTGATGCCCAGCCCTTGGGTGGCGTGATCGCGGGAAAACATGGCATCGGCACAGGCTTGTGCCAGCTCGATTTCAGTCATGCAGATTGCCTCCTTGGGCTTCGCAGCGGCGCAATAGCAGGGAAGGGCGATAGCGGCTTTCGCCGTAGCTGCGCTGCAGGTTGTCGAGTACACGCAAGGTCTGGCTTATGCCTATGCGCGAGGCCCAGGCCAGCGGGCCGCAGGGGTAGTTCACGCCGGCGCGCATGGCCAGGTCGATATCGGCTGCCGAGCCAACACCTTGCAACACGGCATCGGCGGCTTCGTTGGCCAGCATCGCCACCGTACGCAGCACGACCAGGCCAGGCAGGTCGGCGACTGCGGTCACTTTCAGGCCGGCGCGGGTTAACAAGCCAACGGCCTGGTCGCGGGCCTCACGGGTGGTGTCGGCAGACCAACTGATCGCAATGCGGGAAGCCGTGCTGTAGTCCAGGGCCAGATCGACCAGTACCAGGTTGCGCAGGCCTTCTTCGCGGGCACGCTGCGTGGCCAGGCGGCCGTCGGAAAGCGCCAACGTGGCATCGCCGACCTGGATCACGCCACTGCCGGCGCGCTCGGTCACGGCGATGCCGCTGTCGCGCAAACGCTCGACCAAGGGCTGCATGGCGCCCAGATGCCCCTCGATAACGCAGGACTCAACCTGCGCCGTGCTTTGCAGCGCTGTAGGTTGCGGGCGCTCGGCGCCTTCGGCGTAGCTATAGAAACCTTGGCCAGTTTTGCGGCCAAGGCGCCCGGCATCCACCAACTCCTTTTGCACGAGCGAAGGCTGGAAGCGGAAATCGCCATAAAACGCCTCGAACACCGAACAGGTGACGGCATAGTTGACGTCATGGCCGATCAGGTCGGTGAGCTCGAAGGCCCCCATGCGAAAGCCGCCGGCGTCACGCAATAGCGCATCCAGGCTGGCGCAATCGGCTGCACCTTCCTGCAACAGGCGCAGGCTCTCGGCGTAGAACGGCCGGGCTACACGGTTGACAATAAAGCCCGGCGTTGAGCGGGCATGCACCGGCTGTTTGCCCCAGGCTTTGGCGGTGTCGTAAAGGCTGGCGGCCACGGCAGGGTCGGTAGCCAACCCCGAAACGACCTCGACCAGGGCCATCAACGGTGCCGGGTTGAAGAAATGCATTCCCACCACTTGCTGTGGGCGCTTCAAGCCAGCGGCCAGGCTGGTGATCGAGAGTGACGAGGTGTTGCTGGCCAGGATGCAGTCGTCTGCGCACAGCGCTTCAAGCTCGTGCAACAAGGCCTGCTTCACTGACAGGTTTTCAACGATGGCTTCGATCACCAGGCGGGCATCGGCCAGGGTGTCGAGGGTGTCGGCTGGGCACAGGCGGGCGACGATCGCTTCCCGCTCGCCCGCAGGCAACTTGCCTTTTTCTACCAAGCGGGCGAGCTGACGATCGATACCCGCCACTGCCTGAGCGGCGGCGCCGGGGCGGTTGTCGTAGAGTTTGACCGGGTGGCCGGCTTGCGCGGCCACTTGGGCGATACCTGCGCCCATGGCGCCTGCACCGATCACGGCCACTTGGGTGTTGCGGTCGAGTGCGCTCATGCTCAACGCCCCTTGAACGCAGGCGTGCGCTTGTTCATGAAAGCGCTTACGCCTTCGCGGTAGTCCTCGCTGCGGCCAGCCAGGCGCTGCAGGTCGCGCTCCAGTTCCAGTTGCTGGTCGAACCCGTTATCGAAACTGGCATTCAGGCTGCGCTTGATCAGGGCCAGGCCGTAAGTGGGCTGCGTGGCGAGGTGGCGGGCGAGGGTGAGGGCCTCGTCGCGCAACGCGGCATCGTCGACCACGCGATGGATCAACCCCCATTGCTGGGCCTGTTCGGCCGTAAGGCGTTCGCCCAGCATCGCCAACGCCTTGGCCCGCGCCATGCCGACTAGCCGTGGTAGCAGCCAGGTGCCGCCAGAATCCGGCACCAGGCCGATCTTGCAGAAGGCCTGGATGAAGCTGGCCGAACGGGCGGCCAGTACCAGGTCACAGGCCAGCGGAATATTGGCCCCGGCGCCCGCAGCCACGCCGTTGACGGCGCAGATGACCGGCAGCGGCAAATCGCGCAGGGTGCGCACCAGTGGGTTGTAGAACTTATCGATGGACTCACCCAGGTCCGGCATGTCGGCCCCTGGCGCGACATTGCGATCAGACAGGTCCTGGCCTGCACAGAAGCCGCGGCCTTCGCCAGTCAACAGCAACACCCGTGCATCTTTGCTCTGGCGTACTTGCTTCAAGGCTTCGCGCACTTCCAGGTGCATGGGCGTGTTGAAACTGTTCAGCTGCTCCGGGCGGTTCAGCGACAGGAGGGCAACGCCGTCCTCGATGGAAAACAGGATGTGTTCGAACGTCATGGCAGACTCGCTTGGTCAGTCGAATGGGGAGGTGCTCAGCAGCCTTTGAACCGGGCCTGGCGTTTTTCCTGGAAGGCGCGAATACCCTCATTGCGGTCGGCGGTGCCGGCGAGCAGGGTGAACGCGTGGCGCTCGAAGCGCAGGCCACTGGCAAGGTCGGTATCGCCGGCCTTGAGCAAGGCTTCCTTGGCCAGGCGCACTGCCAGCGGCGCCTTGGCCGCGATAATGCGGGCCACTTGCACGGCCCGCTCCACGGCCAGTTCCGGCTGGGTGATTTCGCTGATCAGGCCGGCTTGCAAGGCGTGCTGGGCGCTGATGGCTTCACCGGTCAACACCATGTGCATGGCCAGCGGCTTGCCAACCGCGCGCAGCAGGCGCTGGGTGCCGCCAGCGCCGGGGATGATGCCGAGGTTGATCTCCGGCTGGCCGAAACGGGCGTCGCTGCCCGCAATGACGATGTCGGCGCACATCATCAGCTCGCAACCGCCGCCCAGGGCGTAGCCGTTAACGGCGGCGATCAGCGGCTTGGAGAACGCGGCTATCCGTTGCCAACACGCAACGCGAGGGTCATTGAGGATGCCGACCAGGTCGCGCTCGGCCATCTCGCCAATGTCGGCGCCGGCGGCGAACGCCTTGCGGCTGCCGGTAATCACCACGGCATGGGTCTGATCATCACGCTCGGCGGCATCCAGCTCGCTGGCCAGCTCGGCCAGCAACGCTGTGCACAGAGCATTCAGCGCTTCTGGCCGTTGCAGGGTGATGAGCCGGACGCCGTGCTCCGGCGCTTGCGCATCGAGATAACGAGGCATATCGGGTTCCTCTGGCTGCTCGCACGGCACATCGATTGGCCGGCATTTCTTGGAATTGTTTGCAGGGACGTGGGCTGCACCACGTTCAGGTGCGGACAGTATATGCCTTATGCGATACACCAAAGCAACATCAAAAAGTGTTTCACGTATCTCTTTGTGATGATTTCTGCGCGAAAGATGAGCTATTCAAAAAAGTGATTTAACGATTCATCCTCAGATAAATAGGGCTTTTACTGCAAAAACAGCATGCAAATAAGGCTGGCAACAAAGCGATACAGGCATTCGCACAATTGACGCGCAACATTTTTGTGATACAAGGATTCGTCACATTTCAAATCATTTCAGGAGCTTTGCCATGCCTTGCTACCGGCTAGAAGGCCTGACCCCCGTGGTTCACCCAACTGCCTATGTGCACCCGAGCGCAGTGCTGATTGGCGATGTCATCGTTGGCCCTCATTGCTACGTCGGCCCGCTGGCCTCACTCAGGGGCGACTTCGGCCGCATCGTGCTGGAGGAGGGCGCCAACCTGCAGGACACCTGCGTGATGCATGGCTTTCCGGGGGGCGATACGGTCATAGAACGCAATGGGCATGTCGGCCACGGCGCGGTGCTGCACGGGTGCCGCGTGGGCGAAGATGCCCTGGTAGGCATGAATGCCGTGGTAATGGATGGTGCCCATGTAGCCCCGCGCTGCATCGTTGCTGCCACGGCCTTTGTCAAGGCGGGGTTCGAATGCGCCGAACAAAGCCTGGTGGTGGGTAGCCCGGCACAGGTCAAGCGCCCGCTGACCGACCAGGAGCTGGCCTGGAAGCAGCGCGGCACGGCGGAGTATCAGCACCTGACGCAGCGCTGCATGACCGCGCTTGTCGAATGCCCACCGCTGACCGAAGCCGAGCAGGGTCGCCCGCGCATGGGTGACTCCGGCATCCGGCCCAAAGGCAAGGCGCCGGCATGAGCCTGTCCGTGTCACGCAATGGCCAGGCAACCCGCCGCGCAGGTATAGTCGGTGCTTTCCCCGCGCACAGTTCCTCCATGAGCACACTTGCCCCACTGAACAACCTGATCACTCGTTTTCAGGAACAGACGCCGATCCGCGCCAGCTCGCTGATCATCACCCTGTACGGCGACGCTATCGAACCGCATGGTGGCACGGTGTGGTTGGGCAGCCTGATCAACCTGCTGGAGCCGATCGGCATCAACGAACGGCTGATCCGCACCTCGATCTTCCGCTTGACCAAGGAAGGTTGGCTGACCGCCGAAAAAGTCGGCCGACGCAGCTATTACAGCCTGACGGGCACTGGCCGTCGGCGCTTCGAAAAAGCGTTCAAGCGTGTCTACAGCCCCAGCCAACCCGCATGGGATGGCGCCTGGACCCTGGTGCTGCTGTCACAACTGGAAGCCGGCAAGCGCAAAACCCTGCGTGAGGAGCTGGAATGGCAGGGCTTCGGGGTGATGGCGCCCAACGTGATGGGCTGCCCCCGTGCTGACCGCGCGGACTTGGCCGCAACCCTGCGCGAGCTGGAGGCCAGTGATGACAGCATCGTGTTTGAAACGCACACCCAGGAAGTGCTTGCTTCCAAGGCCATGCGCGCGCAAGTGCGCGAGAGTTGGCGTATCGACGAGCTGGGGCAGCAGTACAGTGAATTCATCCAGTTGTTCAGGCCGCTGTGGCAGGGCCTTAAAGAGCAACCGCAGTTCGATGCGCAGGATTGCTTCCTGGCACGCACGCTACTGATTCACGAGTACCGTCGGCTGCTGCTGCGCGACCCGCAACTGCCTGATGAGTTGCTGCCAGGTGATTGGGAGGGCAGGGCAGCACGGCAGCTGTGTCGCAACCTGTATCGGCTGGTGTTTGCCAAGGCTGAAGAGTGGTTGAATAGTGCGCTTGAAACGGCTGACGGCCCACTGCCTGACGTGAATGAAAGTTTTTACAAGCGCTTTGGTGGTCTTGCATAGCGATTATTAAGGTTAACCTTGGTTAACCTTATTCAAGATAATGCTTACCAAGATGAGCATTATGAGTTTCTTATAAAATCTTTAAGTGTGCTATGGTTAACCTTAACTCAGTTAACGTTAACCATGGCGAGCCTTATGACGACTTTTTTTCCAGTCGCTTGCGCCGATACCCTCAGTAAAATCGGCCTTTTGGTCAAGGCACGGCGCCTAGCACTCGGCCTGCGCCAAGCGGACATTACCGCTGCCATCGGCGTCTCCGCGCATACCCTTCGCAAGATCGAAGGCGGCTCGGCGCTCGTCGACCTGCGTTCATTCATGCTGGTGTTGTGGCGCCTGGGTATCAGCGAAACCGTTTTCGCCTCGCTGGAAGGCATAGAGCAAACCTCCCAGATCACCCGGTTCAGTGATGACGATGATGCCCACCAGAGCCTGGCATCCCGCCGCGTGCGGCTGGCCAAACCCAAGCCTGAGGAGTTCTGATGCCCCGTGCCTACATCTATATGGAGCACCCCGAGACAGGTGAAGTCATGACCCTTGGCCGGCTGACCCTCAAAGGCAAGCTCGGTGAATTTCTTTATGCACCTGACCACGTCGCGCGCGGCGGCTGGGTCCCCGACCCAATCAATTACCCGTTACGCGCCGAGGCCTACACCGGCATCGCCAAGAACCGCGGCATACCCGGCTTCATCAATGACGCCATGCCCGATGGCTGGGGCGAGCGGCTGCTGCATCGGGCGTACGGCCAAGAACTCGGCCCCCTCGACTTCCTGCTCAAGTCACCCAATAACGACCGCGTAGGCAACCTGATGGCAGGCGGCGCAACAACGCCCGCACCCGGCCTGGGCGATGGCGCAGTACCGACCTTGAAAGGCCTGGCCAAGTTCGTCGCTGCGTGCGAAGCGGTGTACGACGGCCAGCTCGACGCTGAGTCGGTGGCCACCCTCAACGTGCGCCAACAGCGTTCGGCCCTGGGTGGCGCACGGCCAAAACGTACGCTGCAGGATAACGGCATGCTGATTCTGGCCAAGCCGCGTGATCGCTTCGACCATTATGACCTGCCCTCGATCGAATACGCCTGCATGACATTCGCCGCAGGGAAGGGCTTGAACGTGGCCAAGACCGCGCTGCATGCTGAAACCCCTTCGACGTTGCTGATCGAACGCTTCGACCGCACGCCCATTGCACAAGGTGCCCGACGTATCCCGATGCTCAGCGCGCTGACCTTGCTGGATTCAGAGTGGAACGGCGCGCACCATCGGGATTGGCGCTATGCTGCTGTGGCCGATGAAATGCGCCGCCGAGGTGTGCCCGAGACCGACCTGCAGGCGCTGTTCAAGCGCATGTGCTACAACGCCCTGGTGGGCAACTCCGACGACCATCCACGCAACCATGCGGTGATCTGGGTTGACGGCGGGTGGCGCCTGTCGCCCATGTACGACGTGCTGCCCATGCTTGAAGAAGGCCCCGCACAGACCTTGGCCATGGCAGTTGGCCGGGAAGGCAGCCAGATTAGCCGCGCGAATATGCTCAGCCATCACGCGCACTTTGCCCTGACGCGGGAGCATGCAGAGCATCTGCTGGTGGAGGTGGCGGGCTGGGAGGACGAACTGAAGGCGTATTACGCGCAGGTGCTTACCGGCAGCGACCTGGACATGGCGGTTGATGCGGTGAGCTCGGTTCGCATGCTCGGTTAAGAAGAAGGCGGAGGCGGGTGACACTGCTTTCAAATGACATGCATTCCCATTTATACTTGCATCTCATTTCCTCTCTGTTATCGCTACCGTGCAGGCAGATCCTCCAAAGCCATCCTTGCTCGCCACCCTGGTCCGTCACTACGACGACCTGGTCGATCATGTGCGCCGACGCTTCGGCGAGCGGGTGTTCGCGCGTGAAGTCGTTCACGACCTGTGTGTTCAGTTGCTGGAGGATGACGAGAAAGAAGGGGTGCGCAAGCCCCTGGCGCTGTTACGCAAGATCGCCCACGACAACGCCATCTCGCATTGCCGCCGCGAGCGTCGGCGCAGCAGCTTGATTGTCGCCGTGGCAGAACTGCCCGACGTCGCCTGTAGCGCAGCGCCACAGGAGCGCCATGTCGACGCGGCGAAGACACTGGACAGGCTGATTGCGGCTATTTCCCGATTGCCGCCGCGTTGCCAGGCCGTGTTCATCATGCACAAGCTGCATGAGGTCCCCCAGGCTGAAGTCGCGCAGCGCCTGGGGATCTCGCTGAAAACCGTAGAAAAGCATTTGCGCGTCGGTATGATCGCTTGCCGTGAACATCTGCAATCCGAGGTGGCGCAGTGAGCCGTCCACGAAACAAAGACGATGCTGCAGTCGATGAGGCGCTGGCCGAGTGTCGCGAGACCTTGAAGCAGCGCTTCCCTTTACCCAGCTCGCCACCTGCCCGCAAGCCCCGCAAAGGCAGCAAGGTACTCCCGCTAGTATTGCTGGCCCTGGCCGCAGGTGTGGCCTGGAAGGATCCTGCGTACCGCAACGAACACTTTGTCACGCAGGTGGGGCAACGCCAGGCGATACAGCTGGCTGATGGCAGCAAAATCAAGCTGGATGGGGGCACTGAGGTACGCGTCAGCTGGCATTTGCGCACCCGGCAAGTGGCACTGGTGCGTGGCCAGGCCTTATTCGACATTTCGCCCATGCACTATCGGCCGTTCTTGGTCGATGCAGGCAACGCCGACATACGCGTGGTCGGCACCCGATTCAACGTCAACATGTACGCGGGTGACGTGCGGGTTACCGTTGCGCAAGGCAAGGTGGCAGTCACAGGGCGCGCGGCGGACCGTACCTCGCTGCTCATGCCTGGGCAGCAGGTGGTCGTGCAACAGGGCATCCCCGGTGAGGTTGTCAAAGGCAATGCCGAAGACGCCACCGCCTGGCAAGAAAGCCGCTGGGTTTTCGCCGGTACGCCACTGGCTGAGGTGGTTGCTGCACTGCAACGGTATTACGCCCAGCCGATCGAACTGACGGACCCTGATGTCGGCAAATTGCCGCTTTCAGGTGTTTTCAGCAGCGACAGCGTCGAAACGCTGTTGGCGTTACTGCCAGAGATTCTCCCGGTGAAGCTGAGCAGGGAAGGCGGGGCCGTACGCATTCAGCCCCAAGCGGAAAAAAATAATTCTCCAACGAGGTAGGGTTGGGGCCGTCACGAAGCGGCTAACTCTCTGCACCTCATCTCCTGGAGAATAACAAGTGAGTCAGCTCTTCCTGCGTACACCTTGGCACGTTTCGATTTTGACCAGCACCTTGATGGCCAGCCAGTGGTCGTTCGCGCAAACCATGGTGGTTGTCGACTTCAATATTCCTGCATCAACGCTGGAAAGCTCGCTGAATGCAGTGGCTCGCCAAACAGGTGCTCAAGTGCTGTTTTCCAGCGAGCTGACTGCGGGCAAGCAGGCGCCGGCGCTGCATGGGCGTTACACAGTGGCGCAGGCGCTGGGTCAGGTGCTCGAGCAGAGTGGGCTGGTCGTCCAGCCGCGTGATGAGCGGACTTTCATCGTTTTACCATCAAACGAAGCAGCGTCAGGTAATGCGCCGTCTACGACCGCCAGCACCATTGAACTGGCAGGCACGGAGATCACGTCCTCTCGGCTTTCCAGCGGTGTAGTACCGCAGGCACGCCAGGTCAATGTGATCGAACGCGAGCAACTGAAGCAATTGCGCCAGGGCTCTGATGGGCTGGCGACGCTGCTGGCCAAAAGCATCCCTGGGATGGCCGACTCCAGCCGTACCATCACCGATTACGGGCAAACGCTGCGCGGCCGTACGATGCTGGTCCTGGTCGACGGCGTGCCGCTGAACACCAACCGCGACTCTTCGCGAAACTTGGCCAATATTGACCCTGCATTGATCGAGCGCGTCGAGGTGATTCGCGGCAGTAGCGCTATCTACGGCGCCGGTGCGACGGGAGGGATCATCTCCATCACCACGCGGCCCGCTGGCGGCGAGCAAATGGCCGAGACCACGCTAACGGGCGTTTCGCCCTTGAGCCAAGTGGACAGCGATGGCCTGGGAGGGCAGTTGCAGCATCATGTTGCCGGCGCGCAGGGTGCACTGGATTACGCATTCGATTTCGGTGCACGCCATATCGGCGCCTCTTACGATGCCAAAGGGCACCGCATTGCGCCCGAGCCTAGCCAAGGTGACCTGTTCGATTCCAACAGCTACAACATTGGCGGAAAGGTTGGTTGGCGCATCGACGAGCTGCAACGTATTCAGCTGTCCCTCAGCCATTACAACGCCGAGCAAAACAGTGACTATACCGCCGACCCAGCGGTCAGCCGATTGCCACCTGGTTCCGTACCCGCACAACCGTTGTCCGGGTTGTCACTCGACGAACAGAACCAGATCAAGAACACCTTGGTGAACCTTGAATACGGTCACTCGGAAGTGCTCGGGGGAACATTCAATGCCCAGCTTTACTACCGCGACTATTTCACCCGCTTCACGCCCTTCGATGCCCGTGGCGTTGCCACACGTGGGCGCAATGTCGATCAAGTCATGCAGAACAGCGAAGTCGTTGGTAGTCGCATTACCTTGCGAACCCCGATCGGCGGGTCAGATACCGAACTGTTGTGGGGCGGCGACTTCAACCAGGAGCGCAGCGACATGCCGATCGATATCTTCGACCCGCAAGCGTTTGATGCGAGCGGCGGAACGGTATTCAATAAAATCGGCAAGTTGAGCTACATGCCTGACCTGACGTCACGCAGCGTAGGTGCGTTTGCACAGTTACAGCACCGTTTCAACGAGCAGTGGTCCATGGAAGGCGGCATCCGTTATGAATATGCCACCGCCGAATACGGGGACTTCATTCCGCTGTCTGAATCAAGCACCGCCAACCCCGCCACGGTGGAAGGCGGCAAAGTCCATTACGATGCATTGCTGTCCAATATCAGCCTGACTTACTCGCCCGTCAGCGGCCAGGCGGTTTATGCCGCCTTCAGCCAAGGCTTCCAGTTACCTGACATTGGCGTGCAGCTGCGTAACGCACGCCGTGGTTTCGATATTGGCTCGTCCAACCTGGAGCCGGTCAAGACCAATAACTACGAACTCGGGTGGCGCGGCGAGCTGGGCGAGGAGACCCTGGCGTCGCTGGCTGTTTTCTACACCACATCAAAACTGGGTGATGTTCAGAGCTTCAACAATGGCCTGATCCTGACCCGCACTCAGGAGCGCATCTATGGCGTTGAAGGCAGCGCTGACTGGTTGACCAGCGACGAGCATTGGGGGGCAGGGGGGAGCTTCACTTGGATGAAAGGGCGCGAGCAACCAGACGGTGGCGATTGGCAAGACATGACAGGCTATCGCATTCCACCTGTGAAACTGACAGCGTATCTTCAATACAAGCCAGACGAGGATTGGAACCATCGCGTGCAGGCGACTTACTTCGGTGCTGAGGATTACCGCCTCAAAGGTGTCGAAAGCTTTGGCAGACGCAGGGTAGATGGCTACACCACGGTGGATATCATCAGCCAATACCAGCTGAGTGAGCATGATCAGATCAGCGTGGGCGTCCAGAACTTGTTCAATCGTTATTACTATCCGCTGTACAGTCAACTGATGCGCAACAGTAACAACACCAGCCATTTGCCTGCGCCAGGCACCGTTTTGACGGCAAGTTATACCCACCAGTGGTGATCGGTAGGGCCTCTTTAGGCTGGTTTAAACATAACTACACTAAATGAATATTTAGCGTAGTTATGTCACGAAGTTGCGAACATCAAGCTGCCGTCGCTTGCCTGAAAGGAGCAGGCGACGGGCTTTGCAGGCCTTGCAGCCAATCACAATACAGACTTACACCTTGTTCGACCGTCAATGTTGCCGTCTTGTAGCCCACAGCCCGCAAGCGCTCCAGGTCTGCACAGGTGTAACACTGGTACTTGCCGCGCAAATGTTCAGGAAATTCACTGTATTCCAGTATGCCTTCCAGCAAGGCCATCTCCAGGGACAATGGGGGTTGGCCTTGGTATCTACGTAATCGGTTGATCACTGCCAGCGCAACATCATTGAACGACTGCGCGCGTCCGCTACCTACATTGAAAATGCCGCTCAGTTGCGGGTGATCAAGGAAGAATAAATTGACCCTGACCACATCATCCACCGAGACGAAATCACGCAAATGGCTACCGCTGGGGTAACCGCCGTAGCTGCCGAACAGGCTGACTTTTCCGCGGGCCTGGTACTGGTTGAAACAGTGCAGGGCCACCGATGCCATCGCGCCTTTATGCTGCTCATGGGGCCCGTAAACGTTGAAATAGCGCAGTCCAACGACCTGACTGCGCGAAGCTGACAACTGCCGGCGCACATGCTGATCGAACAGGAATTTGGAATAGCCGTAGACGTTCAACGGGCGCTCACAATCGCGCTGTTCACGAAAGTCCTGGCCAGCACCGTAGACTGCTGCCGATGAGGCGTACAGGACCGGAACCTGTTGGGCCTGGGCAATCTCCAGCAAGTCCCGGCTGTAGCGATAATTGTTGTCCATCATGAAACGGCCGTCGGCTTCGACGGTACTGGAACATGCGCCTTGGTGCAGCACCGCGCGTACGTTGCCAAATTGTCCGCGCCGAAACCGGTCCAGGAAGTCATCCTTGTCTAGGTAATCAGCGATGTCATAGTCAGCCAGGTTGAGGAATTTGTCGCCTGCGGTGAGGCCGTCGACGGCGATGATCTCGGTTTGGTTGCGTTGGTTGAGCGCCTGTACGAGGTTGCTACCGATGAATCCCGCGGCGCCGGTTACGATGATGGTCATGCCAGATCCCCATAAGGGTGCGGAGATCGGATTTTAGTGGAGGGAATCTGCAGGGATGTTAACCAGGGTCAAAGGATGGGATGGTTTGGTGGGTTGCCGGCGTTAGGCTGGTTTCGAATCTGGGTATCCACGGGCGTGTGGGTCTATACGAGTGTGCGCATAATGCATATTATGTTAAATGAAGTGTTGCGGAGAGGTTCTCATGTTTGTCACCAGCCCCCGAAAACCAAACTTGCCTCGATTGACCATACAACCCTCGAATCAAGCCGTTACGCTCCTTCTCATGCCTGTGCTCTGCTCGACGATCGGCACAATTGCGTAATCCAGCGTACAAGCCAATTCACAATCAAGCTTCACGGCTACTGCCTCCGCCAGCATCCTTTGGCGTCTACAATTTCTTTTGTTAATTTGGCACTCCACAGCCTAGGCCCCAGCGTCGGCTCACCTTGGGCCAAGCCCGGATCCCAGCAAGCAGCTCAATGCCGGCGGTCTTATCACGCCGCGTCCTAGAGACCTAAGTGCGTCTCCTCGCCTGCGCTTTCCTTTGCATCCTCAGTTCGCGGCGTATTTCCGTCGTTACGCCCAGTTCAGGCGCAGTCAGAATTCAGATATTACCCCTCAGAGTCCGCTGCTGCCTTTGATGGATGGTACTGGCGGACTCGGCTGCCGACACAGCGGGCAAGTGAGATTGTAAAGTTGTTACCCCAATGCTGGAGTCATTCATCGTCTCAAGCGATCAGTCATTCTTGAGCTTGCTCCATGCTCAGCAAAAAACCTTAGTCGAGTGGATTGAATGATCGATTCATGGCTATCACGTCGCCATGGGTCGGGTTCGGCCCGAGCCACTTGAAATGCTCAGGCAATTGATCTCGTTTAGCGGCTGCCTGCCCCCTGATAGCTGCTGATAAAGCTCTGCGCATAGTCTCAGCATCGTAATCACAGCAATAGCCTGGTGTAGACGGCTGTTGCTTCCAGGACTCCTCAAGCGAGCCTGCGTCAACCGGATCGAAACCAACCTGACCTACCAGAGTCATCACTGTTTCTTTGGCTTTCTCATCATCACCCGCTACCGCCGCTGCCAAACGACCTGGTGTACCGTCCGGAACGCCCAACTCTGCCAATGTGTACGCGAGCACATTGTTGAAAGCCTTGATTACCGGTCGCCCAATCTGCTTCGTCACCCAAACGCTTTCCGTCATCCCTTGATCAATTTCAGCAATGCGCGGGTCACGCAAACCAGGGTAGTAGTTGCTGGTATCCACAACAGGGATGCTATCCGGTACGGAGATAAATAGGTCAGGAGGGAGTGCGCTCAATGCTGGCAGAGGTATCGACAGCACTACCACATCCGCGCCGTCCACTGCGCCCCGAATGTCTGCAGGCTCTGCTCCGATTTCTTCGGCGAATGCACGAACGCCGTTGACACCTCCAGAATTTGCCACGCGAATCTCATGGCCAGCAGCTCTTAACTTACGAGCAATGGTGCCGCCGATGTTACCCGTTCCAATGATGCCGATTTTCATGGTTAAGCCTCAGTAATCGTTTGCTTGCACCGATTCTAGGCGGCTGATGTAATAATGGTAAGTACCCACCAAAAGGTGGAGTGTACCCGTTGGTAAGCGCTTGCTGAGCTGCACACCTCAAAGAATACAGGCACATCGAACTTCTGACGAAAGCGTGCAATGGCCGTTGGAGCCAGGAAACTTCCATACGCGGGATGCACTGCCAGTCGCAGACTCGATTTAACACTGCTCTTCAGCGACCGAAGCTTGTGATCAAGCATCGCCAAGCCGTTGAAGAAGGTCTCAACCTCTTCCATCAAGGCGTGTGATACACCGCCATGCTCTGCATGATGGCGTTGGAACGCCATGGACTGAAGCCGGCCAATGGCCCCGTGCTGGTGACAGGCGCCACAGGTGGTGTCGGTAGCTTCGCAATCAGCCTTCTGGCAGCTGCTGGGTACACCGTCACTGCCGCCACCGGAAAATCCAGCGAAGAAGAAGCGTATCTGAAGAGCCTGGGGGCGACGACGATCATAGGCTGACCTTCGACGACAAAATAGCGTCCGTCTAGTGTCGTTGGATGCATAGAGCAGATCTCTTGAGCGATACGTCGAATTCAAGTATCAGAACTTCCGCCTTACTGTAGCGAAAGCCCTTTCTCCACGCCCTCCTGCGCTGCCTTTGTCAGCAAACGTGTGTCGTCCGAGGGATACGGCAATGTCATCAGAACTCGATCACATAGCCAAGGATCAACCGATTCTCGTCTGCTGCATCGGCAAAATTAGAGCGCATGCTTGCATTGCGCCAACGTAGAGATAAGTTTTTCAAGAATCCTGACTGCACCACGTAAGTGATGTCTGTGGTGCGCTCCCATTCCTCGCCCTCCCCCCCGCGCGCCTTGAGCGCCCTGCCCTTTGCTGTGGCAATGCGCTGCGGATCAACCTGGTCACCCTTCACGTATCGCACGTTAAAGGTAAGACCCGGAATGCCCAAGGCAGCAAAGTTGTAGTCATAGCGCAACATCCAGGCGCGCTCTTTGGCCAGGGCGAAGGTGCTGACCTGTTGTTCGCTGAACAGGTAGGTATCGGTGCCGCCCACATAGGCGTAAGCGGTATCGCCGCTGACTTTCTGATAGCCGCCGCTGAAGGTATGGCCGAACAGGTTGTAGCCGAAGTTGGTGCTCAGGGTGCGGCTGTCCACCTCCCCTAGCAACGCCCTACCCTGATCCTGGGCGTTGAACCAGCGCCACTCAGTGAATACCTCACCTGGCCCCGCAGCGACGCGATACTTGAAACTAGCAAAATCACGGCGGAACAGGTCTTCGAGGTCGCTGGTGTGCAGGCTCACGGTGAGGTTCTTCAGCGGCTGGTAATCCGCCCCGGCGTAATACAAACGGTCACTGCTCACCGTCGCTGGGTAGGCGCCCTGTTGCGCCATTGCCGTCAGGTCTTCGAAATCGGTGGAGTCGCGCAGCTTGGTCGCATTCACCTGCAGAACGGTGAAGGTGAAATCGTCCAGATCCTTACTGACCAATTGCACCCCGTTAAACCACTGCGGAAATAGGCGACTGTAGTTCGCTGCTAGCAGCGGCAGTTGCGGGCTTAGCCCACCGACCAGCAGTTCAGTCTGCGACAGCTTCGCCTTGAACGTGGTAATTGCCTTCCCGTAGTCGCCCGCTGCACGCTTGTCGCTGCCACGCGGCAAGAGGCCGGTGCCGCTGCGGTCGGGCGAAGAGTCTAGCTTGATGCCCAACATACCGACTGCATCCAGGCCAAAGCCGACAACGCCATCGGAATAACCGGACTGCCACTTGAGCATGAAGCCCTGGGCCCACTCGGCGCGTCGCGACTGGCTGGCGGTATCACCATGGAAATCGCGGTCGAAGTAGAGGTTGCGCAGCTCCAGGCTGCCCTTGCCGTCGTCGGCAAAGCCTGCCTGGGCCGCCTGGCACGCGCAGCCAAGCGCCGCGAGCATCAGCGATGCCCGCCGGGAGGAGGATACATTCATGGTTACGCCTTGTTTTTCTTGTTGGAAAGCGCTGTTGTTCAAGCCTTGGGATTTCTGACGCAGCGCATCACCACCAGGCAAGCGATCAGGATCAGCGGTGCAATCGACAGCATGCCCATGTAGCTGCTGCCGGTAAGGTCATTGATTTTACCAACCATCACCGGCGCGACGATGCCGCTCAGTTGGCCGACCGAGTTTATCGCCGCAGTGCCCGTGGCGATGGCCAGCCCTGAGAAAGTCGATTGGGGAATTGTCCAGAAGATCGGGATGGCGATGAATGTGCCTGCGGTGGCCAGCACCAGCGCAGCCATCATGGCCACCGACGAGTCGGAGTACAGGCAAGCCAGCAGATAACCGCAAGCGGCGGCCAGAAGGCAGTACACCAAGTAGCGCTTGCGCTCACCCGTACGGTCGGATCGGCGGGTCAACCACACCATGCCAATGCAGGCCACTGCATACGGCAATGCCGACAGCACGCCGACCCACAGCATGTCCCGCACGCCGGACGACTTGATCAGGTGTGGCATCCAAAAGTTCAGGCCGTAGGAAGCAGTTTTCACCACGTAGTAAATGAACGCCATGATCGCCACTTCGCGGGTCAGCAGCACCTGCCAGATCGACCCCAGCATTGGTTTCTGCACGCGCCTGTCCTGAGCCAAGTTCTCCGCCAGCAGGTCTTTCTCCTGGCGGCTAAGCCATCTGGCCGACTCGATGTCGCGGTCAAGCTTCCTTAGCACCAGCAGCCCCAGAAGCACGCATGGCAAACCCGACATCAGAAACAGCCAGTGCCAGCCCGCCAGGCCCAATACGCCATCCATGGTTCCCAGCAGGAAGCCCGCAGCCGGCCCGCCCACCGCTCCGGCCAAGGGCACGGCAAGGAACCACAGGCCGTTCATTTTTGCCAAGTGTTTCTTAGGGAACCAGCAGGCCAAGTAGAACAGGATCGCCGGGCCGAAACCCGCTTCCATTACTCCGATCAGAAAGCGCAGGAAATACAGCGTGTAATGGGTGTAGGCGAATACCAGGGCCGCCGTGGCCAGGCCCCACGACACCATGATCCGGCAGATCCAGGCCGGCGCCCCATAGCGCTTGAGGCCCAAACTGCTCGGCACTTCGAACAGCACGTAGCCGATGAAGAACATGCTCGCGGCCAGTCCGTAGGCGGCGTCGCTCAGGCCCAGCTCAGCCTGCATCTGAGTCTTGGCGAAACTGATGTTGATGCGGTCAAAGTAGGAAAAAAGGAAACAGATGATGGCCAGCGGCATGATGCGCCAAGCCACGCGGCGGTAAAGCAGCAGTTCGTCGATGTGGCTGTCGGCGCGCTCGCGCGCCACTTCGCCAGTCAAGGCAACCATGGTGAATCTCCATTTTTGTAATTATTGGAGAGCGACGGCGCCCGTTGAGGGCGCCGCGTACAACGTATCAGCCAATGCGCACGAGCTTTTCCTTGAAGGCCTGGCCCTTGCGCACGTACTCGGCGGCATTGGCGTGCATGCCGGCGACGGCTTCGGGGCTCAGCTCACGCACCACCTTGGCCGGCGCGCCGAGAATCAGCGAGTTGTCGGGGAACACCTTGCCTTCGGTGACGATGGCGCCGGCTCCGACCAGGCAGTTGCGGCCGATCACCGCGCCATTGAGCACCACCGCCTGGATCCCGACCAGCGCGCCATCGCCGATGCTGCAGCCGTGCAGCATGGCCTGATGGCCGATGGTGACGTTGCGACCCACGGTCAGGGCAAACCCTGGGTCGGCATGCAGCACCGCCCCTTCCTGAACATTGCTGTGCTGGCCGATGCGGATCGGCTCGTTGTCACCGCGCAACACTGCCTGCGGCCACACGCTCACGCCCTGCTCCAGGGTGACATCGCCGATTACCGTGGCGTCCTCGGCGATGAAGGTTTCCGGGTGAAGGGTCGGGGTCAGTGTGTCGTATCGATAGATGGCCATTCAGTGCACTCCCTGGGCCGGGTCGTCGGTTTTCAGCACCCCCGCCGCACACAGCTCGGCGATGCGTTCATCGCTATAGCCCAGCTCGCGCATGACCTTGTGCGTGTGTTCGCCAATCCGCGGGATCGGCCGGCGCGGCTGCAGGCGCTGGCCATCCAGCGACAGCGGCAGCAAGGGCATCGGCGTGCTGCTGCCATCTTCCAGCAGCAGGTTCGCCATGCCACCGCTCTGGATCAGGTGCGGGTCGTCGAACAGTTCTTCTGGGCGGCGGATCGGCGCGAACGGAATACTGTTCGCCTCCAGTTCCGTAGCCAATTGCTGGGCATCGAGATTGGCGAACACCTCGGCCAGATGCGCCAGCAGCCGCGGCCGCTGCAATACCCGGTCATTGTTGGTCGCCAAGGTCGGGTCGTCGAGCAAGGCGGTCTGGCCCAACAACTGGCACAGGGCCTGCCACTGGCCTTCACCCGTGGCAGCGACGAACATCTGCTCGCCGCCCGCGAAGGTGAACACGTCGTAGACCGCCCAGGCACTGATGCGGTTGGGCATCGGCGCCGCTGCCTGGCCGGTCACCACGTACTGCTGCATGTGCTGGGCCGCGAGCAACACGCAGTTTTCGTATAGTGCACTCTGCACTTCGCGGCCGACACCCGTGGTGTTGCGCTCGTTGAGCGCGGCCAGTACACCAATGGCGCCGAACATGCCGCCCATGATGTCGTTTACCGAACTGCCGGCGCGCAAGGGGCGGCCCACCGGCCCGGTCATGTAGGCCAGGCCGGCCATCATCTGCACCACTTCGTCCAAGGCTAGGCGGTTGTCGTACGGGCCACTGAGGAAGCCCTTGTGCGAGGCATAGATCAACCGTGGATTACGCTGGCGCAGCGTGGCGTAGTCGAAGCCCAGTGTGTGCATGCGCCCGGGTTTGAAGTTCTCGATGAATACGTCGGCGCTGTCGATCAGCGTCAGCACCGCCTCACGGCCCTGGAGGGTGTCGAGGTCGACGGCGATGCACTGCTTGTTGCGGTTGAAGGTGCGGAAGAACCCCGCCCCCGCCCCGAGCAAGCGGCGAGTGCCGTCCCCGCGGGTGGGTTCGATCTTGATCACTTCGGCACCCAGGTCACCCAGGATCATGCCGCAGGTGGGGCCCATGACCATGTGCGAAATCTCGACGACACGAATGCCGTCCAAGGGGAGTCTGGACATTACGCGTTCCTTCGGTAGTTGAGCGGCAGGCCGGCGCGGGCAATAGCGCCGTAAAGCGGTTCATCCGGCAGCACCTCGCGCAGCAGCTGGCGGGAAGCGATCAGCGCTGGCAGGTCGATACCCGTGTCAAAACCCATGCTCTGCAGCATGAACACAAGGTCTTCGGTCACCGTATTGCCCGACGCACCTGGTGCGAACGGGCAACCGCCAAGGCCGGCAAGCGATGCATCCAGCTCGCGAATACCCTGCTGCACCGCCACCAGGCTGTTGGCCAGGGCCAGGCCACGGGTGTCGTGGAAGTGCGCGGCACGCAGTCGCTCGCCGGCAATGGAGCGAACGGCCTGGATCACAGTAGCCACCTGGCCGGGGTTGGCGTAGCCGGTGGTGTCGCCCAGCGAGACCAGGTCGCAGCCCGCCTCGATCACCTGGCGGGTCAGCTCGCACAGGTCGGCCAATGGCACATCGCCCTGGCGGGTGCAGCCAAAGGCCACCGACATGCCGGCGATCATCTGCACATCGTGACGCCCCAGCTCGTTGCGCAGTTGGCACATGCGCCCCAGTTCCTCGACCATTTCCTGCGGCGTACGGCGCACGTTGGCCAGGCTGTGGGCGGTGCTGACGGATACCGGCGCGACGATACGCTGGGCGCCTGACTCCAGCGCATCCTGCGCACCACGCAGGTTGGGTGCTAGCACCGTTACCAGCAGATCGGGGTACGTCAGGGCATGGCCCACCACCTGTCTGGCATCGGCCATCTGCGGCAGCAGCCGGGCCGGCACGAACGAGGCAACTTCCATATGGCGCACGCCAGCGGCATAGGCGCGATCGATCCAGCGCAGCTTGGCGGCAGTCGGCATTACCGTGTGCAGGCTTTGCAGGCCATCGCGCATGCCGACTTCGTTGATTGTTATTGTTGTCATCGCGGTCTCTCTGTCTGAAGCGTGGGGCCAGACTAAGAGCAGGACGACAGGCAGAAAAGACGTGTTTCACGGGTTGATCCATCGTCAGCCGCGATGGATCAGCTCCGTGTTTGCCAAGCCGGCGCACGCAGCAGCAAATGGTCGAGCAAGCGACGCGCAGACAGGCTCAAGGCATGGCGGTCGCGCATGCAAATGACGAACTCGCCAAGCGCCCAGTCATCGGTCAGCGGGATCACTCTCAGGTCGAACAGCTGCGCATAGCGCGCCACCGCCTCCTGCGGGAACACTGCGAGGCCCAGGCCGAACTGCACCAGACGATAGGCCGCGTCAAAGGACGACACGTACGAGCGAAAACGCAATTCCTTGCCCGCCGCCTCAGCGCTGTTGCGCATGAAGGTATTGAGCGTGGCGAATGCAGACAAACCCAGATGCTCGTAATCCAGCGTCTCTTCGAACGCGATACTGCCCCGCCCGGCCAGCGGGTGATCGGCGCCAACTACCACGGCCAGATGATCCTGCCGGTACGGCACGAACTCCAGGTCGCCAACGGCCATCGACTTGCGGCAGATGCCCAGGTCTGCATTGCCCTCCGCTACCCCGCGCACCACATCCGGACTGAAGCGTTCTTCGATATCCGCCTGAATCAACGGATTGTCGAGCATGAAGTCCGATAATTCCTCGGGAAGGAACTCCATGATCGACGAGACATTGGCTAGCACACGCACATGCCCGCGTGCGCCGTCCGCGTATTCACTCAGTTCGCTTTGCAGAGATTCGATGGCGCGGGTCAGTCCTCGTGCATGGCGCAAAAGTGCGACACCCGCCGGGGTAGATTCGACGCCACGCTTACTGCGTTTGAGCAGAGTAATACCAAAGCGCGCCTCAATGTCCGAGATTCTCTTGCTGACAGCGGAGGGCGCCATGTATGCACGCTCGCTGGCTCGGGCGATAGTGCCTTCTTCGCAAATGATTACGAACAGGTGCAACGATAAGTGATCGAGGTGCTGCATCACATTTCCCACTACTAGAGACGACGAGCATAGCTGCCGCAGCAGCTGAGCCAGGGTGCTTGCATTTCCTTCATCGCCTTAGCTTGACTCCGCCGGCGGGGATTTCCAAGAAGCCAGTGCACACCGTCTGATTCTCCAGCGTCAACGCCTTGGGCTTCGGCAGCTCAAATTGCTTGAGCCGATAGTGCTTTGAACATCCACTGCTTAAACTGAGAAACTGCATGGGGCTGCCTAGGTCGGCGTGGATGCACTAGGTAGTGACCAACGTACCGAACGCTATTGCTGACATGGCGAAGCGGACTGACCAAGCGACCGCTCGCCAATTCCTGCTCGGCTAACAAATCAGATTCAAGTACTACGCCCAGACCTCCTGCAGCAGCAGCTATGCCCATAGAGCTCCGGTCAAACGCCAAGCCGTAGTTACTCGGTGGCTGCATTCCATTCGCTGCAAACCAGCCTCTCCACTGGACGGACTGACCGTCGCTTTGGATTAGGAACTGAGAATATAAATCCTGAGGGGTGCGCAGATGCTTGGCTACCTCCGGGCTGCACAGCGGTGTTAACTCCTCGATGCGCAGCGGCGTCTTCTCATGAGGCGACGGTCTGGGCTCACCGTAGACGATGTCCAGGTCGAAATCATCGTTATCGAACAGCGCATAGTCTGTGCTCGCTGAAATACGCAGATCAATTCCTGCGTGGTCTTCTAGGAAACTCGCTAACCGCGGCACCAACCACTGGCTGGCGAAGGTGGGCGCCGTGTGCAGACGTAGAGGTACCGCAGGCTCGTTGGTCGCGATCGCAAGGCCTCGACTCATTTCTTCAAACCCGCGCTGAACGTGATCCAGCAGCATGGCGCCTTCTAGCGTCAGGGATGTGTGGCGCGTGTTCCGCGTGAAGAGGGTAAGTCCTGCGGCCGCTTCCAGTTTGCGAATCGCATGGCTGACCGCGCTCGGGGAAAGATCGAGCTCCTTTGCTGCCTCGACAAAAGAGCAGGTACGACCCGCTGCTTCAAAAACTCTGAGGGCAGGGAGAGGCACCCGTTTCAAAAGCTTCATAGATGAATCCAGTTCATTAGTTGACGAATTTAAACCTTTTGTCGAGCCACTATTTTTACATGAATATCAGGGCATTACCCAATACGGTTGCTGACTGATGAATAGATTGCGTCAGTAAACCCGGATCGCTGGTCACCAATGGAGAACAATATGACCGAGATTCACCACCCGCCTTTGGCCAGGATGTCGGAACACGCGTGGCGTATTCGGCGTTTCGCCTTGCGCATGGGAGAGGTTCAAGGCCAGGGCTATGTGGGCCAGGCGCTGGGCTGGGCCGACGTGCTTGCTGTCGCCTACTGCCACGCCATGAATATTCGTGCTGATGACCCGAAATGGGAAGGTCGTGACCGCTTCCTACTGTCACACGGGCATTACGCCATTGCTCTATACGCCGCCCTCTTGGAAGCAGGGGTTCTTCCAGAAGAAGAGCTAGAAACCTACGGCTCCGACGACAGCCGACTGCCGATGTCCGGGATGGCGACCTATACGCCCGGCATGGAGATCTCGGGTGGTTCACTCGGTCAAGGCTTAGCGATCGCGGTAGGCCAAGCTCTTGCTCTGCGCATGAAGGGCAACGATGCCTTCGTCTACAACTCGATGTCCGACGGAGAACTGGATGAGGGGGCGGTGTGGGAAGCAGCTATGTCGGCATCGCATCATCAGTTGGGCAACCTGATCAACTTGGTAGACATCAACCGCCAGCAGGCTGATGGCCCCTCCCATGACATCCTCCAGTTCGAACCCCTGGCCGATAAATGGGCAGCGTTTGGCTGGCATGTACAGCGTGTAGACGGCAACGACCTGCAAACCGTGATCGAGGCGTTCGACATTGCTCGCGGTTTTACGGGGGACAAACCTCGCGTGATCCTGTTCGACACGCTAATGGGTAAGGGTGTGCCTTTCCTGGAGCAGCGGGACAAGAACCACTTCATCAGGGTCGAGCCCGAGGAGTGGCAGCAAGCACTTACAGACCTCGACGAGATCTATGCGACCCGGAGCCCACAATGAACGCCGCCTCCTCTACAAAGCCGAAACTCACCACTTCGTCCATGATCGCCTCTATCGCAAGCGAGGGTCAGCGCACCACGTCAGCACCGTTCGGCCACGCCTTGATAAAGGCAGGCCAAAAGAACCCACGCATTGTCGGCATGACTGCAGATTTGGCCAAGTACACTGACTTGCACATTTTCGCCCAGCGCTATCCAGAGCGTTTCCTGCAGATGGGCATGGCTGAGCAGTTGCTCATGGCTGCTGCCGGCGGCATGGCCAAGGAAGGCTTCGTGCCTTTCGCCACCACCTACGCGGTATTCGCCACCCGACGCGCTTATGACTTCATTCATCAAGTGATCGCTGAGGAAAACCTGAACGTCAAAATCTGCGCAGCGCTGCCGGGCTTGACGACTGGGTACGGCCCGAGCCATCAGGCTACAGAAGATCTGGCGATGATGCGCGCGATTCCGCAGATGATGGTTATCGATCCTTGCGATGCATTGGAAACCGAGCAGTGCGTGGCCGCGATCGCCGAGCACGACGGCCCTGTCTATATGCGCCTGCCTCGTGGGCGGGTACCGCTGATTCTCGACGAGTACGATTACCGATTCGAACTCGGTAAAGCCCAGCTCCTACGAGATGGCAACGATGTGCTGGTCATTTCCTCCGGCCTTATGACGATGCGTGCTCTGGAAGTCGCAGACGAACTGGCCAAGCACAAAGTGGACACCGCCGTTTTGCACGTTCCGACAATTAAGCCGCTCGATGTCCAGACCATCCTGGAGCAATGCCGGCGCGAAGGCCGTCTGGTGGTCATTGCGGAAAACCACACTCAAATCGGCGGCCTGGGTGAGGCCATCGCCATGGCGTTGTTGCAGGCCCGCGTACAGCCTGAAGTACGTCACGTTGCGCTGCCCGATCAGTTCCTGGATGCAGGCGCACTGCCGACATTGCACGACCGCTACGGCATCTCCAAAGACGTCATGGTCGCCAACATTCAGCGCTGGCTAGGCTGACCATTCTCTGGCCATACGGTGGTACCCGCTCACGTTGAACGCCCTTCTGCCTGGGCTCGTTGAGCGGGCTCGTGCCGTACAGCCCGATACTCCTCTGGATCGTCCCAATAAGTACAAAGGTGATGGCGATGCAAAAAGGCACCAGTCTCCTGAAGAAAAAACGTGTATGGATCTATGCGTTTCTCTTCACCCTGACCTTGATCAACTACGTCGACCGGGTCTCGCTCTCAGTCGCATCCAAAGTCCTCAAGGAAGAATTCGATATCTCGCCAGTTGCGATGGGATACCTCTTCTCATCGTTCGTGTGGCTCTATTTCCTCGCTCTCATCCCCATGGGCTATCTGGTGGGCCGCTTCGGCCCCAAGAAGGTTAATGGTTATGGGATCGGTGTTTGGTCGGTTGCAACGGCCTGCACTGCATTGTCGACTGGTTTCATCTCTTTGCTCAGTTGCAGGCTGATCATGGGCATGGGAGAAGCTACCACCTACCCCGCCGGTGCCCGGGTCATTCGCGAATGGATGCCGCTTAAAGAGCGCGGTATGGCCACTGCGGTCTTCCACAGCGGCAGCCTGGTTGGGCCGGCCATTGGTGCCATTGGTTTCGGCTGGCTGATCAGTACATTCGGCTGGCGCATCGCATTTGTCGTGGCCGGTGCATTGGGCTTCGTCTGGCTGGCTGCCTGGTTGAAGTGGTACAGCCATCCCGCTAAAGCGCCGTGGCTGGGGGATGCCGAACGCGCAGAAATTGCCGCTGGCAGCGTCTCTTCCAGTGCAGACCCTGCCCGGACTGTTTCCCTTGGTCTGAAAGGCCTCGCTCGCTCTAGCAGCATGTGGGCCATCGCCTTGTCCCATGGATGTGCGGTCTATGCCACCTACTTCTTCCTGACCTGGTTGCCAAGCTATCTGCAAGCCGAGAAAGGTCTGACGGTGATGTCGAGCGGTATCTACACCGCGATTCCGTATCTGGGCGCTGCAATTCTTGCCATCGTCATTGGTCGCTGGAGTGACAAAGTGATGCGCCCAGGGGCCGCAGAATCGGGACAGAGGCGCATGGTCGTTGCCAGCGTCTTGCTGGCGTCTTCGGTCATCTTCCTGGTTCCTGCAATCGACAATACCTGGGCAATTCTTTTCGTAATCACGCTTTCGCTAGCCACTTGTGCCTCAGCGATTTCCCTGAACCTCTCGCTGGTCAACGATCTGGTGCGCTCGGAAGACGATGTCGGCACTGCAGCTGGCTTTATCACTGCAGTCGGCAATCTGTTCGGTCTCCTCGCTCCGATCGTGACTGGCTACGTGGTGGCCGGCTCTGGCAGCTTCGCCTTGGCCTTCGTCGTCGTCGGCGCATTACTTGTGATCGGCTCAGTCCTCTCGATGTTCTGCACACGTCGGCCCATCGGCTTTACAGCCTCCGGCAAACAGGCCGTGGCCTGAATCAATAGCAAATGAAGGAAGTAGTGGCGTCATGAATCAACGTAGTAGTGAATCCCGCAGCAACGGCCGGGCCTCGGCTGGTCACAGCGGGAAATGGCGGCTGGCGACCGTCGTGTTAGCCCTGGCGCTGGGGGCATTTGGCATGGCCCTTTTTGGCGGAGGCGTATGGCTGATGGCTTTGGGCGGTAGCTGGTATTACGCCCTCACTGGGGCGGGATGCGTAGTAACCGCTGTTCTGCTGTGCAGGCAACGATTAGCAGCTGTGTACCTGTTCGCCGTGATCTGGGGCCTGACACTGGTCTGGGCTTTATGGGAAGTCGGACTCAACTGGTGGGGGCTTGTACCACGTCTCGTGGCAATCACCGTCATCCTATTGTTGATCCTTGCCGTGTCGCCGTCATTGCGTCGCGCCCCCCGCTCTGCTGCGTAAAGAGGTTTGTAATGTTCCTAACAGTCAAATGCAGAAGCGCACTGGCGCTCGCCGTTTCTTGCGCGCTTCAGGTGCAGTTCGCTCAAGCTCAGCAGATGCCGCAGGTCGGCAGCGATTGGCCATTCTATGGCGGCGATCACGACGCTCAGCGCTTCAGCCCACTCAAGCAGATTACCCCGGAAAACGTCGGGCGCCTGGAGCGCGCATTTGTGTATCACACACGGGACTTGCCGAATCCTGGCAGTCGGTACTCGCCTGAAACAACCCCGGTCAAGGTCGGCAACGACCTGCTGATGTGCTCTGCTAAAAACATCCTTATTTCGATCAATGCTGCAACCGGCAAGGAAAACTGGCGTCACGACCCTGGAGTTCCTGATCAGGCCATTCCTCACGCAGCAGCATGCCGCGGCGTAGCGGTGTATACCGCGCCAGAGATCCCTGAGTCCGCACAATGCCGCAGCCGTGTGGTAGAAGCGACACTGGATGCGAGGCTGGTAGCTGTAGATCTGCGCACGGGCGAGCCTTGCAAGGACTTCGGGCAAAACGGCACCGTAGATCTTTGGGAAGGTCTGGGCAAAAAAGTCCCCGGCTGGTATGCGGTTACAGCGCCACCTACCATCGTCAATGGCGTGGTGGTCACGGGAGCACAAATCCGCGACGGTCAGGACGAGGATGCACCTTCTGGGGTGATTCGCGGCTACGACGCGATCACCGGGAAAATGGCCTGGGCTTGGGATCTGGGTAACCCTGAAAACGTTCATGGCCCAGCCGAAGGCAGCACCTACACCCGTGGCACCCCGAATATGTGGACGGCTGCAGTGGGCGATGAGCAGCTTGGCTACGTCTACCTGCCGATCAGCAACTCTTCAATTGATTACTTCGGTTCCAACCGTAGCGAGGAAGAAAACAAGTATTCGACCTCACTGGTGGCCGTCGACGTGAAGACGGGCAAGGACGTATGGCACTTCCAGACCATCCGCCATGATGTGTGGGATTATGATCTGGGCAGTCAGCCAACCCTTCTTGATTTCCCTGATAAGGACGGAAAACCAGTGGCTGCAGTGCTGCTGCCGACGAAGCAGGGTGACATCTACATCCTGGATCGCGCAACTGGCGAGCCTCTGGTTCCGATTGGTGAAGTCAAGGCACCAAAAGGCGGCTCCGTTGAACCCCAATTCCTGGCTAATACTCAACCTACCTCCGAGTGGCACACTCTACGCAAGGCGCCGAAAACCGAAGCGGACATGTGGGGCTTCTCACCACTCGATCAGTTGATGTGCCGCATCCAGTTCCGCCAGGCCAACTACGAAGGCTACCTGACGCCGCCATCGGTGGATCGTCCCTGGATTCAATACCCAGGCTACAACGGTGGCTCCGATTGGGGTTCGGTCGCGATCGACCCAGTTCGACGACTGCTAATCGCCAATTACAACGACATTCCTAACCTCAACCAGCTCATACCGCGTGAACAGGCAGACAAGATGGGGCTCAAACCTATCTATGCGCCAAAGGTTGATGAGACCTCGCTGAACAAGGCTGGCAGCAAATCGGGCAAGGGCGAAGGTGGAGCATCGACCTATCCGCAGGTCAACGCGCCTTACGCGATCAGTGTGAATGCGGGATGGCGTAACTGGGGCACCGGCGTACCGTGCTCGGCACCACCGTATGGCGGAATTCGTGCAATCAGCCTGGATACCGGCAAGACCGTGTGGGACGAGCCGCTGGGTACCGCGCGTCGCAACGGGCCTTTCGGCATCCCGTCGCATCTGCCACTGAATATCGGCTTGCCGAACAATGGCGGAACGGTGGTCACCGCAGGTGGACTCACCTTCGTCGGCGCGGCGACTGACAACTTGTTCCGAGCCATCGACACGACTACCGGTGAGGTGCTGTGGGAAGACGCATTGACGGCGGGCGCCCAAGCCAACCCGATCTCGTACGAGGTTGATGGCGAGCAGTATGTGCTCGTCTCAGCGTCTGGCCACGCCTTCATGGAAACCGGCACCAGCGACGAAATCATCGCATACAAGCTGCGTAAGTAATGCCTTGACGGGGCCCACTTGGGCCCCGTCTTGACACTGATTCACAGAGGAGTTTGATCATGGATTTGGGCTTGCAAGGTAAACGCGTACTGGTTAGCGGAGCTTCCAGGGGTATCGGGCGGGCAATTGCCAAGTTGTTTCTCGATGAGGGCGCCAAGGTGGCATTCTGTGCTCGGGGTACCGCAGGCCTCCAAACGACGCAACAAGCACTCGGTCATGACGCCATCGGTACCGCCGTTGATGTCACCCAGCCCGACCAGGTGCAGGCCTGGGTCACGGATGCAGCGCAGCGTCTTGGAGGAATCGATATCGTCGTGCCGAACGTGAGCGCTCTGGCTGGCGGAGATGACTTGCAGACATGGCGGCGAGCCTTCGACACCGATTTACTGGGAAGTGCGACGATGGTCAAAGCCGCCTTGCCCGCCCTGCGTGAATCGCAAGCCGCATCGGTTGTCCTAATTTCCAGCGTATCGGGCCGCGAAGTCGATATGTTCGCCGAGCCATACGGCGTATTGAAAGCAGCCTTGCTGCACTACGGTAAAACGCTTTCTGCACGCCATGCGCGCGAAGGTATTCGGGTGAACTCTGTCTCCCCAGGAAACGTATATTTTCCTGAGGGCGTATGGGGTGACATAGAGCGCGACCAGCCCGAAACCTTCGCGAAATGCCTAGCTGAAAACCCGTTGGGCCGCATGGCTACACCCGATGAAGTAGCCAAAGCAGTCGTATTCCTGGCCAGCCCTGCTGCAAGCTTTACCACCGGCACAAACTTGCTCGTGGATGGCGGACTGACACGCTCAGTACAGTTCTGAGCATCCAGGCCCAACGGCAGTAATCCGGATAAATTTGAATGATGAAACTCTATATTTACGAACATTGCCCGTTCTGCACGCGTGCTCGGATGATCGTTGGACTCAAGAGTCTCCCGGTGATGCTTCAGGTCATCATGGAGAGCGATGCCGAAACGCCCCTGCGCCTGATTGGAAAAAAGGCTGTGCCGATCCTGCAGAAGGAAGACGGCAGCCATATTGGGGAAAGCCTAGATATCGTGCGATATCTCGATGGCATCGGCCCGACAGTACTGGTGGCGCCGCAAGACCCAACCTTGGACGCTTGGGTCAAAGAAGCCTGGCCCACGGCACTCAAGCTATTCATACCACGCTTCGTCCAGGCAGACTTCGCAGAAATCAACACGCCAATGGCAAGAGAGGCGTACCGGCTGCGGGAGGAACAAGCCTTCGGGGATCTGGAGGCTTTGCGTGGAGCCACATCCAAGCTGGTGGCGGAACTGCAACCTCTGATCAACGACCTTGTTCCGCTGGTTAAGGACAGAACAACAATCGGCATCAACGATGTGACGCTTTGGCCCGTATTGCGATCGCTCTCCATCGTTCGAACCGTTGAATTCCCAGATCAAGTGCGCGATTACATGCATCGATTGAGTGAGGCATGTGGCGTTCCCCTGCTCTTCAACCAAGCTGCTTGACCAACAGATAGATGGCTATTTTAGAGCCCAGCGTAAGCGCCCAGAAAGGCGTGGGAGGCAATTCCTACCTAGGACATCTTGAAGATCAGCAAGCTTTCACGACGCCCGTACGTGAGCTCATCGTGGATGCAAGCACGCGGACTGTCAGATTCGAAGATCTTCACTTTCCGCTCAAGGCCACGTCTTGCCGCCTTTTGACATTGCTTCTTCGCCATCAAGAAAACGTCGTGAGCCGAACGACGATCTATGAGGAAATTTGGGGATACCAGTTCAATCCCGGTACCAAGATCATAGAAGTACAAATTTGTTATCTGAGAAAAGTGCTTAAGGCCCTACAAGCGCCGTTCGAAATCAGGACACTACGCGGTAGAGGGTTAACCATTCGGGGGGTTGAGTCATCTTCGTCACTACGGACTGAGAGGGGCTTCTGAGCCAATCTACTGGGTACGTGAATCTCTGAAGAATGAGATGCCGAGCCTCGGATGACGAGACAAGCGACTAGCCGACAAAGGGGAGCTTTCGCTCCCCTTTGCGCCCAGGTGATCACCTCACCTTCACCACTACCTTACCTTTGGCTCTGCCTTGCGCGACGTATGCCAAAGCATCACGCGTCGAATCCAATGGGAAGGTGCGATCCACTACAGGCTTGATAACCCCAGCCTCAACCAGCTTGGCCAGATCAGCCAGTTGCGCACCACTCTCCCTCATGAACAGAAACTTGTAGCTGACGCCCTTCTGCTCAGATTTTTTCCTGATCCCACGGCTGATCAAACGCACGACCTGCTTGAACAACCAGGAAAGGCGAAGCTGCTCAGCAAACTCAGGGGTAGGTGGGCCAGAGATGGAAATCAACTGACCACCTGGCTTCAGTACCTGGAGGGATTTTTCGAGAACATCACCGCCCAGCCCACTGAGCACGACATCGTAATCACTCAACTGCGATTCGAAATGCTGGGTCTTGTAATCAATCACCACATCGGCACCCAGCGCCTTTACCCACGGCACATTGACGGTACTCGTGGTTGTTGCGACGAATGCTCCCAGGTGCTTGGCGACTTGGATGGCGATGCTACCGACGCCACCGGAACCGGCATGAATCAGAACCCTTTGCCCTGGTTGAACCTTGGCCATTTCCGCCAAAGCCTGCCAGGCTGTGAGGCCCACCAATGGCAGCGAAGCCGCCTCCTCCATGCTCAGATTGGTAGGCTTGGGCGAGACTGCCGCTTCGTTGACGGCCACGAATTCCGCAAAGCCGCCCATACGCGCCTGGCCGACACGTGCGTACACCTCGTCGCCCACCCGGAAGCGGCTGACTTTCCCACCGATCCGTTTCACGATGCCAGCGACATCGTTACCCAAGATCAGGGGCATCTTGAAAGGCAGCATCAACTTGAACTCGCCCTTCCGAATTTTGATATCAAGAACGTTCACGCTTGCAGCGTGGGTCTCAACGAGAACATCGAAATCACCCACCTTTGGCTCTGGAACTTCAGTGATATCACCAACGACGTCTTTGCCGTAGCGATCAATCAGAAACGCTTTCATATCTTCAAAATTCCAAAATGTAGAGGTGCCCGAAGTGCAGGTGATCAGGCGATCACCAACTTTCTTTGAACGGCCTAAGGTCGAGTTCTTGAGTCCAGGCGGATCGTGGCTGGCAATGCAACGTCCAGTAGTTCTCAGCAATCGCCTCGTATCCCAACAGCCCTTCTGACCCGATGCTCTCCACCCTGGCCGGGGCAGCATTTCGCAGTCGGTCACCCAGGATGCCGCCATCGATGACGACATGAGCAACATGAATACCCTTAGGCCCATACTCGCGTGCCATGCTTTGAGAGATCATCCGCAATCCCGCCTTGGCGGCGGCAAAGTGGGCAAAGCCAGGCTTGCCCCTCAAGCTTCCTGAAGCACCGGTAAAAATCACGGTGCCACGACCCAAAGGAACCAGCCGCCTGGCTGCTTCTCTGCCAACGAGGAAGCCCGAGTAGCAGCCTACTCGCCAAAAGTCCTCGAACTGGCTGGCTGTGAGCTGAGTGAAATCGATCAGGGCGTTATTGCCCGCGTTGAACACCACGACGTCGGCAGGGGCTCGGCCCGCGCCTGGATACATCGCAAGATCAAACGCTGCGATGACTTGCTCTTCGACGGTGACATCAGTCTGCAACGCTTCGGCGCTCCCTATGCCGGAACTCCGAATGTCTGCAACGACTTCCTCGATCTTTTCCAAAGTTCGGCCTGTGACAATGACGTGATACCCCTCTTGGGCAAAACGCTTACAGACCGCTCCCCCGACACCTCGGGTAGTGCCAACACCGAACACGATTGCAGTAGGCTGACTCATTTGTCCGACTCCTGGCTGCGGTTGTCTTAGTCACGAAGAAATGCGAGAGCTTTCGAAGAGAAGTCAGCATGGTTCTGGAGAATTCCTCCGTGACCAGCATCCTCGTAGATAACCAGCGTAGAGCCAGAAATGCGCTCTGCCATATCGCTGCTAAGTGCGGACGGAACCATGATGTCTTGGTCACCGTTGGCGATAAGCACCGGAATATCCAGGCTAGACAAGTCCTGTGGAGCTTGCTGCCCCCAGGCCTGAATGGCTTGAAGCTGGCGACCGAAGACTTCCTGAGTGACAGGAAGATCGCGGTCGCTCTGGCGTTCAAGCATGGCATTCAGAAAAGCATTAGCAGCCTGCTGGCTCGCCTCGCTCGACGTGAAGAAGAGATAGGTCTTCGGATCAATTCCTTCGGACATCGCCTTCTGGATCAGCGGCATGGAAACCACGGCGACTTGGTCAATGTCCTTGCCCCCGGCAGGGCCGGTGCCGGTCAGGATCAGTTTACGCACCAGGCCAGGCTGGGTGATCGCGATCTCCTGAGCAACGAAGCCACCCAACGAGAAGCCGAAGAGGTCGACCTTGTCGAAGCCCAGCGCCTTGATAAACGCCACGGAATCGCGGGCCATTTCTGCGACGGTAAGCGGCGCGACACCACCAGACAAACCAATGCCGCGATAGTCCGTGGCGATTACATGGTGATGCTTAGCCAGCTCGTCGACGATGCGTGGATCGAAGTTGTCGAGAACGGCTCCCCAATGATTCAGAAGGATGAGGGGAACGCTACCTTGGCGCCCGAGCTCACGGTAAGCGAAGGCAACACCATCGATCTCGAGGGTCTGGTTGGGTGCGGCGATGTACTGGGTCATATCAATGATCTCGAATTGAAGATAGACGCGCTGGGCTTAAGCGTTTTCCAGTGCGGGGTAATCGATGTAACCCGCTGCACCGCCGCCGTAGAGTGTCGCGGGGTCGAAGCTTGCCAACGCAGCACCGGAGTTCAATCGCTCGACCAAGTCAGGGTTTGCGATGAAGGGCCGACCAATCGCAAACAGATCTGCTTGACCTGACGTCAATTGAGAGGAAGCGAGCTCCACGTCGTAGCCGTTGTTGACGATCACGGTGTTGGTGAAGCGCTTGCGCAGCCCGGCGTAGTCGAACGGAGCAATATCACGTGGGCCACCCGGCACACCTTCAATAACGTGGAGGTACACCAGGCCAAGCTCATTGAGCTTGTCGATCAAGTAGTCGTACTGCTCTTGAGCGTTGGTGCTGGAAACATCATTGAACGGAGAGACAGGCGAAATGCGGATGCCCGTGCGCTCGGCGCCAATTTCTGATACCACCGCCTGGGCAATTTCCAGAACGAGCCGTGCCCGGTTGGCTACCGAACCACCATAAGCGTCGGTACGTTTGTTCGCGCTGTCCTTCAGGAATTGATCCAGCAGGTAGCCGTTGGCTGCATGGATCTCGACCCCATCGAAGCCGGCCTTGATGGCGTTAGCTGCAGACTGTCGGAAGTCTTCGACAATGCCTGGGAGTTCTTCGATACGAAGCGCACGAGGCTCGGAGACATCCACAAGTTCGTTATTCACGGAGACCTTGGTAGCAGCTCGAATTGCAGAAGGTGCTACAGGCGGTTGACCGTCTTGGTAAACGACGTGCGATACCCGGCCAACGTGCCAGATCTGAAGGAAGATACGACCTCCCTCAGCATGGACGGCCTCGGTCACTTCGCGCCAAGCGTTCACCTGTTCTTGGGTGAAGATACCAGGCGTGTTCTGGTAGCCCTGAGCTTGCTTTGAAACCTGGGTAGCTTCAGTGATCAACAACCCTGCAGAAGCGCGCTGGCTATAGTAGGTAGCGGCGAACTGGCTCGGCAGCAGGCCCTCCTCCGCTCGGTTGCGCGTCAGCGGCGCCATCACGATACGGTTGGAAAGGGTGATTGCCCCAAGGGTGTAGGGCTCAAATACGGATTTCTCAGCCATTCTCAACATTCCGATACTACGAATTAGGTTTCAAACACACCGCTATTGAAGACGCTTACGCGCTCCCAGCAGCCCAGGTGGGGGTGGCCTTACTCTTCCAAGAATTGGAGAGCGTGTTTCAGGAAGCGCTCGGGATACTGGAAGTGAGCGGCGTGACCGGAGTCCGGGTAGATCAGCAGCTGGGCATTCGGGATGTTCTGCACCAGGCTCCACGAATTGATCGAAGGGATCATGACGTCGTCGACGCCATTGACTACCAAGGTGGGCTGCTTGAGCTCGTTGAGGTAAGAGAAGCGGTTCTCGCCCTGTGCCGACTGGACATAGGCTGCAAAAGCAGCGCCCTGTGCCATGGCGACATCAATCGAGCTTGGGGTGTCTTGATCGGCGCGCTGGTTGCGGCGCTCCCAGAACGCCAGGCCCGCTTTCTTGGCTGCTTCCGAACGACCGAAGAAGAGGAACAGGAAGTTTTCGATGGTCGGAGCGGGGTTCGAAGCGGCCTCTCTCACCCCCTCCGCCATGGTTGGATCACCACCGCGCAGTCCGGTGCCGAGCAGCAAAAGCTTGCGTACCAACTCGGGGTGACGAAGCGCCACCTCCTGAACTTGCAGACCACCGATGGAGAAGCCAAGCAGGTCGACTTGGGTCAGCCCCAGTGCCTTGATGGCCGCTGCAATGTCATCCGCCATTTGCTCAATGGTCGTGGCCGGTGTTCCCGACGACGACGCTACACCCCTACCGTTCAGCAGGATCACTTCACGATCCGCAGCCAGACCATCAGTGATGATCGGATCCCAGTGATCGAGCCCGCCACGGAAGTGGGCAATGAAGACCAGGGGAACACCAGAAGGATTACCCCAGCGACGGTAGGTGAAGGTGTCGCCGCCTACTTCTACTGTGCGGGTCGGAACGGTGAGATGGGTATAGCTCATGACGTTTTGCTCTCTCAGTGGAAGACATAGCCTAATGATGATGATCGTCATCAATCCAGTCAACAACTTTGATTATGAACGTCATCAATGTATGATATTGGCTGCCTTGATAGCGAAGAGAGCTGAGAAATGAAGGTCACCAAGGCCCAAGCACAAGCTAACCGGGCCCATATCGTGGAAACGTCTTCCACGCTATTCCGTGAGCGCGGCTACGACGGCGTGGGTGTTGCAGACCTCATGGGAGCTGCCGGCTTCACTCACGGCGGTTTTTACAAACACTTCAAATCCAAGGCGGATTTGATAGGTGAATCCGCGACGTGCGGAATCAACAAGACGGTCGAGCAGATGCAGGGCATCGAACTCGCCGACTTCGTCAATTTCTACCTGTCCCGCAAGCACCGCGATGAGAAAGGGAAAGGTTGCACCCTAGCGGCACTGGGCGGAGACGCCGCTCGACAGTCCAATGACATCAAAGCAGCTTACGAGGCTGGGATTGAAAAGTTGCTGGAGGTTTTACAGGGCAAGGATGACGAACCGAAAGCAAGTCGTGCGGAAATCATCGACACCTTCGCACACGCCCTAGGCGCCTTGATTCTGTCTCGCGCTTGTCCGGACGACTCACCACTTGCTGATGAAGTGCTCAGCGTGTGCCGTGAGCAGATCATGGACAAATTGACGCCCTGAGGCAGGCCCATCCATTCCCCATGAGCGTCACTGCTCGAGCATGAGTCCTTTCCACTTCCGTTCGATCCGAATGCGACTTACTTGAATTCCAGGCGAAAAAACCGCCAACAGGGGCGGTTCGCAACGAACCACCATTCGGCATGATCAATGCCATCGATATGCACACCCGTAAAGTGCTGTGGCAGAACCCGCTGGGTACTGCTCGTGCGAACGGCCCGTTCGGCTTGCCAACCGGCCTGCCAGTTCGTTTCGGCGTACCAAGCAACGGCGGCCCGATCACTACCGCAGGCGGTCTGGTATTCATCGCTGCTGCGACCGACAACCTGAGACCGACTTCGTCGGGGCAGACAACTACGTCGGCATACAACTCGCCACCCAGCACTTGATTGACCTCGGGCATCGGGACATTGCCTTCGTCGGGCGCAACAGCACCTATTCGGTAAGCATGGAGCGTTTGCACGGCTACATGGAGTGCTTGGAGAAAAACGGGATTACCCCAAATCCGGACTGGATGATCGAAACTGCCATCAGCCTGGCTGGCGGCAAAGACGGCATGAGTCGCCTGCTCGACATGGATCGTCGGCCGACAGGAGTGGTTTGCTACAACGACCTGATTGCCACTGGCGCGCTCAGCGAGCTGGGCAACCGAGGACTTAAGGCGGGTGAGGACATCGCTTTGATCGGGAGTGACGGGGTCGCGAGCTCCGCATACTGCAACCCTCCCCTCACCACCGTGGCCCTGGAGCCTGAGCGTATTGGAGAGGTTGCTAGCGAAATGCTCATGAAGCGCCTGAAGAACCCAGACACCCCTGCCATGAAGTTCTTACTCAAACCGAAGCTGATTGTGCGTAAAAGCTGCGGCCTGACGCGTAACTAATCAACCCGAGAATTGGCAGCTATGCAGGAGGCTCGGAGAATTATTTAATTCTTATTAGCACGCGCAGGTTGGTTACCTTTCTGCCGCCTGTCAATCCTCAGCGAGAGCCGAGCAGCTTCATAAAAACAGACTTTGTTCTTTCCGAATGTGAGCTGACGAGCCGCACCTTGCGGCCCGCTATCAGAGATCTTGACTTTGGTCGCTAGGGCTTCTTGTGTGACGCGGGCGTTCATCCCATTCCCGATCTTTCCTCCCTCTTGTACGCCGACCGGTTCATCAACTGGATCGCCCACAACTGCATCCGTTGAATTCCCAACGGCAATACAACACATGCATCTAGGGCTTGGATTGGCGCGGGCAGATTTGAGACTGAAACTTTTTCAGATATCCGAGGCTGAGCGCACCCAATAAGCGTATGAAATGAGAAAAGCCACCCAAGCCGCAGTGGCAAAAATGGCTTTTTTCCTATCAACATGCACCACTGTCGGGCATCAAGTTTGCCCCCAGCACGCCGGCAATCGCACAGCGTTCGTCGTTGTCGGAGCTGTCACCGCTGATACCGATAGCGCCGATCACTTCCCCTGCCCCATTACGCACCAGCACCCCGCCGGGCACCGGAACCATATTGCCGCCGGCCAGGGCACTCAATGCATTGAAGAATGCAGGAAGCGCGGCAGCACGATGGGCAAGTTCGCGGCCGCCAAAGCCCATGCCGAGCACTGAGGCGGCCTTGCCCGACGCGATTTGCGGTCGCAGCAGGCTGGCGCGCTCGTCGCGTTTGAGCGCCAGCAGGTGACCGCCGGCATCCAGTACCGCAACACAAAGTGGCTGCAAGGCTAACCGCCGGCCCTCTGCCAGCGCAGTGTCGACCATCTGCGACGCCAGTTCCAGGGTGAGCTTATTCATGCCGGCCTACCTCCTGCTCAGGTTCAGGTGCGCTGCGCTTGCCCATGTCCACGGCCCGTTGCCGGGTGTGAAGTTCGGCCCATTTCACCGTGTTGAAGTCACTGACCTTGTAGGGATCGTAGCCCGGTACCTGGGCCTCCACGCGATGCCCGCCTAGGTACACGTCACGTATGCGCTCGCGCTCCTGAAGAATCGAGACGTTCTGCAGGGGGGAGCCATCAACACAGATGAAGTCGGCGCGACGGCCAACCTCGATGGCGCCCACCTGCTGCGCCACGGGCATCATCCGCGCGGCAACCGAGGTTGCCGCGCGCAATGCCTGGGCAGGGCTGAAACCCAACCAGTCGACAAAAATCTCGATTTCACGGGCGTGCCATTCACCGTAGGGAGTGATGGCGAAACCGCTGTCACTGCCGGTCATGAACGGCACACCGGCTTCCCGGGCGCGGCGCAAGTTGCGACAACCCACCTCGATCACACGGCGCTGCATCGCAGCGTAACCACAGCGGGTCGAAGGCTCGTAATCCTCGGCAAATTCGACGTTGTTGGCGAGCATGGTGAAGGTCGGAGCGAGGTGACTACCCGATTCGAGTATTGCCTCGATACAGGCATCGTCTAGGAAAAACCCGTGGAAGATCACGTCCACCCCCGCCTTCGCCGCATACAGCACCGCTTCGCGGCCATAGGCATGCACGGCGACCTTTTTTCCAAGGCGGTGGATCTCCTCGACCATGGCGCGGGTCTCGTCCTGGGTGAACGCAGCGATATGTTCACCGTTGGGACGCATGTGCGGGCCGTCCATAGCGATCTTGATCAGGTCCACGCCGTCCTTGGCCTGACGACGGATTTCCGCAATCTGCTCGTCGCGGGTAGCGCACAGGCGGCCAGAGAAATACTCAGGCGTACCGACCCAACTGGGGAACCAATCGTTCAGGCTCTGCCGGTTGGCGATTACATTGCTGCTGGCGGCAATGCGTGGGCCAGTGAACATACCGGCATTGATAGCGTTGCGTACGGCAATGCTGCAATGCCCGGCGTCACCCGGCACTACCACCGAGGTGTAGCCGGCGGCCAGTACATGCTGGGTAAAAAACAGACCGCGCAGGGCGCGAAATTCCGGCGAGACGTGCAGGTCGATGTCTTCCTCGCTTTTGGCGTTGCCGAACACCAGATGGGTGTGGACATCCACCAGGCCGGGCATGACGAAGTGTCCGCCAGTGTCAATCACGCGTTCGCCAGGCAATGGCTGAGGAGCGGTCTGGCGAGGGCCGACATGGGTGAACACACCCTTTTCGATGATCAGCACCTGGTCGTGGCGAGCCTGGTCCTCAAGGCCAGTAAAGAGGGTTTGGCAGTGAACGTGGCGTCTGGGCATGGCGGTCTGTCCTGTTGTTGTCGTACCGACACGGTATTGGGCAGCCAATGCCTGAGGAAGTGAAGATTCCTGCTAGCCGGCCATGACAGAAATTGATAGCCGTCGTGGTCAGCCCGCCACCTCCGCCAACAACTGGCGCAGCCAGACCAGCGCCGGGTCACTGTCCTGGTAGGCGTGCCATTGCATCACCTGCAGAGTGGCGGGAATGGCGAGTGGTGGTGGCAGCAGGCGCAGAGGAAAGCGCTGCGCGTAGAGGTGCGCCAGGCGACTGTGCAGGGTCGATAGGCAGGGGCCGCCAACGATGAATTGCGGATGACGCGCCGAGCCATGGGCAAGCGGCAGGATCACCAGGTCGCAGTGCCGGTGCTCCAGGGCCTCATCCACCAGGCTGCCCGGCTCGGCACCGCGCAGCGGCACCAGCGTGAGAAGTTGCAAGTCGACCTGGGGCGCAAGGCTGGCCAACCGTCGCATCAGCGCCGGCATGAGCACCGCGATCACATAATCCGACGCAATGATGCGGAACTTGCGGCGCGCCGCTCCCGGGTCGAAGCGTGCATTGGCGAAGGCAATGCCCCGCGCGTTTTCCAGTACCTGGTCGATACGTGGGTGCAGCGACTGCATCAGCGCCGTGGGCAGCATGGCGCCGCCCACGAGGACGAACAGCGGATCGTTAAAGTGCTCCCGCAGGCGACCCAGGGCCACGCTGACCGCTGACTGGGTCAGGTGCAGGCGCACCGCGGCGCGCGTGACGTGCTGCTCGACAAACAAAGCGTCCAGCACCACCAGCAGGTTCAGGTCTAGTCCATGGAAGCGCACGCAATAGCCTCATCGTTTGCCCGAGGGCCACCCTCCTCCAGCCAAACATTTCCCGAAACGTCGACCTTTACCATCAGTGCTTGCAGCGACTGGCCCTGACAGGGGCCAAGCACGCAGAAGCCGTTGTCGGGCTGAAACAGCGCACCGTGAGCAAAGCAGACGATGTGCCGGCCATCGCCAGACATGAAGCGGTCCTTGCGGTACTGCATGGCCACGTCCAGGTGCGGGCACAGGTTTCGATAGACACGCACCTGGCCACGCCAGCGCAACGCAAGCACGGTGTCACGCCCCTGGGCCCAGGGGTCGAACCCACGTGCAAGGCCTTCCTGCAACTGGTCGTCGCGGCAGAGTAATGTCAAATCCTGGGACACAGAGACCTCGATAACTCAGGGGGTGAGCGCGTAATCACCGGAATAGCCGCCACGGCTAGCAGTTTCAGATCGGTTCGGCGGTCAGCTTGAGCATCGCCTTGGTCAGTCCGATGCGATCGAACGTCGCGTCACGGGCCATTTCCCTCTCCCCGGCCATGATCGAGTTCTCGCTGATGTACTTGCAGCGCTCAAAGCGGCGCGTCATGAAACGCTCAAGCCGCCGCTCCACCGAACCGCTGCCGCACAGCTCCAGGCTCAGAACCAGCGCGTCTTCGATTGCCATCCCTGCGCCCTGCCCCAAATGCGGCGTGGTTGCATGAGCCGCGTCGCCAATCAGCAGCACACGGCCTTTGAACCAAGGTTCGTTGACGAACACCACTTCCATGGGTTTGTAGACCACCTGGCTGCTGTCAGTAATCTGCTCGCGCAACTCGCCCACTAGGCCTGCGATCTTACTGATGCGGTCACGCATCAGTTCGGCCAACTGTGCCGGCTCATAGCGGGGGTTACCCGGTTCGTGGGAGGTGGAGAACATGTACATCAGGTCGTCGGACAGCGGTACCAGGCCGGCGTTGCCCTCAGCACCGACATAGCTCGCCAGATGATCAATGGAAGGATGTCGAGGAAAGTTGTAGCGCCACACGGCCTGCCCGGTGAAACGCGGCTTGTAGGTGTCGCCAAAGAGCATGCCGCGAATCTTCGAGTAAACGCCGTCGGCCCCCACAACCAAGTCGTAGCGAGCAGCGCTGCCATCGGTGAAGCTCACATCCACGCCGGCCGCGTCTTGTTGGAAGGATTCTACCGACAAGCCAAGGCGTACCTGGGTGCCAAGGTCGATCGCAGTGGTGCTCAGCACCTGGTGCAGAGACAGGCGCGAGATACCGACGTTGGCGGGATACTCCGGGCCGGCCAGGCGCTGGCCTGGGATACGTACCAGGGCATTGCCCTGCAGATCGTAGATGCCAACATCCTCGAAGGCATAAGCCGCTTCGAGGTAGCCTTCGAGCACGCCGAGGCGGGCCATCTCTCGCACCACGTTGCTCTGCTGAATGATACCGACACCATAGACGGTCCACTCGGACTTGATTTCCACCAGGTCCACCGCGATGCCCTGGCGGCGCAATGCGATGGCCGCGCAGAGGCCACCAATCCCGCCGCCGACTACGAGTACCTTGCTGATATCGCTGCTCATGGATGAATCCTTGTTCTTGTTGTGGGAGCGCAGGGTCGATCGCGAGCGTGACAACCCGAGCATTAACAGTGTTTTGACCGGGACCACGCCATCGCGGCTGGATAGCACGACATCAGAGAGGCCCTAGGAGCACAGGCTAGGAAGGCAGGAACAATTTGACTAATCGTTAGTCGGGATGCAGGGTATCGCGAAAATAAATACAACAAGAGATGCCCGTGATGCGCTTTAAACACCTGGATTTGAACCTCCTGGTGGCGCTGGATGTACTGCTGGAAGAGCAGAACATCACCCGTGCCGCCGCCCGCCTGCACATGACCCAATCGGCCACCAGCGGTGTGCTCGGACGCCTGCGGACCTACTTCGAAGATGACCTGCTAGTGCAGGTGGGCCGCAAGATGATGCCCACCCCACTGGCAAAGGAACTGGCATTACCGGTTCGCGACGTACTGCTGAAAATCCAGACCTCCATCACCGCCAAACCAGTGCACGACATCTCCGAGAGTAAACGTCACTTCCGCATCATGGCCTCGGACTACCTGATCAGCGTGCTGTTCGCCGAGGCGATTCGCGAGATCAACCATGAAGCCCCGAACATCACCTTCGAACTCATCAGCCCCGGCCAGACCGCGATGGAAATGCTCATGCGCGGCGAAGTGGACCTGATGATCGCGCCAGAGCACTTCATCGTTAAGGAGCACCCCTCACAGCTCTTGTTCGACGAACAGCACGTCTGCGTGGTGTGCGCCGAGAACCACAGCATCGGCGAGCGCCTGACACTGGAACGCTACCTTGAGCTGGGCCATGTCGGCGTCGCCTTCGGGCGCAGCCGTACGCCCGGCATAGAGGAGTGGTTCATGAGCCAATACGGTTGCAAACGCCGCGTGGAAGTCATCACCCACGACTTCAATACCTTGGCGCAACTGGTCATTGGGACCCAACGCATCGCCACCATGCACAGCCGCCTGGCACGGCTTTATGCACGCAACCTGCCGCTGCGCATCTTGCCGCCGCCGGTGGAGCTGCCGGCCATGCAGGAATACATGAGTTGGCACCGCAGCCTGGACCGTGACCCCATGCTGCGCTGGCTGCGCGAAAAGCTGACAGAGATGGTCAGCCGCCCAGAGTCTGCCGTTACCGCTTGAGCCCCTCGGCATTCGGGGTCCCGCTACGGCCCCATCCCGGATGCGCCAACCAATCGATACTGGCGATGCGTGCCCTCAGCGTTCGCCATGCCTGCCGTCACGGCGGCACGCCAGGTATCTCGCAATCCGATAGCTGGCATCCGAACAAGCGATTTGTCCAATCCTTTGGCCCATGCGAGCTTGCGCAAGCTGCCCCAAGGGGCGGCCGACGCCCGCGCCACTGCCTGATGCGGGAGCGTTCACACCGGGTTGCCCGACTTGAGCCCTGCCGATCTGCGAACAGCGCCTCGGGCGATAGCCCTCGCTATGCAGGGTCGATGGCGGCCAGGACCAGAAGAAGGAAAAACAACAATATGTTCCGCTATTTCCCCACCAACTACGTTTGGAACCTCTCGGTAAACCTCGCTATCGAGATGGGCGCGCGCATCGGTGAAATCGTCGAAATGTGCGAACCGCTTCAGGAAGCCGCCAAGCAACCTGACGCCGACGGAACCCGCGCCTTTCGAGAAGCCTGGTCGAAGACGGCCGACAAACTCTGCGACCTGGCCCGCGAGGACGAAGAGAAAGGCCGCCTGCTTTCGGCCGGCGAAAAGTACAACCGTGCCGCAACCTACTACCTCACAGGTGAACGCCTGCAAGCTCACGGCGCCCCAGGTCGCATGGAGCTTTACCAACGCTTCCTCGACACCTTCGCCCGCGGCATCGCGCTCTCCGGCGAGAACTGCGAGCGGGTCGAGATCCCCTATGAGGGCAAAGTCATTTCCGGGCTATTCATCCGTGCCGAAGGCGTACAGGGGCCGGCGCCTCTACTGCTGCAACTCAACGGCCTGGATTCCACGAAAGAAATGAAATACCGAGTTGGCCTGCCGGCCTGGCTCGCCAAGCGGGGCGTGTCATCGCTGGTGATCGACCAGCCGGGCACCGGCGAAGCGCTGCGCCTGCACGACCTGAAAGCCCGTTATGACGCCGAGCATTGGGGCAGCCGCGTGTTCGACTGGCTGGAAACCCGTGCGGATGTGGACCCCAAGCGCATCGGCTGCGAAGGCGTGTCGCTGGGCGGCTACTACTGCCCGCGTGTGGTGGCTTTCGAGCCGCGCTTTGCCTGTGGCGTGGTGTGGGGCGCCAACCACGACTGGCGCGACGTGCAAAAGCGCCGCCTGGAACGCGAAGGCAGCTTCCCGGTGCCGCATTACTGGGAGCATGTGCGCTGGGTCTGGGGCGGTAAGAACATCGACGAATTCATGACCATCGCCGAAAACGTCCACCTGGACGGCGTCGTGGAGCGGATCAAGGTGCCGTTCCTGGTCACCCATGGCGAGCAGGACTCACAGATCCCGCTCAAATGGGCCCACCGCACCTACGAACAACTGGTCAATAGCCCCAAGCGCGAACTGAAGATCTTCACCCCGCGCGAAGGCGGTGTGCAGCACTCCAGCTTCGATAACTCCATTAACGCCGGCCAGTACATCGCCGACTGGGTCGCCGAAAACCTCGGTGGTCGTACCGCCTGATAGACAAGAAGAGAAACCGACCATGAAGATCATCGGACCTGATTACCTTGTGTTCGGCGTCGACAACGTCGACGCCTGCGTGCAATACCTCACCGACTACGGTTTGAAGCCGGGCAAGCTGGACGAAGCCGGCGGCTACCTTGAGGCCCTGGACGGCACAGGCATTGAAATTCGCCACCGCGACGACCCACGCCTGCCCAAGGCCATGGAGACTGCGAACACCCTGCGCGAAACCGTTTACGGCGTAGCCGACGAAGCCACCCTGCAGGCCATCGAGGCCGAACTTTCCAAGGACCGCACCGTTGTGCGTGGGGAGGACGGCGTTTTGCGCGTCGTGGACGACATGGGTTTCGCCCTGGGTTTTCGCATCACCCTGCGCCGCCCGTTGGTGATGCCCGGCGAAATAAGCAACGCCCCCGGCGCACAGCTGGGCCGCGCCATCAACTCGCTGGGCGCCAGCGACGACATGCCGGCTTTGCCACGCAGCCTGTCGCATGTGGTCTATTTCGTGCCTGACCAGGCCAAGGCTGAAGCGTTCTACACCCGCCTGGGCTTTGTCTGCACCGACCGCTTCGTCGACACCGGCCCCTTCCTGCGCCCGGCTGGCACCCAGGACCACCACACCCTGTTCCTGATCCAGACGCCGCCGTTCATGAAAGGTATCGAACACTTTACCTTCCACATGGGTGGCCCAACCGAGGTAATGATTGCCGGTACCCGCTTCGTCGAGAAAGGCTATGAGTCGTTCTGGGGGCCAGGGCGTCACCAGCTGGGGTCCAACTGGTTCTGGTACTTCAACAGCCCCATGGGCTGCCACGTGGAATACGACGCCGACATGGACCTGCATGACGAGCGCTGGACCGCGCGGGTTGCAGCGCCCGGTGCCGATAACTCGCAGTACTTCCTCTTCCATTACCAGGAAAAATGGGCCCCTGGCGGCCCGCCACCCAAACATTGAGGGTGGGTGGCTCCACGAACGCTGACACGCCGTGAGCGGGTCGCCCCCTATACCCTGGGGCGACCCGCTCTTCGTTTCCCGGCAAACCGGTTGGCCAGGGGTCATTCAGACTGCTTGTACTACCCTACCACTCCGAGTGGGTCAAGGTTGTTGGCGGGATACGGCGAATGGTGCGAAAGCCCACATGAGAGGTCGCCAGGTCCGCATCCTGGCGCTCACGTGCCGCCGTGCGGTAGCGGGCGCAATAGGACGCGGCGCAAAGGTAGGAGCCACCCTTGATGACCTGAGGACGCGACGGTGCAAGCGCGCTACGCAATTGGCTCGGATCGCCATTGGCGTGACTGATCAGCGGCCCCCATTGGGCATCTGCCGTCCATTCCCAAACGTTGCCGATCATGTCGAACAGCCCAGCGGCGTTGGCGGCAAAACAGCCCACTGGGGCAACGCCAGCGAAACCGTCCTCGGCTGCGTCATGCACGGGGAACACGCCCTGCCAGTAATTTGCGGCGGGCTGGCCGTTGCTGTCGCGTGGTTCCTCGCCGAGACGTTGCGAGGGGTCAACGCCGCGCGCTGCATATTCCCATTCGGCCTCGCTGGGAAGGTCGTTGCCGCGCCACTGTGCGTAGGCCTGGGCGTCCGCCAGGGTGACCAAGGTCACTGGGTACTGGTCCAGGTTGGCCAACGGCCCGTCCGGGCCCGATGGGTGGCGCCAGTCAGCACCCCTTACGTAACGCCACCAAGGCAACGCCGACCCGTCGCTGGCCGTGTCCAGCGGTACGTGGAACAACGCGGCGCCACCGGAGCGCTCAGCCTCGGTGATGTAATGGGTAGCCTCGACAAAGGCGCCGAACTGCGCGCGGGTAACTTCGGTGCGATCGATCCAGAAGTCGCCCACGTGCACTGGGGCGAACGGTCGCTCATCCGGGTAACCCCCATCAGTGCCGGGGGTGAAGCGCCCGCCGCTGACGCGGACCATCCCGGCCAGCGGGTCGTTGCCCCAACCCGCCGGCAAGCCACCGTAGGCCTCGCAACCGGCGACATTGCCCAAGGGCAGGCTGGTGGGCGGCCGCGCAGCTACCGTCGCCAGGGCCAGCACACTCAAGCAACCGACAACGATCAGCTGGCGCCTCATGGGGCCTTGGCCAGAGGCGGTGCGACCACTCCGACACGGCGGGCGTAGTCCTGCCAGGCCTGCTGCAAGCGTTGCGTCGTTTCCGGCTGGCTGGCGGAGAGGTCGTGCTGCTCGCCGCGATCGTGCGACAAGTCGAACAACTGCCAACGCAACGGTGGCTGGGGCTGGCCCGGCATGCTCCAGGGCACCAGGCCAAGGAGTTTCAGGTTACCTTCACGGTAATAGCGGCTGCCAAACAGCTCACCGGCCATTACCGGCTCAGCCCGGCCTTTGCCTTCGAGCATCGGCAGCATGGAGCTGCCGGTGATGGGATGCTTGGGCTGGCCTTGGTACTGGTCACCCGGGTCCGGCAGACCCGCCAGAGCGAGGAAGGTCGGCGCTAGGTCATCCACCCGTGCCACGCCACGCTCCAGCCCCTGGCGACGCAGGCTGGCCGGCAATTGTACGATGGCCGGCACGCTGATACCGCCTTCGGCGGTGCTGCCTTTGAACAGCCGCAGTGGCGCCGCGCTCACCTCTGCCCAGCGCAGCCCGTAGTCGATCTGCGACCCGCGTCGGCCGAGATTCTCCAGGCGGTTGTCGGTATTCGGACCGGCGGGGTAGTACTGCTCGTGGCGTTCGCCAGCGGGGCCGTTGTCGGACATGAAAACGATCAAGGTGTTGTCCATCTGGCCGCTGGTCTGCAGGTATTCCAGCAGGCGACCGACGTTGTGGTCGAGGTTGTCCACCATCGCGGCGTAGATCTCCATCTTGCGCGCCTCGATGCGCTTGCGCTGGGGGTCCAGTTGGTCCCAGCCAGGCAACTGCGGGGTGACCGGGAGCGGCGCGGCGCTCTGGAAGTCGGCAGGCAGCAGGCCTTTTTCTTTCATGCGCTCGATTCGCGCCTGGCGAACCGCGTCGTAGCCGCCGTCGTAGCGACCGCGGTATTTATCCAGGTAAGCCTGCGGTGCTTGCAACGGCCAGTGTGGCGAGGTGTAAGCCGCATACGCGAAGAAGGGTTTGCCACTGCCCTGCCCCGCCTTCAGGTACGCCAGCAACTTGTCGGTATAGAAGTCCGTGGAATAGAAGTCATCCGGAAGCTCCACTGGCTTGCCATTCTCGCGGTAAGAGAGTTGTTCGATCTTCGCGGTCGAGCCAGGGGCGGGCTTGAAGTGCACCCCACCCCCTTCGAGCAGGGTGAAAGACTGCTCGAAGCCACGACGGTCCGGGCCCTGCTCCGGGGCCAGGCCCAAGTGCCACTTGCCGACCATGGCGGTACGGTAACCACCATCGCGCAACAGGCCGGCGATGGAGTGCGCCTGTTGGTTGAGGTAGCCCTCATAGCCTGGCTTGCCTCGCTGGAATGGCTGCATCCCTTCGGCCATGGTACCCAGCCCGGCCAGGTGGTTGTCGGTGCCGGACATCAGCATGGATCGGGTCGGCGAACAGGTCGGCGCAGCGTACATGCTGGTCAGCTGCAGACCACTGGCCGCCAGGTGATCGAGGCTCGGTGTGGCAATTTCACCACCGAAGGCGCCGAGGTCGGAGTAGCCCAGGTCATCGGCCACGATCAGCAGTATATTGGGGCGCTCGGCCGCATCGGCGAGCACTGGCGCAAGGCACGCTAAGGCCGCCAACAGTACGCGTAATCGCATGGGGAGTTGCTCCTGTTCTTATTCTTCGAAGATGGCCACGGCGCGGACGAAGCCGGCCGAGGCATGCTTGATCTTGTAAGGGAAGCAAGACACCAAAAAGCCGCTGGCCGGCAGGCTATCAAGGTTGGCCAGTTTCTCCATCTGGCCGTAGCCGATGTCGCGCCCAGCCTTGTGGCCTTCCCAGATGATCGACGCATCGCCACTCTCGGCGAAGCGTTCGCGGGTGTACTTGAAGGGTGCGTCCCAGCTCCAAGCGTCGGTACCCACGACCCGCACGCCGCGCTCCAGCAGGTAGAGGGTGGCTTCACGGCCCATGCCGACACCTGCTTCCAGATACCCCGGCTCGCCGAACAGGCTGCCGGCACGGGTGTTCACCAGCACGATGTCCAGCGGCTGCAACTCATGGCCGATACGCGAAAGCTCAGCGTGCACCTCGGCGCCAGTCACCACATGGCCATCGGGCAGGTGGCGAAAGTCCAGCTTCACTCCCGCTTGCAGGCACCACTCCAGCGGCAGCTCATCGATACCGAACGCCGGCTTGCCGCCGTCGGTGGTAGAGGCGTAGTGCCAAGGCGCATCCATGTGAGTGCCGCTGTGGGTGGTGATCGACAGGCGCTCTGCTGCCCACGACTCGTGCCCCGGCATCTGGTCCAGGGACAGGCCAGGGAACATCGCGGCCATTTCTGGCCAACCCTGCTGGTGGTCCATGTAGTCGATCTTGGGCAGCAGCGGCGGCGGGTCGGTGTAGGGGTTGTTGTCCAGCGTTACCGAGAGATCGACGAGGCGGCGTTTACGGGCAAGGGTCATGGCAGCAGGTCTCAAAGGGTTTGTAATGACGCGCGCGCATGGCGCGGGCGTTGGCTCAGGCTAAGGGCGTTACGCACCAGGGTTTGGGCAGAGCCATCGTGATGAAATCCCAGGGCTCGCGATTGCGGGGTACGCAAAGGCGGATAGCGGCCGAACAGGGCCTCCAGGTCCACGTTCGGCTGGTAGCTCACCAAGGCCCGACGGTCGTCGCCGAAGGCCTCGACCAGAGCCTCGACCACTTGGTCCATGGCCAGGTGCAGCACTGGCAACTGCCACACCCGCTGAGGGCCGGGGTTTTGCAGTTCGGCGGCATGCAGCAGGTTGTCGACGCAGCAACGCGCCGACATCCACCAGGCGGTGGCCTGCGGCGATACCGGGCAGCAATAGTTTTCTCCCGCGGCAAGGGCGTGCATCAGGTCGCTCATGAAGGCCGAACGCAAGCCATTCGGCTCGCGGGGCCTTGCGACGATGCCCGGTAGCCGCAATGCGCGGCCATCTACCTCGCCACGGCGGGCGAGGTCATTGAGCTGGGTTTCCACCATGACCTTGTGCGCGCCATAAGACAGCGCCGGACGCGGCATCCACTGCTCGTCCATGCGTGCCGGTAGTTGCGCGCCGTACACGGCCACGCTGCTGGCGTAGACCAGCACCGGTGGCCGCGCAGCGTTGCGCAACTGATCGAGCAGTTCCAGGGTCGCCAGCAGATTCACCTGCCGGCCCAATGCATAGTGCTCCTCGGCTGCGCCGCCGGGGACGCTCACCAGATGGAACACGACATCCACGCCATCGGCCAGGGCGCGGCGTAACAGGGTCGGTTCTGCGATACTGCCGGCGAGCAAGCGCAGGCGCGGGTCGGAAGGAAAACCCTCCAGTTGCCGATCCAGTAACACCAGCGCTTCCAACGGCTGGCCGCGCAGTTGGCCCTTGTCCAGCAGTCGTTGCACCAGCAAGCGTCCAAGGAAACCGGCAGCTCCGGTAATCATCACGCGCATGGCGGGGCTGCCTGGACTACCTGCTGGTCGATGGCACCGAACAACGGTGAACCATCCGTGTTGCGCGCCTCCATGCGAATGCGGTGACCGAATTGCAGAAAGCCGGTGCGCGGCGCACCGTGTTCAATCATTTCAATGGCGCGGCGCTCGGAAATACACGCCGACCCCACGCTGCGGTCGGCATTGGAAACGGTGCCAGAGCCAATCACGCTGCCGGCGCCAAGGCGACGGGTCAGTGCGGCATGGGCGATCAACTGATGGAAGCCGAAGTGCATGGCGCCGCCATGCGGGTGGCCAAACCACTGGCCGTTCCACTCCACGTTCAGCGGCAGGTGCACGCGACCGTCGCGCCAGGCACCTCCCAACTCGTCAGGGGTAACGGCCACCGGGGCGAAGCTGGAGGAGGATTTGGCCTGGACGAAGCCGAAGCCGGTCTTCATCTCCCGTGGTGCCAACGCCCGCAGGCTGACGTCGTTGACCTGCAGTACCAGGCGAATATGCTTCAGTGCCTGTTCGGCCGTGCAGCCCATGGGCACCTCGTCCACCAACACAGCGAACTCGCCTTCGAAGTCGATGCCGTGGGCCTCGCTGGGCAGTGCAATGTCTTGCTGCGGGCCAAGGAAGTCGTCGCCAGCGCCCTGGTACATCAGCGGCGTGGACTCTACGCCTTCGATGGGCGCAAGGTTGAACGCTCGCTGCATCAGTTCGCCATGGCTGAGGAAGCAAGAGCCGTCCAGCCATTGCCAGGCACGCGGCAGCGGCGCCATCACGCGGTTGGGGTCGAAGTCGAAGGCGCCGGCGAGTTCACCTTTGTTAAGGGCATCGTAGCGGCCGCGCAAGTCGGCCTCCACGTTCGGCCAGTCATCCACGGCCGCTTGCAACGTGGGGGCGATATCGGCGGCGTCCACCGCACGGCTCAAGTCACAGGAAACCAGTAGCAGGCGGCCGTCGCGGCTGCCGTCGTCGAGTGTGGCAAGCTTCATTGCAGCATCTCCTTGAGTTCGGGGGCGTAGCGGCCGTCAAGCAGGATGAAGACCATCCGCGCCATGTTCTCGGTGCGGTTGCTCCAGGCATGGTTGGTGCCGCGCTGGACCACGATGTCGCCGCGCTTGAGGTGGACTTCTTCGCCGTCGAGCACCAGCCATACCTCACCCTCGGTGACGAGGCCGTAGTCGAGGGTTTCGGTGCGGTGCATGAGCTTGTGCCTGGAGTCAGCCTTGCCAGTGCCTGCATGGGCTTGGCCGATCTCGGCGAAGGCCGCAGCGGCATCCTCGGCGCTGACCTGGTTCTGCACGCTGTCCGGCGGGATATCCACCACACGGATCACGCTGCCCTGGGCGCCGGGGGAAAGCTGCAGGGGCTTGTCGGTTGGGTCGGCGCCATTGTCCAGCAGCGCCGGGCTGACGCTGCTGTTCCAGACCTCATAGAACAGGGTGCCGGGCACCGCCTTGAGCGGGAAGTTGTTGGGCGTAGGGCCTGCCAGGGTGACCACGGCGCGGCCCTCGTTGTCGTGGCCGGTGACCACGCGCTGGAATGGGGGAAGTGCTTGCATGAAAACTCCTTTCAATCAATTGCCGTCACGAGGGGCATGGCTACCTCTAGATGTGATCAGGCGTGCTGGTAGCACCAGCGCCGCGCGAACGGAAACACTTCGCCAGCACCACGCAGGCGAGCGCCAGCAGCAACTGGGCGACAGCCACCACGGTCAGGGCGCCAGGCAATTGGGCGACCACGCCGCCATTAAGGCCCAGCACCACCAGAGGGCTGATGAACTCGCCGGCGAATAGGGCCGCGGTGAAGCCTCCGGTGGCGCGGCCGCGCTGGGTGAAATCGACCTGCCTCATCACCCCGGTGATCAGGGTCGGCAGCATCAATCCGATGCCCAGGCCATTGATCAGCACCGCAACCACCACCAGCGCTGGGTTGTCGGTGGTGGCCATCAGCAGCCCACCGCCCCCGGCTGTTGCGAAAGCCAGCAGCAGCAGGTGTTGCCGGCGCTGGGCGTTGAGCAGGCGGAAGCTCAGTGCACCGGCCAGCACGCCGAGCTGGTTGGCGCCCATGGTCATGCCGATCTGCTGGGGCGAATCGACGTGCAGCAAGGTGAGCAGGAAGCCGGCTTGCACCGGCACGATGAATAGGCTGACGCCCGCCAGTACGGTGAGCAGGTACAACGGCAAGAGCCTGCGCCACGGGAAGTCTTCAGCCTTGCCAGACAACGCCGCGGCTTCAGCGACCTTCGGCTCCCAGAGCAGCATTGCCATCAGCGGCAGGAGCAACAGGCCGGCGCCGTACAGCACGAAAGGCAGACGCCAGTCGTTTTGCCCAAGTGCGCCGCCCAAGGCGATGAACACTGCCGCCGAAAGCGAAGTGGCGACCATCTGCAGGGCGAACAGGCGCTCGCGCCGCCCGCCCTGGTAGTAGTCACCCATCAGCGTCGTGCAGCAGGTCATGATGCCAGCCTCCGCCAGGCCCAGGCCTGCACGGCTGATGACGATACCCAGCAGCGACTCAAGCCACAGCGGCAGCAGCCCGCAGAGGCTGTAAAGCATCATCGAGGCCAGCAACAACGGCTTGCGCCCCAGGCGGTCGGCGATGACACCGGCAAACGGCGCCAGCAGCGCGATCACTAACGCCGGAATGGTCAGGCTGATAGGCACCAGCACTTCGGCGCCGGGTGTATCGGCAAAATGCGCCTGCATGCGCGGCAGTACCGGTGCCAGCAGCACCGCGCCCAGCACCGGCAAACAGCTGCCGAACAGTAGCAACAGGGATTGCGGCAAACCCGCCTGGCGCTCAGTGCTCATTGCAGTGCGCCTCCATGGCCGTCCGTAGGCCGCGTGGGAGTGCGAGCCAGAGGATTTGCAAGGTCTCGATCAGTGGTGTCATACCCATGTGCTCTTGTTGTTGGGGCGAAGGTCAGCGGGTGGCGGTATCCAGCAACAACGGGCGACCAGTGGCGGCTGCCTTGCCGGGCTGCCTATCGGCGACTGGCTCGGCGCCGACGACTGCATCGCTGCGGCGGGTCGCTGGTAGCAGGAAATAGGCGAGCGCTGGCAACAGCAGCAGTGCGCCGACCATGTTCCAGACGAACATGAAGGCCAATAGCACGCCCATGTCGGCCTGGAACTTGATGGGCGAGAAGATCCAGGTGCCGACGCCGATGGCCAGGGTCACGCCAGTGAGCATCACCACCTTGCCGGTGGAGACCAGCGCGCGGTAATAGGCTTCGGAAAGGCTGGCGCCCTGGCGCAGGTGGCCAAGCATGATGCTCATCACATACAGCGCGTAGTCGACGCCAATGCCCACGCCCAAGGCGATCACCGGCAAGGTGGCGACCTTGACGCCGATGCCCAGCCAGACCATCAACGCCTCGCAGAGAATGGAGGTAAGCATCAGCGGGATCACCGCACAGAGGGTGGCGCGCCAGGAGCGGAAGGTGATCAGACACAGCAAGATCACCGCGCCGTAGACCCAGAACAGCATCTCGCGATTGGCTTCCTTGACCACGATGTTGGTAGCGGCCTCGATCCCGGCGTTACCGGCAGCCAACTGGAATTTGACTTCGTCGGTGTCGTTGGCAGCGGCGAAGGCTTCGACGTGCTCCACCAGCCGGGTCAGCGTTTGCGCCTTGTGGTCGGAGAGGTAGACATAGAGCGTGAGCAAGTTGCACGACTCGTTGTACAGGCCGCGCGGCGCGCTGGCGGTGATCATGTTGAGCATCGCCTGGTTGTTCTGCAGTTCGTACCACTTTGGGCTGCCTTCGGAGAGACCCACCAGCATCCGACGGTTGAGCAGCGCCAGCGAGTTGGTCGAGTCCACGCCCGGCAGGCTGCGCAGTTGCCAGTCCAGCTCATCGACCTTGCGCAGGATGTCGTAGCGTGCGCAGGCGCTGTTTGGTGTACGCACCATGATCGCGAAAAGATCGCTGCTGGCCCCGTAACTGCGGGTCATGAAGGCATCGTCCAGGTTGTAGCGCGAGTCGGCGCGCAACTCCGGGGCCCCGGCGTCAAGGTCGCCGATGGCCAAGTTCAGGCTGACCAGGAAGCCGAGCACTGCCATCACCAGGCTGACAACCACGCAGACGGCGGCCCAGGGCTTGCGGGTGAACAGGTCAAGGAAGCGCCAGAATGCATGACGCACTTGGCCCCCCTCCTCGGCCCGCTCGCTTCTAAGGCTCAACGCAGCAGCGTCAGGGCTGACGCCGACATAGGAGAGCAGTACCGGAAGCAGGATCAGGTTGGTGAAGATCAGCACGGCCACACCGATGCTGGCGATGATCGCCAGGTCCTGGATCACCTGGATCTGGATAAGCATCAAAACGGCAAAGCCCACGGCGTCGCACAGCAGCGCAGTGAGGCCTGCGAGGAACAGTCGGCGGAAGGTGAAACGCGCAGCCACCACGCGGTGCATGCCGCGACCGATGTCCTGCATGATGCCGTTCATTTTCTGCGCGCCGTGGCTCATGCCAATGGCGAACACCAGGAACGGCACCAGCACCGAATAGGGGTCCAGCTCGTAGCCCAGCAGGGGCAGCAGGCCAAGCTGCCAGACCACCGCCACCAGCGAGCAGAACACCACCAGCAAGGTACTGCGCACACAACGCGTGTAGCCGTAGAGCACCACCGTGGTGATCAGGATGGCAACAGCGAAGAACAGCAGGATCTGCTCCAGGCCTTCGATCAGGTCACCGACTTTCTTGGCGAAACCGGTGATGTGGATATCGACGCTGTCGCTCTGGTACTTCGCCCGCAGGGTCTCCAACTGATCGGACAACACCCGGTAGTCCAACGGCTTGCCATCGGGCGTGCGCGCCATCAGCGGCACGTAGATGATGCTGGAGCGCTGGTCGAAGGCTACCAATTGACCGATCTCGTTGGACAATTGCACGTTGCGCCGCAGTTCGCCCAGCGATGACGGGCTGCCATCGTATTCATCAGGAATCACCGGGCCGCCGTCCAGGCCCTCTTCGGTCACCGAAACCCAACGGGTGGCAGGCGTCCACAGCGACTTCATGTAGGCGCGGTCAACACCCGGCAACAGGTAGATCTGGTCGCTCAGCGCCTGCAGGGTACGCAGGTAATCGGCGTCGTAGATATCACCGTGGCGGTTGGTGACGGCGATACGCACCGCATTGCCGATGCCGGACAACTCCTTCTGGTTGTCCAGGTAGTTGGCGATGTAGGGGTGCCCGGTGGGGATCATCTTCTCGAAGCTGGCATTGAGCTCCAGGCGGCCCGACTGCCAGCCGAGCAGCACGGTGGTCAGCAGGCACAGCAACAGCACCCAATGGCGGTGATTGAACAGTGCGCGTTCGATCAGCGATCCAGAGCGAGGATCGAAGTTATCGGACGCGGATGACAGGGTTTGGCGAGCGGAATTCATTGACTCACTCCGGAGCGGAAACGGTGGGCTGTGGCAGGCGCGAAAGCCCGGAGAACCCCGCGGCAACGAGGCTGCCATCGGCGGCCTGGACGATGCCTGAGACCGGTTTGCGCAATGATTCGGAGACCGGGGTGAATCCCGAGGGAGCGCTTGCAAACAATCCGCCCGCTTGATTGGCCAGCAGCACGCGACCATCGTTTAAAACACGGGCATCACTGAAGGACACCGGCGCCAGGGTCGGCAACGCTTCGGCGCGCTCGGTCCCGGGCGCCAGGACAAACGCGTGGCCTTTGAGCCCGCCAATGAGCAGTGCACCGTCGCCGCGCGCTGCCAAGGTGAACAGCGTGCCGGCATAGGGGCTGCTTATCTGTTGGAAGTGTTCTCCGTCCAGCGCCCGCGCTAAGTAGCCCTGCTCGCCGGCCAGCACCAAGTCATTACCTTGGTACGCCACGGCATACAGGTGCAGGCCCATTGGGTTATCGATCTGGCCCATCGCTGAATGCCAGCTAGCGCCGCCGTCATCGCTGCGCAAAGCCAGGCCGTAGGCACCGACCACCAGCACATGCTTGGTGTCACGGGCTGATAGCGCCAGGAGTGGTTTGTCGGGCCCTTCAGCAAGCAGGCGTTCGGCGGTTTGTACGCGTACTTGCGCCACTTCGTCATCCGCCTGGTTCGACAGCACGCTTTGCGCTGCCTGCAATTCAAGCTGCGCTGCACGCAGTCCATCGAGCTGAAGTCGCCAGCTTTCGCCACCGTCGCCCGTCCCCAGTACCACACCGCCATGGCCCACGGCCCAGCCGACATTGGCATCGGCAAACTGCACTGCGGTGAGCCCCACCGATACCGGCACGCTGGCTTGACGCCAATGCTCGCCGTTGTCATCGGATAGCAGGATCAGACCGCGTTCACCTACCGCCACCAGGCGCTGGCCCGCCAAGGCCAGGGCAGTGAAAACCCCGCGCTGAGGGTTGGCAACCTTGGCCGCCGGGCTCTGTAGTACGTCGCCGACCACCAGCCCTTGAGCCAGGCAATAAGGCGCAAAAGGCATAAGGAGGGCCAACAACAGGCCACTCAACTGACGCAGTGTGTTCATATCTACCTCGATTCTGTCGCAGGAGGGGAAGGCGCTGTGCACCCTCCCCTGAACATCGTCAGCGCACGCCGCGCCCGGCCATTGCGGCAGGTGAGAATTCAGCAGGTTTGTAACGTTCAACCAAGGCGTACTGCTGAGCTTTGCCGGTGTAAACGTTCTGGATGAACCAGGCACCGGACACCAGGTCGTAGAAACCCGAAGACAACTGGGCCACCGCCGGCAGGTCTGGCATCACCGCAGGCAGCGACCACAGGGTCTTGGCCAACTGGCCATTGGCGTCCCAGCGATCACCGAGCATGGCTTGCCATGTGTCCTCGTCGAGGTAGTACCGCCCTTTGGGCAACTGGTGACGCTTGCCGGGTGCAAGTTCGGCGTCTACCACCCACACGCGATGGAGCTCCCAGCGCACTTGGTCGGGGTTCAGATGATGTTTGTCGAACAGGTCTTCAGGCTTGCCGGCAGCCTGGACCTTATTGGTGTTGTAGGGGATGTACATCTCTTGCTTGCCCACCAACTTCCAGTTGAAGCGGTCCAGCCGACCTTGGAACACACTCAGCTCATCGAACGACATCACCCCTGCAGTCGCCGGCGTAGGGGTGTCGCAGCAGGCGTTGGGCAGCTTGCGCACTCGTCGCTGACCGGTCAGGTAGACGTGGGCCTCTGACTTGTCGCCATTGAGGTTGGTACGTCCCATGATTTGTTCGCCTGCCCGCAATGGCGGGCCAACGTTGAGCAGGCGGAACAGCCAATAGTCACCGTCGAAGCTGGCGGCGTTACCATCCTTGTAGTAATACGGCATCTCCTGCACCGCTTTGCCGTCAGTAGTCAGTACTTGGGCGCCATCGGCGGTGATCAGGTAATGCCGGAAATCCATCGCCAGTGACGTGCCGCGCCAGTTGAGGATGTGGTTCCACATCGCCTCTGTGCCGTCTTTCGGGATCGGGAACGGAATACCGCCGTAGGCACCTTCAGGCACAAGGCCTGCACTGCTTTGCACCAGCTTGGCGTGCTTGGCATTGTTCAGGGTGTTGTCGTACACCCATTGCGGAGCTGCAGCGCTGCGCCGGGTTGGATAAACGTCGATGCGATAGGTGTCCGGGTAACGCTTGAACATGGCTTTGGTGCCATCGCTGAGTTTGGCCGCGTACTGGTCCATGTTCTTGCTAGTGATGCTGAACAGCGGTTTGTCAGCGGCAAACGGATCGCCGCGCTTGCCACCCTCTTTGAACGCGGGGTCCACCTTGGTGTAGCCGCCGTCCCAGGCCGGAATGCTGCCGTCGGCGTTACCGGCGCGCTCAGCGCCCAGCGGCGTCAGTTGCTTGCCCAGATCATCCGGGCCAGCGGCTTGCACGGGTTGCAAACTGAGCGCGGCAGCGCCGAGCAGGGCCACACAAAAGTGCTTGAGTGAGAAAGGAATGTTCATGCACGCGTCCCCTCAGAATGTTGTTTTGACCGAGAAGGCCAGGTAGTCCCGGTCTTTCAGTGATTGTTTGAACGTAAACTGGCTGGCGGCGTTGAGGTTGGTGTCCTCTGGGCCGTAGTAGTGGGTGTAGGTCAGGCCGAAGGTGACTCGGTCCAGGTAGGTGGCATTCAGGCCGATGTTGAATTCGCCACCGCGGTCCGGGCCGAAGCTGCTGATCACCGCCGATTTGCCCATGGGGAAGTAACTGACGCCCACTGGCACACTGAGGTCGATGCCAGGGAAAATCTGCCGATATGTCGGGCTATACACCAGCTTGATGCCAACGCCGTCGTCGGTAGCGCTCGGGTCAAGCGCAGCACGGTTCTTGGTGACACTGAGCAAGCGGTTCCAAGCGATTTCGCCGACCAGGCTTGCCTCATTGGCGATGAACGAGGGGCCCAGCGACGCCAGCATGTTGAGGTTCAGGTGCGCCGTGCGGCCCACGGCATAAAGCGGATGGTCGTCATTGTCGGCAACCATGCCCGGCGTAACGGTCTGGCCGTTGGAAACCAGCGGCATATTCCAGCGCATGGAGGCTTCACCGGCGAAGCTGTATTCATTCAGCGTGGTGGCAAAGCTTGCGCCCAGTGCACGGATCTCTTCGGGATAGACCCAGTAGTATTCGCCGATCTGGCCAGTGGCGAAGTTCGGTCCGGTAGCGCTTGGTTTCAAGTACAGCTTGGGGGATTTGTCGTGGTACTGGATGGCGTAAAGGCCGTACTCAACGGTGTCGGCGGTGTAGCGCAACTGCAGGCCGCCCTGCCCCGAGCTCTTGGCTTCTTTGTCGTTGCCGTGGAAAAAGGCTGCCGGGCTGCCGGGGTTGCCGCCCAGAAATGGCGGGAACGGTGCGCCGACAATAAGTCGCTCGTTACCTTCGCCAATGGTGTCGCTCACCGAAAAATAGCTGCCTGCCCCCGGCAAACGGGTTTCTTCCCATTCGAACTGGTAGTAAGCGCCGACTGACAATGCATCGGTCAGTTGATAGGTGGTCGACAGCTGGCTGACCGGCCGGGTGATTTCCTTGAACTGGGTGTTGGGTACCGACACTGCCTTGACCACGTCTACCGGTGCCATGCCGCCAGCGATACCGTTGGCGCCGAAGAACAGGCTTTCACCCCAGATCAGCCCGTGGCGGCCCAGACGTACCGAGAGCGCGCGGTCGGCCAGATCACCGTTCCAGTAGACAAAGGCATCCAGTAGCTCGCCGTCGCCGCCGTGCAAGTGGCGGGTATCGTCGGTGAATTCGTCGTAGGCAACCGAACGCTGGTTGGCCCGCGTCGGGTCATTGTTGTCGTTGTCTTTCTGGTATTCGGTATCGAACCAGCCCGCGCCACTGATCCGCGCGCCGTATTCGCGGTAGCCAATGTCCAGTTCAGAAAGTACATCCAGGCGGTTGGAGATCAGGCCCTTGTCAAAGTTGCGGTCGCCATCGTCCTGGTTCAACGCCACCGAGCCGCTGCTGAGCTTGCTGCTTTGGTCCTTCAGGCGCCAGGCAGAGCTGTACTTGAGCGTGTTGTCCCACCGCAGACTGAGGTCAGGGTTGTCGGTCTGCACTTCAAACGCCTGGGCACATGGAAGACCGCAGACCAAGGCAGTGGCGAGCGTCAGAGTGAAAGGCGCACGCCGCGCTGCGGCGATGGAGCGAATAGCCATCGAACGAACCCTCTTTTATTGTTTTTGTTGGCAATTTTCTTTGCCACCACGGCCGGACGAGGCGAACGGGATCGATGCGATCGACCTGCCGAAGTGAAGTCAGCTGGCGGGATAGACCAGACGACGGGAACAGGTTGACCTCAGTGCAGGGCTCTGACTAATCGCTTGTTGGGATGTGACCTATCGGCAATCGCGATACTTGTGGCCAAGCATTGAATCGTGCGGTTGCGATGGTCGGAGGGGGGTATGCCCGCGCAAAGGTGCGAAGGCAGACTGGAAGGTTGATACCGGAAGGGGCCGCCGGTAGCCGGTAGTGTTATCTCAGGTTCAGCTTGGTCGTCGAACGGATGAAGATCATGGTCACCACGCTCAGGGGTTCTCTGGATCGTAGTCGTTGACGTGAGAGACCTGGCTGTTCAAGCGTCCAAGCAAGTTGATCAAGGTATCGACTTCGGCTGACGAGAGGCCGCTCAGCAAGCGACGCTCTCGTTCAAGCGCAACCATCAAGACCCGGTTGTACAACTGCACACCGCTCTCGGTAAGCGAAACGGTGTAGCGCCTTCCGTCAGCAGGATCTACTTCCGTACGAACTCGCCCTGCCACCTCCAGCGCCTGTAGAGAGCGGCTAACAGCACTTTTGTCGAGGCCGATCACCTGGCAGATACGATTCGCCGTTATCCCGCTTTCCACTGCCAGCATGGACAGCATCCTCCACTCCACAACGCCAATCCCGAAGTGTTTTCGATAGCACTGCGAAGCCCCTGAGGAGAGTTTGTTCGACAGAAAATTCAGCAGCGCGGGCACATAGCGGGCGAGGTCTAGCTGGGGGGCCGTGGACATAGAGAGCACACCTTCAATTGGCCTTGGAGAAAATTAGTTGACACCGCAACCAATTGATCCGAGGATTTACTCAACCGATAGCTGGGGCCAGCCCAGCATGATATGCCGTCACAGCACCTCACAAAAATAATTATCAGGTAATGCCATGAACACCCGTCACCTAGTCACTTCCCGCGTGCCTGGCTGCAAGCCAGAGCTGCCGCCCTTCGCGCCAGGCTGACCTCCTCCCGGTCGATCTTTTACCTGTGAATTTTCCGTAGCCGCTTGAATGTGGAGGGATGAGTCATGTTTGAAGTCAACGTCAGCCGCAAGGCAATCGAAGCAGAAGGTGTTTGCAGCTTTGAATTGAGCCCCTTGGATGGCGGATCACTCCCGCCCTTTGAAGCCGGTGCCCACATCGACGTTCATGTACCAGGCGGGTTCATTCGCCAGTACTCGCTGTGCAATGACCCACGAGAGCGTAATCGCTATCTCATCAGTGTTCTGAGGGAGCCTAGCTCCCGCGGCGGCTCGCAGGCAATGCACTCAGCTGTAGAGCAAGGTCAAACGCTGACGATCAGTGCGCCACGCAATCTGTTCCAGCTCGACCACCGCGCAAAGCGCCACCTGCTGTTTGCCGGGGGCATTGGTATTACCCCAATCCTGGCCATGGCTTATGAGCTTTCGCATCGCAGCCTGGAGTTCGAGCTTCATTACTGCTTCCGCTCCAGCGACCGTGCAGCATTCGTCAACGCACTTGCTCATGCGCCGTTCGCGGACCGCATCGCTTTCCATGATGACAGCGGCGTGCAGCAGCAAAAACTGAATGCCGCCGCCATTCTCGATAGGGTCGATCAAGGTTGCCATCTGTATGTGTGCGGCCCCACCGGCTTCATGAACCACATTCTGGAAACCGGCGAGGCGGCCGGCTGGCCGCAAGCGCGCATGCATCGGGAGTTCTTTACGGGCCAGGTCAGTGACCAGGGTTCGAACACGCCCTTCGAGGTAGTGCTCGCCAGGAGCGGTAGAACCTTTGAAATTCCAGTCGACCGCAGCGTATTCGAGGTGTTGGACGACGCGGGAATTGAAGTTCAAACATCCTGCGAACAAGGCGTGTGTGGGACATGCGTGACACGCGTGCTGGAGGGTATCCCGGATCACAGGGATCAATTCATGACCGCCGATGAACACGCCAGAAATGATTGCTTCACGCCGTGCTGCTCCCGGGCAAAGTCACCTCGACTCGTACTTGACCTCTGATCTCTAACCAACACATTCACTGCAACGGAGACTCCTATGACTGCCTCTCCCCTTCAGTCACTCGCCCAGGATATTGCACCCGCCAAGCCTTCCACATTCCCGCTCAATCAATGGTATGTGGCTGCGTTGGGCTGGGAACTCAAGGATCGTCCCGTGGGCCGAACCTTGCTGAACACATCAGTCGTGATGTTCCGCACAGCGGATGGCAAGGTGGCGGCACTCGAAGACCGATGCTGTCACAGGGCACTACCACTGTCTGATGGAACACTTGAAGCCAGCGGCCTTCGCTGCGGCTATCACGGTCTCTTGTTCAATGAAGCCGGTAAATGCATTGAGATCCCCGGCCAGGAAAAAATACCTAGCAAAGCAAAAGTGGCAGCCTTTCACGTGGTTGAAAAAGACCAGATCGTTTGGATCTGGTTTGGCAGCCCCGAACACCCAGAGCCTATCGATGAACCTCCTGCCTACGATGTTCACACGAATGAGCATTATCTTTTTGAGGGTGACGTGTATCACTACGACGCGCCCTATCAGCTCATACACGACAACTTGATGGATCTGAGCCATTTGGGCTATGTCCACCTACGCACCATTGGCGGCAACGCCAGCGTTCACATGAATGCCCAAATGACGGTAGAAAGTGACGACCATTCGGTTCGCGTTGTTCGACACATGCCTGACTCCGTCCCACCTCCGACCTATGTCGCCGCCTACCCATTCAAGGGCACTGTCGATCGCTGGCAGGAAATTGAGTTTCATATCAGCCACTTGCGTATTTGGACCGGCGCTGTAGATGCCGGAACCGAGCCCCTGGACAATCCGCAGCGGGGCGGCTTCCACATGCGCGGCTTCCATGGCGTGACCCCGGAAACCGAAACCACTAGCCATTACTTCTGGACCATCGCCACCAACCCGGAAAGCAATCACGAAGAAGTTAAAGCGAAAGTAGTTGAGCAAACCATAATGACATTTGATGAGGACAAAGTTGTTATCGAATCTCAATACAAGAACCTGTGTCGATTCGGTGAACGGCAGATGATTGATATTCATGTTGACGTCGGTGCCAACAGGGCCCGCCGCATCATAGAAAGGCTTTGTCACGCCACCCGCTGAATGCCCAGTGCATTTATATCGTGCGGTTATCAGGCTACGGGGGCGAGCGGGATCGCCCCCATCACCACCTGCTGCAGGTCAGTCGATATTGAGGCCCATCCAGTCACTCAGTTTTGGGGTTGCACTTGAGCACACCATTGCCGGTTTCTCACCCAGTCTGTGCTACGCACTCATGTCCAACGGTAGCGATTGGGTCCCGGTCGCGTGCTTCATTGGTGGCCTCGCCTTGATAGCAGCAATCGCAGCCCTGTCATCCAGGCCTGCCGCCCTTGCCGCTTCGGCTCCAACTCACAACCTGCAGGCGCAATCACAGCATTGACCCTGAGGTGCTGGCCTACCCGCACTAGAAGTCCACCCTACCCCGACCCGCCTTGACCGTACTCCGCCTGGCTTTTCCTTCGAGGCGGCGGGTCTTCGAGCCGAGGGTCGGCTTGGTGGGGCGGCGTTTCTTCTCGGTCTTGCCGGCACTGATGATCAACTCGGCAAGACGCGCCAGTGCGTCAGCACGGTTCTGCTCCTGGGTGCGATACTGCTGGCCCTTGATGATCAACACGCCGTCACCGGTGATGCGGCTGTCACGCAGCGCCAGCAGTCGCTCCTTGTAGAACTCGGGCAACGATGAGGCACGGATGTCGAAGCGCAGGTGCACGGCGCTGGACACCTTGTTGACATTCTGCCCACCCCCGCCGTGCGCGCGGATGTATGTCAGTTCGATTTCGGCATCCGGCAGATGCACGTTATTGGAGATGGTTAGCATGACTGGCCCTTGTAGTTGCCCCCATTATCACCGCCTGCGCCGATCTCCCATAGCGTTTGTGATAACACTCAGCGTGGCTGCGATGAGCAAGAATACGCCACTGGCCATAAAGGTAGCCCGGTAACCGGCCCCGTCGTACAGCAAGCCGCCCACTGTGGCACCAGCTGTGATCGCCAACTGAATCACCGCAACCATCAAGCCACCACCGGCTTCTGCATTGTGCGGCAGCGCCTTGGCCAACCAGGTGAACCACCCCACGGGCGCACACGTGGCGATCAGTCCCCAAAGGCCGAGCAAAACCGCAACTGGAACCACCCAGGTACCCACTGCGATCACGGCGAATGCGATAGCGCTCATGATCAGCGGTATTCCCACCAAAATCCTGTTCAGGTTTCGGTTAACAAGCGCGCCCACCAACAGGGTGCCTAGCAAACCTGCGGCACCAATGACCAACAGCAGGAGCGAGAGCGTGGGCAGGTCGACAAGCGTGACCTTCTCCAGGAAAGGCCGCAGATACGTGAAGAGTGTGAACTGTCCCATGAAGAGGAATGCTACTGCACTCATGCCAAGTGCGATCTTCCAGTCCCCCAGCAAGCGCAGGGGGCCGAAGGCCGATACCTGAGTGCGCTGGCTCGGCATAGCCGGCAGCGTGAAGGCCTGCCAGATCAACGCCAATGCAGCCAACGGCACGACGCAAAAGAACGCCCCTCTCCAGCCAATCAAGCCGCCCAGGTAGCTCCCAACGGGCGCCGCGATGGCCGTGGCCAACGCAGTACCGCCCTGCATCACGGCAATAGCCCGCGCAATAAGTGCCTCTGGCGCGATGCGCATCATCACTGCAGTGGACATCGACCAGTAACCACCAATGGCAATCCCAAGCACGGCGCGCCCTACCATCAATGTCAGGTAGTTCGGGGCAAACGCCACCATCGCGCCGGAAACCAGCATGAGCGCAGTAGTGGCCAACAGCACCGGTTTGCGGTCGATCCCCTGGGTCACGGCTGCCAGCAACAGGCTGGTGATGACAGCAAAGAAACCCGAGATGGAAATGGCCTGCCCGGCTTGGCCTTCAGTCAGTGACAACTCGGACGCGATCGGCGTGAGCAAGCTCACCGGCAGGAACTCTGAAGCCACCAGGGCAAAAGCACATAGTGACATCGCCAGGACAGCGCCCCAGACGTGACGGCTTGAGTGTTGAAGGGGTATTACTGGGCTGTTCATAGCGGTTCTCGTTGTATCAATCTCAAAGTGCACGGGCCTCAACTGCCGCCAATATTCCTCGCATAAACCAGCACACCAGTAGAGCAAACGGGTAGTTTTCTTGCCTAAATGTCCAGCCCCTGGTCACCGGACATGGACAGGTGAAGTGACATGAAAGTAATGTTTTGCCATACGATGATCGGAACCCACGCCATGGCCACCCACGCATTAACGCCTTCAAGCACGAACCCAATGGCCACGCTGTGCAGGGTCATCGGCGCCCACGCGCCCAGTGCGGGCGATTTCGCGACAAGCATTGCAGACCTGAGCGTCTACCGACGTAACACCCCAGCCCCCCCGATCACCTGCATCGTCGAGCCGAGCATCGTGCTGGTCGTGCAGGGCGCCAAGGAAATGGTCATCGGCAGCGACGTGTTCCCCTACGATACGACTCGCTTCCTGGTCACCTCGCTGAACATACCCGCCAACTCAGCGGTGACGATGGCCAGCGATGCAGCGCCCTGTCTCGGCCTGGTATTCAAGCTCGACCTGCGCACGCTGGCGGAGCTGATCGCGCACGATGGTCGTCTTCCTGTGAACGGTCAGTCCTTCCATACCAGCGCTGGCGTGGGTGAACTGAGCCCGAAATTGTTGGAGAGCTTCGCCCGTCTGATTCAGCTGCTAGAGGAGCCGGATGCGATACCGGTGCTCTGGCCCCTAATTCAACGAGAGATCCACTATCGTTTGCTGTTGAGTAACCAGGCCCCTCTACTGCGCTATATCGCTTCCGTAGGCAGCAAGGGCCATCGAATTGCCAAAGCCATCGACTGGATGAAGCTGAACTACGCCGCGCCTTTGCGAGTGGACGAGCTGGCCTCCCAGGTGCAGATGGGGCTCTCCACCTTCCATCAGCATTTCCGTCAGCTCACTGCCATGAGCCCGCTGCAGTACCAGAAATGGCTGAGGTTGAACGAGGCGAAACGGTTGATGCTCAACGAAGACCTGGATGCTGCCACCGCTGCCTTCAAGGTCGGCTACGAGAGCCCCTCGCAGTTCAGCCGCGAGTACGGGCGCCAGTTCGGCATGCCGCCCAAACGTGATATCGCAGAGCTGCGCCTAAGCGCGGAGAGAACAGCTATCTCCACGCCTATCGTGGCGTGAACCCCGACGCGGGATAACCGCCCAAGCTGCGATACTACAAGTACCGATTAGCTACGCTTGAGCAAAGCATTAACGTTCAACGTCAACGCTTCAAGCGTGAACGGTTTCGTCAGCACAGCCGTGTTGGGCTCTAGCTGGGCATTGTCCAAAACGTGCGGCTGCGCATACCCCGTCATGAACAAGACCGGAAGCCCCGACCGAGTGCAGCGGCCGGCATCGGCCATCTGCCTGCCGTCAATGCCTCCTGGGAGGCCAATGTCGGTCACCAGCAAATCGATGCGGGTATCCGAACGCAGTAATTGAAGGCCCGCTAGACTGTCGGCGGCCTCAATGACGATATAGCCGCAGTTACCCAGCGCTTCACTCACAAACATGCGGACGGAGGGCTCATCATCGACGACCAGTACCGTCTCGCCTGGCAAGGCCATTGGCGATTCAGGCAAGGACTCTGCGCGAGGTGCAGCTTCGACGCTGGCTGCAAGGCTGGGTAATTGAAGGAATACCCGGGTTCCTCGCCCCTCTTCCGACTCGATCCTGACTTGCCCGCCCGATTGTTTGGCAAAGCCATAAATCATGGACAGCCCAAGCCCGGTGCCCGCCCCTACGGGTTTGGTCGTGAAGAACGGCTCAAATACTCGAGTGAGCGTTTCGGTACTCATGCCGAGACCGTCGTCGGCGACACAGATTGTGAAGTAGGTGCCAGGCTCCAATTCCGGATCCAGCTCGGCCCCTTGCACCAGTTCCTCGTTGTAGGTATTGATGGCGATTGAGCCTCCGCCTTTCAACGCGTCACGCGCGTTGATGCACAAGTTCAGCAGCGCGTTCTCCACTTGGGCCGGGTCGACCAGGCAGGTACTCGATGTCGCGCGGAGCTCCACCTTGAGTTGAATGGCTGGCCCTACTGTCCGACTTATTAGCTCCTCCATATCGCTGATGAGCGTGTTCACATTGGTATGAACAGGCATCAGTGTCTGGCGGCGAGAGAACGCTAGCAGCCGGTGAGTGAGTGAGGCCGCCCTATGCGCCGCACCGTGGGCCACCGTCAGGTAGCGCTCTACATCAGCTATGCGTCCCTGCTTCAAGCGGAGCTTGATCAAATCAAGGCTCCCCGTGATGCCCGCCAGCAGATTGTTGAAGTCGTGTGCGATGCCTCCGGTCAATTGACCGACCGCTTCCATTTTTTGCGATTGACGCAGCGCTGCTTGCGCCGCTTCTCGCTCGGCCACGGCTTCTGCAACCCTCGCTTCCAAGGTGCGGTTGAGTTCAAGCAGTTCCGCCTCAGCATTTCTTCGCGCGGTTACATCGATTGACGAGCCGATCAGCCCGATGACCTCGCCTGCTTCGTCGCACAGTGGCGCTTTGACCGAAAGCCAGTAGGTGGCTGTGCCATCCGGCATGTCGACACGCTCTTCGATCTGAACGGCCTGCCCGCCCTGCATGATGTGCCGATCGGTTTCCATTATCTGGCGTGCTTGGGCTTTGTCTTCCAAAAACTCCAAGTCGGTTTTGCCCAGGTAGAGCTCCGGTGGCTTGCCAACCAGTTGGGTGACACCATCGTTGGCAACGATCAGCCGCCCCGCTAGATCTTTTGCGTAGACAACACCCGGAACGGCAGCAGTGAAGGTACGAAGCAACGCTGACATCCTGTCGCGCTCAGCCTCTGCTGAGCGGCGTGACTCAATGTCCATGAGAACGCCAGGGAACCGAACAGCGCGACCTTCATCGTCAAGCTCAGCTCTACCATTAGCCTCAATCCAACGGTAGTTGCCATCATGCTGTCTGACGCGGTATTCACACCGGTAGGCCCCACCGCGGGTCATCGCCTCTTCGATGTCGGCAGAGACACGTTCACGATCGTCAGGGTGAATAGAGGCGAAGGCTTCCTCAATCGGGATACCTGCCATGCATTTATCTGCTGGAAGTCCAAAAGATCGCGAGAATCGCTCATCCGCAGTCACTTGGTTGTCGAGGATGTTCCACACCCACGTTCCAACGATCGCGCCAGCATCGAGCGCCAACTGCAGGCGCTCCAAAACGCTCGTCGGAAACGCGGACTCCTGATGGGGTGATGCGGGAGCATCCAAGTCTCCTGAAGAGCCGGCGCCTTCGCGATCCATAAATTGCCTCTTTCTTACGCTTATGAGCGACTTGCCACTGGAGGCGATTCTAAAGCGTGATGCCGAGCGATAGCGAGCACAGCGCTTCGCCTTTTGGAAGCGCACTCGCGCGGAGTACATTTGTACCCCACGCGCAATATCTCATTTAGCGCTTATACCGGAACGGCTGAGGCATGCTTGCCTCATACCTGAAAAGTCACGCGCCAGCCCGCCTGCTACCTGTGCGTGGCAGGCATCAGGAAGGCCAGCACGTAAACCTAGCCCAGCTCGCGTTTGAGTTGTTCTTGATCGAGAACACCTTCCCAGCGAGCCACAAACAGTGCGGCGACACCGTTACCAATCACATTGATCAGTGCACCGCCTTCAGAGATGAACCGGTAGACGCCCAGCACCAACACCAGGCCGGCAGCGGGAATGACGTCGATGGAGCCAAGCGTCGCAGCCAGCGTGATAAACGCGCCCCCGGTCACGCTCGCTGCCCCCTTGGAAGTCAGCAGCAGGATGAGCAGCAGCGTTATCTGGTGATAGAGCGATACATCGATATCCAGGGCTTGGGCGATAAAGATGGCCAGCACCGTCATGTTGATGCAGCTACCGTCCAGGTTGAAGCAATAGCCTGACGGCACCACCAGGCCCACCGTGGACTTCTCGCAGCCAAGCTTCTCAAGCTTGGTCATGAGTCGCGGCAGCGCGGACTCAGAGGACGATGTGCCGAGCACCAGAAACAGCTCTTCCCTGATGTACTTCAAAAACTTCCAGAGGCTGAAACCAGCCAGCCGAGCGGCAAGGTTCAAGATCACGAACACGAACACAAGGCCGGTCACGTAGTAGCAGATCAGCAGGTTTCCATAGGCCGCGAGCGATCCGATACCGTACTTGCCCACCGTGAATGCCATGCCACCGAAAGCGCCCAGCGGTGCCACGTACATGACGATTTTGAGCATCCGGAAGAACGCTTGAGCAACCAGATCAATCGTCGCCAACAGCGGTTTGCCGATAGGCCCTAGCAGCTGGAGCCCAAAGGCGAACAACACAGAGATAAACAGTACCTGAAGGATCTCGCCGTCAGCGAAGGCGCCAAACACGGTGGTGGGAATGATGTGTGTCAGGAAGCCAACAACGCTTTGATCGTGTGCCGCCTTGGTGTAGCCAGCAATAGCGGATGCATCCAGCGTAGCGGGATCAATGTGCATCCCTACCCCAGGCTTGAACAGGTTTACACCTATCAAGCCAACAATCAGTGCCAAGGTAGTCAAGACTTCGAAATACACGAGAGACTTGAAGCCAATACGACCGATCTTCTTAAGGTTCTGCATGCTGGCGATGCCGCTCACGACGGTGCAGAAGATGATCGGCGCGATCAGCATCTTGATCATCTTGATGAACGTATCACCTAGCGGCTTCATCTGCTCACCCAGACCTGGGCTTATGTGCCCCAGCAGGATACCCAGCAAGATGGCCGCTAAAACCTGCACGTAGAGGTGGTGATAAAACGGCTTGCGTTTGATCACCGGGGCGTCAGGAATATCGGATGAAGAGCTGATTGTTTTTGTCATGGCGCTCTACCTGTTCAAGTTGTAAGTGCTAGTGCGGTCAGCAGACCACGTTGATCGGCTTCCCTGCGGCGAAGGCTTGGATGTTCGAAAGCAAGATGTCCTTGAGGCGGGATACGCTGCTCTGGCTTGCCCAGCCGACGTGAGGGGTCATGATGAGATTTTGAAGTTGGCAGTTCAGTAATGGGTGATCAGCGCGCGGTGGCTCTCCATCCAGCACATCAAGCGCAACGCCACCGAGGTGACCGGACTGCAAGGCTTCGAGCAGTGCGTGTTCGTCAATGAGCGGCCCTCGAGCAGTGTTGATCAACAGGGCTCCGGGCTTCATCTGAGCAAGCTGCGGTGCGCCGATCAGATGCTGGGTTTGCGCGGTCAGCGGGCAGTGCAGCGTAATGGCGTCCGACTGCTGCAGCATGCCTTCGAACGAGACATAACCGTCACGGACAGTGGCCGCGCCGCGATGCTCGGCGAAGATCACCTTCATCTCGAGCGCTGAAGCCAACCGGGCCACCCTACTCCCGATATCACCGCGCCCCACAATACCCAGGGTGGCGCCCCGGATGTCGAGGATCGGCGTACCGTGCACGCAGAAGTGATTGGAGGTGGGCCAGTGACGTGACGCGGCCTCACGGTATTCGAAGAGGCGCCTGCGGAGTGCGAACAGGGAGGCGACAACTGCTTCAGCAACGCTTACCGCTGAGTAAGCCGGTGCATTGCAAACGGTAACGCCCAAATCCCTGCACGCTGCGATGTCGATGCAATCATAACCGGTCGCTGCGACGCAGATCAGCTTCAACCCAGGGAGTTGTTCAAGCTGCACCCGCCCCAATTTCACCTTGTTGGTAATGGCAACCTGGGCATCTGCAAGCGCAGCGACCACCTCGTCAGGGCCAGTGCGCTCGCGGACAGTCCAGCTGTTAGCAAATGCGGGGCGCGGCATGGCAGACGGCAGGCTGGCGCCGTCCAGGAATACGATATTCATGAAGTACCTCTTGTTATTTTGTCAGGTCGCGAGCGCGTTCACAGCGGCTCGGAAATCTCGATCAGGTTGAGATCTGGGTCGCGCACGTAGACTGAACGGATAGGCCCAGTGGCGCCCGTTCGCTGAATGGGCCCTTCAACGATCGGCCAAGCCTGGGCCTGCAGATGTGCAATCACCTGTTCTAGACCGACGCTGGCGATGAAGCACAAGTCCAATGCGCCGGGAACGGGCAGATGGGCCTTCGGCTCAAACTCTTGGCCGCGGACGTGGACATTGATCTTCTGATTGCCAAAACAGAACGCCAGGCGCCCTGCCCCGAAGGTCTCGAGGCGCATGCCCATGACGCGGACATAAAAGTCTTTGCACGCCTCGACATCAATGGTGGTAAGTACCAGATGGTCCAGGTGGTCAATCATTTCGCCACCTCCGGTATCGCCGACACGACTTGCTTGGTCATGTTGTGGACGTGATCAGGGATGGGATGCAGGTTCAGGCGCTTACCCGCCTTGAGGATCTGGCTGGGCGTTGAGTGCCCGATCAACCCCGGTAGGCGTGCTGAGGCCAGGAGGATTTTGTCCAAGTCGACGCCGGTGTCGTATCCGATCAGGTCGAGCATATGAACGAGGTCTTCAGTACACACATTGCCACTCGCGCCCGGTGCGTAGGGACAGCCGCCCAGCCCACCGAGTGAAGCGTCAAACCGATCGACCCCGGCCTCGAGTGCGGCCAACGTGTTGGCCAGGGCCATGCCGCGGGTGTTGTGGAAATGCAGCGTCACCTGCAGTTCAGGGAAGCGTTTGAGCACCTCAGTTGACAAGGCCTGCACCTGCGAAGGGAACGCCATGCCTGTGGTGTCACACAGCGTAACCCCACGCACACCCAAATCTGCGAAGCGGGCAACCCAGCTCATTACCTCTGAAAACGCCACATCGCCCTGCATCGGACAACCGAATACCGTAGAGAGCGACACGTTCACGGCAACGGGGCCTTGGCCAATAACCGAGACTACTTCCTTCAATTGAGCAAAGGAGTCTTCACGGGTCATGCGCAGATTGGACCTGTTGTGGGGTTCGCTCACCGACATGACCAGGTTGGCCTCGTCGATTCCGCAACCCAAAGCGCGCTCGGCACCCCGGACATTGGGAACGAGCACCGTATACTCGACCCCGGGCTGGCGTTTGATGCCATGCATCACGGCTTCTGCGTCACGCAGCGCCGGAATCGCCTTGGGCGAGGTAAACGAGGTCACCTCAATTTTGGCGAAGCCGCACTGGCTAAGCGTGTCGATCATCGAAATCTTGTCAGCCGTCTCGATGAAGGTTGCTTCGTTCTGGAAGCCGTCACGGGTTGCGACTTCTTGCATAAATAGGCGTTTCATCAGGTTACTCCGTACTTCAAATAATGCCGCGTGCGCGCCACTGTTCACGGGTTTGCGCATCGATGCCGTACGCATTCAAGACATGGTCGGTGTGCTCGCCGAGGGTCGGTGCCCTTGATCGCAACTGCCCTGGCGTGGAAAGGAGCTTGGGCACGATGCCTGGCAGAGTGACCGGTGTTCCATCGTCCAGCGTGCTCGCCAGCAACATGTCTCGAGCCTGGTAATGGGGGTCGGCTGCGATATCGGCGGCGTCGTAGATCTTACCGGCAGGAATGCGCGCATCGTTCAGCGCATCCAGGACTTCTTCAAGCGAGCGCTCGGCCGTCCAGGTCGAGATCGCAGCGTCGATGCGGGCCACGTGTCGAACGCGGCCATCGTTCTGCTCAAGCTCAGGATCATTGGCGAGATCGAGGCGATCAATCTTCTCCATCAGACGGCGATAGATGCTGTCCCCATTACCCGCGATCAGCGCATACTTTCCATCCTTGCAACGGTATGCGTTTGTGGGTGCGATCCCAGGCAGGCTGCTGCCAGCCGGTTGGCGAATGGACTCGAATACCGAGTACTCAGGGATCAGGCTTTCCATCATGTTGAACACAGACTCGTACAGCGCGACATCAACCTGCTGCCCCTCGCCGTTGTTCTGCTCTCTATGGCGCAAAGCCAGAAGAACGCCAATCACCCCATGAAGCGCAGAAAGAGAGTCACCGATCGACACCCCAACCCGCACAGGCGTACGCCCTGGCTCACCGGAAAGATGGCGTAAGCCACCCATGGCCTCCCCAATGACACCAAAGCCCGGCAAGTCACGGTACGGGCCGCTCTGCCCATAGCCAGACACGCGCAGCATGACCAAGCGTGGGTTGATTTCGCGCAGGACGTCCCACCCCAGGCCCCACTTTTCAAGCGTGCCGGGGCGGAAGTTTTCGATGAGGATATCAACGTCTGCAACCAGCCGTTTGACCACATCATGGGCTTCGGCCTGACGCAGATCCAGCGTAATAGAGCGCTTGTTGCGCGATTGAGACGCCCACCATACGGACGTTCCGTTGTGGAGCATGCGCCATTTGCGCAGAGGGTCGCCGGTCACTGGTGGTTCGATCTTGATAACGTCGGCACCGAACTCGGCGAGCATCTTGGCAGCAAACGGGCCAGCAATCAGCTGCCCCATTTCGATGACCTTGATGCCTTGTAATGGGAGGGTCATGGCGTCATCCGCTCTTGTGGGTTGTTATGGCAGGATGATCCCTCTCATTGTGCATGATGAAAATTGCGAAATTATCCAGTACCCTTTCCAAAATCGAAAGGCTAGGAGCCGTTGATGAGCCTTCTACATGTGGATTTGGTATCCCTACGCCTCCTGGTCTTCGCGGCAGAAACGCTCAATCTGACCCAAGCGGCCCATCGCGCAAACATGACGCTCTCTACCGCGAGCAAGCGCCTGTCTGAGCTAGAGCGAATTACCGACTGCGCACTGTTCGTCCGCTTGCCACGCGGGGTGGAATTGACTGCAGCGGGTCGAGGCATCGCTGATCACGCTCGGCATATACTCGAGAGCGTCAACCGCATGGCTTGCGATGCAAATGACTTTGCCATGGGCGTGCGCGGTCACGTTCGGCTGACCGCCAACACGTCTGCTGTCGTGCAATTTCTACCCCAGGATCTGGCGAGCTACCTTGCCGATAACCCGCATGTCCGCATAGGGATGGACGAAGCGCTCAGCGACGACATTGTGGACGCTGTTTTCAATGGCCGAGCTGACATCGGGATTTTTGCTGACAACGTCGCGTCTGAGGGGCTGTTGAAGAGGGTCTACCGGCGTGATCAACTGGTGCTGCTGGTGCCCACTGATCACCCACTGACTGCATCGAGCGAGATAGCGCTGGCGGACGCGCTAGACTACGATTTCGTGGCACTCAACCAAGGCAGTTCGCTGCTGCGGCGCTTGACTGACGCAGCAGTAGCGAACGGAAAGATGCTGAAGGTTCGCATTCAGGTCAGCAGCTTCGATGGGATCTGCAGGATGATCGAGGCCGGCCTTGGCGTGGGCGTTCTGCCACTGGCATCAGTGAGGAAAGAGCTGCTAGGGACGCAGATCCAAGCCATCAGGCTCACCGATGACTGGGCCATGCGAACGCTGTATGTAGGGGTTGCAGGTGAGACCCAGCTATCGCCTGAGGCGGCCAAGCTGTTCGAGTATCTCGCGGGTAGAGAAAACGACCTGTAATTTGCGCAATGACGCCCGCACGATTCAAAGAAAAACCTGGGGTGAGATGCCCATCAACAATACTCGCGAACCGCACAATAGTTCGATAATCGCACAAAATCCGCTCCCCTCTCTCTACTTGTGCCCAATCTTGCGGCACGCTATCGGCAGTCAGCAAACATTTCCTAGGCGCTGACTGGCCCAGTCGCTTCGAAGCGCGCCGGCCAGGTCGACAATCCCTACTCCAGGAAAAACCAGGAGCTCGCTTTGATCAATAAAACGTTTGAGTCCATCGCCAGCGCGGTGGAAGGCATCACCGACGGTTCGACCATCATGGTCGGTGGCTTCGGCACTGCTGGTATGCCGTCTGAGCTGATTGATGCTCTGATCGCCACCGGTACCCGCGACCTGACCATCATCAGCAACAACGCCGGCAACGGTGAGGTCGGCCTGGCCGCGCTGCTCAAGGCGGGCAGTGTGCGCAAGGTGGTCTGCTCGTTCCCGCGCCAGTCCGACTCCTATGTCTTCGACGAACTGTTCCGGGCCGGCAAGATCGAACTCGAAGTGGTACCACAAGGCAACCTGGCCGAGCGTATCCGCGCTGCGGGCTCGGGCATCGGTGCGTTCTTCTCGCCGACCGGCTACGGCACCCTGCTGGCCGAAGGTAAAGAAACCCGTGAGATCGACGGCCGCCAATACGTCCTGGAAATGCCGCTGCACGCTGACTTCGCGCTGATCAAGGCGCACAAGGGTGACCGTTGGGGCAACCTGGTTTATCGCAAGGCCGCTCGCAACTTCGGCCCGATCATGGCCATGGCCGCCAAGACCGCCATTGCCCAGGTCGACCAGATTGTCGAACTCGGTGAACTGGACCCGGAACACATCATCACCCCGGGTATCTTCGTCCAGCGCGTGGTCGCCGTCACCGGCGCTGCCGCTTCTTCGATCGCCAACGCTGTCTGAGGCCTGCCATGACCATCACCAAAAAGCTCTCCCGCACCGAGATGGCCCAGCGCGTGGCCGCAGACATTCAGGAAGGCGCCTACGTCAACCTGGGCATCGGCGCACCGACCATGGTGGCCAACTACCTGGGCGACAAGGAAGTGTTCCTGCACAGCGAGAACGGCCTGCTGGGCATGGGCCCAAGCCCCGCGCCGGGCGAAGAAGACGATGACCTGATCAACGCCGGCAAGCAGCACGTGACCCTGCTCACCGGGGGTGCCTTCTTCCACCACGCCGACTCCTTCTCGATGATGCGTGGCGGCCACCTGGACATCGCCGTACTGGGCGCCTTCCAAGTGTCGGCCAAAGGTGACCTGGCCAACTGGCACACCGGCGCCGAAGGCTCGATCCCGGCCGTAGGCGGCGCGATGGACCTCGCCACCGGCGCCCGCCAGGTGTTCGTGATGATGGACCACCTGACCAAGTCCGGCGAAAGCAAGATCGTGCCCGAGTGCACTTATCCGCTGACTGGCATTGGGTGCGTCAGCCGCATCTACACCGACCTGGCCGTGCTGGACGTGACGTCCGACGGGCTGAAAGTGGTCGAGATCTGCGCCGACATCGACTTCGACGAGTTGCAGAAGCTCAGTGGCGTACCGCTGATCAAGTAATCCGCGCAAAGCGTAGGTATCCGCCTGCCGGCGAATGGACCTGAAACGGTCGCATCGCCGCCAAGGCGGATTCTACAGTGCGCGTTCGCAATTTCGAGCTACGGCTCCCCTAGATCTGCTGTAACCAATACCCCACATCCACCTCATCCATCTGCTCGGCCCACAAGAACCGCTCGCCATATTCCCGATACACGCCACTGCTCAGGAACAAGCGCAGCAGTTCACCATCCACATGGTTGTCCCGTGCCATGAACACCATAATCTTCACCGATTCGGACAGGGTCTTCGGCGCCTTGTACGGCCGATCCGCCGCCGTCAGTGCCTCGAAGATATCGGCGATCGCCATCACCCGTTCGGCGATACCCAGGTCTGCCTTGCCCAACCGCCGCGGGTAGCCAGTGCCGTCCATTTTTTCATGATGGTTACCGGCGATATCGGGCACACGCCGCATCTGACGCGGAAACGGCAGCGAACTGAGCATGATGATGGTCTGCACGATGTGTTCGTTGATCTTGAAGCGCTCCTCGTCGTTCAGCGTGCCGCGGCGGATTGATAGGTTGTACAACTCGCCGTAATCGCTGGCATTGGCCGGCAGGCGCATGTCGAACCCCCAGACATTGCGCGGGTCGCCTTTGGCCACCGGTGGTTTGCGCGGCCCCCAGGGCACCCGGTGTTCGCTGCGGTCGGCCAATAGCGGTTCGTCCACCGGCAGTTGCACAGGCGGCGCACCGGCAAAGCGCGCCGCTTCGTCGCGGGAGATGCCCAGGCGGTTGTCGAAATGGCGCTGCCAGCGCCGCTCGCCGATGCGGCGCAAACGCTCGACGTCTTCGTCCTGCATGCACTCGCCGCCAATATTGGCCTTGGCGACGAAGGCGAACGCCTCCTGTAGTTCAACCTTGTTCTGTTCAAGCGTACGTTGCAGCACCTGCCGATCCGCGCCGCTGGCCACGCCTTGCCAGTAAACCAGTTCGGCGTCGCGCCAGAGCACCTCGAAGCGCATGCGCACCTCATGGATGCGGTTGTACAGGGTCTCCAGCTTGGTGGCCTTGTCCACCACATATTCGGGGCTGGTGACCTTGCCGCAATCATGCAACCAGGCCGCTACCCGAAACTCATAACGCTCGGCCTCGCTCATGGTGAAACCGGCGTAGGGGCCACTGTCGGCCGCCACAGCCTTGTCCAACAGCATCTGCGCCAGTTGCGGCACACGTTCGCAGTGGCCTCCGGTGTAGGCACTCTTGGCATCGATGGCATCGGCCAGCAGCTTGATCATGGCATCGAGCAGGCGCTGCTGGTCCTCGACCAGCTGGCGGGTCTCGATTGCCACGGCAGCAGCGCCGGACAGTTCCTCGACAAAGCGTTGGAACGGTTCGCCCATTCCATCAAGCGCCTGCTCACTTGCCAGCTGCAGCACCAGGATGCCGAGCAACGCATGACCACGATCATTGAGCACCACCGCGTGACCGCGGCCCTGTAGTGCCAGGGCCTGTGTCACGGCGTTCGTCAGCTTATCAGGGGCGTGCTCGCCAATCGGCAACGCCTCTGGGTAGCCCTCGCCTCGGCAGGCGGCGGCCAGGCGCAGCTCGTCGCGCTCGGCATCGAACAGGTACACCGCGCCAGCACTGGCCCCGGCGGCGTCCACCAGAGGGGTGAGCACCCCTTCGAGCATGTGTTCCAACTGGCTTTCTCGGCTGAGCGTCAGGGTGATCGCCTGGAAGTTGCGAATAGTCGCGGACATGCGACCAAGCACCCGGCTCAACTCCCGCACCTCGGTCACCTGCGACTCAACCCCCACCTCACGGCTGAAATCGAAGCTGGCCAGGCCACGCACCTGATCGGCCAGAAGGCGCAGCGGGCGGCCGATTCGCCGGCCCAGCAAGCCACCGAGCGGCAGCAACACCCCCATCAGCACTGCGGCCCAGAGCAACTGCTCGACCAGCACCTTGCGTGCGTCGGCCAGCAGTTCGTGGGACGGCACGGCAATCAGCACCTGCAAGTCTTGCCCGGCCAGGGTCGTCAGTTGCTCGAGCATGCCGTACCACGTTTCACCGTCCACCTGGAACGCTTCAGGCTGGCTGCCCTGGGGCAAGTGCGCGTAGAGCTGTGCCAGGCTCGGGATGCCCAGCTCAGTGATACGGGACAGGCGCACGGCCTCCCCTTCATGCACGATGACCCGCGCCAGGTCCGGGTACGCCACCACACTGCCCTTCCCGTCTACCACGGCGATCTCGGTGCCTGCGGTCATGCGCATGTCGCGGGTTTCGCTGGCCAGGTCGTCGACCGAGACGTCCATGCCGACCACCGAGCCCCCGTCGACGCTGCGCTGGGCCATGGTCATGCCGATCTCGCGGGTGGTGAAGAACACGTAGGGATGGGTAAAGACAGTAGTAGATTGCCCGGATGCTTCGACGAACCAGGGGCGTACGCGGGGATCATAGCGGTAGTTCGGCTTGGCCTCGGACTGGAGTAGCGTCAGCGCCGTGTCGTAGAACCGCCACTCCCCCAACAGCGTGCCGTCGTCGCCCTTGCTGACGCTCTGCACCAGAAACGCGGTTGCCGCCGGTGCGGCGTAACGCTGGAGCAGTTGCGGGTCTTTGAGCCTGCGCACCAGCAAGAACTCGCCAGTGGGGTACCCCATATAAGCGGCGCTCAGCATCTTGTTGGCGTTGAGGCTTTCGACCAGTTGCGGCAACCGCTCCAGGCGCTGCGCGAGGGTGCTGGCCGTCGGGTTGAAGGCCAGCAGGCGGATGCTGCTTTGCACGGGGTCAATCATGCGACGGGCGCGTTCATCGATGGTCTTGCCGAACTGCCGGGCAGTGTCGCCGGCGGCAGCCACCAGCGTCTGCTGGACACCACGATAGCCCTGCCAGGCAAGCCCCGCGCCCAGCAGCGACATGCCCAGCACAATGGCCAACGCCACCAGCCATTGCAAGGAATAGCCGCGCCCTGGATTGCTCATGGCTGCGGCCCTCTGCCGCCTGAAGGCGCTGTAGCAATAAGCACACGCCATAGGCCACCTGGCTTCAGAGCAGCACGAGCGATCAACATGCAGCCCATCCCGGGTACTCCATGTGTGGCGATGCGAACAGTGTAATCAGCCAGGACGAACAGGCTGGCTGTAGAAGGGCAATGCGTGATTCACGGTTCGAGCATAGACCGTACCCGGCCGGGTAGCAGCATGGCCCTTAATACTGACATCTAGGTTTGAAACCGGCAGCAGAGAGTACACTTGTACTCCGCCCAAGGATCTCTTCACCCTCCTCGTGGATCAAGCAGCATTCACGGGCATCCCAGCACCCTGTAAATCTGCGAAACCACCTGCATCGTCGCCTCTTCCACCGTCCCTTCATTCCGGCACAACACCCACCCCTGCTCCGCCACCGCCCGCTCGAATGCCTCGGTACTGGCCACCTGTTCCCCCAAGTTGAACATCACCGTGCTCCCCAACCCACGCGAGCGCGCCGCGGCCCTCGCCCATGAAACCTCAGGGTCGGTGACCACGCCGACATGCAGGTCTGGCACGCGCACGTTTCGCTCGATGTTCAACTGCAGAATCTCCGCAAACGGCACTGTCCGCCGAAACGCGGCATCGGAGGGGTACCAGCGATCGATCAGGATGATGCTGCCAGGCGGCTGCTTGGGCAGCACATGCTGTGAGATCCAGCTTCGGCTATCAGCCAAGCGCTCACAAACCCCCAATTCCAGTTCCCGGCAGGGGGTTCTGGCGAGTTGGTTGACCAAGGCCATGGTTTCGCCCCGGTTGGGGTCGTTATTGCGCTCGCAAAGCCGGATTACCTTGTTGTTGCCTGCCCTCAATACTTTGGTAATGGCCTCCAGCAAGGTGGTCTTGCCGGTGCCTTTGGGCCCATCCAGAGAAACGAACAGCGGACGATTCATACGGCAGGTATCACTCACATAAGACAATAGAACTCGCTCACCTCTGCAACCTTCTGCCCCTGGGCATCGTACAACCGCGCCTCCGGCGTCAAGGCCATCGAGCGCGCCTCCAGCACGTAGCGCTGGCCCGCCTTGAAGTGCGGGTAGTTGAGGGTCAGGTAGCATTCGCGAACGGTGCTGCCCCCCATCATGCTCATGCCTGAGCCACCGCTGGCCTCGAAGTCGAAACGAACAATCAGCTCATGGCTGCCAGGGCTGACCTGGAAAAAGCGACCGTCGCGCAGGCGCTGATTGTCGAGACGTTCGGCCATCAGCACCCTGTCGTTGGGAAACGGCACCGAGAAATCGACCCAGGCCATCTGCGGGTTGGCGGCCGGCATGGGCGCCTGGCAACCTGCGATTGCTGTGATAGCGAGCAACAGCATGAATCTGCGCATGACGAAGGCCTCCTGCACAGGTAAACCCTTGATAACCAGTTTACGGCAATACGCGCTACGCCGTTGGCTGCGCTGACAGGGCACCCTAGCCTGCCTCACGCCCCAACACCGCCTTGAGCAACGCATCATTCAAATAGGCCACGTTCAAGCGCGTCCAAGGGTTAACCCGCGCCTGCTCCGGCGCAAAGATATGCCCTGGGGCAATCATGAAGCCCTTGGGCAGTAATTGCCGGGTCAGCTCCCTGGCGTCGTCGACATCGGCAAATCTGGCCCACAGGTACAGGCTTTGCTCGGGCCGCGCGAATACCTCGGCGCCGATCCCGTCGAGCATCTGCAAGCCCGCGCTGGTAGCGGCTTTCAAGCGCTCTTGAAGGCGGATCACGTGGCGCAGGAAGTGCCCTTCGGTGAGGATGACGTCGACCGTGCGCTCGCACAGCTCTGAGGTGCTGGTGTGCAGCAGCATCTTCAGGTCGCCCAGTTCATCGATCACCTCTTTGCTGCCCGCGATAAAGCCCACTCTCAAGGCCGCAGACACCGACTTGGAGAAGCTGCCGACATACAGTGAGCGCTGCAATTGGTCCAGTGCCGACACCTTGATCGCCGCAGCCGGTTTGAAATCGGCCATCGCATCATCGTCCACCAGCAGGAAGTTGTGTTCTTCAGCCAGTTGCACCAACCGATGCGCCTTGCTGGGGGAAATATCAGACCCCGTCGGGTTGTGGCCGACAGACTGGATGAAGAAAAGCTTGGGTTTATGCAGGCGCAGGTGCTGCTCCAGCACCTCGATATCCGGCCCATCTGCCAGCCGAGGTACCGAGAGCATGCGTGCGCCTTGCAACTGCAGCTTGCCAAACAGCGGGTAGTAGCCAGGGTCTTCCACCAACACGCTGTCGCCGGGGGCGATGAAGCGGCGAATGATCAGGTCCAGCGCATGGTTGGCGCCGTGGGTGGTGACGATTTGCCTGGGGCTGGCGGTGATTGCATAGCTGGCGAGCTTTTGCACCAGGTGTTGACGCAAGCTGGCGTTGCCCAGGCGGTTGCCATATCGAAACAGCGTGGTGACGCCGGTGCGCATGATTTGCCGGGTGAACTTGTCCAGGCGCATGTCCATCAACCACTCCACCGGCGGAAAGCCCTCGCCCAACGGCGAATGGCCAGGCTCGCGGACGAACTGCTGACGCATTAGCCAAATGGTGTCCATCGCCCGGGTGTAGGGCAGTGGCTCCTCTGGCTCGTGGCTGCGTGGCGCGCCCTGCTTGACGAAAAAACCTTGCCCGTGGCGCGCTTCGACCAGGCCTTGCGAGGCCAGCGACTCATAGGCATTGATCACGGTGTTTTTCGAATGGCCGAACAAACGCATGCACTCGCGCAGGGACGGCAGGCGTTCGCCAATGCGGTACGTGCCGTTGCCGATCTGCACTGCCAAGGATGCTGCCAGTTGCTCTGCGAGTGTCTGCCGCGCCATCGCCAGGTGTCCCGAATACCTTGTCTGAACAAAGGGTACAGCTTAGGTACTGTCTGGCCAAACTGTACCTTCTTTCACCAGACAGATCGGACTACGGTGGCGCCAACTCACAACAATAACTGCAAGGTACCCCTCCCCATGAGCATCGACTCCCGCCTGCCCATGTTCCGCGCCATGTCACCCGCTGAGCGCCTAAGCCACTTGCAGGACGCACTCGAACTGCCCCAGGCAGACGTCGCCCTGCTGCGAGACGCCGGCGCCTTGCCGTTGGACATCGCCGACGGCATGATCGAGAACGTGATCGGCACCTTCGAGCTGCCCTACGCGGTGGCCAGCAACTTCCAGATCAACGGCCGCGACGTGATCGTGCCGTTGGTGGTGGAAGAGCCCTCGGTGGTCGCCGCGGCCTCGTTCATGGCCAAGCTGGCACGCGAGGCCGGCGGCTTCAAGACGTCGAGTTCGCTGCCATTGATGCGCGCCCAGGTACAGATCGTCGAGGTCGCCGACCCCTTCAATGCACGCTTGAGCCTGTTGCGCCACAAAGACGAAATCATCGAACTGGCCAACCGCAAGGACCAGCTGCTCAACAGCTTAGGGGGCGGTTGCCGTGACATTGAGGTGCATACCTTCGCCCAGAGCCCGCGCGGGCCTATGCTGGTGGCCCACCTGATCGTCGACGTACGCGATGCCATGGGCGCCAACACGGTCAACACCATGGCAGAGGCAGTGGCACCCTTGCTCGAAGAAATTACCGGCGGCAAAGTCCGCCTGCGTATCCTCTCCAACCTGGCCGACCTGCGCCTGGCCCGCGCGCAGGTGCGTATTGCCCCAGAGCTGCTAAGTACCGGCGCCTACACAGGTGAAGAGGTCATCGAAGGCATCCTCGATGCCTACAACTTTGCCGTGGTCGACCCGTACCGCGCCGCCACCCACAACAAGGGCATCATGAATGGCATCGACCCGTTGATCGTCGCCACCGGAAATGACTGGCGTGCGGTCGAGGCCGGCGCCCATGCCTATGCATGCCGCAATGGACACTACGGTTCGCTGACCACCTGGGAGAAGGACAGCCAGGGCCATCTGGTCGGCACCCTGGAGATGCCCATGCCGGTCGGCCTGGTCGGCGGCGCCACCAAGACGCACCCCCTGGCGCAGCTGTCACTGCGCATCCTGGGGGTTAAAACCGCCCAGGAGCTGGCCGAAATCGCGGTTGCCGTCGGCCTTGCACAGAACCTCGGCGCGCTACGGGCACTGTCGACCGAAGGCATCCAGCGCGGCCATATGGCCTTGCACGCGCGCAACATTGCGCTGTCGGCGGGGGCACGCGGCGACGAGCTGAACTGGCTGGTCAAGCAGATGGTTGAGGCCCGCGACGTGCGTGCTGACAAAGCGGCAGAACTGCTCAAGCACAAGCGGGCGCCGTAATGGAGGCGGTACGGCTGGTCGAGGTGGGTGCGCGGGACGGCCTGGGGTAGCGCGCGCCCTGCTCGCCCAGCGCACAATGGCTTAAACGTCCTCTCTTCACGTTCATAACAATAAAAGCCCGCAAGGGCAGTGGGAGATTCTTCATGAAGTCTGAACTGTACGAAGTCTGGGGCGACACCGTAGACGGTCGCCACCTGGTCTACGCCATCGCCCTTGGCGCCGTGGTCAGCCTCGGCGCGTTCTTTACCGCGCAACAGCTGCTGGTGGGTTGGGTGGCGTCGGCGCAAATGGCACGGGCCTACGCAATGCTGATCGGCATTATCGGCTGCCTGGTCGGTGGCGGCATCAGTGCCGCGCTGTTCAAGCCCAAGCGCAATGTCGTCGAGCACCTGGCCGACCCTGCCTGGCGGGCCAAGATCCTGGTCGAATTGCAGAACGAGTTCGGCCCGCTGGGCAGCCTCGCCGACCTGCCTGCGGCGACCCTTGCAGAGCTGAAGGAAATGGACCTGTACGAGCTGTTCGCCGAGTACGAAAAAGGCCTGCCTGCGCTGCAGAACGACCCGAGCGCCCCCGCTACCGTGCCTGTACAGGCCGCCCCTGCCCACGGAGGCCGGCCATGATCGCCTTGGTGATGGATCAGTTCCTCATAGCCCTGGGCATGGGCATCCTCGGTGCGGTGATCTTTGCCGGCATCGGCCTGATTTCCGGCAGCGACGAAACCACTACCCTCGCCCCCTTGACCCTGCTGGTGGTGCTGCTGGGCGTGCCGGCGGCCGGTGTGCTGACGTTCTTCCTGGCCGGTGCCGTGGCCAAGCACATGACCCACGCGGTACCGACCGCGCTGTTGGGTATCCCCGGCGATACCATGGCAACGCCACTGATGCGCGAAGCCAACTTCCTGCGCAACCTGGGCGTGCCGCACATTGCCCTGCGCAAGATGATTTCCGGGGCTGTGATCGCAGCGTTGATCGCGGTACCGATGGCAGTGCTGTTCGCCGTGATGCTGGCGCCGTTCGGCGACATGATCAAACAGGCCGCGCCCTGGGTCTTCCTGCTGGCGGCAGTGGCCATCGCCTGGTTCTCCAAGGGCCGCCTGGCAGCGGTGCTGACCTTGATCCCGTTCGTCATGGTGATTGTCGGCCTGCAAAGCCTGACCGCGCAGTACGGCGTCAAGCTCAGCGTCAGTTACTTCCTTGGCATCGCTATCGGCCCGTTGATTGCGGCGCTGTTCTGCCTGCTCGCGCCCGCCGAACGCGCCAGCATGCGCCGCCAGCAGGTGCGCACGTTCTCGTTGTCGCCCGATGTGAAGCGCTGGGGTGGGTTCTTCCCCAACCCGCTGCGCGTACTGGACAGCAAGCAAACCCTGTGGACGGCGATCACTGCCGTTGTCTCCAGCGCCACATTCGTGTTCAGCCCGGTAGCGATGACCGTAATCATGGGCGAGGCCGTCGGTTCACGGATCAAGCACGTCTACCATCGCCTGACCACGGTCATCACCGCGCGCAACGGCGTCACCGAATCGACTTACCTGGCCGAAGCCTTGATTCCGCTGATCGCCTTCGGCCTGCCGCTGAGCCCGGTCGCTGCCGGCCCCGCCGCACCGCTGTTCAACGCCCCGCCACGCTTCAGCGTCGATGCTGCAAGCGGTGAGGTGAATAACCTGCATTCGTTGCTCAGTACCTGGGAGTTTCTGGGCTACGGCATGTTGGCGGTGGTGGTCGCGATCCTGATCGCCTACCCCTTCACCATGAATTACGCGCACCGAGCTGCTGCCTATGTGTCGCGCAACATCAGCCATGAAGCGGTGATCGCGACCTTTGTCGGCCTGATCCTGGTGATTGGCATCTGGGAAGGCGGCCTGTTGGGTTTGCTGGTGATTGTCACCATTGGCCTGCTGGGTGGTTTTCTCTCACGCTTTCTCGGTTTCAACATCGGCGTGCAGTTCATGGGGTACTACACCGCGGTGTTGACCGTGCCGGCGATGATTGCCCTGTTGGGGGTATAAGATCGAGCGCCGCCCGCGCGGCGCTCGATCTACGCACCATTTCCCCAACCCATTTCACCCAATTCCCCAGCCAGCAAATCACAGCCAATCCTGCCCATCATTGCGCCCATAGGAAAAAAACGCAGGATGTTGTGCGCAGAATTCGCTTGAGATGCACGGCCGCTTTGCCCATGGTGGCCAGCCTGACAGCTATTGCCTGAATAAAAGGCTGCAGGGCGTGGACGCAGGCGCACGACGATGCCTGTGGGTGGGGCGACAATGCCTGCAGTGGCAAACCTTGCACTGCAGCATCATTGCCGACGCCTCCCAGATAATAAGAGAGGACAAGGAAATGCAATCCAACAGTCTGAAGCAAAGCCTGAAACAACGGCACATCACCATGATTGCGCTGGGCGGGGTGATCGGCGCGGGGCTGTTCATGGGGTCGGGCAAGTTGATTGCCTCGGCAGGGCCTGCCGCGATCCTGTCGTATTTCATCGGCGGCATTGTGGTCACCCTGGTGATGTTCATGCTCGGCGAGATGGCCTGCCGCAACCCGGATGCAGGCTCGTTTTCAACCTATGCCAACAGCTACCTCGGCGAATGGGCAGGGTTTACCGTCGGCTGGCTGTACTGGCTAAAGTCGATGCTGACCATCACCTTGGAGGCGGTACTGCTGGGCGCCATCCTCAACGATTTTCTGCCTTGGCTGCCCATCTGGGCGGGCGCGTTCATCATGCTGGTGACGTTGATGGCGAGCAACGCCTACTCGGTCAAATCCTTCGCTGAAGTGGAGTACTGGCTGGCCGCAATGAAGGTCGCCACCATTCTGATCTTCATGGTGCTGGGGCTTTCGATTCTGCTCGGCCTGCACAGCAACATTCCTTCCCCTGGCTGGGTCAACCTGACCGCGCACGATGGTTTCATGCCCAATGGCCTGTCGCCGGTCATGGCGGGTGTGGTGGTGGTGATCTTCTCGCTGGGCGGGAGTGAAATCGCTGCCGTTGCCGCCGGTGAATCAGAGAACCCTCGCAAGAACGTCATTCGGGCCATCAAAAGCGTCATTCTGCGAGTGATGTTGTTCTATGTCGGTTCGGTGTCGATCCTGATCCTCTGCCTGCCGTGGACAGACACGGAGAACCTGGCGTCCCCGTATGTGTCGTTGTTCAGCCTGGCTGGGTTCAGTGGCGCCGCAGTGGCCATGAAGATCGTGTTGTTCATCTCGTTCATGTCGGTGATGAACTCCTTCATGTTCTCCAACTCGCGCATGCTGTTCTCGCTGAGCCAGCGTGGGCATGCGCCGAAGCTGTTCTCTCGCACCACGTCCAAAGGGGTACCGCTCAATGCGCTGCTGCTGAGCCTGAGCATCTGCCTGTTGATCCTGACCGTGCACTTTGTCAGCGGCGGCGACCTGTTCATGACCCTGGCCAAGAGCAGCGGCACGTTCGTGATGATCGTGTGGATCTTCATCATCGTCGCCCACTTCGCCATGCGCTGGAAAACCCGGCATGAAGCGGTCGACCCTACGGCGTTCCGTGCATGGTTCTTCCCTTACGCCAATATTGTTGCGCTGTTCGCACTGCTGGCGGTGATTGTCACCCAGGCATTCGACCCGGCCTCGCGGTTCCAGTTCTGGTTCACCTCGGTGACCTCACTGGTTGTGCTGGGGGCGTACTGGGTGATGCGTAATCGGCTGGCGGGGAAGACAATTGGCTATGTAGGTAGCTGATTGGCTAGGCCTGAAAGTACATCTCAGGCTCCAGGTGCAACATGACCGCTGTGGGAGCAACTGTCTTGTGGTGCTTGTTCCGGCCTCATCGCTGGCAAGCCAGCTCCCACAGGGTCAGCAACTCGCTTACGAACTTTGTTCTCTGCTCGACAACGCGGTCCAAAGGGCTGGGTGATTTCCCAGAGGATGGAATGCCCCCAAAAATTTGAACAAGAGAGTTGCTCACACAGGTGCGGCGCTAGCCTTGGAGGCTACACAGCTCGGGTGGGAGCCGGCTTGCCGGCGATGCAAGCGCCGCGGTGCATGGCACCGGCTTGCCGGTGATCGCCGGCAAGCCAGCTCCCACAGCCCTTGCTAAATCAATGAGCTATGTGTTGTTCTCTGGAGAGTCACTACACAACCCGCCGTGCATCCCTGCGCACGGCCTGCGGCGGCACGCCAAAGCCGCGCATGAACACCTCACGCATATGGCGGCGATCCCTGAACCCCGTTTCCCTCGCCACCGTATCCAGGCTGTGGCGGCTTTGCTCGATCATCAACCGGGCGGCCTCCAGGCGCAGGCTTTCCACCGCCTTGGCCGGTGATTGCCCCGTCTCCGCAGTAAACACACGGGTGAATTGCCGGGGGCTCAGGTGCACCACATCCGCCAGTTCCTCAACACTGAGCGGGCGGTTAAGGTGCTTGCGCGCGTAGTCCAGCGCGCTCTGGATGCGGTCTGACTTGGGCGCCAGCGACAACAATTCCGAATGCTGCGACTGGCCGCCAGAGCGGCGTTGATGCATCACCAGCTTGTGCGCAATAGAACGGGCAAGCTCAGCCCCCAAGTCCTTTTCCACCATCGCCAGCGCCATGTCCAGCGCGGCGGTCATCCCGGCCGAGGTCCACACAGGGCCGTCAACGATGAAGATACGGTCGTCCTCGACCGTGATTCGCGGGTGCATGCGCTGCAAGGCTTTGGCGTAGGCCCAGTGTGTGGTGGCGCGACGGCCCTCCAGTACACCCGCTTGGGCGAGCACGAATGTACCGGTGCACAGCCCTGCAGTGCGACGCGCCCCGTCGACAAACCCCCGCACGCTTTTCAGCACGTCGTCGGAAGGCGGCGTCAACGGGGTGAGTGTTCCGGTGACCATCCAGCTATCAGCAAGGCCCGGCGCCCCCAAGGGCAGCGTATCGATGTGCATCCCTAAAGAAGAGCGCACAGTCCCCCCGCCGATTGAGTAGTTCTGAATCCTGTAGACCTCTTCGCCCGCCACAAGGTTGGCGAACTCGAACACGGTCTGCGTTGCCAGGGACATGACCTGGAAGCCCTCCGTGATCAGATAGCCGACTCGATGCATTGCTGTGCTCCTTAACGCCATGTCCTGAATCAGTACTTTATGCGTCATTTAAGCCGCAGGCAAACTTGAGCATCATGGCGCCAGTCCCTACCCGCGGAGCTGCACCATGAGCCAAAGCGTTCGCTCCGCCATTTTCACCCCCAGCGTGAAAGTCTTACTTCATTCAGCGGGTTTCTGGACTAAACCCAAGCGGATAGCCTGCGCCCAACTTCCCATTCCACTGAGGTAATGCCAATGAAGGCCGTCGTATACACCCAAGCCGGTTTGCCGATTCAAGACCCACATTCGCTGTTCGACACAGACCTGCCCAAGCCAACACCCGGCGCCCGAGACCTGCTGGTCGAGGTCAAGGCCATTGCCGTCAACCCGGTCGATACCAAAGTGCGCGCCTCACGCCAGACCGGCCAGCCGCAGGTATTGGGGTGGGACGCGGTGGGGATCGTGCGTGAGGTAGGCGCCGAGGTCACGTTGTTCCAGCCAGGCGACGAGGTTTTCTATGCCGGCGCCATCGATCGCCCGGGCAGCTACAGCGAATATCACCTGGTCGACGAACGCATTGTCGGGCACAAACCGCGTAGCCTCGACGATGCCAGTGCCGCCGCGTTGCCATTGACCTCCATCACTGCCTGGGAACTGTTGTTTGATCGACTGGGTATCGCACCGAACGGTGGCGTGGGGCAAAGCCTGTTGGTGATCGGGGCTGGCGGCGGCGTCGGCTCAATCCTGGTGCAACTGGCCCGGCAGCTCACGCAACTCACGGTCATCGGCACCGCCTCCCGGCCCGAAACCCAGCAATGGGTCAGCGAACTGGGTGCCCACCATGTCATCGACCATTCGGCTTCGATCGCCTTGCAACTGGAAGCACTTGGGGGCAATCCCGTTGATTATGTGATCAGCCTGACGCATACCGATACCTACCTGCCGCAGCTTGTGGAGGTGCTTCGCCCACAAGGCAAACTCGCACTCATCGATGACCCCGCGCAGTTGGACGTCATGCCACTCAAGCGCAAATCGCTGTCGCTGCACTGGGAACTCATGTTCACGCGCTCGCTTTACCACACCGAAGACATGATCAAACAACACCAGCTACTCGAGAAGGTATCAGCGCTTATCGACGAAGGTGTACTCAAGACCACCGTCGGCGAGCACTTCGGCACCATCAACGCGGAAAACCTCAAGCGTGCCCATGCCCTCATAGAGCGTGGCCAGGCCCGGGGCAAGATTGTTTTGGAAGGTTTCTGATCCCGGCACACTGTTGCAACTTCCAAGAGGGCCAACTTTGCGCTGGCCCTCTTGCGCCCCTGATGACGAAGCGTAACGCGCCCGCTAGAATCAAACGCTGAATGTGACCGTAAACACTTCGTTTGCCTGAAACTGTTCGGCGGTCATGCAGGCAGCCGGTGTCTGGTAAACCGGCAGGGGCCGCCTATGACTTTGCAACCTCCCGTCAATCTGACCAACTGCGATCGCGAACCCATCCAGATTCCGGGCAGCATCCAACCGCATGGTTGCCTGTTGGCCTGCAATGCGTCAGCAAGCGTGGTCCTGCGTCACTCGGCCAATACCCCAGGCATGCTGGGCGTTGCCGGGGACATCAACGGTCAACGCCTCGAAGCAATTATCGGCACCGAGGCTGCGCATACCCTTCGCAACGCACTGGCACGGGTCAAAGAGGGCACTCGCCCAGCACTGTCGTTTGCCGTGAGCCTGCCGTCCGGTCAGGCGTTCGATATTGCCGCGCATATTTACAAAGGCACCGCCATCCTCGAGTTCGAGCCCTGCGGTGCAAGCATCGCCGAGCCGATTGAGCTGGTCCGCACCGTCATCGCCCAACTGCGCGAGATCGACCGCTCCGAGAAGCTATTCGCCGACACTGCCCGACGTGTGCGAGCACTGCTGGGCTACGACCGGGTGATGATCTACCAGCTTGGCGTTGACGGCGCTGGCAAGGTGATTGCCGAGGCCAAGCGCAGCGGCCTGGAAAGCTTTTTGGGGCAGTACTTCCCCGCGTCCGACATTCCGCAGCAGGCGCGCGCCCTGTACCTGCGCAATCCGGTCCGCATCATTTCCGATGCCCAGTTCAAGACCGTGCCCATCACCCCTGTGCTGGACCTGAATGGTGAACCGCTCGACCTGTCCTACGCGCACCTGCGCAGCGTCTCGCCCATTCACTGCGAATACCTGAGCAATATGGGCGTAGGCGCGTCCATGTCCATTTCGATCATCGTCGACGGCGCGCTCTGGGGGCTGATTGCCTGCCACCATTACGCACCCCGCACGTTGTCCATGGGCCAACGCGTCGCGGCAGAAATGTTCGGCGAATTTTTCTCGCTGCATATCCAGACCCTACGCGCCAAGCAAAGCCTGGAGGCGGCCGCCTACGCACGCGAAGTGCTCGACAACCTGCTGCGTGATGCACACCGCACCGCCGACTTCGGGGAACTGCTGCGTGCTCGCATGACGGACTTCAAGGCGCTCATCCCCTGCGACGGCATCGGCATGTCGCTGCAAGGCCGCTGGACCGCTGAGGCACTGACACCGCCAAACGTGGCGTTGCCCAGCTTGTTGAGATTCGCCGAAGGTGTCGCCGAGGGCCGTACCTGGGCTTCGAACTGCCTCTCGATGGCGCACCCACCTGCCCAGGATTACGCCGTCGACGTTTCGGGCGTGTTGGTCATTCCGATGTCTCAGCAGCCCCGGGATTACCTGATGCTGTTTCGCAAAGAGGTGATCGAGACCCTGGATTGGGCCGGCGACCCTAACAAGACCTACGACAGCGGCCCGTTAGGTGAACGCCTGACGCCACGCAAGAGCTTCGCGGTGTGGAAACAGACCGTTCACCACCACTCACAGCCTTGGTCCGAGCAAGACCGCCAGTTTGGCGAGGCCATCCGCGCCGCGATAGTCGAGGTGGTGCTTCATAACAGTGAGCTCATGGCCGACGAGCGCTCCAAGGCGGACGTCCGCCAACGGATGCTCAACGAAGAGCTCAACCACCGGGTGAAGAACATTCTTTCGCTGATCGGTGCCCTGGTGGCCCACCCCACCGCCGAAAACCAGACCCTCAACAGCTACGTGGCAACGCTCAAAGGCCGCATTCAGGCGCTTTCCCTGGCGCATGACCAGGTCGTGCGAGGGGATGGCGGTGGGCGCTTCTCCACGCTTCTGGAAGCCGAACTGTCGCCCTACCGCACCTCGGCCGATGTCATCGAGCTGAAAGGCCCCAGCCTGCTGCTTGATGCCCGCGCCTACTCGGTGCTGGCCTTGGTGCTCCACGAACTGGCGACCAACGCCGCCAAGTACGGCGCGCTGTCTCGGGCAGGTGGCAAGCTGGCCGTGAGTTGGCAGGTCGATGTGAGTGGGGCGTGCGACATCACGTGGCGCGAAAGCGGTGGGCCAACGGTTCGCCCACCCAGCCGAAGTGGTTTCGGTTCGGTGCTGATCGAACGCAGCATCCCCTTCGACCTCGGCGGCACCAGCACGCTCGAATACAGGCCAGAAGGGCTGCAGGGGTATTTCAAGATCCCTGCCAAACACCTGACCCAGGTCGAAACGGTCGATGCCGTTGCGCCAATGGCGCCACCGGCTGCGCCTCATGTCAGCGGCTCGGGCCTGGTCAAATCCTGCGTGCTGATTCTCGAGGACCAACTGGTTATTGCAGTAGGCCTCGAACAGATTCTGGCCGATGCGCTGGTCGAAGACGTGATCACCGCAAGCTCCGAAGCCGAGACGATGAAGCTGCTCGCCAGCCGCAGGCCAGATGTCGCGGTGCTGGATATCAACCTGGGGACGGGCACGTCGATTGCCGTCGCCGAAGAACTCACGCGCAAAAACATTCCCTTCCTGTTCGCCACCGGCTATGGCGACAGCATCAGCATTCCTGCGCATTTGAAGCACGTCCCTGTTGTGCGCAAGCCCTACGATGCCCTGACGATTCTGACGAATCTGGAAAGCCTGATCGACAGTGGGCAGTAGGCTGCGGGAGCAAACGATCGCCCGCTGCCTACCCTGCCCAGGCTCACGCTCTAGATCTGAGCCTGACCGCCATCGACAAACAGCTCGGCGCCATTGACGAAACTTGAGTCATCGCTCGCCAGGAAGACGGCGGCATTGGCAATTTCCACAGGCTCACCCACACGTCCCAGCGGCACCTGGGCGGCCAGGTAGTCGAGCAACCCCTGCTGTTGCTCTGCATCGGGGCCCGCCAGGTCAACCAGGCCTGGGGTTCGCGTGGCACCTGGGCTGAGGGTGTTGACCCTGACCCCGCGGTCCTTCAAGTCGAGGATCCAGCTGCGTGCGAATGCCCGAACGGCGGCCTTGGACGCCGAGTACACGCTGAATGCCGCAGTCCCGGAGCTACCGGCGGTAGAGCCCGTAAGAATGATGGAGGCGTTCGGCGCCAGCAACGGCAACGCTTTCTGCACTGTGAACAGCACACCTTTGACGTTGCGGTCGAACGTATCGTCGTAGTGGGCTTCGGTGATGTCTCCCAAAGGGAGCATCGAGCCGCCACCCGCGTTGGCGAACAGCACATCCAGACGCCCCTGTTGCTGGCCGATTTGGGCATACAGCGCGTCCAACTGGTCAAGCCGGGTCGAATCGACGGCGATGCCGGTGGCGTTACCGACCAGCGCTACGGCCTTGTCCAGCTCGCTCTGGCGGCGGCCGGTGATGTACACATGGGCGCCCTCCTCTGCAAAACGTTTGGCGGTGGCCAGGCCGATACCGGTGGTGCCGCCGGTTACCAGTGCGATCTTGCCTTCAAGTTTGTTGCTCATGGTGTTTCTCCCGTGGGGTAGTGATTGGCTGTGGGAGAAGCTTATCGACGCACCGTTATTTTCAAAATAGAATCATTTGAAACTCATCATTGCAGAATTGAAATGGCAAGAATCCCCGATTTCGAAGGGCTGGCAATGTTCGCCAAAGTGGCGGAAGAAGGTTCCTACGCAGCGGCGGCGCGCGCCATGGGCGTGTCGGTACCGACGGTATCGCGTGCGGTGGCGCGTCTGGAGGCACGCTTGGGCGGTCGTCTGTTCAATCGCACGTCACGCCAGCTTTGCGTCACCGAGTTCGGCCAGCGCATGGTCGAACAGGCCAGCGCGTTGTACCGCCAGGCAGAAGAGATGGAAAGCGCCGCCCAGGAGATGTCGGTGCAGCCACGGGGCTTGGTGCGCCTGGCGGTGCCTATGTCATTCGGCTTGCGCTGGGTAGCGCCGCTGCTGCCCGCGTTGATGGCCAGGTACCCCCAGTTGGAACTCGACCTTCACTTGTCAGATTCGACAGTCGATCTGGTTGCCGAGGGGTTCGATGCAGCACTGCGCATTGCAGCACTGCCGGATTCGTCCTTGGTGGCGAGACGTATCTGCGCGGTCACCCAATACCTGGTAGCCGCGCCGTCATACCTTGCGCGTCATGGGCGCCCTGAGCACCCGCGCGACCTGGTTGACCATGCCTGCATGAGCTACGCCTACCGCGCCCGCAGCCAGGTTTGGCGGTTCACCCACAGTGACGGCACCGAACAAGACGTCGTGCCGCGGGGGCCCCTGCGTGTGACCAATTCGGATGCGTTGGTGGCGCCCTTGCTTGAGGGCTTGGCGATCGCCGAATTACCGGATTTCATCGCCTCCGAATACTTGGCGGACGGCCGCCTTGAGCACCTGCTACCAACGTGGCGCATGACCCAAGGCGGCTTGTATTTCGTCACACCTTCAGCCCGAAGCCGGCCGAGAAAGGTCCAGGCCTTGGCTGATTTTTTCATTGAGCGGCTGGCCGGGTCACAATGGCTGATGCCAAACGTGACCTGACGGTGGCTCAATTATCCAGTTCATCCTTGGTGATGTTGCCGGAGTGTGGGTCAACGTGGAATTCGTACTGCTTGCCATCGGCCTTGATGCCCTCGCCTTCCCAATGGCCGTCATCCGCTTCGATCTTGGTGATCTGGGTGTAGCCGGCGCCTTTAAGCACCGTCTCGGCCTGGTCTTTGTTCACCTTCCAGTCGGCACCTGGTTGGTCAGCCCACGCGGCACTAGCGCCCAGTGCGCCAACCAGTGCCAACCCCGTCAATACGCGCGTCATGGTTTTCATCGTCAACATCCTTTTTGCCTGAGTTAAAGGATGCGACCTGGGCGCTGTCGTTTCGGTTCAATCATCGTTACGCTTGCAGCCACGTTCATTACACAAAGGGTTGACGGTGCACTCCTCCGAACGTTTGAAGGGCATTGACGTTTTTGTCTGCGTGGCAGACCTCGGCAGTTTTGCCGCGGCGGCGCAGCGCCTGAACCTGACCAGCTCGGCTGTCAGCAAAGGTGTCGCGCGGCTGGAAGCTCGCCTGGGCTTACGCCTGTTCGAGCGCACGACGCGTCGGCTTGCCCTGACCGATGCGGGGCAAACGTTCTACAAAACCTGCTCACGCGTGCTGGCCGACCTCGAAGCATCGGAATTGGCCCTGCATGAAGACTACTTCGAGCCACGGGGCCGGGTGCGCATCGACCTGCCCGCAGCGTATGGGCGGCTGCACGTCTTGCCGGTCATTCTCGACTACCTCAAACGCCACCCCCAGTTGCAGCCACACGTGTCCTTTACCGACAGCTTCGTCAACCCGACCGAGCAGGGTATCGATATCGTGGTACGTATCGGCGGCCCGGACGTTTGGCCGGAGGACCTGGGGCACCAGTTCATCGGTGCTCAACGGTTCATCTTCTGTGCCTCACCGGGCTACTTGCAAGCCCGTGGCACACCGCTCGATGAGGCGGACCTGCAAGCCCATGACTGTGTGGTTTACGGGCAGCCCGACGGGGTGGGCAGCCCCTGGCACATGACCGGTATGCAACCGGGTGAAATGGAGCGGCGCTTCATGCCGGCGCGGCTTGCCATCGGCGATGGCGAAGGGGTGGTACAGGCAGTCGTACAGGGTTTGGGGGTCACTCAGGTGCCCACCTGGCTGGTCAATCAACAGCTGGAAAGTGGCGCGTTGATTGAAGTGTTGCCGCACTTGGCAACAGATGGGCTGCCGATGAACGTAGTGTGGCTCAAAAAACGTGAGGCCCTTCCCCGCGTCAGGGCGCTGCTGGATGTGCTGCTGAACGCACTGCGAACAGACGGCCACCGCCTCGCACCCTGCGATTAGTGAATATAATTCGCGTGCCATCTGAAATATTGCCCGTAATAGGCTTTTTAAGAATCAATACAATGGCAGCCCCTGATTGAGGAACTGCCTGCATGACTGCTGTTGAACGCCCACCCGTGGGCTTGGCGACCGACCGACGCGCGACCTTGGGGACTTTGGTCCTCGCCGCCTCCGCCTTTTTGATTGTCACTACCGAGTTCTTGATGGTCGGCCTGCTGCCCGGGCTGGCACGCGACCTTGATGTCTCGATTTCGACTGCCGGGCAGTTGATCACGCTGTTTGCCTTCACCGTCATGCTGGCGGGCCCGCCGTTGACGGCGGCACTTGCCCACCTGGACAGGCGCAAGCTGTTCGCAGCCATCCTCGCCTTATTCGCGGCGTCCAATGCGCTGGCGGCCCTTGCGCCAAACATCGGGGTCTTGGCAGTGGCGCGTTTCCTGCCCGCCCTGGCACTGCCTGTTTTTTGGGGTACAGCCAGCGAAACGGCCGCCAGCATGGTCAGCCCCGATCGCCAAGGGCAGGCCGTCGCGCGGGTCTACCTCGGCATCTCAGCTGCGCTGTTGCTGGGCATTCCATTAGGGACGTTGGCGGCTGACGCCATAGGCTGGCGCGGCGCTTTCTGGATATTGTCTGCTGCTTCGGCGGCCATGGCCTTTGCCGTGCTCACCTGGATGCCAGTGGTTGCGCGCCTGCCCAGGGTTGACTTGCGCCACCAGGCGCGGATCTTCCGTGAACCGAACTTCCTCGCCAATGTGGCGCTGTCGATCATGGTGTTCACCGCCATGTTCATTGCCTACACCTACCTGGCCGACATGCTCGAGCGTACCGCAGGTGTTGCAACTGCGGATGTCGGCTGGTGGCTGATGGGCTTCGGTGCCATTGGTTTGCTGGGCAACTGGCTGGGGGGGCGAGCTGTCAGGCATTCGCCGATCAAGGCCACTGCGCTGTTTCTTGTGTTGCTGGCGATGGGTATGGCGGCCTTCAGCCCGCTGGCCGCTGCGCCTGTAACGCTCTGGGGCGCACTGGCACTGTGGGGCATCGCCAATACGGCGCTCTACCCCATCTGCCAGGTGCGCGTGATGCATTCGGTGGCGCACTCTCAGGCTCTGGCTGGCACCACCAACGTGTCTGCCGCCAATGCCGGTATTGGCTTGGGTGCGCTGTTGGGTGGGCTGGTCATCCCGACATTCGGGGTGTCGACGCTGGGCTATATGGCCGCCGGGGTGGCGCTGTTGGCGTTGCTGTGTGTGCCCGCCGTGGCGCGGCTGCAGCGTCAGGCACCCAGCGCTTAAAGCATGTGCCCCGCCCAGATGCCCTGCGCTACCAGCTCTGAAGCAAGCTCGACGAAGGTTTCACCCACATAGCGCGTGGCTGGGCTGACATGCCTGTCCGCAGGCGACACCATGACCAGCTTGCGCATCGGAGTCGGCTCGATCAGTGGCGCTGCACACAAGGTGCCATTCTGCAGGTGGGTGTAGATCGAGGCCAAGGGCAGCGCGGTCAAGCCGAAGCCATGACGCACCAGGTCGATCATCGCCCCGAACGAATCGGCCTCGACATTGGCGGCAATCTTGAAGCCGACGTCCGCGGCGCAGTGGTCCATGATCTTGCGCAAGCCATGGCGCGGGCTGGGCAGCACCAACTGCTGCTGGGCCAGGGTTGCGAAGTTTACCGGGTTGTCCCACGCCAAGCCTGCGCTGGGCGGCCCGACCAATACCAGGTTCTCCATCATCACCGGCACGATGCGCAAAGTGTGCAGCGGCTCCAGGTCATAAGAGATCGCCAGCTCCAGTTCGCCACGCTGAATCCAGTCCACCAGGTAACCGCTGAAGGCCGACGAGAAACGGATCGACAAGTCCGGGTGGGCTTCGCGGATCCGGGTCACCAGGGGCACGGTGACGATTTCCGCGATGGTCGGTGTGGTGCCGATCGCCACGGCCCCGCGAAACGATGCATGCCCGCCCACTACCGAACTGCGAATGGCCTCCAGTTCATCCATGATCCGCGTGGCGTGCTGCAGCACTTCGCTGCCGGCGTCGGTGATGATCATGCCGCGGCCATGGCGCTCGAACAGGTAGACCCCAAGCTCCTTCTCCAGTTGCCGGATCTGCCGGCTCAAGGCGGGCTGTGCAATGTGCAGCCGGTCGGACGCCTTGCTGAGGCTGCCAAGCTCGGCAACATGGATCAGGGTTTTGAGTTGAACGACGTCCATCGGCAGGCCCGTGTCGAGGCAGAAGGTAACTGGCAGTCTAAACAGCACACCTGTCAGCAGCTATAGAATTTCAGCATATCAGTTAGTCAGCTAGTCCCCTTATTGACGGGCCCACTCTGGAGTAGCGTGAAAACAGGGTCGATCACCGATCGGACGCCCGCTACAAGAATAAGACCAGAGGCTGACTACCATGCCAACTCCCCGCTCCAGCACCACCCTCGTTGAAGATGCCCCCGCCCGCCAACCCAATCGTGTCAGAGCGATCATGGGGGCCTGCTCCGGCAACCTGGTCGAGTGGTATGACTTTTTCATCTACGCCTATACGGCAATCTACTTCGCGGCGTCGTTCTTCCCCAAAGGCGATACCACCACGCAGTTGCTGGCCACTGCGGGTGTGTTCGCCGTCGGTTTCTTCATGCGGCCCCTGGGTGGGTGGATTTTCGGCTGGCTGGCCGACACCCGTGGGCGCAAGGTGTCGATGATTATCTCGGTGTTCATGATGTGCGCCGGGTCACTGCTGATCGCGGTGATGCCGACCTATGAAACGGTAGGTATCGCCGCACCGATCATGCTAGTCGTGGCACGGCTGATCCAGGGTCTTTCGGTGGGTGCCGAGTACGGCACCGGCGCAACCTACATCAGCGAAATCGCGACACCAGGCCGGCGTTGCTTCTATGGCTCGTTCCAGTACTTCACGATCATCGCCGGGCAATTGCTGGCCCTGTTCACCGTAGTCATCCTGCAGCAGACCCTCAGCGATGAGCAGTTGCGTGAATGGGGCTGGCGCATTCCGTTTTTCATTGGCGCCATCAGCGCCGTGGTTGTCGTGTACCTGCGCCGCTCGATGCACGAAACCGCCTCGAAAAAGGACATGCACCGCGAGGGTGCCGGGTCGTTGCGCGGCATGTTCAAGCACAAGCGTGCCGTCGGGCTGGTGATCGCCTTTACCATCGGTGGGTCGCTGTACTTCTATACCTTCACCACCTACATGCAGAAGTTTCTGGTGATATCGGCAGGCTTCGACGCGGCCACGGTGAGTTTCATCATGACCTCGGCGCTGATCGGCTTCATGCTTTGCCAGCCGCTGTTCGGCCTGATGGCAGACCGGCTCGGGATCAGAACGCACATGCTGATGTTCTCGAGCCTGGGCGTGTTGCTGGTGATCCCGCTGCTGTTCGCCATCAAGCATACCCACAACCCCTTCATGGCCTTTGCGCTGGTCTTCGGCGGGCTGGTCATCGCCTCGCTCTACACCCCGATCGCGGGCATCGTCAAAGCCGAATTGTTCCCCCCCGCAGTGCGTGCGCTGGGGGTCGGGTTCCCGTATGCCATAGGTAATGCGGCGTTTGGCGGGACCGCTGAATATGTCGCGCTGTCGTTCAGGGCCGAAGGGGCCGAGGACTACTTCTTCTTCTACGTGGCCGCCGTCCTGTGCGTGACCTTCATCGCATCGATGCTGATGCCCAACCTGACGCGGCATGGGTACATCAGTGGCGATGGCAGGGTTGAGGAGAATACCGGCATGCCGGCCAGCAAGGTGCAGACCGCCAAGGCCTGACCTCGCCAACATTGCCACTTTATTGACCCGCGCGGCCCTGATGGCTTCCCCGAGGAAGCCACCAGGGCCGCTTCGTTTCGCTTGGCCGGCCACTCCATGAGCTATGCCACGCCGGCATATCTCAAAGAGAAAAACGGTAGTCGTCGGTACCCCGCGTTGCCTGCATGATGAGGCAAAACAAGAGCAGCACTGGAGACAACCATGTCATCGCAAGAAGCTGAACAAAGCTGGCAAGAAGACGTTTTCCGCGTCCTCAAGGCCCACGACGTCAAGCATGTCGTGTTCGTTCCGGACGCCGGCCATTCGGCCGCGATCCGCATGTCGTACCAGGACCCTGATATCAAGGCCGTCGTCCTCACCACCGAAGAAGAAGGCATTGGTTATCTGGCCGGCGCCTGGCTGGGCGGCGAACGCGGTGCACTGTTGATGCAGTCCAGCGGCGTCGGTAACTGCATCAACACCCTGGCCCTGCAGAACTGCGCGGGTTTCCCCCTGCTGATGGTGGTGACCATGCGCGGTGACTGGGCCGAGTTCAACGCTTGGCAAAACCCCATGGGCCAGGCCACCGAGGCCTCGCTGCAACTGATGAAGGTCATGACCTGGCGTGCCGATGTGCCAGAAGACGTTGCGCCACTGCTGCATGGCGCCGCCACCATGGCCTTCAATGGTGATTCCGCCACTGCCTTGCTGCTCGGCCAGCGCCTGATCGGAGAAAAGAAATGGGTCAAGTAAGCGCCAACCACACGCTGTGCCGCCGTGAGGTGGTGCGTACCCTGCTCGCTGATCGCCAGGATGTACTGGTCGTGACCGGCCTGGGTTCGGCGTCTTACGACGTCATGGCTGCCGGTGACCACGATGGCAACTATTACCTGTGGGCCGCCATGGGCAGCGCCATCACCGTAGGCCTGGGCCTGGCCAACGCGCAACCCGACAAGTCGGTGGTGGTCGTCACCGGTGATGGCGAGCTGCTGATGGGCTTCGGCGCCCTGGCGACTGTCGCCCTGCAGAAGCCTGCCAATTTGACCATTGTGGTGCTGGACAACGGCCACTTCGGCGAGACCGGCATGCAGGTCAGCCACGCCGGTTTCGGCATCAAGCTCGACCAGGTTGCCCAAACCTGCGGCTTCAGCTGGACCCGCGAGATTCGCGACATGGAAGGCGTGCATGACCTGCGCGAACGCTTCGCCAGCCGCGAAGGTGTGAAGCTGGCTACTGTCAAGATCAAGGCCGAGAACCCACCCCGCGTGCTGCCGCCGCGTGACGGCCACTACATCAAGAACCGCTTCCGCGCTGCCCTGGGCTTCCAGCCTCTTTGACCGTGTCAGGCGCAGGTTAGCAACCGAGCCACGACAAGGCTGCCAGCCTGCGCCGCCTGGAGAACAATAATGAGCGACTACGACAACGAAGCACTCAACGCCATCCGCGAGGGCGTGCGCGCCCTGTGTGGTGATTTCCCTGCCGAATACTGGCGCAAGATCGACGAAGAAAAGAGCTTTCCGGAGGCCTTCGTCAAGGCCATGACCGATGCGGGCTGGCTTTCGGCGATGATTCCGGAAGAGTACGGTGGCTCCGGCCTGGGCCTGGCCGAGGCCTCGGTGATTCTTGAGGAAGTCAACCGTTGCGGGGGTAACTCCGGCACCATTCACGGCCAGATGTACAACATGTTCACACTGCTGCGTAACGGCAGCGAAGAACAAAAAGGCTATTACCTGCCAAAACTCGCCAGTGGCGAACTGCGCCTGCAGTCGATGGGGGTCACCGAGCCCACCACCGGCACCGACACCACCAAGATCAAGACCACGGCCGTGCGCAAGGGCGACAAGTACGTCATCAACGGCCAGAAGGTCTGGATCTCGCGCGTCCAGCACTCCGACCTGATGATCCTGCTGGCCCGTACCACACCGCTGGCAGAGGTGAAGAAAAAATCCGAAGGCATGTCGATTTTCCTCGTCGACCTGCGCGAAGCCATCGGCAACGGCCTGACCGTGCAGCCCATCGCCAACATGGTCAACCATGAGACCAACGAGCTGTTCTTCGACAACCTGGAAATCCCTGCCAGCAGCCTGATTGGCGAAGAAGGCAAAGGCTTCCGCTATATCCTCGACGGCCTCAACGCCGAGCGCACGCTGATCGCCGCCGAGTGCATCGGCGATGGCCGCTGGTTCATCGAAAAGTCCAGCCAGTACGCCCGCGACCGCGTGGTGTTCGGCCGCCCGATTGGGCAGAACCAGGGCGTGCAGTTCCCGATCGCCGAGGCGCACATCGAGATCGAAGCAGCCGACCTGATGCGCTGGCGTGCCTGTGCCGAATACGACAGCGGCAAGAACGCCGGCGCCGCGGCCAACATGGCCAAGTACCTGGCGGCGAAGGCCAGTTGGGAAGCCGCCAACGCCTGCCTGCAAACCCACGGCGGTTTCGGCTTTGCCAACGAATATGACGTCGAGCGCAAGTTCCGTGAGACGCGCCTGTACCAGGTGGCCCCGATCTCGACCAACCTGATCCTGTCGTACGTCGCCGAGCACCTGCTGGAATTGCCACGCTCGTTCTGACCGATGCCGCCCCTGGTCGCCAAGGCGCCAAGGGGCCCTGCCATGACAAGAGAGATAACCATCATGAGCCAGCCTACGGCAATCCGCCCGCTAGACGGCATCACCGTCATCAGCCTCGAACATGCCATTGCTGCGCCCTTCTGCACCCGTCAACTGGCGGACCTTGGCGCCCGCGTGATCAAGGTCGAACGGCCGGGGGTCGGTGACTTTGCGCGGGGCTACGATCAACGGGTCAACGGCCTGGCTTCGCACTTCGTCTGGACCAACCGCTCGAAAGAAAGCCTCGCTCTGGACCTCAAGCAGGACATCGCCGGCGACATTCTCGACCAGCTTCTGGAGCAGGCCGACGTGTTGGTGCAAAACCTGGCGCCGGGCGCCGCTGCGCGCCTGGGGCTGTCGTTCGAGGCGCTGCATGCGCGGTTCCCCACGCTGATCGTCTGCGACATTTCGGGCTACGGCGCGGGCGGCCCTTTTGAACAGAAAAAGGCCTACGACTTGCTGATTCAGAGCGAAGGCGGCTTTTTATCGGTGACCGGCGGCCCGGGTGACGAGCAGATGGCCAAGGCGGGCAACTCGATTGCCGACATCGCGGCCGGCATGTACGCCTACACCGGCGTGTTGTCGGCCCTGCTGCTGCGTGGCCGCACCGGCGAAGGCAGCCATGTGGAAGTGTCGATGCTGGAAAGCCTGGTGGAGTGGATGAACTACCCGCTGTACTACGCCTACGAAGGCGCGACCCCGCCGCCACGCGCCGGCGCGGCGCACGCGACCATCTACCCGTACGGCCCCTTCCCCACCGGCGATGGCAATACTGTGATGCTCGGTTTGCAGAACGAGCGCGAATGGCGCCTGTTCTGTGAGCAGGTGCTGCTGCAACCCGCGCTGGCCGACGATGCGCGGTTCTCTGCCAACTACCTGCGGGTGGCCAATCGTGAGGCTTTGCGTGCGTTGATCATCGAGGCGTTCGCCGCCCTGGACTTGGACACGGTGGTTGCGCGCCTTGATAGCGCCAGCATTGCCAACGCACGGGTCAACGACATGCAGGGGGTGTGGCAGCACCCGCAGTTACAAGCCCGCGACCGTTGGCGCCAGGTAGCCACGGCAAACGGCAGCATACCCAGCCTGCTGCCCCCGGCCAGCAGCAATGCCTACCGCCCACGCATGGACCCGGTGCCAGCCTTGGGGGAGCACAGCGAATGCATCCTCGCCCAGCTTGGGCTGTCTGCCGAACGTATACAGGAACTGCGCCGCGATGGGGTCATCTGACCGCTTCAGGCACAGCGTTGAATGATCGAGGACCACGACAATGACAACACACGACCTCAGCCGCTGGATTGGCCGTAGCGAAACCAGCCACGATCGCATCACCCACAACCTGGTCAAGCGCCTCGCGGCGACCCTTAGCGAGCCTGCACCCTCGGCGGGAGAACCCCTGCCCCTGCTCTGGCACTGGGCGTTCTTCCAGGACCCCGTCGAGGCCACCGGGCTGGGCGCTGATGGCCACCCCGCGCGCGGCGGTTTCTTGCCGCCAGCAGACAACCGCAACCGGATGTGGGCCGGCAGCCGCCTGACCTTCATCAGCCCTTTACAGGTGGAAGCGCAGGTAGCACGCCACTCGACGATTCTCAACGTCGAAGAAAAACAGGGCCGCACCGGGTCGCTGCTGTTTGTCACCGTCAGGCACGTGTATGTCCAGGATGGCCATGAAGCGCTGATTGAAGAACAGGACATCGTCTACCGCGAGCCCACCCCACCCAAGCTTGGCGGTACCGAGCCGGCAACCGCCGGCGCTTGGCAGGAGACCGTGACGCCCGACGCAACCCTGTTGTTCCGCTACTCGGCCGTCACCTTCAATGGCCATCGCATTCACTATGACTGGCCCTATGTCACTGACACCGAAGGCTACCCCGGGCTGGTGGTGCACGGGCCCTTGATTGCCACGCTCAATCTGCGCGCCTTTGCCCGTGCCAACCCCGCCGCCCAGATACGCCGATTCAGCTTCCGCGGCTTGCGGCCGTTGATTTCGCCGAACACCTTCGAGGTGGGTGGGCGCCTGCTCGAACGCGGCAAGGCGCAGCTTTGGGCAACCGCCGAAGCGGGCATGGCGCAAACCGCAGAAGTCGAATTCAGCCTGGAGGCCAGCCGATGAGCCAGGCCATCGTGCGCTCTGCCCTGTTCGTCCCCGCCAGCCGCCCGGAACGTATCGCCAAGGCGCTGGCCAGCGGCGCTGATCGGGTGATTGTGGATTTGGAAGACGCCGTTGAAGAAGCGGCGAAGGCGCAGGCGCGGGACAACCTGCAGGCATTTCTGGCCGAGCAGCCCGAGGCCTGCGTGCTGGTGCGGGTCAACGCCCCGCAGCATTGGGCGCACGCGGCTGACCTTGCGCTGTGCCAGCGTCACGCCGGTGTCAGTGGCATCCTGCTGCCCAAGGCCGAAACGGTCGAGCAAGTGCAGCGTGCGCGTGCTACCGGCAAGCCGGTCTGGCCAATTATCGAGAGCGCACGTGGGCTGGTCGCCCTGCCCTTGCTGGCGGCCTGTGAAGGCGTCGAACGCTTGTCCTTTGGCAGCCTCGACCTCGGCCTGGACCTGAACCTGCGCACAACCAGCGAAGCCGCCGAACAGGTGCTCGGGCATGCGCGCTATGCCGTCTTGCTGCACAGCCGCGCTGCCGGCCTTGCGCCGCCGCTCGATGGCGTGCACCCGGCCATTCAGGACGTCGCTGGCCTGCAGCGGCACGTACAGTTCGCTCGCGACATGGGCTTTGGCGGGGCCTTGTGCATTCACCCCAGCCAGGTCAGCGTGATTCATCGTGCCCTGCAGCCTTCGCCCGATGAGTTGGAATGGGCGCACCGCGTGTTGGCTGCGGCCGAAGGCGGTGCTGGCGTGTTCACCCTGGATGGGCAGATGGTGGATGCGCCGGTGATCCTGCGCGCCCGTGCCCTTGTGCACGCCGCAGGCAAGGGTGAATAGCCATGCCCGACGCCCGTCACGTGCAACAGTGCCCCAGCCCTCTGCTCACTGTGGCACAGGGCTTGATGGCAGAAGTCGGCTATGGCGCCATGAGCATGCGCCAGCTCGCGGCCCGCGCTGGCCTGCAGCCGGGCAGCCTTTACCACCACGTTGCGAGCAAACAGGACCTGCTGCTCGATGTATTGCTGGACATTCTCGCCCAGCGCCTCGACGCCTGGCGCCGAGGGCCCTACACTCGCGACCTGCGCGGCTACCTGCGGTTTCAACTCGCGCGCCAGGCATCGCACCCCTTTGAGGCGTTGTTGCTGCGCCACGAATCACGCCATGTCGAGCCTGGCCAACGTGGGTGGCTGGAGCAGGCGCTCAACCGTTCGCGAGCGCCTTTGTGCCAGATCATCGAACACGGTCAGCAACAGGGGCGTTACACGGTGGGGGATATCGCCAGCGCAGCCGAGGCGATTCTGGCCCTGATAGATACCGCCGAAGGTATGCGCCGTCGGCCAATGCCGGTGGATGACGCGAAAATCGAGGCCTGGGTGATACAGATGAGCCATGCGCTGCTGTCAGCATGCCCGCCTGCGAAACGACCGGCACGCGCCGCCCGGCTGACGGGAGCCGCCTGAAACCGCGTATCATCGGGCCTCACACCAGAGGCCTGTCATGTTCGATTGGGAAGACCTGCGTCATTTTTCTGCATTTATCAGCGCCGGCTCGCTGTCGGCCGCTGCCAAGCGCTTGGGGGTTGACCACGCCACCGTGGCGCGGCGGATCAGTTCGCTGGAAGCCTCGCTGCAGTTGAAGCTGGTGGACCGCCGCCCACGGGCTTACGCCCTGACCGAGCAGGGCGTGCGCGTTGGCGAGTTTGCCGAGCAGATGTTGGCATCCTCGTTTGCGCTGGAGCACTTTGCCAGTGCCGACCAACAGGCCGTTGAAGGCGAAGTCGTGATTGCCGCCCCGCCCGCGCTGTTGGGCAACATGGTGGCGCGTAGGCTGGGCGAACTGTACAAACGTTACCCTGCCTTGCAACTCACCTTGGTCGGCAGCAAGTCGCGCGCGTCGCTGGCCCGCCGCGAGGCGGACGTGGCAATCACCTTGGCCAGGCCCACCGAGCCAACCCTGGTGGCCAGCCTGCTCGGGCATCTCGAATACAGGCTGTACGCATCGGCGCCCTACGTGCGCCGACGCGAACCGCACCTGTACATCGGCTACGACGACTCCCAGGCGAAATCCCCACAGCAGCGCTGGCTGCTTGAGCAGGCCGCAGGTCGCCCTTTCGCCCTGCACAGCAACGACCTGCGCATCCAGGCCCAGGCTGCGGCCGGTGGCGTGGGGGTAGCCTGCCTGCCCGCCTTCATGGCCGAGGAGTACGGGCTCAAGCAAGCCTGCGAGGACGACAGGTCGATGAGCATCGAAATTTGGCTGGCCGTGCACGAGGACGTGCGCAACACCCCCCGCATCAAAGCCGTAACGGATTTTCTGCTCGAGCAGGTCAAACCCCTGCTGCGCTTGTGAATTTTTGCAGATATCACCTGCACATCCTGGGAATTTGCACGCTCGCGTCGCGCCGCTAACCTTGTTCCATCGCTCGGCTGCACACGCTGGGCAATGCTGACCAAGAGGATTCACAGATGCAGTACGTCAAACTCGGCAACACCGGCCTGGACATCTCCCGACTGTGCCTGGGGTGCATGACGTTCGGTGACCCGGATGCCGGTACCCATCCCTGGACCCTGGATGTGCAACAGAGCCGCCCGATCATTCGCCACGCGGTAGAGCAAGGCATCAACTTCTTCGACACAGCCAATAGCTACTCGGCGGGTACATCGGAAGTGATCCTGGGCCAATTGCTGAAGGAATTCACCCGCCGTGAAGACACCGTCATCGCGACCAAGGTCTTCTACCCGGCGAACATGTGGCAAGGCGCAAGCAAGCCGAACGAGCAAGGCCTGTCACGCAAGGCGATCCTCAGCAGCATCGACGCCAGCCTGAACCGCCTGGGCGTGGATTACGTCGATCTCTACCAGGTTCACCGCTGGGATTATCACACGCCGATCGAAGAAACCATGGAAGCCCTGCACGACGTGGTCAAGGCCGGCAAGGCACGCTATATCGGGGCGTCTTCAATGTATGCCTGGCAGTTCGCCAAAGCCCAGCACGTCGCAGCGGCCAATGGCTGGAGCCGGTTCGTGTCGATGCAGAACTACCTCAACCTGCTGTACCGGGAAGAAGAGCGGGAGATGATCCCCTTGTGCCAGGACCAGGGCGTCGGGCTGATGCCCTGGAGCCCGCTGGCCCGTGGCCGGCTGACCCGGCCCAAGGGCCAGGAAACCGCGCGCACGCTCAGCGATGTTTCTGGCAAGTCGTTTTATGCAGGGACGGAAGTCGAGGATGGCCGTGTGATCGATGTGGTCGAGCAGATTGCCAGCGAGCGTGGCTTACCCATGGCTCAGGTTGCCTTGGCCTGGGTGCTCAGGCACCGCGCCGTGACGGCGCCGATTATTGGCGCATCGAAGCCTGGGCATCTTGACGATGCCATTGCGGCATTGGGGCTGCAGTTGTCTGATGAAGAGGTTGCGCGGTTGGAAGCACCGTATGTACCGCATGCGGTTACCGGGTTTAAGTAGGTTTGTGGGGCTGCGGACATCGAGCGCCGCCTGCGCGGCGCTTCGCAGCACAAGGCTGCTCCTACATTTTTTGGGCCAATTATTCCTGAGGCGGTCGCGCGCAAACATCACAGGCCTGCGATTGCAGCCCGTTGAACGCGAAGCCGGGGGTGCTGACAGCCTTAGCCGGCGTGACGCGCGTGGAAGCCGGCGATTCGGCGCCACATTTCGATAGGGTTGGAATACATCGGGAAGTGCCCGCACGCGGGGATGCTGGCCAGCTCTACACCCTGCGCCTGGATGTCCGCCAGGTAAGACAGGTGACTGTTCTGCTCGCCATACATGAACATGCGTGGGCACGGCAGGCCGAGGAATTTGCTCATCAGGTCGCCGTGGTCAGACAGCTCTACCATCGAGCTGAAGATCCCCCGCACGGCCTCTGCCCGCACTTTGTAAGGCAGGCTGGCAGCGTACAAGGCACTGGCCGGGTCACTGCTGTGCCGGGTGCGCTCGATGAACGCGTCGAAGAACACCTGCGGATCATTGGCCGGGTAGTCATCAATCTGACGGCTGAGGAAGCAGTCTTCCGGGGCGATATTGCCTTCGATGTCGATGAAGCTGATCACCCGCTCGGGGCATTGATGCGCCAGCAGCAACGCCGTCAGGCCGCCCATCGAGTGGCCCACCAGGTGAAAACGCTGAATACCGAAGTGCTCCAGCACCTGCAACGCGGTCGCCAGCAGCAGCGGAATCGAAACACGTGAAAGGTCGCTGCAGTGGCTCTGCCCGCACCCCGGTGCGTCGTAGGCCACGAATGGGCGGCCGGCAAACGCCGGCTGGCGTGTCAGCCCGGCATAGTCTTCCTTGGTCGAGCCGAACCCGTGCAGAAACAGGATCGGCGCCCCACGGCCCTCTCGGTGGACAGTGGACAGTTCAAGGTCGACGCCCTCCACGTTCAAAGGCAGGACGAACTGGCGGAACGATTGGGATTCGGGCACGCCGTAAACTCCTCTTGTAGTTGAGAGGCACACTCTCGACGTCCACCAACAATCTGTAAATTCCTCATCAGCGATCAATTACATAGGTCAAACCTATGAAATGCGTTCGCTCAGCTGGTTTACCAATGCCTGCACCAGTGGGTTGGCGCGTTCGGCATTCCAAGCGTAGGTGGTGGTCACCACACTCACCTGCTGCGCCAGCGGGCGTATGACCACGTTCGCCGGTGCCAGTTTTTTCATGGCCGCCGGCACCAGGGCGATACCCTGCCCGCAGCTGACGAAGGCTATCTGAGACGCCACCGAACGCACTTCGTGCAGCACTCGAGGCGAAAACCCGTTGGCGCGGCAGGTGGCAATCAGGTTATCGAAGTACAAGGGGCTGACCTTGCGCGCGAACATCACCAGCGGCTCGCTGGCCAGGCTCGCCAGCGCGATCTCGCTATGGTTTGCCAGTGGGTGATCAACCGGCAGTGCCACCATCAATTGCTCCTCGGTGAGCGGGCGCCATTCGATGCCCTTGCCCAGGTCGCCATCCAGCCTCGCGAACGCCAGGTCGATATCGCCCGCCTCCAGCGAAGGCACCGCCTCGACGCTGTCGATTTCGCGTACCGACACCGTGACCTTAGGGTGGTCCTGCTTGAAGCGCTCGATTACCTCCGGCAGCACGTCGAACATGGCCGACGAGATGGCACCGATGGTGACCATGCCCTGATGGCCCGCCACGGCTTCTTCCACGGCCAGTTCCAGGCGTTCGAGTTGGTCGGCGAACTTGCGCACCGCCGGCAGGATGGCGGCGCCCACCGGGGTCAACGCCGCACCGCGCCGGGAACGGTCGAACAGCTTGACCTTCAATGCCTGCTCAAGAATTTGGATTTGCTCGGTGAGCGGCGGCTGGGTCATGCCCAGGCGTTTGGCGGCCCGCCCAAAGTTCTTTTCCTCAGCAACAGCCAGGAACAGCCAAAGGTGGCGGATAAGGCGAAAATTGATCATGGCGGTTCCATAGGTTGGGCATATGTTTAACATCCTTGATAAGGAATATACCTATCAAACAGCCTGTCGGACACTCATGCCTCCTTCACCAAAGAGGTTCACCCATGAGCCAAGACAGCGTGCTACAACGCCTGGCGGCGCTGGACACCAACACCGTGTCCGACGCCCTCGACTTCCTCGGCCTGCCCGGCGCCACGTTCGGTCTGCGCTCGTTATGGCACTGCCCCAAGGTGGTCGGCCGCGCCAGCACTGTGCAACTGGCCGCCAAGACCGACCGTGCACCGACCGTGCACTTGATCAGCCCGGTGATCGAAGCGATCGCCAGTGATGACCGCGTACTGGTGATCGCCGGCGGCATCGACGGGATCTCTTGCTGGGGCGACATTCTGGCCAATGCCGCCGTGGCCCGGCACGTGCGCGGCAGCATCATCGACGGTTGCAGCCGCGACATCGACGGCAGCGCCGACATCGGTTATCCGGTGTATGGCCGTGGCGTGACCATGGTCAGCGCACGCAATCGCGTGGTCCAGGTCGACGCGGCCTGCACCGTCCAGGTGGCAGGTGTAGCAGTGGATGAAAACGACTACGTGATTGCCGACAACTGCGGCACCGTCTTCGTCGCCCAAGCCCACATCGCCAAGGTGTTGGAGCTGGCCGAGCGCATCGCCCGTCGCCAGGCCGGCATGGTGGATGCCGTGCGGGCTGGCCGCTCGGTGGCCGACGTGATGCATGACAGCCAATTTGATGCGATCAATACGGAGCACCACCGATGAGCGAGCAGGACACCGACGGCGGCATCCAGCGCCTGAACCTTAACCTGGCCAGCGCCCGCCCCTCGGCCACCTACGGCATCATGGACCGCGTTGCCCAGCGCCGCGCGGCGGGGGCCACGATCATTTCGCTGTGCGCGGGCGAGCCAGACTTCGACACACCAACGCACATCCGCGACGCCGCCAAGCAGGCGATCGACCAAGGCCATACGCGCTACACCCAAGTCGCTGGCAGCCGCGCCCTGCGCGAAGCGGTGGCGGCCAAGTTCCGCCACGAGAATGGCTTGCAGGTCGAGTGGCAGGACACGTTGGTCGCCAGCGGCGGCAAACAGGTGATCTACAACGCCTTGGCAGCGACCCTCAATGCCGGCGACGAGGTCATCGTGCCAGCGCCCTACTGGGTCAGCTACCCGGAGATGGTCCAACTGTGTGGCGCCCGCAGCATGATCGTCACGTGTGAGGCCAGCAGCGGTTTCAAGCTGACGCCTGAAGCGCTTGGTGCCGCGATCACGCCGCGCACCCGCTGGCTGATCCTCAACTCGCCGTCCAACCCGACCGGCGCGGTCTACAGCGTTGCCGAGCTGCAGGCCTTGGCTACGGTGCTGCTGGCAAACCCACAGGTATTGGTGCTGGCGGATGACATTTACGAGCACCTGATTTTCGACGATCAGCGCTTCCATACCCTGGCCCAGGTGGAACCTCGGCTTGCCGAACGCACGCTGACCATGAACGGCGTATCCAAGGCCTATGCCATGACGGGCTGGCGCATCGGTTTCGCCACGGGCCCGCGCTGGCTGCTGGCGGCCATGGAAAAGCTGCAGGGGCAACAGACCTCGGGTGCGTGTTCGGTCTCTCAGCAGGCGGCGGTTGCTGCGCTGGTAGGCCCGAAAGCGTTCATCCATCAAAGCCGGGACGTGTTTCAGCGCCGCCGTGACCTGATGGTGAAGGCGATTGATGGGATCCCAGGGCTGCACTGCGAGCAACCGGCCGGGGCATTCTATGCCTTTGCCAATTGCGCCGGGCTGATCGGCAAGTCCTCCCCGGGTGGTCGTTACCTGGCCACTGACGAGGATGTCGCGCTGGCCCTGCTCGACGAAGCCGATGTCGCCGTGGTGCATGGCAGTGCCTTCGGGCTCGGGCCTTACCTGCGCATTGCCTACGCGCTGGACGATGCGTCGCTGATGGCAGCGTGTGATGCGCTCGGGCGCTTCTGTCGCGCGGCCAGGAGCAGCCTTGTGCTGCGAAGAGGCCGGTGCAAGCAGCGAAGATTGAGGGTGTTGTCACCGGCCTCTTCGCAGCACAAGGCTGCTCCTACACCGAAGGGTTGCGCCTGTGGGCGAGGCTGCGGCCTCGACGTTTTGGCCAGAGATTGTCTATGATCCCGCGTTGAACGTTTCAGCATGTTTCAAAAGGGATTCAAATGTCTGTCCATGAAGCACCACCGCTAGCCCTGCCGAAAAGCACTGTCGCCAAGATGGAAGCCGCCATGGCGCTAGGCAGCTTTGCCATCGGTACCGGCGAATTCGCCATTATGGGGTTGATGCCGGACATCGCCAGCAACCTGCAGCTGAGCGAGCCCCAGGTGGGCCACGCCATCAGTGCCTACGCGCTGGGCGTGATGGTCGGTGCCCCGACCCTGGCGATTTTGGGGGCCAAGCTGCTGCGCAAGCACATGTTGCTGGTGTTGATGGCGCTGTATGCCCTTGGCAACCTGGCCACGGCGTTCGCCCCCTCGTTCGGCGGCCTGGTCGCTTTCCGCTTCATCAGCGGCCTGCCCCATGGCGCCTACTTCGGCATCGCTGCGGTGGTGGCATCGAGCATGGTCGCCAACAACCAACGGGCAGGTGCCGTGGCGCGGGTGATGATGGGCCTGACGCTGGCCATGTTGCTGGGCAACCCTGTTGCCACTTTACTGGGCCAGTACTTCGGCTGGCGCTCTGCCTTTGTGTTGGTCGGGGCGATCGCCCTGTGCACCATCGCCCTGGTCTGGCGCTTCGTGCCGCAACCGCACGATGAAGTGCGCAGCGACCCGCGCAAGGAACTTAAAGCGTTCGCCCTGCCCCAGGTGTGGATGGCGCTGGCCATTGCATCGATCGGCTTTGCCGGCATGTTCTGTGTGTTCAGCTACCTGGCGCCCACCATGCTGCACGTGACCCAGGTATCGCCGCAGTGGATCCCCTTCGGCCTGGCGGCCTTTGGGGTCGGCGGCATCGTCGGCAACATCGCCGGTGGCAAGTTGTTCGATCGCTTGCAGTTCCGCGCCGTCGGGCTGGTGCTGATCTGGTCAATTGCAGTGCTGCTGTTCTTCACCTTCGCAGCGCATTCGTTGTGGACCCTGCTGCTGGGCGTCGGCCTGGTGGGCACCATGATTGCACTGGCAGCCCCCTTGCAAATCCGCCTGATGGACATTGCCCATGAAGCCCCCAGCCTTGCAGCAGCCTCGAACCACGCCGCGTTCAACCTGGCCAATGCGCTTGGGCCGTGGTTGGGTGGCATGGCCATCACCGCAGGCATGGGCTGGACGAGTACGGGTTATATCGGCGCTGCAACCGCGTTGGTCGGCTTGGGCATTTACCTCGTTGCCCGGCGTATGAAGGGTGGGCATTAAAACCGGTTATTCGGGGGCGCTGTGCGCTTCCGATCCCGCTATGAAACAGAACAACTTGTGTTAATTAACGCTGCAAACTTCTATTAATTGTCCCATCCGTAATATCGCTCAAAACCCCCGCCCTACAGGCCTCCGCTCGCATAACTTCAAGTAATACCACACAGAAAATTAAGCGCATTGACGTTTTTTCAGGGCCACTTCAATAATCCGCGCCAGACGTCTTGGTCGATTAAAAATAAAAGTGCCTGAGGACAACAATGCGCCCTTCATCGAGCAAAACCCATCGCGAACTGATTGCATCCCGCCAACCTGGTTTTGGCATGAATGGCGCGTTGTACAGCCGCCAGGATGTTTTCGAAACCGACATGGAAATCTTCTTCAACCAGCATTGGATTCAGGTCGCCGTTACCGCCGATGTCGATGAACCCGGTGATGTCTTTACCGTCGATATCGGCAAATCGTCGGTGCTGATCCTGCGCGACGATGATGAACAGATCCGCGCCTACCGCAATGTGTGCCGCCACCGCGGCGCGCGCCTGAAGGAAGCAGGCAAATCCACCGTCGGCATGCTGGTATGCCCCTACCATCAGTGGACCTACGACCTGGACGGCAGCCTCAAGCATGCCAGCCACATGGGCAAGGGCTTCGACCCCAAGTGCCGCAGCCTCATCCCGGTGCACTGCAAGGTTGTCGGGGCCCATGTGCTGGTGTGCCTGGGCGACAACCCACCTGAAGACATCAAGGACCTCGAAGCGGTGATGGGGCCGCGCTTCGCACCGTTCGACCTGACCAATACCCGCATCGCCTACGAACTCGACTATATCGAGAACGGCAACTGGAAGCTGGTGATGGAGAACAACCGGGAGTGCTACCACTGCGCCGGCACCCACCCGGAACTGATCGTGTCCTACCAGTCCGAAGACCTTGGCGTCAGCCTGGAAGAGATGAGCGACGAGGCTCGCGCGTCCTACGATGCCTATCAAATTCGCAAGGCCGGCATCGAAGCTGACTGGGCCAATTCGGGCCTGCTCTACGAGACTGTGGAGCATTTGCAGGATGACGCCCCCACGCAGTTTCGCACCCAGCGCATGATCATCGCCGGTGCGGGTGAATCGCAGACACTCGATACCCAGGTTGCCTGCCGCAAACTGTTGGGCAACCTGACCCGTCGCGACCTGGGCGACACCCACCTGTGGGGCAACAACGCCTGGGCTCACGTGATGAGCGACCACGCCATGATCAGCTGGATCATCCCGCTCTCGCCGGACCGCACCCTGGTGCGCACCAAATGGCTGGTGCACCGCGATGCCGTCGAAGGGGTCGACTACGACCTGCAGCGCCTGACCGAGGTCTGGGTCGCCACTACCCAACAGGACGCAGCCCTGGTCGCCATCACCCACAGTGGCACCCAAGACCCCGCCTTCGTCCCAGGCCCCTACTCCACCTACACCGAGCCGTACGTCGACCAGTTCGCCCGCTGGTACACCTCGCGCCTCGCGGCACATGGGGTGTGAAGGAGATGACCGTGCTCGAGAACATTGCCCAGAACATTGCCGGCCTGGGGGCCGACCAGCGCTTCACCGACACCGACCACTGGGCCACCCATGGTGCCCAGTGGGCCAGCGGTGAAAGCAAACGCATCGAATGCCTGAGCGTCGTGGACGAGACCCACGACGTGAAAACCTTCACCTTCCACAGCCCAGACTACCCGGCGCTTGCCTACGAACCGGGCCAGTTCCTCACCGTGTCGCCCGTGATCGGGGGGGCCAGCGTGTCGCGCTGCTACACCCTGTCCTCGACACCGACCCGGCCGTTCACCTTTTCCATCACGGTCAAGCGGGTGCCGGGCGGCACGGTGTCCAACTGGTTGCACGATAACCTGCGCCCTGGCCACGCCCTGGCCGCCTCTGGCCCCGCGGGCGTCTTTACCCCAGTGGCGGGCCCTGCGCGCAAATTGCTGTACCTGTCGGCCGGCTCCGGCGTCACCCCGCTGATGGCGATGACCCGCGCCGCCGCCGACCTGCACGCCGACCTGGACATCGTCTTCGTGCACAGTGCGCGTACGCCTAAAGACATCATCTTCCGCGATGAACTGGCGCGCCTCGGACGCTCCATGCCAGGGCTGCGGACGCTGTTCTTCTGCGAAGGCGCTGGCGACGAGCCCGACTGGGACGGCCCGATCGGGCGCCTGTCGCTGGACGCACTGCAGCGCCAGATCCCCGACTTCAAGGAGCGGACGGTATTCACCTGCGGGCCAAAAGGCTACATGGAGGCGACCAAGGCCTTGTTGGCGGGTGCTGGTTTCGACTTGGCCCGCTACCACCAGGAAAGCTTCGACATCAACGCCGAAGCCGAGCCGGCAGCCGGCCCAGCGGCCCCCGGCCAGGCCCTGGACAGCTTCACCGTGCGCCTTGCCCGCTCTGGCAAGGCATTCACCATGAGCGCCGACCAGACCGTACTGGCCGCTGCCAAAAAAGCCGGTGCCGTAGTCCCCTCCTCGTGCAGCCAAGGTGTATGCGGTACCTGCAAGACCGCGGTATTGCAGGGCAGCGTCGAGATGAAGCACAACGGCGGCATTCGCCAGCGTGAAATCGACAAAGGCCTGCGGCTGCTGTGCTGCAGCCGCCCGACGTCGGACCTGGTGATCGACCTCTGACATTCGACAAGGACGCCCTGTTACTGGGGCGTCCTTTTTTGCCGTCTTGCGAAAATAAAAAGGATATGGACGATGCGTGCAAAACAAGGCCTTTTCAAAGGCCTGAACCCTATTGTAACGGTAGGGTCGATCTCAATCGTGGTGGCGTTCGTGGTGCTCTGCGCCTCACACGGCGACCAAGCCGCGGGTGTATTCAAAGGCGCGTCGGACGCCATTCTCGACCACCTCAAGTGGTTTTACCTGGCGCTGGTCAGCGCCATCCTCGGCTTACTGGTGTACATCGCCTTCAGCCGCTATGGCACCCTCAAGCTCGGGCGCCCCGACGAAAAACCCGAGTTCAGTTTTGCCGCCTGGATCGCCATGCTGTTCAGTGCGGGCATGGGCGTTGGGCTGATCTTCTGGTCGGTTGCCGAACCGGTGCTGCACTACGCCAGCAACCCGTTCACACCGGGGCTCACCGACCAGGCCGCGTCCATGGCCATGCGCATTACCCTGTTGCACTGGGGCCTGCACCCTTGGGCGATCTTCACCGTGATCGGCCTGGGCCTGGCCTACTTCGCCTACCGTGAAGGGCTGCCGCTGGCGCTGCGCTCGATCCTCTACCCGATCATCGGCAACCGCATCTACGGGCCGATTGGCCACACGGTTGACATCATTGGTGGCGCGGTCACTGCATTCGGGGTGTCGCAATCGCTGGGGTTGGGCGTCGAGCAGATCAACATGGGCATGCATCAGGTGTTCGGCACGCCAGTCACCCTGTCGTTCAAGCTGAGCATCATCGCCGTAGTCACCGTGATCGCCTCGATCTCGCTGGTGGCCGGTGTATCGCGTGGCATGAAGCGCCTGTCGACACTGAACATGTGGATTTCCCTGGGGCTGATGCTGGTGGTGCTGGCCCTGGGCCCAACCCATTACATCATGAACCTGCTGTTCGAGTCGGCGGGCGACTACGCGCAGAACATCATCGGCATGAGTTTCTGGACCGACGCCCAGGCCGACAGCAGTTGGCAGAAGAGCTGGACCGCTTTCTATTGGCCGTGGTGGATGACCTGGGGACCGTTCGTTGGCCTGTTCATTGCCCGGATTTCCCGTGGCCGGACCATCCGCGAACTGGTGTTCGGCGCGTTGCTGGTGCCGACCTTGGTGACTATCTTGTGGATGGCCGTGTTCGGCGGTGCCGCGCTGAAGGATGAGCAGCAAGTGCGCCACGCCTACCAAGCACTGCCGGTCGCCGAGCAGGCAGCGGCCGGCGCATTCCAGGGTGGCCCGATTCTGGAAGCCACGCGCAAGGAAACCACCACGGCCATGTTCACCCTGCTCGACCGCCTCGATGGCCCGACGCTGGGTGCAATCCTCAGCGTGATCATCTGCCTGCTGCTGGCCGTGCATTTCGTCACTGCGGCCGATGCCGGGACCCAGGTGCTGTGCATGCTCAACTCGCTGGGCAGCATTGACCCGCCCAACTGGATACGCGTGCTGTGGTGTGTGCTGGAGGGCGCCATCGCGGCCAGCCTGGTGATTGCCGGCGGCTTGCTGGCGATTCAGATGGCCAGCATCGTGGTCGGCCTGCCGATTGCGTTCTACATGCTACTGACCGGGTACAGCCTGATGCGCAGCTTGTTTGCCAGTGATGCGGTGATTACTGGACCGGCGCCGATGCATGCGGGCGCAGAAACCCAGCGGCCTGCCAACGAACTGGCAGCCAGCTGACGTCATCGCATTGTAGGAGCAGCCTTGTGCTGCGAAGAGGCCGGTACAGACCACAGTATTTCGTCTCTGGTACCGGCCTCTTCGCAGCACAAGGCTGCTCCTACCAGGACCGGGCTTGACCGGCGGGGGATTCAATCCAAATCAATAGGTTAGATTTCGATTAGAATGCAGTTCCTTAACTGAGACCTGCTGCCCCCCATGAAAAAACTGCTTTATGCCGTATCGCTCCTGCTCGCCGTCAACCTCCCCGCCTTCGCCAACCCGCCTTCCACCTTCACCGAAGCCAAGGTCGTCGCCAAGCAAAAGGTCTACCTGGACCAGGCAAGCAGCGCCATGGGCGACCTGTATTGCGGCTGCAAATGGACCTGGGTGGGCAAGTCAGGTGGGCGCATCGATGCTGCCTCCTGCGGTTATGAAACCCGCAAACAGCAAAACCGCGCCGAGCGTACCGAGTGGGAACACATCGTGCCGGCCTACACCTTCGGCAATCAGCGCCAATGCTGGAAAAACGGCGGCCGCGAGCATTGTGTCGATGACGACCCGGTCTTCCGCGCGATGGAAGCCGACCTGTTCAACCTCTACCCGGCCGTGGGCGAAGTCAACGGTGACCGCAGCAACTTCAACTACGGCATGGTCGCTGGCAACGCCGGGCAATACGGCCAGTGCTCGACCAAGGTCGATTTCGTGCAGCGCGCCGCCGAGCCGCGTGACGAAGTGAAGGGCCTGGTTGCCCGTACCACCTTCTACATGTTCGACCGCTACAAGCTGAGCATGTCGCGTCAACAGCAGCAACTGCTGATGGCCTGGGACAAACAGCACCCCGTCTCGGCCTGGGAAAAAGAACGTGACCGGCGCATCGCCGCCATCATGGGGCACGCCAACCCGTTCGTGACGGGCGAACGCAAATGGACAGCCGACTACAAGCCTGCTGGCAGTGGCGTGGTGCAAGCCATGCCGGCCAAACCGGTCAGCGAAGCGGCCAAGCCCAGCCTGGCCAGCACTGCAGCAACAGGCGCTGTGCTCGGCAACCGCAACAGCCATGTCTATCACCTGGCCAATGGCTGCCCGGGCTACACCCAGGTGGCTTCGAAGAACCAGGTGATGTTCGGCTCCGAGGGCGAGGCGCAAGCGGCCGGCTACCGCAAGGCGGGCAACTGCCGGTAACCGCTGCGCTTCGGTGCATCAACGCCCGGCTGTTGGGTTCACCAGGTTTGCCGGGCGCTCACCGGCCAGCGCGCTGAGCAGGTTGTCAACCGCACAGCGCGCCATGGCCTCACGGGTATCGTGGGTGGCCGAACCGATGTGCGGGGTCGCCACCACGTTGTCCAGTTGCAGCAGCGGCGAATCACTGGGCAACGGCTCCTGGACGAACACATCCAGGCCCGCGCCGCGGATGCGTTTCTCCCGCAAGGCCTTGATCAGCGCGGCTTCGTCCACCACGCGCCCACGCGCAATGTTCACCAGCATTGCCTCAGGCTTCATCAGGGCAAGCTCACGCGCGCCGATCAAGCCCTCGGTGACGGCACTCAGCGGCACGGTCAGGCAGACGAAATCGGCCTGTTGCAGAAGGTCGTCAAGGCTGCAATGGCGGGCGTCGTAACGGGCCTCCACCGCAGGCTTGGCGCGTGGGCTGTGGTAAAGCACCCGCATGCCAAAACCGGCCGCGCCGCGCCGGGCCAACGCTTCGCCAATCCGCCCCATGCCAATGATGCCCAAGGTCTTGCCGTGCACATCCGTGCCAAAGTGCGCAGGCCCAAGGTTGGCTTGCCACTGGCCGTCACGCACCCAGCCCGCCAGCTCCACGACCCGACGCGCACTGGCCAGGATCAAGGCAAAGCCGGTGTCGGCGGTGGTTTCGGTCAGTACATCGGGCGTGTTGGTCAGCATCACGCCACGCCGGGTCAGGTCGGCGATGTCGTAGTTGTCCACGCCTACCGACACGCTGGCGACCACCTCCAGTTGCGGGGCCAGGTCCAGCAGGCTGCTGTCCAAGCGCAGGCTGGCACCCAACAGCCCTTGAGCGCCCGGCAACGCATCGCGCAGGCGGGCAAGGCCATCGGGCCCGGCCGTGTCCACCCACTTCACGTCAACCTGTTGCTGCAGGCGCGCCATCAACGTGTCGGACAGGCGCTTGTAAAGGACGATTCGCTTCTTCATAGCAGGATTTCCTAGTGGCTCGTGGCCAGATGAGAGCCGCCGCGCTTGGCCCGGCCAGCGGTGTGTGAGGTTTTAAGCGCCGCCGTGAGCGCGACTGCCGTCAGCAGTGCACCGCACATGAACAGGTACGAGGCACCCGGCCCGCCGGTGGCGCCATTGAGGTAACCAACCAGCCACGAGCCGCCGAACGAACCCAGCGCGCCCATGCTGTTGATCAAGGCCATGGCGCCACCGGCGACGTTGCTGGGCAGGATCTCCGGCACGATGGCGAAAAACGGCCCATAGGGCGCGTACATGCAGGCGCCGGCGACGACCAGCAATGCGTAGGACAACCAGAAGTGCTCACTGCCCAAGGCATAGGAGCCATAGAACGCCAGCGCCGCAATCAACAGGGGCGGCCAGACGAAGCGCTTGCGCTTCTGCAAGCGGTCCGACGCCCAGGACACCCCGACCATGGCCAGCACCGCCGCCAGATAGGGCACCGACGACAACCAGCCGGCCTGGACGATGTCGACGTTGGCCGCCTGTTTCAGAATCGACGGCAGCCAGAGCACGAAGCCGTACACGCCGATGCTCCAGCAGAAGTACTGCATCGACAGGATGATCACCTGAGGCGAGCGGAACGCTTCGCGGTAGTTCTTCACCGGTTTGATGCCCTGCTGTTCTGCTGCCAGGGCGTTTTCCAGATCGGTCTTTTCCTGCTCGCTAAGCCACTTGACCTGAGCCGGCCGGTCGTCCACCAGGCGCCACCAGAAGAACGCCCAGATCACCGCAGGCAGGCCTTCGATGATGAACATCCAGCGCCAGTCGTAGTGCTTGATGAGGTAGCCCGACACCACCGACATCCACAGGATGGTCACCGGGTTGCCGAGCATCAGGAAGGTGTTGGCCCGGGACCGTTCGGCGCGGGTGAACCAATGGCAGAGGTACACCAGCATCGCCGGCATCACCGCGGCTTCGACCACGCCAAGCAGGAAGCGGATGCCGATCAGCATGTACACATTGCTGATCATGCCGGTCAGGGTGGCCAGGCCGCCCCAGAGGATCAGGCTGACGAAGATCAGCTTCTTGACGCTGCGTTTTTCGGCGTAGATGGCCCCAGGTACCTGGAAGAAAAAGTAACCAAGGAAAAACAGCGCACCCAGCAACGACGACAGCACCGGGGTGATTTTAAGGTCGTCGGCCATGCCGGACGCTGCCGCGAACCCATAGTTGGCACGGTCCAGGTAGGCCAGGCTGTAGGTGATGAACACGATTGGGATGATGTACCACCAACGGCGACGCGCGAGACTTGTCGTTTGCATCATGTGTACTCCTGAGCTTTTTGTTTTTGTCGCAACAGGTAGGGGCCAGGCGTTCAGGCGCTTATGCGCAGGTCATGGGTTTCGAGTTCGTGACGCAGCGGCAAACCTTCCATGTCGCCGCGCGACTGCACGGCGCGGCTGCCACACCAGTTGCCACGCGCCACCGCCTCGGGCAGTTCACGGCCTTCGAGTAGCGCACTGAGCACACCGACAGCAAAGGCGTCACCCGCACCGACGGTGTCCACCACCTTGGCCACCGGCACCGGGGCTACCTGGCCATCGCCTTTGGCGGTGCGAAAGTACGCGCCTTCGTCCCCCAGCTTGATCACCACCAGTTCCACCCCTTTGTCGAGGTAGAACGCGGCGATGTCCGCCGGTGCGTGCTGGCCGGTCAGCAGGCGGCCTTCTTCAAGTCCCGGCAGTACCCAGTCAGCCTTGACTGCCAGGGCGTTGATCTCGTGGATCATGTGCGTGCGGTCCGGCCACAGCGATGGGCGCAGGTTAGGGTCAAAGGAAATGCTGCGCCCGGCAGCGCGCATGCCATCCACCAATGCATGCGACAAGGCCCTGCACTCGGCTGAAAGCGCCAGCGGGATGCCGGTGGCATGCAGGTGGCGGGCCTGCAACCAATGTGGGCGGATCAATGCCGGGGACAAACGGCGCGCCGCTGAATGGCTGCGAAAGTATTCCACTGCCGGGTCACTGCCATCATCGCAGCGGGCTTTGAGCTGAAAACCGGTGGGGTGTTGCGGGTCGACTTCAACGTCACTGCAGTCCAGGCCTTCCCGGCGCAGGCTGTCGAGGACGAAACGCCCAAGAGAATCGTCGCCCACCCGGCTCAGCCAGCGGACCTTGAAGCCCAGCCGCGACAGGCCGATGGCAACGTTGCTGTCGGCACCGGCGATGCGTTTGCCGAACTGCCCGACATGCGCCAGGTCCCCCACCTGCTCGGCGACGAACATGGCCATGGTTTCGCCGAAGCACAGCACGTCATGCTCATGCATGGCTGACCTCCTCGGCCAGGCCCAGCGCGGACAACGCCACTACCTGGGCACGGGTCAGCGTGAGCAAGTCGTCGGCGGCCAACGGGTATTCCACGGCACGCACCACGCCGGGCGTGAACGCGGCCAGCAAGGCATCCCACGCTTGCAGATCGTCAGCCTGCGGCGGCACGGCAACCAGTCGCCCAGCGGGCTGGCGCTCGACCGCCTTGCAGTGCACATAGCGCACCCAATGCCCCAGTTGGCGAGCCGCTTGCTGCACAGGCTCGCCCTGCCATTGCCAGTTACCGATGTCGAACGTCATGCCCAGCGCCAGCCCAAGGTCATCGGCGCGCTGGAAGAACGTGAGCAGCGGCGCGATGCGCCCGCCTTGCTCGGTCTGGTCGTTCTCGACCAACAGCTGGGGGCCATCGTCAGGCAACAGCGAGCGTAAGGCCGCCACATCGCAGGTGTCATCGAAACGCCCCAGCGATACCTTCAGGGCCACCGCGCCCATCGCGCGGGCCAGCGCCAGTTTCTGCGTCAGGCGAGGGTCTGGCAGGCCCTGCGCCGTCCACAGTTCAAGGGGCGTGGAATACAGGCATTCGAGCCGCAACGCGGTGACGGCGGCGGCCAGCGCGGCGGTGTCCGGCGCGCTTTCGAACAGCTCTTCACGAAATTCGACACGGGTTACGCCGGCAGCGGCCAGCATGTCCAGAAAATGCGCCTGTCCGCGCTGCCGTACCAAGCTGGCACCGTAGCTGGAGAGGCTGATGGAAACGGGGTTCGAGCGCATTGTTATTGTCCTTATGAAACCGGTTTCATTTTTATGCACGTCAAGCCGCAACGTGCTTTTCGTTCAGTCGCGTGAGTGGGTTGAACCTCGGATGATCAGGTCGGCCTTGAAGTCGATGCGCCGTGGCGCCCCGCGTTCGCCGCGCAGGCGGCCCAGCAGGCACTCGAATGCCGCCACGCCGATGCGCTCGGTGGGTTGGGCCAATGCCGTGATGCCGCTGCCGACCAAGGGGTACCAGTCCAGTTCGTCGAGGGCGATCAGGCCGACGTCGTCGAACAAGCCGCAGCCGGCGTCGTGCAGGGTTCGGGTGACGGCCAGCGTCGCCACACCGTTGGAGGTGAAGATGGCTTGAGGGCCATGACCGCTGGCCGAAAGAAATGAAGCCAGGCCGGCGTGAAGGTCGGGGCTGACTTCCAGCACCTGTTGACGCATGCCCGGGCGCCGGTTGATGGATGCGCCGAACGCCTGTACTCGCTCCTGCCGCGAGCTGGTGCCATCGAGCGGTTCGGTTACCGCCAGAATGTCGCGGTAGCCTTGCGCCTGCAGGTGATCCAGGGCCTGTTCGACGGCGTCGGCATTGTCCAGGCCGACCAGGTCGACATTGAGTTCAGGCAGTTGGCGGTCCACCAGCACCATGGGCATGTCGCGCTGCAGGTTCAGCAGTTCGCCGGGATGATGGCCGAGGGTGTTCACGATCAGGCCCTCGACGTTGTAGGACTGCAGGGCCACCAGGTGATGGCGTTCTTGATCGTCGTCGCGGTTGGTGTTGCACACCACCAGGCTGTAGCCGTGTTGGCGGCAGGCGGTTTCGACGCCGTGCATCACCGCCACCGAATAGGGGTTGAGGATGTCTGCCACCAGCATGCCGATCAGCCGGGTCTGGCCGCGTTTGAGGCCCCTGGCCATTTGGTTGGGGCGATAGCCGAGGCGCTCGATGACTTCTTCCAGGCGCTTGGCGGTCGCCTCGGCCAGCAACTGGCGATCGCCACCGATGTAGCGCGAGACAGTGGCCTTGGACACACCGGCCACACGGGCCACTTCGCTGATGGTCACCCGCTCGCGGGCATTGGCAGGCATATCGGTCATGGGTGTCCCTTGTGATTATTGTCGGTGACAGGCTATGAAACCGGTTTCAATACACCAAAACCGGCGCGTTTCGTCACCTACCGTTCGTCGGCAAGTTTACACATTCCCGGTAGGAGCAGCCTTGTGCTGCGAAGAGGCCAGTACCCGCCACGAATTTCTGTGGTCTGGACCGGCCTCTTCGCAGCACAAGGCTGCTCCTACAGGGGGGCGTGCAAGCTCTGAATTTTGCGCAGTAAAAGTGGCTCGTTACCTGCCCAAGGACATCCCCAGAGGTGTGTTTCACGACATCGCCCGCTTCACCCCAGCTGGCGCGAAGGTAGGAGCAGCCTTGTGCTGCGAAGAGGCCAGTACCCGCCACGAATTTCTGTGGTCTGGACCGGCCTCTTCGCAGCACAAGGCTGCTCCTACAGGGGGCGTGCAAGCTCTGAATTTTGCGCAGTACTAGTGGGTCGTTACCTGCCCAAGGTCGTCCCCAGAGGTGTGTTCCACGACATCGCCCGCCTCACCCCAGCTGCCGCGAAGGTAGGAGCAGCCTTGTGCTGCGAAGAGGCCGGTACCCGCCACGAATTTCTGTGGTCTGGACCGGCCTCTTCGCAGCACAAGGCTGCTCCTACAGGGGGCGTGCAAGCTCTGAATTTTGCGCAGTACTAGTGGGTCGTCACCTGCCCAAGGTCATCCCCAGAGGTGTGTTTCAGGTCATCCGTGCGCAGCTTGGCGACATCGCCCGCCTTCACCGCCCCGCCCTGGTTGCCCCAGCTGGTACGAATGAAGCTCACCACATCAGCGACCTCCTGATCGCTCAGGCGCCAGCCAAACGCCGGCATGGTGAAGTTCGATGGGGCGGTGTGCGTCGCAGGCACCGTGCCACCGGCCAGCACCACATGGATAAGCGAGGTGGCATCAGCAGTCTGCACCACCGGGTTACCAGCCAGTGCCGGGAACACGCGGCTATAGCCATGGCCATCGGTGCGGTGGCACGCCGCGCAGTTGTCGATGTATACCGACGCCCCGCGCTTGCTGTCATCGCCGTTCCACAGCGCCTCGGCGACCTGCTTGTCATACGCATGCGGCTGGTCATCGGGGTTGCTGGGCGGCAGCGTTTTCAGGTACCGGGCAATGGCCGTCAGGTCAGCCTCGCTCATGTACTGCATGCTGTGCTCGACCACATCGCTCATGCCACCGAACACCGCACTGCGGTCGCTTCGGCCGGTCTTGAGAAACTGCACCAGCTGCGCTTCGCTCCAGCTGCCCAGGCCATCCTTGTGATCACCGCGCAGGCTCTTGGCAATCCAGCCTTCAAGCGGGGCGCTGCCTGCCAGAAACTGCTCGCCATCCTGCGGGCTCAGTGCCTTTTCCTGCATGGTCAGGGCGCGCGGGGTATGGCATGCGCCACAGTGCCCCAGCCCTTCGACCAGATAAGCACCGCGGTTGACGACCGGGTCGGTGGCAGCCGAGGCCTGCCAGGCCTTCACCTGCGGCGCGAACAACCCCCGCCAGATCGCCAACGGCCAGCGCATGCTCAACGGCCAGGGGATGTCCGTCGCCTTGTTCGGCTGCGCCACCGGCTCGACGCCCTGCATGAAGTAGGCATACAACGCGCGCATGTCGTCATCGCTGACGCGTGCATACGAGGGATACGGCATGGCCGGGTACAGCGTGCTGCCGTCCTTGCCGACGCCATGGCGCACGGCCTGGTCGAAGTCTTCGAAGCTGTAGTTGCCGATGCCGCTGGCATCAGGGGTGATATTGGTCGAGTAGACCGTGCCGATGGGGGTTTCCATGGGCAGCCCGCCGGCGAATGGCTTGCCGCCTTTGGCCGTGTGGCAGGCCACGCAGTCGCCCGCGCGCGCCAGGTACTCGCCTTGCTTGATTAACGCGCTGTCCGCCTGGGCTGAGAGGCTTGCACCGCACAGGATGGTGGCGATCAACAGTGTCTTCATGCTCATCGCTCCTCAAGCCTGAACCAGTGGGCCAGGGTTTTTCAGGTACTGCTCACGGATCGCCCGTGCAGACCAGTACGTCAATGCCGCGACCAAACCGGTCGGGTTGTAACCCAACCCCTGCGGGAATGCCGACGCCCCTGGGACGAAAACGTTATGGACGTCCCAGCTCTGCAGATAGCGGTTAAGCGCACTGGTCTTGGGGTCAGTGCCCATGATTGCGCCACCGTTGAGGTGGGTGGTCTGGTAGCTGGCAGTGTTGAAGTGTTCCTTGACCTTTTTGCCCAACACAGCAATGGACTTCGGGTTCATCGCCTGGGCGATCTTGCTGAGCTTGTCGACCATGAACTGGTTCATCTTGATGTCGTTTTCCTGCCAGTCGAAGGTCATGCGCAGCAACGGTTGGCCAAAGGCGTCCCGGTAGGTCGGGTCCAGGTCCAGGTAGTTGGCACGGTACGACTGGTGCGCGCCATGCGCGTCCATCGAAACCTGGTGGGTGTAGTAGTCGGCTGTGGCCTTCTTCCAGGCGCTGCCCCAGGTGGGGGTGCCGGGCGGGTTGGCGATACCGGCGATTGGGCGGCTGCCCGCCTGGTTGACCCACATGGGTGAACCACCGACAAAACCGTGCGGGCCGTGATCGAAGTTGTCAGCGTTGAAATCATCGATCGCAATGCCGTTACCGCCAGCACCGATGAAGTTGTTGGTGTAGGTGTCCTTGTCGAAGAACGCCTTGACCGTGCCCATGTTCTGGTACGCGAAGTTGCGCCCGACAACGCCTTCGTTCTTGACCGGGTCATAAGGCTTGCCGATGCCGGACAGCAGCATCAGGCGCACGTTGTTGAACTGGAAGGCTGCGAGAATCACCAGATCCGCCGGTTGCTCCACCTCCCGGCCTTGGGCGTCGATGTAGGTCACGCCCGTGGCTTTGCGCTTGCTGTCATCCAGGTTCACGCGCAGCACATGGGCATTGGCGCGCAGCTCGAAGTTCGGCACCTGGCGCAGCGCGGGCAGGATGTTCACGTTGGGCGAGGCTTTGGAGTACATGTAGCACACGTAGCCGCTGCAGAAGCCGCAGAAGTTGCACGGCCCCATCTGCGCGCCGTACGGGTTGGTGTAAGGGCCCGACGTGTTGGCCGAAGGCAGGTTGTACGGCTTGTAGCCGAGGCTGGTGGCGGCCTTCTCGAACAGTTTTGCCGACACCACATTTTTTTGTGCGGGCAGCGGGAACGGGTTGGAGCGATCAGGCGCATAGGGGTTGCCGCCCTTCCCTTCACCGACCACCGCGCCGTTGACGGTCCAGGCCTGGCCCGAGGTGCCGAACACCTTCTCGGCAAAATCGAAGTACGGCTCAAGCTCTTGGTAGGTGACGCCGAAGTCCTGGATGGTCATGCCTTCAGGGATGAACGCCTTGCCGTAGCGTTCTTCGTAATGGCTGCGCATGCGCAGCTCGATCGGGTCTACCCGAAAATGCACGCCGGACCAATGCAAGCCCGCACCGCCCACGCCCTTGCCTGGCAAGAAGGCGCCCAACTGACGGTTGGGCAGCGCAACGTCGTTGACGCTGTGACGGATAGTGACGGTCTCTTTCGACACATCGACGAACAGCTTCTTGCGCACGCTGTAGGTCAGCTCATCGATCACCTGCGGGTAGCTGCCCTCAGGGTAGGTGTCCTGCATTGGCCCGCGCTCCAGGGCGACCACCTGCAGCCCCGCCTCGGTCAATTCCTTGGCCATGATCGCGCCGGCCCAGCCGAAGCCCACGATCACGGCGTCTACTTTCTTCAACACATTCGCCATGCTTCAGGCCCTCTCGCCGCGGATCGACACTGCCGGGAACGGGTAAGGCTCGTTGCGCTCGACCCAGTCCATGAAGTCTGCCCGTGCACCGGGGAAGCCGATCTGGGTCCAGCCCACCATGCCTTTGTTGCCACCGTGAATCGGGTCGCAGAAGAACCCCTCGCGAGTGTTCTGTACCAGCAAGCTGAAAAACAGCTTGGCCGGCAGCGCGTCGAACACCAGCTCACCGGCTTCGACCTTGGCGAGAATGCGGTCTCGGGTAGCGCTATCTTGCGCAGCAAACACTTGGCCCGAGTTGGCTTTGCACCAGCCGTCCACGGCAGCGATGCCCAGTCGGTAGATTTGTTGCGGGCTGAGTTGCAGCTGGTAGCCCAATTCTGGTGGGGCGTCGGCGTTGAACGGCCCCTGCATGTACCACTGGGCGCCAGTGGCATAGGGGGTATTCATCTGGCGGTCGATGAACTCGGCGGCACCGGCTTCGAGCGCACCGGGGCCCAGTTCGTCCGCAGGGATGATGCGGGCCACGGCGGCTTGCACGAAGGCCCATTCTTCGGCGGTGAAAAAGGTTGGCTGATAATCGCCCGCCGGCGCAGCGACAGGCACCTTAGGCTCACGCACAGGTTCGGCCAACAGTTGGCTGGCACCCAGGCCCAGCCCGGTGCTGGCCACGGTGGCGACCGGTATCAAGGTCAAGGTCTTGCGCAGGAATTCCCGGCGCGGATTGTCTGGGGCATGCTCAGGCATTTCAAATCCTCATCAGCGGTAGGGGCGGCCTTGGTTTGCGCCATCTGATTTTTCAATGGGGTACTCGCGCAAGCGGGCGCGTGTAGAAGACAGCCGAATAATCTAGCGCGTTCAGAAATGTTTTGAAACCGGTTTCATTCTTGACTTTTTTGATGCTCCTTAAGCGCTAAGCCGCCGGCATGGGCATACCCAGCAAGACAATTTTCACATCTGCCTCACTTACTGCTGACATCCGCCTGCCTAAAGTGCGCGCACTCTCAAAGGATCCGAGCCTCAGGTTCGCATCCGTTGCCCGTGCTCACTGGAGTGACAGCATGCTGCATGGCGTCATCGACACCCCGCCGGCCCTTAAACTCGCCCGGCCCTACCGATTGCCCCGCGCCAAAGCGCAGCTGGTGGCGCTGTGCGTATCGCTCGCGCTGGTGGCTCTCGCTGCCTGGGCAGCAGCACGCCCTGCCCTTGCGGACCTTGGCAACCCGCGTACGCTGCACAGTAGCGGCCTGCACAGCGCCTGGTCCAAGGGCTCAGTCATTGTGGTAATTCGTCACGCCGAACGCTGCGACCGCTCACGCGGTGCCTGCCTGGACGACCCCACTGGTATTACCCTGGCGGGCAGCCGGGTATCCGCCGACGTCGGCCAGGGCCTGCAACGCCTTGGCCTGCGCAGCGCCGATGTGTGGGCCAGCCCGGAAGTGCGCACTCGGCAGACCGCGCAGTTCATGTTCGGCAAAGCCATCACCACCCAGGACTGGCTCAACCAGTGTGACCACACCTTCGCCAGCAATGCCTTCGCCCATAAGCAACCCGGCCGCAACCTGGTGCTGGTCAGCCACAGTGGCTGCCTGGAGCAGGTGGAACGCCAGCTCAACGTCGACACTGACGCGGATTCCAACCGCTATGCCAGCGCGCTGTTCATCACCCAGGGCGACGATGGTAAGGCCCGGGTGCTGGGCCAGATGGATGCCAGCCAGTGGCGCAAACTCGCTGATGCCCGGGAAATCTGACCATGCCTGTACCTTCACGCGCCGCCTTCTACCGCAACAACCTGCTGCTACCGCTGCTGCTGGCGGGCATCGTCTTCGTCGCCTTCGACCTGACCGAACTCGACCGCTGGATCAGCAACCTGCTGATCGACCCGGCCACCGGTCAATTTCCGCTGTTGCACAATCAATGGTTCGAAAAGGTCACCCACAAGTGGCCACGGGTATTACCGAACTGGACCGGTGAACTGGCCGTAATCGGCTCGCTGCTGTCGTTCGCCTGGCCGCGCCTGGCCAATCACCCGCAATGGGGCCTTACGCGGTGGCTGGAAACCGCCCGAATCGCGCCGGTATTGCGCTTCACCACCCACCACCGTCGCGACTTGTTGTTCGTAGTGGTCGCCTTCGCGCTGTGCACCACCGTCATCCATTACCTGAAAAGCCATACCAGCGTGTACTGCCCGGTGGAAACGACGCTGTACGGCGGCCAGCAGGCGCGGGTCGAGTGGTTCGAGCACTTCACCTGGCTGGACAAGGCCGGCGATGGCCGATGCTGGCCAGGCGGTCATGCGTCCAGTGGATTCACCTTGCTGGCCCTGTACTTCGTGGCGCTACGCCACCGCTGGATGCATGCGCGCAAGCTGCTGGTGGCGATCCTGTTGCTGGGGTTCGTCTACGGCACCACCCGCGTGCTGCAAGGCTGGCACTACATGTCCCACACCTTCTGGGCAGGGCTGTTCGTCTGGTTCACCACCTGGGCCACTGCCTTGCTGTTCTACGGCCGCCTGGCCTTGCAGGCGCCAAATCACAGCCCTGCAAGGCATTGTTCCCCAGTTCATTCGATCAGCTCACTACCCTTGCAAGGCCAGCTTTGCGCCGAGCAAGAGCCGAATCGAGATGCTTGAACACACCGTTCGCCTTGTTTACCTGCAACCAATTGTTTCTTAACAGAATAGAAATCGAACTTTCCTACACGTTTATAGGACGCTCAGTACTCACCCATGAATTGATTCCTCGTTAGTGTTCAGGCATCAGCTAAATGCTTGCGTCTGGCCACACGGTCGGCCCATGCCCAGTGCATACGCTGCCTGCCCAAACACGAGGACCAGGAATGTTCAGTGAGCCCGATGGCACTGGTAAAACAGTGCCCACCAACCAGCCAATCCTGCTTGAAGACGCGCGTGGGGAGCAGCCGTCGCATAGCCGTCCACCACCTGAAAGCCCCCCCACTGCGCAAGCTGTCGGCAATACCCTGGAGCCCGCAGGTACTCTCCGTCATCCCCGCCGAAGTTCTCGAGTCGCTCAACGTCATCTTGCAGCAGTAGCGAGCAAGTGCTCGTCATGACCGTACTCAGGCACTTTTGGGGGAATCCACATGCCTAGCCAATCCGATTTGCGCTTCACCTTCCAGCCGCTGGTTGGCCAGGTTGAGTTTGAAGTGGTTTCGTTCGAGCTCGACGAAGCGATCAGCACACCCTTCCAGTTAAACCTGGAGCTGGTCAGTTTCCAAGACGATGTCGATTTTGGCCAGCTGCTCGACAAACCGGTGCTGTTCACCCTCTGGCGGGGAGACCAGCCACTGCGCTACGTACACGGCCTGGTCAGCACCTTCAGCCAAGGTGAGACAAGCATTCACCGTACGCGTTACCGCGCCTTGGTCGAACCCACGCTGGCGCGTGCCGGGCTGCGCTCGAACTGGCGCATCTTCCAGAACAAAACCGCCCCGCAGATTCTTGAGCTCATGCTCAAGCGCCAAGGCATCCTTCATTTTGAGCTGCACAGCTGCGGTGACCATGCGGTACGGGAGTTCTGCGTGCAGGCCGGTGAAACCGACCTGGACTTCATCGCCCGCCTGGCGGCCGAAGAAGGCTTTATCTACCGCTTCGAGCACACACCCAAACACCACATGCTGGTCATTACTGATCGGTTGCTTTCGCTGGGTCAGATCAGCCAGGGTGGCAACAAGACCGGTGATGACGATGACATCGACCCCAACTTAGTGCTGTACCACGCCAATAGTGGGGGCGCTCAGGCAAAGCCTTGTCTACGCCGCCTAGCGCGATTATCTATTTTTATCTTAAGTACGGTTTACAACTTACGCGTTTGGAGATGCTGACCAGCCGTCACTTACTCATTCGCTTCAATCGAAAAACCCAACAGGTCCACCTCCATCGACCAAGTTATTGCGGCGGCATCGTAACTTTCCCCTGGAGAACAACCGGAAGCACAGGCCTGTATCCAAAGGACGACTCACTAAGCGTGGGCATGAGACTAGGTCTGGTCTGGCACCCCAGCCTTACCGGCCTCCCCCACATGGAAATGGCCCTGCTCGGCAAGCAAGGCCAAGGCGGCAGCGAGCTCCGTGACGAATGGGAGTTCATCCGCCGCTACATGGAAGAAGGCCCTCACGCCGTCCCCCGCCCCCGTCTGAGCACCCAACTGCCCTCGCCCATCCAGGCATTCAGCGCCCAATTCGAAGGCCTTGGCCGCTTCTTCCGTAAAAGCAGCTGGCTGTTCAAACTCGCCCTGCTCATGGTCTGGCCCGCTTTCGTCATTGTCGGCACCGCGCACTGGTTCAGCCTGCTGCTGTGCTGGCGACCACGCTGGCCGAAGGTGATCCGCGAGGCCGGCTTGCCCGGCAAACCAGTGCCTCCACCCACCACCTTGAGTGACTACCCGCCCGACATCCAGGAACGCCTACTCGCCAATGCCGACCGTTGGCAGCTAAAACCCGGCAAGCGCCCCGAGAAGAAACCACGGAAACCGCGTACGCCCAAAAAGCCGAAGGAGTTCGATTGATGTCATCCATGATCGACCTGCGCAGGTGTATCACTTCCAGCTACGGCTCCGAGCAACAGCCAACTGCATCTGAGCGACAGGAGGAGTTAGGCGCTCCATATTCGGCTCTCAGCGAGGTCTCAAATTGTATTTGATCGAATGGGGATTCTGGAAGGCATGCACTGAGTCAAAAGCTGCGCGCACGGCAGCTGATGCTGAGACAGTACCAACCCATAAGTATCTAGCTTGGGATCTGTACGAGAGTGACTTACGGGAGGGTGTTCATTTCAAATCGGTGAGTACTACTCCGCATTCGCGCGGCCCCGTATTTGCGTTCAATGACACCTCCATGGATATGCGCTGTGGCGGCTCGGAAGAGAAACGTGGAGTAATCACAATGATGACTCTCGGAGGCCTAGGCCCAATGACCTACGCATGGCTGCATATAACCTTTGGCTCCATTTACATCAACGCCACCCAAGCTGAGTTCCTTTCAGTGTTCTCTATTTTATTCAGCACATACATGCTGTCCATAGGCTGTGGGTTTTACTATATTTATGCTAAATATGGATTCCGCTTTACACGTCTAGAAATACTCACCAGTCGACACCTGCTTATCCGCTTCAATCGAAAAACTCAACAGGTTCATCTTCATCGACCTGCATACTGCGGGGGTATCGCGACGTTTCCATGGAAAACCACCGGAAGCACCGCTGTATCTCCTGAGGATGACTCACTCAGTCTCGGCATGAGACTCGGCTTGGTCTGGCACCCGAGCCATACCGGCCTCCCCCACATGGAAATGGCCTTCGTCGGCAAGCAAGGCCAAGGCGGCAGCGAGCTCCGCGACGAATGGGAGTTCATCCGCCGCTACATGGAAGAAGGCCCTCACGCCGTCCCCCGCCCCCGTCTGAGCACCCAACTGCCCTCGCCCATCCAGGCATTCAGCGCCCAATTCGAAGGCCTCGGCCGCTTCTTCCGCAAAAGCAGCTGGCTGTTCAAACTCGCCCTGCTCATGGTCTGGCCCGCTTTCGTCATTGTCGGCACCGCGCACTGGTTCAGCCTGCTGCTGTGCTGGCGACCGCGCTGGCCGAAAATGATCCGTGAGGCAGGTTTGCCCGGCAAACCAGTGCCATCCCCCACCACCTTGAGTGACTACCCACCCGACATCCAGGAACGCCTACTCGCCAATGCCGACCGTTGGCAGCTAAAACCCGGCAAGCGCCCCGAGAAAAAACCACGAAAACCGCGCACCTCCAAATCGCCAAAAACACCGACATAAAAGCGGGCTGCACAGGCAAGCGAGTGGGTCGCAACCACCGACCCAATTCCCCAATGCTGGGGGTACCGGGCCCATTGGCAAGCACCGTAAAAGAAACCCACGAAACGGCCGTATCCCCCGTTGTACAACGCCTGCGAGTCATTTATTTCGGTTTGGCACGCCTATTGCCGATCTCCTCCCAGACGCCCCAAGTCCATGGGCCCGTTTGCAGGAGGAATTGACTCATGCTCCGACCGATACCCCACCCGCTGGCAGTGGCGATTTTCGCCGGCATGCTCCAGATCCCGGCACAGGCTGCATTGAACGCTGTCGACCCCGGCCCCTACAACCTTGCCAATGGCAACTTTGCAGGCTGGTACCAGGACAGTCATGGTCGCACCCTCGACCTGTGCTTGACCAAAGCGGTGAGTTCAAGGGTCGCCGGTGCTCCCGGCGCGCCGGCGTACATGTGCACACTGCTACCCACCCCCGGCGTGTTCGACGACACCCAACCCATCGCCTTCCCCACCAACTTCCCTGACGAAGCCTTCTGGTTCACCGCCGACGCCGCCATCGTCGACGCTGCACGGGGCATCGACCTGAGCTACGGCACGGCCATCGAGGCAGCATTTGCCGCCGAAGAGCCCGTCGAAGGCGACCAGGTCAGCTTCGCCCGGGTGCGTATTCGCGTCGATGTGCCGACCGCAGGCACCTACGTGGTCACCCATCCCTACGGCGTCGAAGTCTTTGACGTACCGGCCGGTGGGCGCCGGGCGATCAACATGACCCGCGACATTGGCATCGCTGGCGCTGGCGACTTCAGCGGCGCACTCAAAGGCGATGTCGGGCCGTTCCTGCGCAGCGTCAATGGCCCCTACACCGAAGGCAGCGAGCGCTTCATCGGCGACCCGAACTTGGATGAGCGTGTGACCGGTAGCCCGTTCAACACCAACTTCGTGCGCATCGAAGGCCCGGGGGGCATCGACCTGCGGACCGAGCTGTTCTCGATCTCGGGCAAGCTTTCCGATGTTGCCCTGCCCACGCCGCTGATGCCGCAGCGCACCACCTACTCGCGGCGCACCGAGAATGGCGACCTGCACGCCCAGCAAGATGTCTTCGTCATGGCCCCGCCGCCACCGGCCGCCGTCACCCTGACCAGTCAGACACCAAACCTGAACCTGACCGAAGCCAACGGCACCGGTGCCTGGTACGCCCAGTCGGTACTCAACCCGAATGTGCCCACCACGCTGGTACTGACCGCCGACAACAGCGTGGCCATCCCGACCAGCAGCCTGACCACGGCCAACCTGCCACTGACCGACCTGGTGACCATCACTCAGGCTGAATACCACCTGTCCACCGGGCAACTGACGCTGGTCGCCAGCACCAGTGACGAAACCAGCCCGCCCGCCCTCACCGCCCACACCGGCAACGGCACGTTGCTGGGCAACCTCAGTGGCAACGGCGCGGTGAAGACATTGAGCACATCCCTTTCGCCCATCCCACCGGCCAAGGTGCAAGTCACCAGCGCCAATGGCGGTAGCGACAGCGAAGACGTGGTGCTGGTGCCATGAACAGACAAAGGCTCAGCCCTCAAGGAGGCAGCATGAACACTTGGCCACGCCGTGCGCTGTTCGCCGCCGGTTTCTCCCTCACTGTCACCAGCGCTGCCTTCGCCGCGCTGTCCGATGTCGACCCCGGGCCCTACACCTTCGCCACCGGCGGTTACCCGATGTGGTACAAGGACGGCAACGACCTGTCGCTTGAACTGTGCCAGTCACGCGCCACCAGTTCGCGGGTTGCCGGGGCGCCGGGTGCACCGTCCTACATGTGTACCTTGTTGCCGGAGCCGGGCATCTACGACGACGCCTTGCCCCTGGTGTTCCCCGACAACTGGCCACCCGAGATGTTCTGGTTCCTGGCCGAAGCCACCATCCCGGCAGTGGGCAACAGCGGTTATGAGCTGGACGCCTATGTCGCCGGCCTTGAGGCCGCCTTTGCTGCTGAAAACCCGGTGGATGGCGACCAGCAGAGCTTTGCCCGCATCCGCATCCGCGTCTCGGTACCCCGGGCCGGTGTCTACACCATTACCCACCCCTACGGTGTCGAGACGGTCAACGTCACCACCCCTGGCCGGCGCGCGATCAACATCACCCGTGACATCGGCATCGGTGCCCCCGGTAACTTCACCGGTGCGCTCAACGGTGCGCTTGGCCCATGGCTAAGAGGCGCTGGCGGGCCGTACCTGGAGGTCAACCCAGACACCGGCGCCACCGACACCTTCATTGGTGACCCGAACAGGCCCGAGACCGTGGTCGGCAGCCCGTTCAACACCAACTTCATCCGTATCGACGGCCCGCCCGGGCGCATCGAAACGTCGCTGTTCACGGTGTCTGGCAAGGTGCTCGACCAGCGTGCGCAAACGCCAGTGACCCTGGAGCGCGCCACCTACTCGCGCAACGGCTCCGGCACCCGTGTGGAGGTGTTCGCCAAGGCCCCGCATGACGCTAGTCTGTGCATGCGCAATGGCCTGGCACTGATCGGCACGCCGCCTTCGCCTTGCCAGTTCAACCTGCTGACAGACAACAACGGGCTGTTCTTCAGCCAGCAGTTCGGCCAGGCCGTGCCGCCCGCCGTGGTGGTGGTGACTGCCAGCAACAGCACTGCCGGCACCCAGCCGACCGCACTGTCGAGCAAGCTGACTGACGTGGTCAAGGTCAGCACCGCACGCTACGACTGGGCCAACAAGCGCCTGTTCATCGAGGCCCGCTCCAGCGACGAAGTGGCCATCCCCGACATGCTCGCCCAAGGCTATGGCCGGATGTCCAAATCGGGCACGTTGCAAAGCCTGACCGTGAATGACCTGGCACAGCCGCCGGCCACTGTCACCGTCAAGTCGGCCCATGGCGGCAGCGATGTGGAACCGGTGATCGTGGTCGGCAATGCGCCGGTCGAGGCCGCCAACCAACCGCCGCTGGCCCAGGCCGATGTCGGCAGCACCAGTGTCGGCATCCCGCTGACCCTCAACCTGCTGCTGAACGACAGCGACCCGGACGGCAACGTACCGCTGGCCATCAGCGACCTGACCCAACCCGGTACCGGCCTTGGCGGCGTCGTGCTCAACGGCACTACCTCGGTCACCTACACCCCACCCGCCGGTGCCACGCAACCGCTGGTGGCCACCTTCAACTACCGGGCGGTGGATGCCAAAGGCCTGAAGTCGGAACCGGCCACGGTGACCATCAACGTTGCCCCCAACCAAGCGCCGACGGCCAACCCGGAAACGGTCGCCACCCTGGGCGTGCCGCTGACCATCAACGTGCTGGCCAACGACACCGACCCGGAAGGCAACCTGCCGTTGACCGTTGCCGCCGTCACACAACCCGCTGCCGGCCGAGGCACCGTCAGCACCGATGGCACGACGGTGACCTACACCCCACCGGCCACGGTGACGGCGGCCTTTACCACCACCTTCACCTACCAGGTGCGTGACTCGCTGGGGGCGCTGTCCAACGCCGGTACTGTCACGGTCAACGTGTCGCCACGCCCAGCCGCCGAGACCTTCGCGGTCACCGCAGCCACGGTCACGGCACGCTCCAACAACCGGTACAACTGGGACATCAGCGGCACCTCGTCGGTGACCACCGGCAACGTTGTGACCGTACGTGTCACCACTACCACCGGCGTGCAAACCCTGGGCACCACTACCGTACCGGTCACCGGGCGCTGGCGCCTGGCGGTCAGCAACAGCACCACGGTGATCCCGACCGCCGCGCCGACGGCGACCATCACCACTAGCCCAGGGACCACACGCACCGTCAACGTCGTCGTGCAGTAGAAGGCGGGAGAACGCCATGAAATGCCTGTATCCACTGTTGCTCTGCCTGGCCCTGGCGGGCCAGGCCAGCTGGGCCGAGGACCTGATGGACAACGCCGACCTTGCGGCCGGCAATGACCTCGGCGACCCCGTGATCATCCGCCTGTTACCGGTCGGCGCCGGCCAGGCAGCGGTGATCGAGCAGCAAGGCACGGGCAACCGCGCCGCCCTCGACCAGAACGGCCAGGCCCTGCTGGGCCGCATCGTCCAGGCCGGGGGCGCGCAAGAGGCGTACATCCTGCAAGAAGGTAGTGACCTGATGGCCAGCATCAGCCAGCAGGGATATGGCAACAGCGCGTCGATCCGCCAGAGCGGCAGCAGCAACAGCGCTGCCATCGACCAGATCGGCAACAACAACAGCGCCAACATCGTGCAGTCCGGCACGGGCCTCAACAGCTCCGTGACCCAAGCCGGCAATGGCCAGCATGTTCAGATCACCCAATACCGATAGACCTGGAGGCACCACCATGTTCAAGCTCGCTCCCCTCAGTGCCGCTATCGTCCTCGCCCTTGCAGGCCAGGTCATGGCTGCCGACAGCACCTCGACCCAAACTCAAGACGGCAAGGAAAACATTGCCGAAGTGACCCAGACCCTCGCGCCGTTCGCCTCGGCCACCCAGTCGCAGACCGGCAAGGGCCACAATCACCTGGCGGTACAGGCCAACAGCACCAGCGATATCCAACAAAGCGCCAACGGCTCTTACAACGCAGGCTACGCCGAGCAGTTGTTCGAAAATGGCAGCCAGATCACCCAGCAGGCCGGCGGCAGCTATAACGATGCCTTCGCCAGCCAGTCGCTGGGCGAGAACAACCAGTCGCTGCAGACCCAGCAAGGCACTGAAAACCGCTCGACCGTGTGGCAGGACAGCCAGCTGGGCAGCCAGGCCACCACCCAGCAGTCCGGCCAACGCAACGAAGCCTTCGTCGAGCAGACCTTCGGCGGCAGCAACAACCAGAGCATGATCATCCAGGCAGGCGCCGACAACTACGCCGCCGCCGAGCACCTGACGCATAACGACGGCAACATCCAGATCTACCAGGACGGCAAGGAAAACTGGGCTTACGGCGACCAGCGCGACGGCGAGGGTGGCACCATCGGCCTCAGCCAGACCGGTACCGGCAACTCGGTGGAGGTCTGGCAAGACACGCAAGTTGGCAGCCAGGCCAACGTCACCCAGACCGGCCAGCTCAACGAAGGCTACATCGACCAGAGCTTCGGCGACGCTAACAAGGCCACACTCACGCAAAAAGGCAAGGCCAACGCCAGTTGGTCGGACCAGTTCGAGAGCAACAACTCGACCACCACCATTTCGCAGACCGGTAACAACAACCTGCACTACACCTACCAGAACGGCGAAAACCTGAACTTGACCGTGACCACCCAAGGCAACGGCAACAAGATCACCGCCAGCAACTGGAAAGGCGACAAGATGGGCGGCCAGTTCGGCGTCAACCAGACGGCCGTGATCAACCAGTACGGTAACGGTAACGGCGTAAACCTGACGCAGAACGGCGACAACCACCTGGCCACGCTGAACCAGACCGGCAACAACAACGCGATGCAGACCAAGCAGGCCGACAGCAACAACGAACTGTTCTTCGAGCAGAACGGCACCGACAACATCCTGGTCGCCGACCAGCGCGGTACCGACAACTATGCCTTCGGCAGCAGCGAGGGCACCGGCAACGTCATCAACCTGGACCAGTCCGGCTATAGCAACCAGAGCTACACCAACCAGCTCTACGGCAGTGGCAACGAGGCCACCATCAAGCAGACCGACAGCATCAACGTCGCCTACGTGACCCAAGGTGGCCAGGGCAACAAGGCGTTCGTCGACCAGAGCGGCATGGCGCAAACCGCCACCATCAGCCAGCTGGGCAGCGCGAACATGGCCACTGTGACCCAAAAATAACCTGCTCCCCCCTTGAACCGCGGTGCTCACTCTCCCTGGTGCCGCGGTTCCTTTTTTATTGTTTCCCTGCTACCTCACCGCCCTTTGTAGGAGCAGCCTTGTGCTGCGAAGAGGCCGGTGAAAACACAGTAAATTTGCGCTGCTATCACCGGCCTCTTCGCAGCACAAGGCTGCTCCTACACGGGGAGCGCATGAGCCGGGGTAGAATGGAACACCGTAAGCCTGGTGCTGCTTCCATGATCCAGTCCGACCTCGACCTGTTCGGCCCCCAACCGCAACGCCTGGCCAGCCACACCGTGCTGCTGCCCGGCTTCGCCCTGGCCGAGCTCGAGGCCTTGCTAGACGCTTTGCGCCCGGTGCTGCGCGCCGCGCCGTTCCGGCACATGCACACGCCTGGTGGCCTGCACATGGCTGTCGCACTGACCAATTGCGGGGCACTGGGCTGGGTCAGTGACGAGCACGGCTACCGCTACACCCTGACCGACCCGCAGAGTGGCCAACCCTGGCCTGCGCTACCGCCAGTGCTGCTCGGCTTGGCAAACCGCGCTGCGGCCGTCGCCGGTTTCGACGACTTCGTGCCCGACGCTTGCCTGGTCAACCACTACTTGCCAGGCACCCGTTTGAGCTTGCACCAGGACCGTAACGAGCAGGACTTCAGCCAGCCGATCGTGTCGATTTCACTGGGCTTGCCGGCAGTGTTCCTGCTGGGCGGGCTGCAGCGCTCGGACAAGACCCAGCGTGTGCCGTTGAGCCATGGCGATGTGCTGGTGTGGGGCGGTGAGGATCGCTTGCGCTTTCATGGTGTGCTGCCCATCAAACCCGGCGTGCATCCGCGCATGGGCGAGCGGCGGATCAACCTGACCCTGCGCAAAGCGGGCTGATCAGGTAAAAACTTGAACATCCGGGCCTGAAAGGCTTCTAAAGAGGAGCCGCGTCAGCGTTCACAAGGAGCCCATGCCCATGAAAATGCCCGGCCGCGCACCCAATACCTTTGTGCAGCTGGATTACGTACGCGATACGTTGTTCGGCCCGGTCGCCCAGAGCGTGGAATGCCAATGCCAACTCGCCGCCCTCAACCTGCAGGGCCGCCCTGCCCTGCGCTTGCACATCTGCCCGCCGCTGCCCGACAAGGTCGATCGCGCCCACAGCGTGGCGTTCGTCTGGGATGGCCGCACCTACCGCGGGGTGGTGCGTGACCAGGGCAAATGTGGCGATGGCGGGCTGAACCTCCTGCTGGAGCTGCAATAAGGTGATCAACGGCGATCAAATGCGCTGAACCTGCCCGCAACGGCGCGTCTCCATAGAAAAGAGCCCACGCCTTCTGGAGACCGTCATGAACAGTCCACTGCTCAAGCTCTTCACCCGCCCGTCCGATGCCTGGATGGAGATACGCCGCGCCGAAGAGGACCATCCGCAGCAATACCTGCCTCGGCTGCTAGCCCTGGCGCTGATCCCTGCCATTTGCCTGTTTGTCGGCACCACCACGTTCGGCTGGAGCCTGGCCGCCGAAGAACGCGTGCGCCTGAGCATTGGCAGCGCGGCGCAGTTGGCAGGCCTGCTGTACGCAGCCACAGTGGTCGGGGTCATGATCATGGGCGTGATGATTCGCTGGATGTCACGCGGCTTCGATGCGCAACCCAGCCTGCAGCAATGCATCGGCTTTGCCGCTTACTGCGCCACGCCGTGGTTTTTCGCGGGGGTGGTTGGGTTGCTGCCGATTCGCTGGCTGGCCCTGACTGCGCTATTGGCTGCTTCGGCTTATGCCAGCGTGCTGCTGTTTGGCGGGCTGCAGACGTTTCTGCGGTTACGCAAGGAGCAGGCCATGCTGTTCGCCGCCTGTGTGTGGGGGGTTGGGCTGTTGGTGCTGGTAACCATCCTGGTGTCGATGATCCTGTTCTGGTTCAACGGCCTGATGCCGGAATATGTGCGCCCGGCCAGCCTCGGCTGACCGGGACACAAGGTGCAGGCTCAGGCAATCGCCCTTATTGGCGTGGTCGGCTTGTCACGCAGCGCATGCAGCTGCGAAACCAGGTTCACCACGTCGCGGCAACTGTTGAGGTCCTGCAGCGCAACGCCTGTCAGTGTAACGCCCGCTTCGAGGCGCTGCCCCTGGCCCAGGCGGATGGTCAGGTGGGCGCCATCCGCGCAACTGACCTCGCAGCGATCAGGCAGGCAGGCTTGCTCGATCATCTGCCGCATCTCTAGCATTGAAACGCCTATCAACGACATTGTACGACCCTCTCTGTACTGGATGGCCTGTTGTTTAGGTACGCCTTTGCCAGGCATGGTGCCAATTGATATTGCGCATGCTCAGGCGGCCGTCCATGCGCCGGAGCAATGATGGTGCGCGGGATCATCTAGCACCTTAGTGGAAGATCGCAGGCCAGCCAGGACTGTTCGATCGGCTGCACAGAGTTGACGACGAGCGGTCTCAGCTGCCCTCGGCCTGCATCTGCCCGAACCGGCCGGCATGGAAGTCGTCGAACGACTCAGCGATTTCTGCCTGGCTGTTCATCACGAATGGGCCATAGCCAACGATCGGCTCATCGATCGGCTCACCGCTGAGCAGCAGCACACTCGCGCCTTCCAGCGCCTCGAGCACAATGTCCTCACCACCACGCTCGAGCAATACCAGGCTGGCGGGCCCGGCTTCCCGTTCACCGTTGACCCGCACAGTCCCGCGCAGCACCACCAAGGCGGCGTTACGCCCTGCGGCTACGGGCAGTTGCAAGGTCGCTTGAGCATTCAGGCGCAAATCCCAGACATCCATCGCGGTGAAGGTCCGCGCAGGGCCTTGGTGGCCTTGGAATTCACCCGCGATCACCCGCAGGCTGCCACGCTGGTCATCCAGCGCCACCACCGGGATATCCGTGGCAAGCAACGTCTGGTAACCCGCCGCGGCGCGCTTGTCACGTGCGGGCAGGTTGACCCAAAGCTGGACCATTTCGAGTGTGCCACCCGTGCGGGCGAATGCCGGCGAATGGAATTCTTCATGGACAATGCCATTGGCCGCCGTCATCCATTGCACGTCGCCCGGGCCGATCAAGCCACCGGCCCCCGTGGAATCGCGGTGTTCGAGCTCGCCTTGGTAGACGATGGTCACCGTTTCGAAACCACGGTGCGGGTGCTGGCCGACGCCGCGTCGGTCACGTGTAGGGGTGAAGTCGTGGGGGCCGGCGTAGTCCAGCAGCAAGAACGGGCTGATCTGGCGGGCCAGGTCGTCGTAGGTGAACAGGCTGCGCACCGGGAAGCCATCGCCTACCCAGTGGGCGTGGGGGCTGCGGTGAATACCCAGAATCTTTTTCATGAGAAGTCTCCTCTCTTGGCTGGGATCACCTTACCAATGATGCCAATAAGCCGGTAGGCAGCATAAATGGCATGCATCGTCTCACCTATGGAACGACAATGTCACGGTTGCAGGAAGGCCAACACCTGCTCGGCGGCCATGGCCGGGTCCTCCTGCATGAAGCAGTGCCCACCGGCGACCTGCCGCGCGCTCACGTTGGGGTTCAGCGCCGCCAGGCGTTTGACCGAATGTGGCACGAAGGGATAAGTCTGTTCGCCATACAGCACCCGCGTCGGTGTGTGGATCGCGGCCAGGTTTGCCCACATGCGCTTGGGGAACGAACTGAAAATTTCCACCTCGCGGCTGGGCCGGCACTTGAGCACTACCGCCTCGCCACAATCGCCAATGGCATGCTCCACATAGGCCAGCATTGCCGCATCGGTCCAGCCTTTGAAAATGCCGCGCCCCTGCAGCGAGGCCAGTGCCGCCTCACGATCAGGCCAATGGCTGCGGCGGTTAGCCGCCTTGCGCGCCAAGGCATGGCGTTGATGCAGGCCGACCAGCGCAGCCGCGCCCATCACACCGATCATACGGCGGCTGAACAGCACCGGGTCAAGTAGTACGGCCCGCTCGAACAGCGTGGGTGCGCTGGCCAGGATCAGCCCCGTGAGCACGCCACCAAAGCTGTGCCCGAGGGCGAAGCGCGGCACCTCGCCATACTCGCCACGCCCGCTTTCGAACGCCTCCACCGCCAGTTCAGCGGTGCGGTTCCACCCGCGAAACACCCCGCCATGGTCGCTGTCACCATGGCCTTGCACATCACACAGCCACAGGTCGAAATGCTCGCCCAGGCGCACCAGCAACGGCTGGTACGCCAGGCAGCAGAAGCCGTTGCCGTGCAGAAAATGCAGCAAAGGCTTGCCACTGGCGGGTGTGCGCCACCCGCGCAAGGTGAAGCCTTCGGGGCATAGGTGTGACCAGGGGATCAACTGCATCGGCTTGCTGTACTCATCGGTCTATGAAAACGCCGATTCTACAAACAGCAGCGGGTAGAGTGAAATCACCAGCAGTAAGGCCATCAGGACATTGAACAGCATCAGCCAGCGCGGGTTCTGCAACAGGTTGCGCAAAGCGCTGCCAAACATGACCCAGACCCCGACGCTGGGCAGGTTGACCAGGGCGAACAGCGCGGCGATGACGACCACGTTCATCACGTAGCCCTGGGCCGGTGTATAGGTAGTGATGGCCCCCACCGCCATCACCCAGGCCTTGGGGTTGACCCACTGAAATGCGGCGGCGCCCCAGAACCCCAGCGGCTTGCGGGCCTTGGTCGAATCCGTACCGATTGGCCCCGAGGTCGCGATTTTCCACGCCAGGTACAGCAAGTAGGCCGCGCCGGTGTAACGCAGCACGGTGTACAACGGCGGCCACGCCTTGAACACCTCGCCCAGGCCCAAACCGACGGCCAGCACCATGACCATGAAGCCAATGCTGATGCCCATGGCGTGCGGGATCGAGCGACGCACGCCGAAGTTCACACCCGAGGCGAGCAGCATGGTGTTGTTCGGCCCCGGGGTGATGGAAGATACGAAGGCAAACAGCACGAACGCTGTAAGCAGGTCGGCAGAGGCAAGCATGGCAGGCATTCCACAATCATTATTGGTGCTGTCACACTAACGGAGTCGCCCTGCCTTGCGACCGGTACAGTTTTGCTAAATTAAATAGATACAAATACTGTACTGTTCTCATCCCGTTCAAGGAAGCCCGCCCCATGAGCCTCACTATCCGCCCCGCGGTGCGTACCGACGCCGCGCAGATTCTTGCCTTCATCACCGAGCTTGCCGACTACGAACGTGCGCGCCACGAGGTGATCGCCTCGGTTGCCGATATCGAGCGCAGCCTGTTCGACGAGGGCAGTACAGTGCACAGCCTGATCTGCGAGCGGGATGGCCAGGCGATCGGTTTTGCCGTGTATTTCTACAGTTATTCGACGTGGCTGGGGCGTAACGGGATTTATCTGGAAGACTTGTACGTCACGCCCGAGCAGCGCGGCGATGGTGCCGGGCGCACATTGCTGCGGCACATTGCCCGCGAGGCCGTGGAGAACGGCTGTGGGCGCCTGGAATGGAGTGTGCTGGACTGGAACGAACCCGCGATCGGGTTCTACCAGTCGCTGGGGGCCGAAGCGCAGGCTGAGTGGGTTAAATATCGGCTGGATGGCGAGAAGTTGTTGGCGTTTGCCCAAGGTTGACCCCAAATACCGCCGAATTCCCCCTGTAGGAGCAGCCTTGTGCTGCGAAGAGGCCGGTAAGGCTCATAGAAATAGTGTGGCAACACCGGCCTCTTCGCAGCACAAGGCTGCTCCTACCAGGGCAATGAAAGCCGAACGTTGTGTTTGGCTCAGTTCCGTCGCCACACCGCCCCGGCAATATCCACCCGCTTGGGCAGCACCTTGTTCTGGAAAAACAGCTCCGCCGTGCGCTGCTGCGCTGCCACGATCTCATCGCTCACCGGTATCACCGGCGACGCCGGCCGATGGCTGAAGCTGCGCCGCACCACCGCCTCCGGCAAGCCCATGAACTGTGCAAGTAACTGGATGCTCCCGGCTTCGTCACTGCGCGTAAGCGCCTCGGCCTGGCTGATCACATCGAGTAGCTGACCGACAAACGCCCCGTTGGCCTCGACGTACTCACGCGCCCCCAGCATGAAAGGCCCGATCAAGCCCAGCCCTTGGCCATCGGCCAACAGCCGCGCCTTGCCCTCCAGGTCGATGGCCGAATAGAACGGGTCCCAGATCGCCCAGGCGTCCACGCTGCCGCGCTCGAACGCCGCACGCGCATCGGCAGGTGCCAGGTACACCGGCTGCACATCGCGGATGCTCAACCCGGCCTTGGCCAGGCTGCGCAGCAACAGGTTGTGCGCACTCGAGCCTTTCTGCAGGGCAATCCGTTTGCCCTTGAGGTCGCCAACGCTGGCCACCGGGCTGTCTTTCGGTACCAGAATCACCTCGGCCTGCGGCTTGGGCGGTTCAGCGCCGATGTACAGCAGGTCGGCGCCGGCCGCCTGGGCGAAGATCGGCGGAATATCACCGGTCGAACCGATGTCGAGGCTGCCTATGTTCAAGGCTTCTAGCATTTGCGGGCCGGCCGGAAACTCGATCCACTCAACCTGGGTGTGAGTAAAGCGCTGCTCCAGAAGGCGATGCTGCTTGGCCAGGACCAGGCTGATCGAGCCCTTCTGATAGCCAATGCGCAACGTCGCAGGGTCTGCCGCGTGGGCAGCACCGGCCAAGCTCAGCAGTAACAGGACGGCAAGGCGTAGCACACGCATGGGTCATTCCTTCCAGTCGGTCGAGGGTTTCTCCCAGAGGTTGATTCCGCCTTCCACGGCGTATTGGTCGATGGCCGCCAACTCCTCGGGGCTGAACGCCAGGTTATCGAGTGCGGCCACGTTCTCGATGATTTGCTCGGGCCGGCTTGCACCAATCAGTGCCGAACTCACGCGCGGGTCGCGCAAGGTCCACGCCAGGGCCAGTTGCGCCAAGCTCTGGCCTCGACCCCGGGCGATTTCATTGAGGGCGCGGGCGCGGGCAATGTTGTCTGGCGACAGGTGCTGGGGCAGCAACGAGCCACCGCCGGCGCGGTTGACGCGGGCATCGGTGGGAATGCCGTTCAGGTACTTGTCGCTGAGCAGGCCTTGGGCCAGCGCCGTGAACACGATCACCCCGGCCCCGAGCGCATCAGTGGTGGCCAGCAGGTCACGCTCGATCCAGCGGTTGAACAGGTTGTACGAAGGCTGGTGGATCAGCAGCGGTACCTTCAACTCGGCCAGCAGCGCCGCAATCTCAGCCGTCTTGCCCGCCGAATAGGACGAAATGCCGACATACAGCGCCTTGCCCTGACGCACGATGTCGGCCAGGGCAATGGCGGTTTCCTCCAGCGGCGTGTCGGCATCGAAACGGTGCGAATAGAAGATGTCGACGTAGTCCAGGCCCAGGCGCTGCAGGCTCTGGTCGAGGCTGCTGATCAGGTACTTGCGCGAACTGCCGCCCTGCCCGTACGGCCCTGGCCACATGTCCCAGCCCGCCTTGCTCGATATGATCAGTTCGTCGCGGTAGCTGCGCAGGTCTTCACGCAGCAGCCGGCCGAAGTTGGTCTCGGCGCTGCCGTAGGGCGGGCCGTAGTTGTTGGCCAGGTCGAAGTGGTTGATGCCCGCATCGAATGCGGTGCGCAGCAACGCGCGTTGGGTATCGATAGGCGTCGCATCACCAAAGTTGTGCCACAGGCCCAGGGACAGGGCCGGCAACACCAGGCCGCTGCGGCCGACACGGCGATAAGGCATGCGCGCGTAGCGCTCGGGGTGGGCGGCGTAGCTCATGGTTGACCTCGTTCGGTAAAGAAGGGATTGGCAGGGCGCTGCAGCCCCAGGTGTTCACGCAGGGTGCGGCCTTGGTACTGGCGGCGGAACAGCCCGCGGCGCTGCAGCTCGGGCACGACCAGGTTGGCGAAATCCTCCAGCCCCAGGGGCAGGTGCGGCACCAGCACATTGAAGCCATCGGCGGCACGGCCCTCGAACCAGGCCTGCAGTTCATCGGCGATGTGGGCCGGGGTGCCGACCAGGCTGTAGTGCCCTCGCCCGCCGGCGATGCGCCGGCCAAGCTGGGCGAGTGTCAGTTGCTGGTTGCCGGCAAGTTCGGTGAGCAGTTGCTGGCGGCTGCGCTGGCCATCTTCGGTGGGCGGCAGTTCGGGCAGCGGGCCGTCGAGTGGGTAACCGGAAAGGTCGAAATTGCCGAGCATGCGCCCGAGCAAACCAACCCCGACGCGCGGGTCGACCAGTTCCTGAAACTGCTGGTACTTCTCTTCGGCTTCAGCCTGGCTATGCCCAACCACCACAAACACGCCAGGCATGATCTTCAGCGAATCCTCGCCCCGCCCGTAAGCGGCCAGCCGGCCCTTGAGGTCGGCGTAGAACGCCTGGGCGCGGGCCAGGCTCGGTTGCGCGGTAAACACCACCTCGGCACTGTGCGCGGCCAGCTCGCGGCCGGTTTCCGAGGAGCCCGCCTGAACCAGCACCGGCCGCCCCTGGGGCGAGCGGGCGACGTTCAGCGGGCCTTTCACGCGAAAGTGCTCGCCTGCGTGATCCAGGGCACGCACCCCATCAGGACGGTGGAACAGCCCACCGGCCTTGTCGTGCACGAAGGCGTCGTCAGCCCAGCTGTCCCACAGGCCCTGTACCACCTGCTGAAACTCCCGGGCTCGGGCGTAACGCTCGGCATGCGGGATATGCACCTGGCGGCCGAAGTTGCCCGCTTCGGCCGCCGCATCCGAGGTGACCAGGTTCCAGCCAGCGCGGCCGCCGGACAGGTGATCGAGCGAGGCGAACTTGCGTGCTACATGGTACGGCTCGTTGTAGCTGGTGGTGGCGGTGGCGATCAGGCCGATGCGCTCGGTAACGGCACTTAACGCCGACAACAGGGTAAGCGGTTCGAAATAGGTAGAGCGTGCACTGTGGCTGGCCAGGGCGTCGGTGGGCGCGGCGACGCTGTCGGCGACGAACAACGCGTCGAAACAAGCCGCTTCGGCGATCTGCGCGGCGCGGCGGTAGCTGCTGAAGTCCATGGGGTCAGCCGGTACGTCCGGGTGGCGCCAGGCGGCCACGTGGTGCCCGGTGGCCATGAGGAAGGCGCCCAGGCTCAGTTGACGGCTCATGTCGATCTCCTTGATGGGGTTGTCGCTGCGCTCTTGTAGGAGCAGCCTTGTGCTGCGAAGAGGCCTGTAACGCCACAGCCTCTGTATAAGCCGTACCGGCCTCTTCGCAGCACAAGGCTGCTCCTACACAGGTCATGCGCAGGATTCGAGTGACTCAAAAATCCTTGCGCAACTGCACGCCGAAGTAGCGCCCGTCGTCGCGTGGTACGGAGCGGTAGATGTAATCGCCACCGCTGGCCAGCATCTGCGCATACGACTTGTCACCCAGGTTTTTGCCCAGCAGTGCCACACGCCAGCCGTCGTTGTAGTCGGCCAGGGCAATGCTGGCGTTCCAGATGCCGTAGGCGCCCTGCACGGTGTCCGGGTTCTGGTCCAGGCTGAACTGCACCGAATCCTGCCAGCTGTAGTCGCTGGAAAGCTCGACATCCAGGCCGTTGTCCAGCGGGATCACGTAGTCGGCACGCACGTAGGTCTTCCAGTCCGGGGTAAACGGCAGGTGGCCACCGTCGATGTTGCAGTTGGCCGCGGCCCCTGCCGGGCAGTTGAAGTGGTCGACACGGGCCTTGGTGTAGGCCACGGCAGTACTCAACTTCAGCTGCGACGTCGCCTGGAAACTGGCATCCAGTTCCACGCCCTGGGTCTTGACCTTGCCGGCGTTGACCAAGCGCGTTACCACCTGATTGGCCACCGTGTCGAAGAAGTTGGCCTGGTAGTCGTCGTAGTCGGTGTGGAACACCGCCAGGTTGGCGGTCAGCCGGTTGTCCAGCGCCGTGCTCTTCAGGCCGACTTCATAAGCGTCGGAGGTTTCAGGCTTGAGGGCGCCGGTGTCGCGCGGCTGCATGTTGAAGAACACGTTGTAGGCCGGGCCTTTGTAGCCACGCGAATAGGTGACGTAGCCGGTGAGGTTGTCGTTGAAGTCGTATTGCAGGCCGGTGCGCCCGCTCCAACCGTCCTCGTCCACCGAGCCGGAACTGGCGGTCGAAGGCTGGATGCCGGTGACCGCGGTGGCCGAGCTGGAGACCCGGCGGTGGTCGTACTCCAGGTCGTCGTGGGTCCAGCGCAGGCCGAAGATGGCGCGCAAGTCGTCGGTGAAGTTGAAGGTGTTCTCACCGAACAGCGCAACGCTGTCGTTGGTCGTTGAGTAATCTGCCCGCCCCGTGTTGGCCACGCCGCCGTTGACCGACAGGCGCTGGTAGGTTTCGTTGGACGTGCCGTGCATGTAGAAGGCGCCGAGCACGTACTCGTTGAACTGCCCTTTGGGCGAGGTCAGGCGAAACTCCTGGCTGTACTGGTCGTAGTCCACCGTGCCCTTGTCATGGGACGCGGTCACGGGGAGCAACGCACGGCGGTCGCCGTCCTGGTACTGGGTGTTGTCCCAGCCGCGCCAGGCGCTGATCGAGGTCAGGGTGTAGTCACCCAGCTGCCAATCAAGCTGGGCCGACAAGCCTTGGTTCTCGTCTTCGACGTGGGTTTTGAAGTCACTGTTGATATCGCGGTTGTGCGCGCTAGGGGTGACTGGGCGCAGTTGGTTGGCAAATGCTGTACTGGCGCTTGTGATCACACCGCTGGGGAGTGTGTCTTCACCTTTCATGTAGTCAGCGATCAAGGTCAGGCGCAGGTCTTCGTTGGGTTCGAATTCCAGCTTGCCGCGGGCACCTTTGCGCTGATAACCATTGACGTCGTGGCCATTGGCAACGTTTTCGACATTGCCGTCGTAATCGCCCCACAAGGTGCTCAGCGAGCCCTTGAACTGTTCGCTGAGCCGCCCACCAATGCCGAAGCGCAGGCGGTTTTCATCGCCGCCGCCAAAGTGCGAGTAATCCACGTAGCCGCGGGTTTGCTCGGGGATGGCCTTGCTGACCACGTTCAGCACGCCGGCCGACGCGTTCTTGCCGAACAGCGTGCCCTGCGGGCCACGCAGCATTTCGATGCGCTCCAGGTCGAGCAGGTCGAGGGTAGATTGGCCCGGCCGCCCGAACACCACGCCATCGACCACGGTAGCCACGGTGGGCTCGACGCCTGGGGAGGTCGAAATGGTGCCTACGCCCCGGATGAACAGCGAGGTGTCCTTGTTCGAGGCGCCTGCCCGGTAGTTGAGTGTCGGCACCTGCTGGACAATGCTGGCCACGTTGTTGCGGTTGTCACGTTCGAGCTGCTCGCCATCGATCACCGAAACCGCCACCGGGACTTCCTGCAGGCTGGCTTCACGGCGTGTGGCCGTGACCGTCACCGCGCCGAGGGCCGTCGCTTGCGGCGCGCTCTCGGCAGGTTCGGCAGCCTGGGCGCCCTGGCCGAACGCGGCCAACAAAATGGCCGCTGCCAGCGGCCGGCGTTGTGTAGTAGGAAACGGAGTTGTCTGCATGCTGCTCACTGCCTTATGGGACCAGACCAGGCCCACGTTCACGGGCCGACACGGAGGGTGCTGTGGTTGTCTGGTCTCGCTCGTGCGAGTGGCAGGCGCTTGCCAACAGCAGCGCTTGTTAGCGCTAACATGAGCAAGTATCAGAGGGCGCTGCTTAGCACGTCAAATACTTAAAAGTCAGATTGATATGCAATAAAGCTATTTGCCAGGCGCCATTGCGTTAGCGCTACCATCGCGCCATTTCCCGATGAGGCGACCCTGTGAGCCAAGCCAAGGATTCCCCCCGAAAGCGCCGTGGTGCAGGCCGCGCCACCCTGGCCGACGTGGCGCGCGCGGCAGACGTATCGGCGATCAGCGTGTCGCGTTACTTCAACCAGCCTGAACAGGTTTCACCGCCTCTGCGCGAGCGCATAGAAGCCGCTGTGCAGGCGCTGGGCTACGTTCCCAACCTGGTCGCCGGGGGCCTCGCCTCGGCGCGCGGGCGTATTGTCGGCATGGTGATCCCGAACATCTCGGGGCCGATCTTTGCCCAGACCATCCAGGCCTTCAGCGACACCCTAAGCCGCCATGGCTATCAGTTGCTGCTGGCGTCCAGCTACTTCAGCGAAGAACAGGAAGAGAGTGCGGTGCGTGCGTTCCTCGGCTGGTCGCCGGCGGCGCTGGTGGTCACCAGCCATTTCCACAGCCCGGCGACTGAAAAGATGCTGGCCGAAGCTGACGTGCCCGTGGTCGAGATCTGGGATTACCGCCCCGAGCGGGCGCCGTTGCAGGTCGGTTTTCTGCATCACCAAGTCGGCGTGCAGGCGTGCCGCTACTTGCTGGAAAAAGGGCATCGACGCATCGCCTTCGTACAGAACAGCGCGGCCGGCGACCTGAGCGCGTTGGAGCGGCGTGACGGGTACATCGAGGCCTTGGCCGAGGCCGGTCTTGAACCCTGGGTATTCGTGCCCTCCGCCGATTGCGCGCCGTTCGAGGCAGGCAAACAGGCAATGGAGGCGCTGATCCGCCGCACGCCACACCCCGAGGCGATCATCTTTGCCAATGACAACCTGGCTGCCGGCGCCGTGTTGGCTGGCCAACGTGCGGGGCTGCGGCTACCGGATGACGTGGCGATCGTCGGCTTTGGCGACTACCCCTTCGCCGACATGCTGCTGCCCAGCCTGACCACGTTGCGGCCGCCCTCGCGGGAGATTGGCGAGGTGGCGGCCTTGCGCGTCCTGCAACACCTGGGCGCCATCGCGCATGAGGGTGAAGTGCAACGGTTGAACCTGCTCGCCTGTGAACTGGTAGCCCGCGAAAGCGCCTGACGGCAAGGCACTGATGCATCGGGCGCTGTGACAATCCGCACAATGAGGATTATTCTTCCAAGGTATGTCCCACAGCCCCAATATGTGAGCGCCGAATATGAAAATCGATGACATGGACGCCTTCGTGGCGGTCATCCGTTGCCAGTCGACCAACCTCGCCGCCGAGGCCCTGCAACTGACCCAGCCGGCCATCACCCGTCGCGTGCAGAACTTCGAGGAAGACCTCGGCGCCACCCTGCTCGACCGCAACACCAAACCGCTGAAGCCAACGCCAATGGGCCTGCGCGTGTATGAGCAGTGCAAGGCGATCCTGCGGGAGATCGACTCACTGCGTGAATTGGTCGCCAATGACGGCGCCCCGTCAGGCACGTTGCGCCTGGGCGTGCCGCAAACCCTGGGGGACGTCGTGCTGCTGGACGCCCTGGCGCAGATTCGCGACACCTACCCGGTGTTGCGCACCCAAGTCACCAGTGGTTGGGGCAGCAGCCTGATCGCACGCATGGAAAACGGCGAACTCGACGCCGCTGCCGCGCTGTTCCCGCCTGGCAAAATCTTCCCTGAGGGCATCACCAGCCGCTCCATCGCGCGTATGCCACTGCGCGTGGTGGCCGCCAAGGGCAGCGCCAGCAAGCGCAGTTACAAGCTAAAGGATTGTTACACCCGCGGCTGGGTGCTCAACCCCGACGGCTGCGGTTTTCGTGCAGGGCTGCAGCGGGCCTTGAGCGAACAAGGGCTAAGCCTGTCGATCAACCTGGAAACCTTTGGCACCGACCTGCAACTGGGCCTGGTCGCCAACGGGCAAGGGCTGGGTTTGGTGCCCGAGCCGCTGCTGCAGAGCAGCCGCCATCGGGATGCACTGGATGTGGTCAACGTGACGGATTTCAAACCGCAGGTGGACTTGTGGCTGTTCCATCCACGGTACCTGGGCAACCTGCAGGAGCCGGTGGAGCTGTTTGGTGAGATTGCCGGGAACAGGCTGCAGGCCGCGCCCACAGCAGGAGACCACACATAATAAAATATTTGCATAGTAGAGTTTTTTTAAATTCTACAAACAAATAATTAGCATAGAACTAAAAAGACTTTTACAGCGCTCATCCAGACGAATACGGTCTTAGAAACCCACCGTGTTCCAGGGATGAATACTCCATGAGTCACCCCCCATCCACCGCTGCTCTTGCCGAGCTGACCCAGGCCCTTGCCGCCAACGCCGAGCGCTATGACCGCAGCGGTCAGTTCCCCGCCGACAACTTCAGCTTGCTTCACCGCCACGGCCTGCTCAGCCTGACCGTGCCCCGCGCCTTGGGTGGCGGCGGGGCCGACCTGGCCACTGCGCGTCAGGTGGTTGCTGCCGTTGGCAAGGGCGACCCCTCCACGGCGCTGATCCTGGTCATGCAATACCTGCAGCACTTTCGCCTGCAGGACGAAGCCCGCTGGCCCGAGCACTTGCGCTTGCAGGTCGCCCGTGACGCGGTGGCCAACGGTGCGCTGATCAACGCCTTTCGTGTCGAACCCGAACTGGGCACGCCGGCCCGTGGCGGCCTGCCGGCCACCGTGGCGCGGCGCACCGCTGCAGGCTGGCGGCTGTCTGGGCGCAAAATCTACTCCACCGGCAGCTACGGCCTGACCTGGTACCTGGTGTGGGCGCGCAGCGACGATAAAGACCCGCTGGTCGGTGGTTTTCTGGTGCACAAAGACACGCCCGGCATCAGCATCGTCGAAGACTGGGACCACCTGGGCATGCGCGCCACCTGCAGCCACGAGGTGCGCTTTGACGACGTGCTGATCCCGCTGGACCACGCCGTCAGTGTCAGCCCTGCCAGCGCGCCGCAGCCCGAACTCGATGGCACCGGCCTGCTGTGGATGTCAGTGCTGCTGCCGGCCCTTTATGACGGCGTCGCCCAGGCTGCGCGTGATTGGCTGGTGCAGTTTCTCAACAACCGCGCCCCCTCCAACCTGGGTGCATCGCTGGCGAGCCTGCCGCGCTTCCAGGACGTGGTCGGGCGCATCGATACCCTGCTGTTCGCCAACCGCAGCCTGCTGGACTCGGCGGTCGCCGGGCACATTGACCCGCGCCATGCCGGGCAGATCAAACACCTGGTCAGCCGCAACGCCATCCAGGCGGTCGAGCTGGCCATCGAGGCTGCCGGCAACCCTGGCCTGTCCCGCCGCAACCCGCTGGAGCGGCACTACCGTGACGTGCTGTGCAGCCGCATCCACACGCCCCAGGACGATGTGGTGCTGGCCCAGGTCGGGCGCAGCGCACTGGCGGAGGTGGCAGCATGAGCCACTCGATCATTGCCAGCCAGCTTGACCCCCAGGCCAACCACTACCTGCGCGAGCACCTGCCCGACCACGAAGTCATCGACCTCGCCCCCGGCCAGTTGCACGTGGATGTGCCTGCCGATGTGTTCATCGTGCGCCCGATCAATATTCGCGGTAACCGCGTAGATACCCCGCCGCCAGGCTGGCCCTGGTCGCTGCGCTGGGTGCAGGTGGTGTCGTCGGGCATCGACTTCTACCCCGAATGGGTATTCCAGGGGCCGCCGGTGACCAGCGGCAAGGGAGCCAACGCCGAGCAGGTCGCAGAGTTTGCCCTGGCCCTGGTGTTTGCCGCCGCCAAGCAACTGCCGGGGCTGTGGGTGAAGGACGCCGACTGGCGCCTGACGCCCTTGGCGCCGTTGCGCGGCCGCACGTTGGGCATCTTCGGCTTCGGCAGCATTGGCCAGAGCCTGGCGCGCAAGGCCACCGCGCTCGGCATGCGCGTGCTGGCACTGAACCGCCCTGGGCAGCCGATTGCCGAAGTGCCCGGTGTCGAGCGCGTCGAGCGCCTGCAGCACCTGTTCGCAGGCAGCGATCACCTGGTCATCGCCGCACCGCTGACCCCAGCCACACGTGGCCTGATCGACCGCCAGGTGCTGGCCCAGGCCAAGCCCGGCCTGCACCTGATCAACATCGCCCGCGGCGCCCTACTGGACCAGCAGGCCTTGCTCGAAGCACTGGACAGCGGGCTGATCGGCCGCGCCAGCCTCGATGTCACCGACCCGGAACCGTTGCCGGCGGGCCACCCGCTGTACCACCACCCCCGCGTATTCCTGTCGCCGCACACGTCGGCGATTTCCGAGGACGGCTACCCCGCGCTGCTCGACGCCTTCCTCGACAACTTCGCCCGCTATCGCGAGCAGGCGCCGCTGCGCAACCTGGTCGATATCCAGCGTGGCTACTGACCTTCTCTTCTGGAGCACACCATGAGTTCATTGTCTGTCGTATCCCCACAAACAAACACCGTTCGCCAGCGGGTCAGTGCCGAGGAATGGGAGGTGCGGGTCAAACTGGCGGCCGCCTATCGCCTGGCGGCATTGTTCCGCTGGACCGACCACATCTACACGCACTTTTCGGCGCGGGTGCCCGGGCCAGACGAGCACTTCCTGATCAACGCCTTTGGCTTGCTGTTCGATGAAATCACCGCCTCCAACCTGGTCAAGGTGGATGTCGACGGCACGATCATCGACGACCCACTTGGGCTAGGCATCAACCAGGCCGGTTACGTCATCCACAGCGCCATCCACCGCGCGCGGCACGACCTCAAAGCGGTGCTGCACACCCACACCCGCGACGGCGCCGCCGTGTCGGCCCAGCGGGATGGCCTGCTACCGATCTCCCAGCACGCGCTGGCCTACTACAGCCGGGTGGTTTACCACGACTACGAAGGCGTCGCCCTGGACCTGGACGAGCAACAGCGCCTGGTTGCCAACCTGGGTGACAGCAACATCCTGATCCTGCGCAACCACGGCCTGCTGACCGGCGGGGTCAGCGTCGAGCATGCGTTCCGCGAGCTGCATGGGCTGGAGCGGGCGTGCAACATCCAGGTGGCGGCGCAGGCCGGCGGCAATGACCAGTTGCTGCATGCGGCACCGGCGGCGATTGCCAAGGTGCACGAGCAGTCCAAACGGTTTTCCGACGGGCTTGGCGAAGGGATTCAGCGGCATTGGGATGCGCTGATCCGCCAATTGGACCGTGAGGGGCGTGACTACCAGGACTGACTGGCAGACCGCTGCTGCTTGGGCTGGCCTCTTCGCGGGCAAGCCCGCTCCCACATCCATCAGGTACACCGCAGTACCTGTAGGAGCGGGCTTGCCCGCGAAGAGGCCAGCCCCGGCAACCCAATTACATCAGAAGGAACGCCCCATGCCGCCACTCCCCCGTGCCCGCCACTTGCTTAGCACCTGCGCCCTGGTGCTGGCCCTCGCCGGCTGCTCCCCCGCCACCGAGGACACCAGCAAAACCCTCAACATCGCTTTCTGGGGCGACAACACCACCCTGGTCAGCGTCGACCCCTTCCAGGTCTACTGGCTCGAACACCGTGTGCTGCTGCGCAATGTCGCCGAGTCCCTCACCGACCAGGACCCGGACAGCGGCCGCATCATCCCGTGGCTGGCAAAAAGCTGGGAAGTCAGCGATGACGCCCTCACCTACACCTTCCACCTGCGCCAGGACGTCAGCTTCAGCAACGGCGAGCGCTTCGACGCCCACGCCGTGAAAACGGCCTTTGACACCAACAAAGCCTTCGCCACGCAGTTGCCCGCCACCTTCGGCGCGACCTACCTCGCGGGCTACGACCACGCCGACGTGGTCGACGACTTCACCGTGCGCCTGGTGCTTGCCCGCCCCAATGCCGGTTTCCTGCAGGCCACCTCGACCACCAACCTGGCCATCCTGGCGCCCGCGTCCTACGCACTCAGCGCCCAAGAGCGTTCGCTGGGCAAGATCATCGGCACTGGCCCATTCGTACTTGAGCACTACACCCCGGAAGTCGGCGCACGCCTGGTGAAACGCCCTGACTACGCCTGGGCCTCGGCCAACGTGAAAAACCCCGGCGCGGCCCACCTGGATGCCGTGGACATCAGCTATATCCCCGAAGAAAGCGTGCGCAACGGCCTGTTCCTGCAGGGCAAGGCCGACATCCTCTGGCCGCGCAACCCCTTCTCCGAAGTCGACCTGAAGCTGTTCCAGGCCAAGGGTGCGACCATTCAGAGCCGCTCGCTGCCAGGCCCGGCGCTGAACCTTTACCCCAACACCCGCAACGACCGGCTGCTGGGTGATCGCCAGGTACGCCTGGCCTTGCAGAAAGCCATCGACCGTACCAGCTACGCCCACACCGTCTACAACGCCGAGTTCCCGGTGGTGTCCGGGGTTTATGACATCACCACCCCGTATTTCAAGGCCCAGGCCGACAAGCTCGCCTACGACCCACAAGGCGCAGAGCGCTTGCTCGACGCCGCCGGCTGGAGCAAGGGCGATGATGGCTATCGGCACAAGAATGGCAAGCGCCTGACCTTGCGCTACAACCTAACGCCGGCCGAAAGCGCTGGCGACGTGCTGATCCAGGACCAACTGCGCAAGGTGGGCATCGACCTCAAGCTCAATGTACTGACCCGCGCCGAATGGGTCGCAGGCAATGCGTCGGGTAACTACGACCTCACCTCCACCTACATGACCCGCGCCGACCCGATCATCCTCCAGACCATCCTCGACCCGCGCGCCGCCAACAGTGCCACCCTCGCCACCAATACCTATGAGCCCCAGACCCTGACCCAGGCCCAGGCGCTGTTCGACGATGGCATTACCGCCACCCACGACGCTCAGCGTGCCCAGGCCTACGGCCAACTGCAGGACCTGCTCATCGACCAGGCCTCGGCGTTCCCGTTGTACGAGCGTGTCTGGCAGGCCGCCACCGCGCCCAGGGTCAAGGACTTCCGCTGGACCGCCGAGGGCTTTGCGTTCCTCAGCGATATCCAGGTCGCCCAGCCATGAACCGCTACCTGATTGGGCGCATCGGCCAGGCGCTGCTGGTGCTGTGGGGGGCCTACACCATTACCTACTTCATCCTCTACCTGCTGCCAGGGGACACCTTGGCGATTATGCTCAGCGCCTCGGGCATGGAGGCCGACGGCCTGTCACCCGAAGACCTGGCCAAGGCGCGCGCCTACTACGGGCTGGACCAGGGGATTTTCGAGCAGTACTTCGACTTGCTGTGGCGCGCGCTGCAAGGCGACCTGGGCCGTTCGCTGTCGCTGAACAGGCCGGTGACTGAGCTACTTGCAGAGCGCCTGCCGCAGACCTTGTCACTGGCCGGCCTGGCCATCGTGCTGTCGTTGCTGGCGGGTATTGGCCTGGCCTACCTTACCGCGTACCTGCAATGGCGGCCGCTGAAGGTGGCGCTGTCGCGCGTGCCTTCACTGGGGTTCTCGGTGCCGGTGTTCTGGATGGGGCTGCTGCTGATCCAGGTCTTCGCCTTCGGCCTGGGCTGGTTCCCGGCCACCGGCAGCCAAGGCTTCGCCAGCCTGGTGCTGCCGGCCGTGACCCTGGCCATCCCCAGCGCCGCAGTCTATGCCCAGGTGCTGCAACGCGGTTTCCAAGGCGTGTGGCACGAGCCCTACATCGCCACGGCGTTCGCCAAGGGGCTGAGCCGCGCCCAGGTGCAGGCCCGGCACGCGCTGCGCAACGCGGCCCTGCCGATTCTTACCCTGGTGGGCCTGCAAGTGGGCAATACCGTGTCCGGCGCCGTGCTGGTCGAGACCATCTTCTCGCGCAACGGTGTCGGTCGGCTGGCCCAGGAAGCGGTGTTGCGCCAGGACATCCCGGTGGTGCTGGCGATCGTCGCGGTATCGGCGGCGGCCTTCGTGCTGGTCAACCTGATCGTCGACCTGCTCTACCCCTACCTTGACCCCCGCATCACGCATGCCACGAAGGTGACCTGACCATGACCACCGATACCCGCCCGTTCCGTGCCGCCGCACCCGCCACGCCCTGGAAGCGCCGCACCCGCGTGCAGCGCTTGGGCCAGGCCGTGGCGCCTTTGTTATCGCGCCCAGGTTTCGCCCTGGCGCTACTGGTGGTGCTGTTTGCGCTGGCCGCCGCCGTGGTGCCGCAGTGGCTGACCCATTTCGACCCCTATGCCACCTCGCCTGCGGCCAAGCTGACCGCGCCCGGTGCCGCGCACTGGTTCGGTACCGACGAACTGGGCCGCGACTTGTATACCCGCGTGGTATACGGCGCCAGCCTGTCGGTGCAAGCAGCACTGCTGGCGGTGGGCATCGCCCTGGCCGGTGGCCTTGGTTTGGGTGTGTTGGCGGGGTTTGCCGGAGGGCGAGTCGACGCGGCGCTGATGCGTGTGATCGATGTGCTGCTTGCCCTGCCTGGCCTGCTGCTGGCTCTGGCGATTGTCACCGCCGTCGGCTTCGGTACGGTGCCTGTGGCGATCGCCGTCGGCGTGGGCATCATCCCGGGCTTTGCCCGCACCACCCGCGCCGAGGTGCTGCGGGTCAAGACCTTGCCCTATGTCGAAGCCGCGCGCCTGGGGGGCGCCAGTTGGTGCCGCACCTTGCTGCGGCACATCCTGCCCAACGCCTGGGGGCCGGTCGCGGTGCTTGCCACGTTGGACTTCGGCGCCGCGATCCTGGCCACCGCCGGCCTGAGCTTCCTCGGCTTTGGCGCGGCGCCCCCGGCAGCAGAATGGGGCACGCTGATCGCCAACGGCCGCCACTTTCTGATCACTGCCCCGTGGGTGTCGCTGCTACCGGGCCTGTTCGTGGTCGCCGTGGTGTTCAGCCTAAACCATCTCGCCCGTACCTTCGAGGAGCACCATCGATGAGCCAACACCCCCTGATCGCCGTGCGCGACCTCAGCGTCAGCTACCACGCTGGCGGCCATACCACCCAGGCAGTCAAACACCTGTCGTTCTCCATGGCCCAGGGCGAGACCGTGGCCATCGTCGGTGAGTCCGGTTCGGGCAAGTCGACCTTGGCCAACGCGCTGCTTGGCTTGCTGCCGGGCACTGCCCGAGTCGATGGCGGCCAACTGTGGGTCGATGGCATCGAGGTGGCGCACGCCAGCGAACGGCAGAAGCGCCACCTGCGCGGCCGTACCCTCGGCCTGGTACCCCAGGACCCGATGGTCAGCCTCAACCCGACACTGCGCGTTGGCCAGCAGATCGGCGAAGCACTGGCCCTGGCCCACGGCCGCCGCTACCGCAGCCTCGACGCCGATGTGCTGGCGCTGCTGGGCCAGGTCGGCCTGGACCAGCCGGCCCTGCGCGCCCGCCAATACCCGCACGAACTGTCGGGCGGCATGCGCCAACGGGTACTGATCGCCATAGCCCTGGCCGGCAACCCACGCCTGATCATCGCCGACGAACCCACCAGCGCACTGGACGTGACGGTGCAACGCAAGATCCTCGATCACTTGCAACGGCTGGTGGCCGAACGGGGCATCTCGCTGCTGATCATCACCCATGACCTGGGCGTGGCCACCGACCGCGCCGACCGCTTGCTGGTGATGAAACAAGGTGAGCTGGTCGAGCAAGGCCCGCCTCGCCTGGTGGTCCAGGCACCACAGCACCCCTATACGCGTGACTTGCTTGCTGCAGCGCCCGCCTTTAGCCATCGCCGCCGACCACGGCCGTTGACGCCAGGTACGCAACCGATCCTGAGCCTAGAGGGTATCGGCAAGACATTCGGGTTGCCGAAGACAAAGGGCCAGGACAACCGCTTCGTCGCCCTGCAGGGCCTCAGCCTGCAGGTGCACCCAGGCCAGACCCTGGCCATCGTCGGCGAGTCCGGCTCTGGCAAGAGCACCACCCTGCGCATCGCGCTTGGCCTGGAGGCGCCCAGCCAAGGCCGCATTCTGTTCGACCAGGTAGACGTTACCGGCCTTGGCTGGCGGGCATTTCGGCCCTTGCGCCGGCGCATGCAGCTGGTCCAGCAAAACCCGTTCGCGGCCCTTGACCCCCGTTTCACGGTGTTCGACAGCATCGTCGAGCCCCTGGTGTCGTTCGGCCTGCTCAAAGGCCCCGCGCTGGAACAGGCGGCCCGTGAGCTGATCGAACGCGTGCACCTGCCCGTCAGCTACCTGGACCGCCTGCCCCGCGAGCTGTCCGGTGGCCAGCGCCAGCGCGTGGCCATTGCCCGGGCATTGGCCCTGCAACCCGAGCTGCTGTTGCTCGACGAGCCGGTCAGTGCACTGGATGTCTCGGTGCAGGCGCAGATCCTGGCGCTGCTGGATGAATTGCAACGCGAACTGGGGATCGCCTATGTGCTGGTGTCCCATGACCTGGCAGTGGTGGCGAGCATGGCGGACCACGTACTGGTGCTGCGCCAAGGGCAGGTGGTGGAGCAAGGTACGGTAGACGCGGTGTTCGATCGGCCAACGAGTGACTATACCCGTGAACTGATCGCGGCCATCCCTGGGCACAGAGCCGCCGCATAAGTCATGACTCAATATTATTTATTTGCATTTATACAATATCAATAAATAACTAAAAAACATAATTAGCATAGAACCACAAAGCCTTTCACAACCTCACCCCATACCCGCTAAGGTCACTCCAGACCGACCCCATTCCTGGCGGAGGCCGTCCACCACGACCACGCCAGGAGCCTTGCACGCATGACCCTTCCCTATCACCCACCCTGCTTCACCGGCGCTCCCGCGCGCGGTGACGCATGGCGGTATCGATTCCATTTGCAGCACAACCCACAGGTATTCCCATGAGCAAACGACAGATCCGCCTGGGCGCCATGATCCATGGCGTCGGCCACGGCTGGGGCGAATGGCGCCACCCTCAGGCGCTTGCCGATGCCAGCGTCAATTTTGGTTTCTACAAACAGCAGGCGAAGTTGGCCGAGGCAGCGAAGTTCGACTTCGCCTTCATCGCCGACAGCCTGCACATCCACGCCCGCTCCAGCCCTCACTACCTCAACCGTTTCGAGCCGCTGACCATCCTCTCGGCGTTGGCTGCGGTGACCGAGCACATCGGCCTGGTGGCCACGGTCACCGTCAGCTACACCGAGCCGTTCCAGGTAGCGCGCCAGTTCGCCTCGCTGGACCTGATCAGCGGCGGGCGCGCCGGCTGGAACGTAGTCACTTCGTGGCTTTCGGGCACCGCCGACAATTTCGGCAAGGCCGAACACCCGCCCCATGCTGTGCGCTACAGAATCGCTCGCGAGCACGTGGACGTGGTCAAGGGCTTGTGGGACTCGTGGGAAGACGATGCCTTCACCCGTGACAAAAAAAGCGGGCAGTTCTTCGACCCGGCCAAGCTGCACACCTTGGGCCACCAGGGCGAGTTCTTCAAGGTCAAGGGCCCGCTGAACATCCAACGTTCACCGCAGGGGCAACCGCTGATCTTCCAGGCGGGCGTGTCAGAAGAAGGTCGCAATTTCGCGGCACAGAACGCCGACGCCCTCTTCGTCAGCCCCGAGTCGTTCGACGACGCCCATGCCTATTACCAAGACCTCAAGCAACGCGCCTCACGCCATGGTCGCAACCCCGACGCGCTGTTCATCCTGCCCGGCATCCGCCCTATCGTTGGCCGTGACGCCGAGGAAGTCGAGCAGCGCTACCAGCAGGCCGTGGACCTGGTGAGCATCGAGGACGCACTGGTTGCCCTTGGCCGCCCGTTCAACGACTACGACTTCAGCCAGCATGACCTGGACGCGCCCTTCCCCGACCTCGGCACTTTAGGCAACGACAGCCACAAGGGCACCTCGGACCAGCTCAAGCAACTGGCCCGCGACGAAGGCCTGACCCTGCGCGAATTGGCGCTGCGCTTCTCGCGCCCCCGCCGCGACTTCGTCGGCACCCCGGCACAGGTGGCCGATGCCCTGCAGCACTGGTTCGAACAGGGCGCCGCCGACGGTTTCATCATCAACGCGCTGCTCCCCGACGGCCTGCAGTCCTTCACCGAGCAGGTGGTGCCGCTGCTGCAGGCCCGTGGCCTGGTGCGCAGCGCGTACACCGGCACCACCCTGCGTGACAACTTTGGCCTCAGCGTGCCGGAAAACCGCAACACCCAGCGCCGCACCCAGCCGGCCGTTGCCTGAGCCCACCCCAACAAGGAGTTCTGTTCCATGAGCCTCGAATTCATTGGCCTCATCGGCCCCCAGGAAGGTAGCGAATCACAGGCACCACGCGGCCCGCTGGTCGACCTTGACTTCATCAAGGCATTTTCCCAAGCCCAGGAGTACGGCGGCTTCGACAAGGCGCTGCTGGCGGTCAACACCAGCGCACCCGACTCGCTGATCCTGGCCAGCTACGTCGCCGCATTGACCGAGCGCATCGGCCTGCTGGTCGCGCACCGCCCGGGCTTTCAGGCCCCGACCTTCGCCGCTCGCCAGTTCGCCACCCTTGACCAGTTGAGCCGTGGTCGCGCCTCGATCAACGTCATCACCGGCGGCGACAGCGGCGACCTGCAGCGCGACGGCGACTTCCTCGACAAGGACGCCCGCTATGCCCGTACCGACGAGTACCTGCAGGTGCTGCGCGACACCTGGACCCGCACCGAACCGTTCGACCATAACGGCACGCACTACCGGGTCGAAGACAACCTGACCCTGGTCAAGCCCGTGCAGCAGCTGCCCATCTACTTCTCCGGTGCTTCGGATGCAGCCGTCGAAGTGGCCGCCAAGCATGCCGATGTGTACATGATGTGGGGCGAACCGCTGGAGCAGGTGCGCGAGCGTATTGCCAAGGTGCGCAAGGCTGCAGCCCGTTATGGGCGTGAAAAGCACATCCGCTTCAGCCTGTCGCTGCGGCCGATCCTGGGGGCTACCGAGGAGCAAGCCTGGGACCGTGCCGAGCGCATTCTGGCCGATGCCCAGACGCGCATCGGCATCCGCCAGGGCAACCGCCGCGAAAAGAACTTCGGCAAGAGCAACGCCGGCTCAGAGCGCCTGGTGCAGTTGGCCAGCCAGCGCAAGGTGCATGACACCCGGCTGTGGACCGAGATTGCCGCGTTGGGCGGCGGTGCGGGCAACTCGACGTCGCTGGTAGGGACGGCGGACCAAGTGGCTGAGGCCGCGCTGGCGTACTACGAACTGGGGGTTAGCACCTTCCTGTTCCGCGGGTTCGATCAGTTGCGCGATGCGGTGGAGTATGGCCAGGAACTGATTCCGCGGATTCGCGGGTTGGTGGCGCAGCGGGAGGCTGGGCGTAGCGCGCGGACGGCTTAGTACACCTTGATGCCTCTAATGCCGGTGAGACCGAGCGTCGCCGATCTCACCGGCCCTGCAACACCTCAGACATGCACCACAAATGGATTTGTGCCAACCGTCGGGCAGCGTCATGGGCCCGACTGACCTGCTGCACACATCCGAATCGCCCTTTCGGAGACCGTGACATGGGATTGTCCCGCAGAGACCTGATCACCCGCCTCGCCGCCCTCGGCGGCTATTCGGCAACCCTGGGTATGCTCGGGCAAAACGCCCTCGCTAGCACCTTCCAGCCCCTGCAACTGGCCACCAACGGCGGTAATGGCAAAACAGTGGTCATTGTCGGCGCCGGTATTTCCGGCCTGGTATCGGCCTATGAGCTGCGCAAGGCCGGTTTCAACGTGAAAGTCCTGGAGGCCCGCGAGCGCGTCGGTGGCCGAGTATGGACGCTGCGTAATGGCGACTCGATCGAGCACAACGACGGTTCCCGCCAAACCGTTGAATTCGACACGGGCCTGTTCTTCAACGCCGGTGCTGCACGCCTGCCCAGCCACCACCTGACCATCCTCGGCTATTGCCGCGAACTGGGCGTCGAACTGCAGGTGCTGGTCAACAGCAGCCGCAACGCACTCGCCCAACCAGACCTCAACCGACCACCGCTGCTGTTGCGCCAGGCCGTCAACGACACCCGCGGCCACTTCAGCGAGCTGCTGGCCCGCAGTGTCAGCCGCAACAGTCTCGACCAGGACCTCAGCGCCCCTCAGCGCAAGGCACTGCTGGACTTTCTGAAGGTCTATGGCGACCTGGACCCCCAGCAGCAGTACCGGGGCTCGGTACGCTCGGGCTACACCCGCTTCGCCGGTGCCGGCGACCAGACGCCCATACAGCGCCAGCCGCTGCCCCTGGACCAACTGTTGGACAGCAACCTGCTGTTGCCCCTGGTGTTCGACGAAATCCCCGAATTCTCTTCCACCATGTTCCAGCCGGTCGGTGGCATGGACCAGATCCCCAAGGCGTTCTATCGCAAGGTCAAGGACAGCGTGCAACTGGGCGCCGAAGTACTTAGCGTGCAGACCGGCGAGCAAGGCAGCCGTGTGGTTTGGCGCGACCGCAAGAACGGCCGGCAACACGTCGAAACTGCCGACTACGCCATCGTCACCCTGCCCTTGCCGCTGCTCGCGCGTCTGGACACCAACTTCAGCGCCGACTTCCGCAAGGCCATCGGCCTGGCCGAGGGTGACAAGGCCAACAAGGTGGCCTGGCAATCGCCGCGCTTCTGGGAGACTGACTTCCAGATTTACGGCGGCCTCTCCTACATCAACCACGAGGCTCGCACCCTGTGGTACCCCAGCGACCGGCTTAACAGCGAACAGGGCGTACTGGTCGCCACCTACAACACGGGCGAGGTCGCGCAACAGTTCGCCGGCAAAGGCTTGCAGGCGCAGATCGCCTCCTCGCGCCAGGCAGTCGAGTCACTGCACCCTGGCCACAGCCACAAACTCAGGCGCCCGCTGGCGGTGAACTGGTCGAAGATCCCGTTCAGCGAAAGCCCGTGGATCGTCCACGACGAAGTCGCCCAGCCCGGTTACGACATCCTCAACCAACCGCAAGGCCGCACCTGGCTCGCCAGTGATGCCCTGGCCCATGGCGGCGTTGGCATCTGGCAGAACAGCGCCGCCGAATCGGCGCGGCGTGTGGTCGGCCTCATCGCCCATCACGCCAGCCAAACCTCTCACGGCGTTGCGGCCTGAACCACACAAGGAACCCAGACCATGCCACGTCTTCTTCTGCTAGCCGGAGTACTCATGGCCCTGACCCTCAACGCCAAGGCCGAAGGCATCAAACGCATCGACCCGCCAGGCTCGAGCTTCCCCATCTCGCAACTGGTGACCGTGCCCGCTGGCAGCCACCTGACATTCGTCAGTGGCACCCTGCCGGACATCGCCGACCCGAACGCGACCAAGGGCAGCAGTGCCGCCTTCGGCAATACCGAGACCCAGACACGCTCGGTACTCAACAAGCTACGCACGGCCCTGCGCAGCCAAGCGCTGGACCTGGGCGACATCGTGCAACTGCGGGTGTTTCTGGTGGGCGACCCCGACAAAGGCGGCCACCTTGACTTCGATGGCCTGCAGGCGGCGTACACCGAGTTTTTCGCCACTGCCGAGCAGCCGCGCAAACCAACCCGAACCGCGATCCAGGTCGTGGCCCTGCCATTGCCTGGTGCCCTGGTGGAAATCGAAGCGATCGCGGCCAAGGCGCCCTGAGAGCGCCATGCCGTCAGTTAAGGAATTTTGTGCATGAAGCAACCTTTGACCACCGCCTCGCTGCTCCCCGTTGCCCTGCTCGCAGGGCTCAACAGCGCCACCGCCCTCGCCAGCGAACCCGCCGCCTCAGCATTGGGCACGGTGATCGTCACCGGCAACCGCGGTGCGGAAAAACGCACCATCACCTCCAGCCCCGTGCCCATCGATGTGATCAGCGCCAAACAATTGCAAGAGACCGGCAAGCCCGGCCTGATGGAAGCCCTGAGTGCCAGCGTGCCGTCGCTGACCCTGCCGGAAAAGACCGGCTGGGACGCCAGCGGCATGGCCCGCGCACCGAGCTTGCGTGGGCTCAACGCGGCCCAGGTGCTGGTGTTGGTCAACGGCAAGCGCCGCCACACCAGTGCCACCTTGAATATCAGCGGCATCAATGCCGGCGCCGCACCCAGCGACCTCGATCTGATTCCGATCAGTGCAATCGACCACGTTGAAGTGCTGCGTGACGGAGCCGCCGCCCAGTATGGCTCGGACGCCATTGCCGGAGTGATCAACGTGATCCTCAAAGCCGATGCCAGCGGTACAGCGGTGACCACCGCAGGGCAAGGCTACGACGGTAAGAAGCAAACCGTTCAACAAAGCCTGAACAAAGGCTTCGAACTCGGCCGCGACGGCATCTTGCAACTTGCCCTGGATGCGCGCAGCCAGAACGACGACAACAAGGCCAGCGCCAATGGCTACAGCCAGGCCGAAGCGTTCGACCGTGCTGGCAAGGTCACCTACGGCGGCTACGGTACCCCCAAGATCAACCTGCTGACCTTGGGCTATAACGCAGAACTGCCGGTCAACGACGAACTCAGCCTGTACTCGTTCAGCACCTGGTCCTACCGTAAGGCCGAGCAAGGCCAGAACTTCCGCCTGCCGACCATCGTCAACACCATTACCACCGGCCCTAATGGCTACCCGGCCGGCTATACGCCCACCTGGTACATCGAAGAACACGACTACCAGGCCGCCCTCGGCGCCAAGGGCCTGGTCGGCGCGTGGGACTGGGACTTGTCCAGCACCTATGGCCGAAACGAGGCCGAACAAGGCACCTGGAACAATCAGAACCCGTCCTTGGGCGAAGCCACGCCGAACCATTTCGAATCGGGTACGTGGATCGCCTCGCAACTGACCAGCAACCTCGACTTGCACCGCACCTTCGACATCGGTCTCGGCAAGCCCCTGGACGTGTCCTGGGGGCTGGAGCAGCGCCGCGACAGCTACCAGGTCAAGGCTGGCGACTGGGCCAGTTGGGCCGATGGCGGTTATTGCGCCAGCCCCGGCAACTGCGCGGCCTCCGGTGCGCAGGTCACCAATGGTATCTCCCCAGCCGAGGCCACCAGCGCCAGCCGCAACAGCTATGCAGGCTACCTGGACGTTGGCTTCCACCCACTGCCGCAGTGGTACTGGGGCGCCGCCGTGCGCTACGAACACTACGACCGCGGCATCGGCGCCACCCGCAGTGGCAAGCTGACCACGCGCTACGAATTCACCCCCGAACTGGCCCTGCGGGCCACGGTCAGCAACGGTTTCCGTGCGCCTTCCTTGGCCAACAGCCTGTTCAGTGCCCGCTCGACTACCTACGGTGTGGTGAACGGGGTGTATCAGTCGATCAACTACGGCGTGCTACCCGTGGACAGCGCAGCGGCTCAGGCGCTGGGGGCCGAAGCGCTCAAACCGGAAAAATCGACCAACTACAGCCTCGGCCTGACCTGGCAGCCCAGCGAGCGGCTGGCGTTCACCGCCGATGCCTACCTGATCAACGTGCGCGACCGAATCACCCTGACCGGCACCCTGCTCGGCCCAGAGGTGACGGATACCCTGCTAGCCAGCGGCATCGACTCGACCTCTGGCGGCCGCTACTTCACCAACGGCGCCGACACCCGTACCAAGGGGCTGGATGTGGTGGGCAGTTACGACCAGGACCTGGGTGGCGCCGGCTCGCTGAAGTGGACGGCCGCGTTCAACTGGAACGACACTGAGATCCTCGACTACAAGCAGAGCGTGAACATCCTGGGCACGCCCTATGAACTGATGAACCGGGAGGCGCGCAACTTCCTCACCGACGTTCAGCCGCACACCAAGCTGATACTCGGTGCCAACTGGCGCTGGGACCGCTATCGCGTCAACCTGGGGCTGACTCGTTACGGCTCGTGGCGTGAGGTGAATGCCGCCAACGATCGCTCGCTGGACCGAGAATACAAGGCTCGCTGGATCACCGACCTTGACCTGGGCTACCAATTGACCAAAGACCTTGAATTGGCCATCGGCGCGCGCAACCTGTTCGACGTATATCCCGAACGCCAAGCCCCCAGCAGCAAGACCATGGTCAAGGGCTACGGAGCTTATTCGCCGTACGGCTTCACCGGCGGTTACTACTTCGGGCGCGTCACCTACAACTTCTGAAATACTTTTCACGCGCACACCGCTGTGCAATTGACGGAAAACCTGCCTCGTGGTCTCCTAATGCCTCGCGTTCAGGTGCCCCTCAGGGGGTGAAACGGGAAACCGGTGCGTCGCAAGCCCTCGACCAGGGCCCGACCAAGCCGGTGCTGCCCCCGCAACGGTAAGCGAGCGAAGCGTCTAGACCACTGTGCCGCGTCATCGGGCATGGGAAGGGGCGCTTTTCAGGAGCCCTGCTCCTCCTCGTGAGCCCGGAGACCGGCCTGACGTTCATGAACACCCCGCGGTGGGCGGGCGCTGTCGCATTCCCCTGGGCGGATCACGTTCGGGGCTGCCGCGCTTGCCCGTTGCCCACAAAAAGCAGAGGAACGCGTCATGCCCGTCACCAGCGCCAAACACAGCATTGCCACCCCCGTCACCCTCAGTCAGCGTGTCGTCATCGCCGTCGGCGCCAGCCTGCTGGGCCTGTGCCTGGTGTACTTTGCCGGCTTCTCGCACATCGAAGCCGTGCACAACGCGGCGCACGACACCCGCCACAGCGCCGCCTTCCCCTGCCACTGAGTACGCCCCATGATCATGCGCATTGCCCGTACCGCGGGCTTCAGCGGGCTGCTTGCGGCCTTGCTGCTGACCCTGCTGCAAAGCTTTTGGGTTGCCCCGTTGATCCTTGAAGCGGAAACCTACGAATCCGCAGCCCCTGTTGCCGAGCATCACGAACACGGCGCCGAAGGGGCCGCGGCCCATGAACACAGCGCAGAAGCCTGGTCGCCTGAAGACGGCTGGCAACGCGTGCTGTCCACCACCGGGGGCAACCTGGTGGTGGCGGTAGGCTTCGCGCTGATACTGGTCGCCCTGTACAGCCTGCGTGAACCGAAGCGCGCGGGCACCGGCGCCCTGTGGGGCCTGGCGGGGTTCGCCGTGTTCTGCCTGGCGCCTACCCTGGGCCTGCCGCCAGAGCTGCCGGGCACCGCTGCCGCTGACCTGGGGCAACGCCAGGCCTGGTGGATCGGCACCGCAAGCGCTACCGCACTGGGCCTGGCCCTGTTGGTATTTGCCCGCCACTGGCTGGTTAAAGCGCTAGGCGCCGTGCTGCTGGTACTGCCGCATGTCATCGGTGCACCGCAACCTGAGGTGCATCAAAGCCTCGCGCCTGAAGCCCTGGAAGCCCAGTTCAAGGTCGCCAGCTGGCTGACCAACGCCGCCTTTTGGCTGGCCCTGGGCCTGCTCAGCGCGTGGCTGTACCGCCGCTCCAGCCAGGCCTGATGGTTTTAGACGCTACCCTGCCGGCGCTGTACGCCGGCTTTGGCTGCCGCCGGGGTTGCCCGGCGGACACCCTCGAAAACCTGCTGCGCCAAGCCTTGGCTGACCATGGCTTGGCGCTGTCAGGACTGCGCGGTATCGCCAGCATCGCCCTCAAGGCCGACGAACCTGGCCTGCAGCAACTGGCCAAACGCCTTGGCCTGCCCTTGCTGCTGTACGATGCTGGGCAACTTCAGCCCTACGAACCCCTCCTCAGCTATCGCTCGGCCATCGCCCATGCGCACAGCGGTTGTTGGGGCGTCGCAGAAAGCGCGGCGCTGGCCATGGCCAGCCAGCACCTCGGCACGGCCCGGCTGCGGGTCACACGCCAAGTGCTCGGGCCGGCTACTCTCGCCCTGGCCTGCGGGCGATAATCGCAGCATCCCTTTCATTGCAAGGACTTTCCATGACGGTCTACTTCATTGGCGCCGGCCCCGGCGACCCGGAACTGATCACGGTCAAGGGCCAGCGCCTGATCCGCCAGTGCCCAGTGATCATCTATGCCGGCTCGCTGGTACCCGCGGCTGTGCTCGAAGGCCACCAGGCCGTGACCGTGATCAACAGCGCCGAGCTGCACTTGGAACAGATCATCAGTGCCATGCGCACGGCACACGCGCACGGCCAGGACGTGGCCCGCGTGCACAGCGGTGACCCGAGCCTGTATGGCGCAATTGGCGAGCAGATCCGCCACCTGCGTGAGCTGGGCATCGACTACCAGATCATCCCAGGCGTCACCGCCACTGCCGCCAGTGCGGCCCTACTGGGCTGCGAGCTGACCCTGCCACAGGTGTCGCAAACGGTGATTCTCACGCGCTTTGGCGACACTTCGCCGATGCCGCCCGGCGAGCAACTGGCCGACCTGGCGCGCCATGGCAGCACCTTGGCCATCCACCTGGGCGTAAAAAACTTGCCGCGTATTGTCAGCGAACTGTTGCCGCACTACGGCCCGCAATGCCCAGTTGCCGTGGTCCATCGCGCCACCTGGCCGGACCAGGACTGGGTGCTGGGCACCCTTGACGACATCGTCGAGCGCGTGGCGCTTAAGGATTTTCGCCGCACGGCGCTGATTCTTGTCGGCCATGTGCTGGGTGACACGCCTTTCGCCGAGTCGGCCTTGTACCGTGCCGGGCACGCGCACCTCTATCGCCCTGGCGACTGAGCATTGCCAGCGTTAGCGCAGGCGTAGCAGACTCAAGGTTCCCCCTGCCACCTGGAGCTACGCCAATGCTGGAATTACGACCCAATTGCGAGTGCTGCGACGCTGACCTGCCGGGTGATAGCCCAGACGCCTTGATCTGCTCCTTCGAATGCACCTTCTGCCGTGCCTGCGCCGACACCCGCCTGCACGGCCGCTGCCCCAACTGCTCCGGCCAGTTGCTGGCACGCCCGCCACGGGTCGGCCAAGCACTGGCCAACAACCCCGCCTCGACCCAGCGCGTGCGCAAACCTCACACCGCTTGCGCCTAACGGCCTTGTGCAATTAGGCATCGCCACGCCACGCGGGCGGTGCCTATCCCTGTTTTTGTAGGAATTTTCAACAACACCTACAGGGTTATTCAACAACTCTATACTCGGCATTACCAAACATAGGGAATGGCCGTATCTTGCAGCGCTTCCGATAAACCCCCTTGCAGACGTATTCCTGAGTGTTCCAGGAAGCGGACCACAGCCCTACAGGAGTTTTCTTCATGACTACCGTCCTGATCGTCGACGACCACCCTATTGTCCGGCTCTCCCTGCGCCTGCTGCTCGAGCGGGAGCGCTTTCACGTCGTGGGTGAAGTTGCCAATGGCAGCGAAGTGGCTCAGGCAGCACGCGAATTGCGGCCGGACGTGGTGCTGCTGGACATCGGTTTGCCCGGTCTGGACGGCATGGAGGTCATCAAACGGCTTCAGTGCCTGGAGCCAGTGCCCAAAATCATGGTGCTGACCGGGCAGGCCACCGACCTGTACGTGAGGCGTTGCCTGGATGCCGGCATCGGGGCCTTCGTCACCAAGGACGAAGACCACGAGGCCCTGCTGTTCGCGCTCAAGGCCTTGGTAAAAGGTTATTCGACCTTCCCGCAGATGTCGGTCAACAGCAATTCGCTGGAGAGTGAACCGACACGCCTGGCCAGCTTGTCCAACCGCGAAATGGAAGTGTTGCGGCGCCTGGCGCGCGGTGAAAACAACAAGAATATAGGCACCTGCATGAACCTCAGTGCCAAAACCATCAGCACCTACCGGGGCCGCATCATGGAAAAGCTCAAGACAGAATCGTTGGTAGAAATGGTCGATCTGGCCAAACGCAACAGCGTTTACTGAGCCCAGCCGCCATGACGCGCCTGCTGGCGAGCATCCTGTTGGCCATTGGCATGGCCAGTTCCCCTGGGTTGTTCGCCGACAGCGAACCACGGCAACTGCTAGCGCGCTCGATCAGCGCCGCGCCGCCCCTGCAACTGAGCGACCAGGACCGCCACTGGCTGCAGCAGCGCGGCCAGCTGGTACTGGGCAGCTCCCGGCCTGACTACCCGCCGTTCGAAATCAACATCAGCGAACGTGATTACGAAGGCCTGAGCGCCGACTATGCAGGCATCATCGCCGAGCAGTTGGGGATCCCGATCGTAGTACGACGCTTCGACAACCGCCACGCAGCCATCGCCGCGCTGCGCGAGGGCCGCATCGACCTGCTCGGCAGCTCCAACGCCTTCGAGGCGGCGGATGCCCATTTGGGCCTCAGTTCGCCCTACGCCGACGACCTGCCGGTCATCGTCACCCGCGAAGGCCGCACCCTGAAAAACGCCCTCGACCTGGACGGCCTGCGCCTGGCCATGGTCGACCACTACCTGCCCGCCAGCGCCGTGCGCTCGCTGTACCCCAAAGCGCAATTGAGCCTGTACCGCTCGACCCTGGCTGGCCTTGCCGCGGTCGATCTGGGTGAGGCCGACGCCTACCTGGGCGATGCCATCAGCACCGACTTCTTTATTGGCAAGAGTTACCAGGGCACCTTGAAGATCGACCATTTCTGCCAGGTGGCCCCGGGTGCCTTTGCGTTTGCCATGGCTGACGACAACCCCCGTTTGCGCGGGTTGGTCAACAAGGCCTTGGCCAGAATAACCGAGAGCGAGCGCCTGACCATCCTCCGCCGCTGGACCAGCGGTAACACCAGCCTGCTGCTGGAGCGCCACCTGACCGCCTTGACCGCCGAAGAGGCCGTTTGGATCGCCCACAACCCGACCGTCAAGGTACTGGTCAACACCTCACTGGCACCGCTGACGTTCAACGATGCGCAGCACCGTACCAACGGCATCACCTTGGAGCTGCTCAAGCAGATTTCCCTGCGCACGGGCCTGCACTTCAAACCGATCGAGAGCCAGTCGGCGCAGGCGATGATCGAGCGCCTGGCGCGCGGCGACGCGCAGATGATCGGTGCGCTGGGCTACGGCACCGAGCGTGCCAAACAGCTGCGCTTCACCCGCCCGTACCTGGTCAGCCCCAGGGTATTGGTGACCCGCAACGACGCCACCTCATCAGCGCAGGCCAAAGCCCTCGATGGCCAGCGTGTCGCCCTGGTACGTGGCTCGCCACAGCGCGCAGAACTGCAGCGCCGCTTCCCACGCGCCAAGGTGGTCGAAGTGGACAACCCCCTCGGCCTGATGGAGGCGGTGGCCAGTGGCGCCGCCGACGTGGCCCTGAGCAACTACATCAACGCCACCTACTACATCAACCATGTGTTCAAGGACCAATTGCGCATTGCCAGCGTGCTGGACGACAGCCCAGCCATCGCGGCATTTGCCGTGGCCCCGGACCAACCTCAGTTGCAGGCCATACTCGACAAGGCGCTGCTGAGCATCCCCCCCGAAGAACTGGACCAACTGATCAACCGCTGGCGCACCAGCACGCTGGTCAGTGACAGCCCATGGCGCGACTACCGCACGCTGGCGCTGCAAGTGCTGGTGCTGTCCGCCCTGCTGTTGGCCGGGGTGGTGTTCTGGAATACCTACCTGCGCAAATTGATCCACCAACGCACCGACGCCCAGCACGCCCTGCAAGCCCAGCTAGCCTTGAGCCGCGGCCTGCTCGAACAACTGCGCCAGGCCAAGGACGATGCCGAACAGGCCAGCCAGACCAAAAGCACCTTCCTGGCCACCATGAGCCATGAAATCCGCACACCGATGAATGCCGTGATCGGCCTGCTCGAGCTGGCCCTGGAAGACAGCCGCGCCGGCCGCTGTGATACCCAGACCCTGCAGACAGCCCACGACTCGGCCATTGGCCTGCTGGAGTTGATCGGCGACATCCTCGACATCTCGCGCATCGAGTCCGGGCACATGACCCTGCAACCGGTGCCGACCAACCTGGTCGAACTGGTGCGCAACACGCTGCGGGTATTCGAAGGCAATGCGCGGATCAAAGGCCTGCACCTGCACAGCGCGCTGCCTAACTCACCTGGCTGGGTCATGGCAGACCCTTTGCGGCTCAAGCAGGTACTGTCCAACCTGATCAGCAACGCCATCAAGTTCACCGAGCGCGGCGAAGTGCACGTCAGCCTTATTCTGTCGCCCGCCGACGCAAATAGCGACCTGCAGGTCGAACTCTGCGTACGCGACACCGGCATTGGGATCAGCCCGAAAGACCAGGCCCGGCTGTTCAATGCCTTCGCCCAGGCGGATGGCCCGCGGGCACGCCAGGGCGCCGGGCTGGGTCTGGTGATCAGCCGCACCCTGGCCGAATTGATGGGCGGCACGCTGAGCCTGCACAGCGTCGAAGGCGTGGGCAGCAAGGTGCAAGTCTGCCTGCAGTTGCCCGCCAGCCAAGCCCCCGCGCCTGCCGAACAGCGCGCCCCAGTGCTGGAAGCCAGCAGCGGGCCGCTGAACATTCTGGTGGTCGACGACTACCCCGCCAACCTGCTGTTACTGGAGCGGCAACTGCACACATTAGGGCATCGCGTTACCCTGGCTGAAAACGGCGAAATCGCGCTGGCCCGGTGGCAGGCTGCGCGCTTCGACTTGGTGATTACCGACTGCAGCATGCCGATCATGGACGGCCACGAACTGACCCGCCGCATACGCAAGCTGGAACACGAGGGCGAGTTGATGGCCTGCAGGATCCTCGGCGTCACCGCCAACGCGCAGGCCGAGGAACGTGCCCGCTGCCTGGCCAGTGGCATGGACGAATGCCTGTTCAAGCCGATTGGCCTGCAAACCCTGAAAAACCACCTGCCCCAGGCCAGCACGCACACACCGCCTGTGCAGGCCCAAGGCAGCGGTTTCAACCTGAGCGAGCTGCGCCACCTGACTCAGGACGACGAACAGCTCACCCGGCACCTGCTCGAACAGCTGTCACAAAGCGCCAGTGAAGATTTGGCCGCACTGTGTGCACTCGGGCCAGAGGCGGGTAGCGACGCCGTGCGCGCCTTGGCCCACCGCATCAAGGGTGGGGCAAAAATGCTCAAGATGCGCACGCTGGTCAAGCACTGCGAAGCCATCGAACAGGCGCAGGCCCAAGGGCTGCCAACGGCTGAACTGCGCCAGCAACTGCAAGCCAGCATGCAGGCCCTGTTGCACGAACTCAGTGCCGCCCTCAGTGCAATTGCAACGTCGAGTTGATCTGGCTGATCGCATCGACCACGTGGCGTGACCCTTGCTGGATTTCCATGATCACCGTGCCGGCCTCGTTGGCCAGGGCCACGCCATGGCCGGTACGCGTCAGGCTCGACTGCATGCTCGCCACCGCCAACAGCGACAGGTCATGGTTTTGCCGCACCACATCGACGATCTCCAAGGTGGCTTTGCTGGTACGCGCCGCCAGGTTGCGCACTTCATCGGCGACCACGGCAAAACCGCGCCCATGTTCGCCAGCGCGCGCCGCCTCGATGGCCGCATTCAATGCCAGCAGGTTGGTCTGGTCGGCGATGCCGCGAATGGTCAACACGATCTGCCCGATCACGTCCGACTGCTTGCTGACTGCATCGATACTGCGTGCGGCGTCATTGAGTTCCTGGGAAATCTGTTCGATTACCTGCACCGCCTGCTGTACCACCTCGGTGCCCTTGCGGGCGCAGGCATCGGTTTGCATGGAGCTGGCGTGGGCGGCATCGGCGGCACTTTGCTGGGTGCAGACCTGGCTGGTGATGTCGCTGGCGAACTTCACCACCTTGTACAGCCGGCCCTTGCTGTCGAAGATCGGGTTGTAGGAGGCTTCGAGAAAGACCGTCTGGCCTTGCTTGTTGATGCGCTCGAAGCGGTGCGAATGGTATTCCCCGCGGTTGAGCGAGGCCCAGAACTCACGGTACGCCGACGACTCCCGCTCCTGGGGCAGGCAGAACAGCCCGTGGTGGCGCCCGACCACCTCTTCCAGGCGGTAGCCCATGGTGGTGAGAAAGTTCTGGTTGGCCTTGATCACCCGCCCGGCAGGGGTGAACTCGATCACCGCCATGGAGCGGCCGATGGCCTTGAGCAGGCTCTCGCTCTCGTGCTCTTGCATAACGCGCTGGCTGATGTCCGACGCCACCTTGATCACGCTGGTGACCTGGCGCTGCTCATCCAGCACCGGCATGTAGCTGGCTTCGAGCCAAACCTCCCGCCCTGCCTTGTCGACGCGCTCGAAGGTCCCGCTGATGGCCTTGCCCTGCCCCAATTCATGCCAAAGCTGCTGATACTCGGCCGTCTTGACGTAGGCCGGGTCGCAAAACAACCGATGGTGCTTGCCGCGTAGCTCTTCGACGCTGTAACCCATGGCCTGGCAGAAACGCTCGTTGGCGTCGAGAATGGTGCCGTCGGGCGCGAACTCGATCATCGCCATGGAACGGCTGATTGCCGCCAGTTTCGCTTGCGCGCTGGCCAGTGCCTGGTGACTACGCTGAATCTCGACCAAGTCGGACTTGCGATGGAAATCGAACATGACGCCGGGCTCCTTTATGCGCGGGGTGTCCTGAGCATAGATGGGCAACTGCGCCGTGCAAGCACATTGATATCACTTAGTAATTAACACCTTGGTCAACACCCCGGCGGGCGGATCACGAGCTTTCGCGCACCATCAACTCGAAACCAAGGTCTTGCTGCTCAGTGGCCACCCGTTTGCCGTCAAGCAACGCCAGCAGGGCCTGCGCGGCGCCCCGACCAACGGCAGCCCTTGGGGTGCGAATCGAGGTCAGCCGCGGGACCATGTGGGCTGAAGCGGGCAAGTCGTTGAAGCCGACCATCGCCACCTCGCGAGGTACTTCCACGCCCTGGCGCAGTGCCTGCAGGACCGCACCCTGGGCCAGGTCGTCGTTGCAGAAGAAGATACCGTCGACATCCGGCGCCTGTTGCATCAGCTGGCTGAACAACGCACTGCCCAGCGCGATCGAGGAAGGCTCCGGTGCAAGTATTTCCAGCTCCGTCGACTGCAGGCCTGCCTCGGCGAGGGCCTGGCGGAAGCCTTCGGCACGCTGCATCACCCGTGGGTCGAGTTGCGCGGCAATGAACGCCAGCCGGCGCCGCCCACGCTCGATCAAGTGCCTGGCCGCAGCGCGCCCGGCCTGTTGCTGCGAGAAGCCCACCGACAACGCTCCCGCCTCGCCGCCCAGCTCCATCATATGCACGCAGGGCACGCCACTGGCCGCCAGCATCTGCCGCGCGGCGTCACTGCGCTCGAAACCGGTCAGCAGCATGCCGCAAGGCTGGTAGGCCAAGTAGTTGCGGATCAGGTTTTCTTCTTCGGCAATGTCGTAGTGATAGTTACCGATCAACACCTCAAGCCCTCGCGGGCGCATCACCTCGTGAATGGCTTCGAGGGTGTCGATGAACAATTGGTTGGACAACGACGGGATCAGCACCACCACCGACTGGCTGCGTGCCGAAGCCAGTGCGCGGGCTGCCGGGTTGGCGACATAGCCCAGGCTGGCCGCAGCAGCGGCAACCTTTTCCACCAGCGCCGGGGCAACCGTGCTGACGCCGCGCAAGGCGCGGGATGCGGTAATCGGGGAAACCCCGGAAAGCCTGGCGACTTCTGCCAGGGTAGGACGACCGGTGGTGCGAGAGCCTGTGCGGGACATGGATGTTGTAATTTTACTACTTGCCAAGGGAGGGGAACGGCCACTAAGGTAGCGCTGTCTCAGGACGCAGGCAATGTAATCTTTGGTAGCGGTTCCACGTGCACTGTGCCAAGCGTCCATACTGCGTAAGGACAAGACCAATAACACCGGGGAGGTGGCTGTTCGTCAGCGACGAGACAGCGCTATCTCACCCCGCAGGAGGTACTGATGAATTCTCCCCTGTCCGCCATTGTGGTGATGGGCGTGGCTGGCTGCGGCAAAAGCTGCGTCGGCGCTGCCATTGCCGCCAGAAGCGGCGGCCGCCTGATCGAAGGCGACGCTTTCCACCCTGCCGAAAACATCCGCAAGATGAGCGCTGGCATCCCCCTGGACGATAACGACCGAGCCGGCTGGCTGGTGCGCCTGGGTCAGGAGCTGCAAGCCACAGTGCAGTCGGGTGAACGCCCGATCCTGACCTGCTCGGCACTCAAGCGCCGTTACCGCGAAACGTTGCGCGCGTCCATGCCGGGCCTCGCGTTCGTGTTCCTGGAGCTGACCCCTGCCGAAGCCGAAAAGCGGGTCTTGGCGCGCCCTGGGCATTTCATGCCGGCGAGCCTCATCGACAGCCAGTTTGCGGCCCTCGAATCGCCGCGTGGCGAGCCACGGACCTTGTCACTGGACGCCACCCAGGCCATCGATGCCTTGGCTAATACGGTAGACACCTGGCTAAAGCCTTGCGGTGAGCGGGACCTGGCGCAAACCGCCTGAACCTGGCGGTTTATCCGGCTCACCCAAGACAGCGCTGTCTCGACCAATGAAAGCGCCTGAAAGTTCCATAACGTTACGCCCAAAACAACGATAAGACCGAGGCATTAAAACCATGTTCGGACTGGCTACTGATACCTTCCTGCTGCTCGACGCGCTGGTCACCATCGTCGGGCTGATCCTGCTGATCACCCATTTCAAAGTGCACCCCTTCGTCGCCCTCACCCTCGCGGCCGGCTTCCTCGGCCTCACCTCCGGCATGCCGGTGGCCAAGGTGATGAAATCGTTCCAGGACGGTTTCGGCGGCGTACTGGGCTTCGTCGGTATCGTCCTCGCGCTGGGCACCATGCTCGGCAAGCTGATGGCCGACTCCGGCGGCGCCGACCAGATCGCCCAGACCCTGATCCGCGCCTTCGGCAAGAAGAACGTGCACTGGGCCATGATGTTCGCCGCCTTCCTGGTTGGTATTCCGCTGTTCTTCGAGATCGGCTTCGTGTTGCTGATCCCGTTGGTGTTCATCGTCGCCCGGCGCTCCGGCGTTTCGCTGGTAAAAATCGGCATACCGCTGCTGGCCGGCCTGTCCGTGGTTCACGGCCTGGTGCCGCCGCACCCGGGGCCGTTGCTGGCGATTGGCATCTTCCATGCCGACATCGGCAAGACCATTTTCTACGGCCTGATCGTCGCGCTGCCCACCGCGATCATTGCTGGCCCGCTGTTCGGTAACTTCATTTCACGCTATATCCCGGGCAACCCGTCCCAGGAGCTGATGGACCAGATCGCCAAGGAGTCCGACCAGGGCAACCTGCCGAGCTTCACCATCACGTTGGTCACGGTACTGCTGCCAGTGGCGTTGATGCTGCTCAAGACCTTCGCCGACGTGGTCCTGCCGGCCGAGCACATCGTGCGCCAATGGATGGACCTGATCGGCCACCCCATCACCGCCCTGCTCGCTGCGTTGCTGCTGGCCTTCTACACCTTCGGCGCGGCGCGTGGCTTCAACCGCCAGCAGATCATGAAGATGCTCGACCAGAGCCTGGCGCCCACCGCCGCCATCGTGCTGATCGTCGGTGCCGGCGGCGGCTTCAAGCAGATGCTGGTGGATACCGGTGTCGGCAACGTGATCGGGCAAATGGCCGTGCAGGCCGAAATCTCGCCGATCATGCTGGCCTGGCTGGTGGCGGCGGTGATCCGCATCGCCACGGGTTCGGCGACGGTCGCGACCATCACGGGCGCGGGCATCGTGGCACCGGTGATCGACCTGGTGCCTGGGGTCAACCGTGAGCTGCTGGTGCTGGCCACTGGCGCCGGCTCGCTGATCCTGTCACACGTCAACGATGCCGGGTTCTGGCTGGTGAAACAGTACTTCAACATGACCGTGGCCGAGACCTTCAAGACCTGGAGCATGATGGAGACCATCCTTTCGGTGGTCGGCATCATCTTCATCATGTTGCTGTCGATGGTGGTGTGACCGTTGATCGGGGTGGGGGCACCAGGTGCGGGCTTGATGGCCCAATCGAAATAGAAGCCTTGCCCCCATCCCGATGCAAAGGAGCCTGCCCCATGATCCGCCCCTTCCTGCTTGCAGCCGTACTGGTTTCACCGCTGGCCCTAGCGGTCGGCACTGGGCCCACCTACCCCGACGACCCGCACAACCCAGCGCCGACACCGGGTGTAGACAGCACGCTCAACCCGATTGAAAAGCCGATGCCACGCGACACCGACCCGCGGATCGAGGGCAATGACCCCGAAAGCCCGCCAGCCACCCAGGATGATGGACGGGATTTGCCAGGGATGGATGGCAGTGGCTCGGAAGGTACTGGGCGCCAAGGCACGAGCACGGGCAACCCTTGAGCCCCTGTAGGAGCAGCCTTGTGCTGCGAAGAGGCCGGCGCCAGCAGCGAAGATTCACTGTGTAGTTGCCGGCCTCTTCGCAGCACAAGGCTGCTCCTACCCAGAGCGCGCGCTTGGCCTAAGAAAAGGGGGCAATGCTCACCACTGCCGCTTGTCTGGCCTGGTCAACCCCAGCTTTTCGATCCGGTAACGCAGCATATCCCGCGACAACCCCAGCATCCGCGCCGACTTGGTCACATTCCAGTCAGTGCGGTCCAACGTCTTGCACACCAAATCCCGCTCCATGTCCGGCAGGCTGGTACCCGGCTCTGGCTCATGCCGTGGCATCTCAAATACTGCAGGCGCCTGCTGCTGTATCAACGGCTCGTCGATCAGCGTCATGCACAGGTTCAACTGATGCGATTGCACCACCTCATTGGGTGCCAGCAACACCGTCTGCTCCAGCATGTTGCGCAGTTCGCGCACGTTGCCAGGCCAGCTGTAGCTCAGCATCAGGGCCTCTGCCTCGGCGGAAAAACGCAGGTTCGGCTTGCCATAGCGCCGCCCGTGGTGCGCTAAAAAATGCCTGGCCAACAGCAGGATATCCTGCCCCCGGGCATACAGCCGCGGTACCTTCAAGGCGATGATGCGTAGCCGGAAGAACAGGTCGCGGCGGAACTTGCCTTGCTGCACCATCTGTTCGAGGTTGCAGTTGGTAGCGCTGATCACCCGCAAGTCGACCTTGCGCTCCTTGACCGCGCCAATGCGGCGGATGCTGCGATCCTCCAGCAGTTTGAGCAGCTTGGCCTGCAGCACAAGGTCCATCTCGCCGATTTCATCGAGGAACAGCGTGCCGCCATCAGCGGCCTCGACCAGGCCTACGCGGCGCTCCTTGGCATCGGTGAACGCGCCTTTTTCATGGCCAAACAACTCCGCCTCCAGCAAGTTGGCCGGGATCGATGCGCAGTTGAATTCGATGAATGGGCCCTTGCTGCGCGAGCCATCAAAATGCAGGGCCCGGGCCACCAGTTCCTTACCAGTACCGGTCTCACCCTCTACCAACACCGGCGGCAGGTCGTCGCTGGCCATGCGCCGCTCGGCGTCCAACACCTGGCGCAGGGTGTGCTTGAGGCTGTGCATCACCGGCGACTCGCCAATCAGTGCCTGCAGCCCGGACTTCTGCGCCTCGCGCTCCTGGTAGAACGACAATGTGCGCTCCATCCTTTCAGCCGCCAGGGCCTTGTCCAGGGTCAGTTTAAGCTCGGCCAGCACCACCGGCTTGGTCAGATAATGAAAGGCGCCCTCCTTCATGGCCTGCACCGCGTCTTCGACATTGCCGTAGCCGGTCATCATGATGACCTTGAGCGCGGGCGCCTGCGCCACCAGCACGCGCAACAGGTCATGCCCACTCATGCCTGGCAACGAGTTGTCGGTCAGCACCGCATCGGGCTGGGCCTGCTTGATCTGCTCCAGCGCAAGCTCCGCGCTGTGGCAGACCGTCACCTCGTAACCCTTGAGGCTCAGGTAGGTGCGAATGTTGTCAGCAAGGATTTCATCATCCTCGACTACCAGGATGCTGTGTTCCATGGTCCCCTCCCGCTGCGATATTGAAAGTAAGGCTTACGCGGGTTCCTTCCTCTTCGCGGCTGCTCAGGCTGACCGAGCCGCCAAAACGCTCCATGATGCGTTGCACCAGGGCCAGGCCTACACCGAGGCCGCCCTGCTTGGTGGTGAAGAACGGCTTGAACACCATCCGTTCCTGCTGTTGGCTCATGCCCTTGCCGGTATCGCTGAGCAGCAGCACGGCGCGTTGGCCGTCCTGCACGTTCACCTGGGCGCGCAGTACACCACCTGCCGGCATGGCTTCAAGGGCATTGGAAAACAAGCTGTTGAGGATTTGCGTCAGCTGCAGCGGTTGGCTGGCCACACACTGCACGTCGGGGCCCTCGTAGCAGAACTGCACGCCGTTGCGCGCCATCTGCTGGGCGAAGGCCAGGTGGGTGTCCTCGATGGACGCGACCAGGTCCACGGCCTCGGGCTCGTCACTGGTCGGGCGCAACGACACCAGCAAGTCGCGCACCCAACGTGACATGCGGTCGACCTGGCTGATGATGTCGGTGATGTTCTTTTGTGCGGTGGGGTTGGCGATCTCCTGGGCCAGTTCGGCGCTGGAGCGGATGTTGGCCAACGGGTTGCGCAGGCTGTGGGCCACCGCAGAGGACATTTCGCCCAGTGCCACGTAGGTTTCACTGGCTACCAGGCGGTCTTGTTGCTGGTTGAGCATCAGCGCCGCCCGGCGCACGATCCAGAACAGGCCAAAGTAAATCAGCGCGCCACCCACCAGGGTCGAGGCCCAGATCAGTACATAACCGCGCTGGATACGCCGGATCAGGTCCTGCGGCTCCTTGTAGATTTCCACCATCGACAGCACCTGCTCGCCTTGGCTGTCGAACAGCGGGATGTAGTTCTCGATGAACAGGTACTTGGGTTCGCGCAGAAACTTCTGTTCTTCACGGTCGTCCTCGGCCTGGTGGTAGCTGGCAGACACCGCTTTGCGCGAACGGAACGCGCGCTCCAGGTCGCCATCCTCCTCGATCCGCTCGCCAATCAACTGAGGGTTGGTGGACCAGACAATGGTCCGGTCGCGGGCGTAGACGTTGGCCAACAGGGTATCGGGCAGGTGTTCGACGTGGTCGAGGAATTCGACACGGGTCGATTCGGCCAACGCCGGGGTGAACTGCAGGTGCTGCAGGTCCAGGCGCGGATCGAGCAGTTCGCCCATGGTGGTGCCCGGCGGCAGTTGCGAATGGCGGACCTCGGCCTGGGCCATGGCCTGGATGAATTGGGCGGTGAGCATGGCATCGCGCTCCACGCTGTCGCGCACCACGAAGCGCGTCGACACATAGCCCAAGCCACCGGCCACCGAGGCGATGATCAACAGGCTGATGATCGAAAACCAACGCAACAGGTTGAACTCGCGCAACGGCGCCGCAAAACCACTGGTGGCCGCAGACGCTTTGTCGGGCACTTCGTTTTCCAGCATCTGCATTGAGGGGTTCCCGCGCTGGGCGTCCGTTCTGAAGCGCACCCTTGCCACGATTAGTAGCAATTTAATGGCACTTCACCCAGGTCGCCAAGGCGACCCGTTGTTGCCATGCTCACGTTGCAAAAAATCAGCCAGTCGACGAACGAAAAGACATATTCATATTTTTCAGTCACTTGAAAGAACTTATTAAAATCCGGTCAAGCTTCAGTCCCCACTTTTGGGTAACAATTACCCAAAAAAACTATTTGTTATAAATCATGTAGTTACGATATGAACCTAAAGCCCACTAAGAAGACTTGGCCAACCTGAAATTCAGCGAAACCCGGGTGCCATGCCCTAGGCTGCTACTCAACCTCACCGCACCACCAAAGCGCTCCATGATGCGTTTGACCAAAACCAGGCCAACGCCCAGCCCGCCCTGCTTGGTGGTGAAGAACGGCCTGAAGGCCATGCGCTGCTGTTGCTCGGTCATGCCCTTGCCGCTATCGGACAGGCGCAGCGTCAAGCCGCGCCGGTCGTGGCGCACCACCTCGACACGCAACTTCCCGCCCTGCTCCATCGACTCCAATGCGTTGGCAATCAAACTGCTGAAAATCTGCCGCAGTAACGCCGGGTGCCCCAACACCTGAACCGCCGGTAACGGTTGCAGGTCGAGGGTGACGCCACTGCGCGCCAGCGGCACGGCAAAGGTCTGCAGGCTTTCCTGCAGCGCCTGCGGCAGGTCCACCGCCACCGCTTCGTCATTGAGCGGGCGCAGTGACTGCAACAGCTGGCGGATCCACTGCGACATGCGGTCGACTTGGCTGATGATGTCGTTGATGTTCCTTTGCGCTGGGCCCTCGTCGAACGCCTGCGCAAGCTCGGCACTGGAGCGGATGCTCGCCAGCGGGTTGCGCAAGCTGTGTGCCACCGCCGAAGACACCTCGCCCAGGGCCACGTAGGTTTCATTGTTGATCAGCCGTTTCTGTTGCACCGCCAGCAGCTTGGCCGCCCGGCGCATGATGCCGTACAGGCCGATATAAACCAGCCCGGCGCCGACGGTGATCGCCAGCCAGATGAGGATCAGGCCATGTTCGATGCGCACGATCAGGTCATGCGGTTCCTTGTAGATCTCCACCATGGCCGTGACGTGCTCGCCATCGGCGTCGAACAACGGAATGTAGTTTTCGATGAACAGCTGCTCAGGCGGGGTCACGAACTTTTGCTCTTCGCGTGCCCGCTCAAAGTCGTGGTAGCTGGCCGAGACCCGCATTTTGTACTCGAAGGCGCGGTCCAGGTCGTCGTCGCCTTCGATCAACTTGCCGATCAGCGCCGGGTTGGTCGACCAGATCACCGTGCGGTCCGGCGCATAGATATTGGCCAGCAGCATGTCCGGCAGGTGGGCGATGTGGTCGAGAAACTCGCCCCTAGCCTTGCGCCGGGCATCGGGGTCGACATCCGGCAGCGCCGTGCGATCGGTGCGCGGGTCCAGCAATTCGCCCATGGTGCGCACATTGGGGATCGACACATGGCGCACTTCAGCATCAGCGATAGAGGTGATGAACTGAGCGGACAACAGCGCATCGCGCTCGACGCTTTCATCGATGATGAAACGGCTGGAAATCAGCCCCAACCCGACCGCCACCGAGAGAATGATGGCCAGGCTGACCCAGGCATACCAGCGCAGCAGGTTGAACGGCTTGCGTGGGGCTGTCGCCTCGGTACCGGCAGGCACTCCAAGGGCGTCGGAACGGGGGGCGATGTCCATGGCGGACTCCACAGCTGGGCACCTTTGAAGGTTATAGCCCAGAGTTGGGGGAACCATGGTTCTAAATTGATGTCATCCGCCGAAGGGTGGCCGCCGCGCTGGTCGGCCACGTCGTTTTCCTACAGCGGCGAGTCGTCCGCCAGCCCTTGCAGCTTTCGGTAATCGCGCAGCACGTTGGGCACGTAGCGGCGGGTTTCGGCGTACGGTGGCACTGCCCCACGGCGCAGCACCGCGTCGGGGCCGGCGTTATAGGCGGCCACGGCCAGGGTGATGTCATTGTCGAACAGGGTCAGCATGCGTTTCAGGTAGCGTGCCCCACCCTGTACATTGTCCTCAGGATCCAGGGCGTTCTCCACGCCCATCTCACGCGCGGTATCGGGCATCAGCTGCATCAGCCCCACCGCGCCCGCCGGCGAGCGGGCCTTGGGGTTGTAGCCCGACTCAGCCTTGATCAGCGCATGCAGCAGTGCTTGCGGCACGTTGTGGGCCAACGCTGCAGCGGCCACCAGCTCGGCATAGGGCCGCCCGGTGATCATTTGCGCACCGGCAGCGCCCGCCTGGGCCAGCGGTTCGCTGATCACCCGCTGATACTGGCGCCCGGGCCGATGGACGTTGGTCAGTACGTAGCCGCCCTTGGCATCGATGGAGATGTACACATCGGCCTGGGCGGCACCCGCCGCCAGCCAGATCAAACCCAGGATAAGTCCACGCATGTCGGTCGCCTCTTCGTCGTGGCCCCCGATGTGGGGGAAATGCCCCGGAAAACCCGAGGTTGCAGACCACGACGCAAGCACTGTGCCGCTTCCTGCACCGCATGGCGCAAGGCCCCGAGGCAGACGTGCACGGCTGTTGCATGGTGCCTGCCACAGCATGTTCCTACGCAGCGGAGGGCATCACCATGCAGCGCAGATCCAACCCCCAACGTGGCTTCACCCTGCTCGAACTCCTCGTGGTGCTGGTTGTGCTCGGCCTGCTGGCCGGCATCGTCGCGCCCAAGTACTTCAGCCAGCTTGGCCGCTCGGAGGTCAAGGTGGCGCGGGCGCAGATCGAGGGTTTGAGCAAAGCCTTGGACCTCTATCGCCTGGAAGTCGGGCATTACCCCAACAGTGAACAAGGCTTGCAGGCACTGGTCATCGCCCCTAGCGGCGAGGCCCGCTGGACCGGCCCGTACCTGCAGAAGGCCGTGCCGCAAGACCCGTGGGGCCGCGCCTACATCTACCGGCAACCCGGTGAGAACGGCGGCGAGTACGACCTGCTGTCGATGGGCAAGGACGGCCAGCCCGGTGGCGACGGTGAGAACGCCGAAATCACCAGTTGGCAATAAGGAGCTCGGCCATGCGCTACAGCCTCAAGGCCCTGGGCAGACAGGGCGTGGTGCAATTGCAGATCGACGCCGAAGATGCCGACCAGGCGCGCCGCCAGGTCGAGGACCAAGGCTTGCGGGTGGTCAGCGTGAAGGGCCAGGGCAGTGCCTTGCGCGGCATGGCCTGGCGCCGCGAGGCGAGCTTTGACCTGGTGTTGTTCAGCCAGGAGCTGTCGACCCTGCTCAACGCAGGCTTACCATTGATCGATGCCCTGGAAAGCCTGGCGGAAAAAGCCCCCGCTGCGGCCTCGCGCAAGGTGCTCGGCGAACTGGTACGCCAGCTGTACGAGGGGCACTCGCTGTCTCAGGCGCTGGGCCGCCAGCCGAGGATATTCCCGGCCCTGTACGTGGCGCTGGTGCAGTCCAGCGAGCGCACCGGCGCCCTCGGCGACGCCCTCGGCCGCTATATCGCCTACCGGCAACGCTTGGACCTGGTGCGGCAGAAACTGGTGGGGGCGTCGGTTTACCCACTGCTGTTGTTGCTGGTCGGTGGTGGCGTGGTGCTGTTTTTGCTCGGCTACGTGGTGCCGCGCTTCAGCCAGGTGTTCGAAGGCATGGGCACCGAGCTGCCGTGGCTGTCACGCCTGCTGATGCAGATCGGGTTGTTCTTGCATGCCCAGCAACTGCCGCTGGCGCTGGGCAGCGTGGCGAGCATCACCGCCCTGGTGCTGCTGCGCCGCCACCCGCTGGTGCGGCGCTGGGCAGCGCGCCAGCTCAGGCGCATGCCAGCGCTGCATCAGCGGCTGATGATGTACGAACTGGCGCGCTTCTACCGCTCGCTGGGCATCCTCCTGCAAGGCGGTATTCCTATCCTCACGGCCATGGGCATGGCCCGCGGGCTGCTGGGTAGCGCCGCCGCGCAGGGTCTTGAACAGGCCAGCCAGCGCGTGGCCGAGGGGTTGCCGCTGTCCGATGCGCTGGAAGTTGGGCAGCTGGTGACGCCTGTGTCGCTGCGGCTGCTGCGCGCCGGTGAGCAGTCGGGCAACCTTGGCGAAATGCTTGAGCGTTGCGCCGACTTTCACGACCAGGAGATTGGCCGCTGGGTGGAATGGTTCGTGAAGCTGTTCGAGCCGCTGCTGATGACGTTCATTGGCCTGTTGATCGGCTTTATCGTGATCCTGATGTACATGCCGATCTTCGAATTGGCCTCGAGCATTCACTGAAGGCTAAGGCCGAGGCTTTCGCGCAATGTCGTGCCTTCATACGCGGTGCGGTAGACGCCACGTGCCTGCAGCAATGGCACCACTTCTTCGGTGAAACGGCGGAACTGGCCTGGATGGCCAATGTAGATATTGAAGCCATCCAGCGCCCGCGCCTCGAACCACTCGGTCATTTTTGCCGCCACCGTTTCGGCGGAGCCGACGAATGCCCCCGGGCGTAACTGGCGGCCGAACTCCACCGCCTGGCGCAAGCTGAAGCCCTGCGCCCGCGCCTGGTCGGCAATACGCTTGGCATTGGTGAAGAAGCTGCTGCGGGCATGCTCCAGGCTCTCCTGAGGGAACGGCGCATCGAGGTCGTACTGGGTGAAATCGTGCCACCCGAAATTGCGCCCGAACTCCTTGAGTGCCAGTTCAAAGCTGTGGTCCTGCTGGTGGTAGTGGCGCTCGATCTCACGGGCGTGGGCATCGGTGTCGCCCACATAGATTTCTGCACCTGGCAGTACCAGCAACTGCTCCGGGTCTCGCCCCAGGCGCGCGGCACGTTCCTTGACGTCACGATAGAAGGTCTGGCCCTGCTCGATGCTGGCCGCGTGGGTGAAGATCACATCAGCGGTGGCGGCGCCCAGATCGCGGCCCTGCTGCGAGTCGCCAGCTTGGAAGATTACCGGTTGGCCCTGGGGCGAACGCTGGATGTTCAAGGGCCCCACCACCGAGAAGTGTTCGCCCTTGTGGTTGAGCGCATGCAGCTTCGAGGGGTCGAGGAACTGGCCCGTGGCGCGATCACGCGGGAAGGCACCGTTTTCATAGGAATGCCACAAGCCCTGCACCACTTGCACGTGTTCCTCGGCGCGGGCGTAGCGGGTGTCGTAGTCGTAATGCTCGTCACGGCCATAGTTACCAGCAGTGCCGGCATCGCCGCTGGTCACTACGTTCCAGCCGGCGCGGCCTTTGCTGATCAAGTCCAGCGAGGCCAGGCGACGGGAGACGTTATAGGGCTCGTTATAGGAGGTGGTCAGGGTACCGACCAGCCCGATATGCCGGGTGGTGACGGCCAGGGCCGAGAGCAGGGTCAGCGGCTCAAGGCGGTTGAGGTAATGCGAAGGTGAGCCGGGGGTGATGTATTGACTGTCGACGATGAATATCAGGTCGAATAGCGCAGCCTCGGCCTGGCGGGCGATGTCGATGTACCAGTCGATGTTGACACTGGCATCGGCCGGCAGCTCGGGGTCGAGCCAGAGGTTATGGCGGCCAGGGCCGCCGCAGCCCATGGTCAGGGCGCCGAGTTTGATTTTGCGGGTGGTCATGGGGAGTCCTCTGAAATGATGGGGGCTGTACCGGCCTCTTCGCGGGCAAGCCCGCTCCCACAGGAAAAGCGCCATCTTCAGCATCGACGCGGTCCCTGTGGGAGCGGGCTTGCCCGCGAAGAGGCCGGTACTGCCAAACTCAATGGTCGTTGGCCAGCGCCGCTGCAAACGAGGTATCGAACAGGCTCGCTGCCGGGTAGGCCTTGATCAGCCCAAGCCCGGCAAAGAAGTCCACGGTCTTCTGCGCATCGACAATCACCTGGGGGTTGAGTGGCGCCACGTCGGTGCGCGCGCGGGCGAACCAGGCCCGGGCAATGTCGCGGTCGGCGCGGGTGCGCTTGGCCCAGGCGTCGGCATAGGCCTCGGTGTTGGCTGGGTTGTTCAAGGTCCAATCACGGGCCTTCTTCAAACGCTGCAGAAAATCAGTGATCTGCGCACGCTTGGCGTCGACAGACTTGGCGTTGGCCACCACAAAGCTCTGGGCCGGAATCAAGCCTTCGGCTGTGGCCAGCACCCTGGCGCCTTGGCGCTCCTGTTGGGTGACATAGGGCTCCCAGGTCGCGATCACGTCCACCGAACCGCCATCCAGGGCGTGCGAGGCATCCAGCGCGCTGAGGTAGCGCAGTTCCAGTGCATCGCGGGGCACGCCGGCCTTGTCCAGGGCGCTGAACAGCAGTTGCTGGCTCCACGAGCCTTTCCACAGGGCCGCGCGTTTGCCGCGCAAGTCTTCAAGGCTGTGAATGTTCGAATCCTTGCGCGCCAGGATGGCGACCCCTTCGAGGTTCTGCCGGCTCACCGCAATCACCTTGATCGGTGCCCCCAAGGCACCGAGAAACAGCGGCGGCGCATCGCCCAGCAGGCCAATGTCGAGGCTGCCGACATTCAAGGCTTCAGCCACCGGGGAGCCTGCGGTGAACTGCTTCCATTCCAGGGTATAGGGCACATCATCGAGCACGCCGGCGGCTTCCATCACCGCACGGGCATTAAAGCTTTGATCGCCGACCACCAGGGTCTGCGCGGCGACGGCCAGGCTCAGTGAGGTGGCCAGCACACCGGCGGCCAGTTGCTTGAGGTATCGCACGTTCGTCTCCAGGGCCAATAAAGGCGCAACTAGGTAGTCGATCCGCCCGTGCGGTCTCGCTTTGATAAATGAAATTGGTATGCGCTTTGAGTCTAAGCAGCGCTCTATTTATAAGTTATAGATGTATAAACCCTGTGGGAAATTCGTTCTAGGCATAACCTAATGCCTCCGACGGTGGCCTATTTCAAAACAGATAGGCGAGCCTGTAAATGCATTTTTTGCATATTAGCTTATGCTTAATTTTACTTTTGTGAATATTCAGCGACTTTGCTAGGGTTAACCGAAACCGTCAGCCGAGCCTGAACCATGAGCCAACCCCTGCGCCTGGAGCGCCTGCGACACTTCATCGGTGCGCTTTCGGAGCTGCTTGACCGAGCCCCCGACGAAGCCACCCTCCTCGACCAAGGCCAAGGCCTAATGCGCAGCCTGGTCGCCCATGACGACTGGTTACCCGAAGCCCTCGCCCAACCGGACCCAAGCCGCTACCAGCAATACCTGCTGCATTGCGACTCGCGCCAACGCTTCTCTGTCGTCAGCTTCGTCTGGGGGCCAGGGCAGCAGACACCGATTCACGATCACCGGGTCTGGGGGCTGATCGGCATGCTGCGCGGCGCTGAATATTCACAAGGTTTCGCCCGCAGCGAGCAAGGTGCGTTGCTGCCGGCCGGTGCGCCGGTGCGGATCGACCCTGGCCATGTCGAAGCGGTTTCGCCGCGTATCGGCGACATTCACCAGGTCAGTAACGCCTTCGACGACCAGGTGTCGATCAGCATCCACGTCTACGGCGCCAACATCGGCGCGGTCAGCCGGGCGGTGTACCTGGCCGACGGCACTGAAAAACCCTTCATCTCCGGCTACTCCAATACCCTCCTGCCCAACATCTGGGACCTGTCCAAAGAGAATCCAGCCCCATGAGTACTGTCGCCACCCGTTCCTTCCATGACATTCGCCGGGCCTTGCTGGCCCATGAAGAGCTGGCGTTGATCGATGTTCGCGAGGAAGACCCGTTCGCCCAGGAACACCCGCTGTTTGCCGCCAACATCCCGCTGTCGAAGCTGGAGCTGGAAGTCTTCGCCCGGGTACCGCGGCGTGACACCGCCATCACCCTGTATGACGACGGTGAAGGGCTGGCTACGCTGGCTGCCGCGCGCCTGTCGGCGTTGGGTTACAGCGATGTGGCACTGCTCGAGGGCGGCCTGGCTGGCTGGCGCGCGGCTGGCGGCGAGTTGTTCCGTGACGTCAACGTGCCAAGCAAGGCCTTTGGCGAGCTGGTTGAAAGCGAGCGGCACACGCCGTCGTTGGCGGCCGAGCAGGTGCAGGCATTGCTCGATGCCAAAGCCGATGTGGTGGTGCTCGACGCCCGTCGTTTCGACGAGTACCAGACCATGAGCATCCCCGGCGGCATCAGTGTGCCGGGGGCCGAACTGGTATTGCGCGTGGCCGAGCTTGCGCCGAACCCCGCCACCCAGGTAATCGTCAACTGCGCGGGGCGTACCCGCAGCATCATCGGCACCCAATCACTGGTCAACGCCGGCATCCCCAACCCGGTGGCGGCACTGCGCAATGGCACCATCGGCTGGACGCTTGCAGGCCAGCAACTGGCTCACGGCCAGCAACGCAGCTTTGCCCCCGTTAGCGACACCACCCGCGCCAGCGCCGCCGACCGTGCCCGCGCCGTGGCCGACCGTGCCGTAGTCGCGCGGCTGACTCGCGAAGGCCTGGCGGCCTGGCAGGCAGAGCCCTACCGCACCACCTACCTGTTCGATGTGCGTACCCCTGAAGAGTTTGCCCAGGGCCATCTACCGGCCAGCCGCTCGGTCCCCGGCGGGCAACTGGTGCAAGAGACCGACCATGTCGCCAGCGTGCGCGGCGCTCGCATCGTGCTGGTGGATGACGACGGTGTGCGGGCCAACATGAGTGCCTCGTGGCTGGCCCAGATGGGCTGGCAGGTCGCCGTGCTGGACGGCCTGTCGGCAGCGGATTTCAGCGAGCCCGGCGATTGGCAGGCGCCGTTGCCAGAACAGCCCCAGGTGAGCGATATCGGCGTTGACCAATTGCATGACTGGCTGCAAGCGACAGGCACGGTGCTGCTGGACTTCACCACCAGCGCCAACTACGTCAAACGCCACATCCCGGGTGCCCATTGGGCGATCCGAGCGCAGTTGCCGCAGGTGCTGGAGCAACTGCCGGTTGCCGAACGCTACGTGCTCACCTGCGGCAGCAGCTTGCTGGCGCGCTTTGCGGCGGTCGATTTGCAGGCCCTGACACACACACCGGTGTATGTGCTGGAGGGCGGCACTGCGCGCTGGATTGCTGCGGGCTTACCGCTGGAAAGTGGCGAAACGCACCTGGCAGTGGCGCGCAGCGACCGCTATCGCCGGCCTTATGAAGGCACCGACAACCCGCGTGAAGCCATGCAAGGGTATCTGGACTGGGAGTTCGGCCTGATCGCCCAACTGGAGCGCGACGGTACCCATGGGTTTCATGTTGTCCGTTAACGTGCGCCCCGGTCATCAGTGACGCAGTAGGTAGGCACCCGCTGGAACATGCTTTTGCAGCTTCTTGCATTTGCCCGGCGGGGGTTGGTGCCCAGGTGGGCGATCGGGGTACCAGATTCGGCATTTGCCTGGCGGCGGCCTGTGGCCCCGCGGTACCTCGAAGGCAGTTTCGTCCATGGGGTATTCAGGCATGCCCACGCGCTGCTGACCGGCAACGCCCTGGCGTTGCTGGGCAGCAGCCAGGGAGACTGATCGCGCGGTCTCCGGGCTGGCCTCTGCGGGTATTACTTGAACGGCCGACGCCTTTACAGCCCCCGGCGGCGTACCCGAAATCCGGGCTTGGTTCGCCGCCTCGATCAATTGCAGATTGCGATTGCGCAAGGCCACGTTGCGTCCAACCCGCAGGTTGGAGCGCGCCGCCAGCACTTCAGCCTGTTCGTATTGCCCCTGCTGCAGGCGCAGCACACCCAGGTAGTGCAGCGTGGCGGGGTTGTTCGGCTGGATTTGCAGCGCCCGCTCCAGCGAGGCGGCAGCCTGGTCCAGTTTGCCTTCTGCGTATTGCCTGGAGGCTGTTTCGATCAGCAGGGTCGAGGCTGTGTTACTGCTTGCAGGCGCTGTGCGCTCGCCGGCGGTGATGAAATCGCACGCAGTGATACTGAACAACAGGGTTAAGGCCGACAGCATACGCTTGCTTGACATGAGGAACGCACTCGACGGGTCCAGGTGGGCCTGGTTCGAAAGAAGACGCTATCGACCTGAACATGCCATCGAAGTTCCCATCAACCGCCAGGCCATTGCTTCACCGCCCACTAGCCGCTAGAGTCCGCCCTAGGGCGTTCGCTGCGCCTGCGGTCCGCGCGAAGGGGTGCCCAAGCCACGCTTCATCTCATTTTCATTCCAGCTCCCGGCTTGTCGGCGGACCGAGCCCCAAAGGAGTTGGCATGCCCGCCATCCATGCTTCCCGTCATCACGGCCTGCTCGACCTGGCCGACCTGCGCAAACGCGCCAAACGCTTGCTGAAAGCGCTAAACAACGGCGAGGCCGAGGACGCGCGCGCCCAACTGCGCCTACTCGGCCTGACTGGCCCGCATTACAGGCTCGCTGACACCCAGTGGCTGCTGGCCCGCGAAGCGGGTTTTGCCAGTTGGCCAAAGCTCAAGGCGCATGCGGACGCTGTCGCCTTTGCAGCGCGCCACCCAAGCTTCACCGCCGATGGCGAGTCTACCGTGCAGCACTGGCGCTGCGGCAATGACATCGCCCATAGCTTGCGCACAGTGGGCTTTAACGGCGCGTTTCACATGTTCGACGACCCGATGGTCATGGGGCCGGTGCCGGCACTGCCAGAAGATGAGTACTGGCCCGTGCGTGCCGCGTATACGCAACAGGCGTTCAACCTTGGCGCGCAGGACGTCGAGCAGCGCCAGGCTAGGCAGCGCGCAGCACTGGCACAGTTGAACGCTGATAGTGAAGTTGTGCTCTGGTGCGAAGGGGATGCTTACGATCAGCTATTTCTGATCCGGATTCTGGCAAGCCTGCCCTGCCTGCCGCGGCGGCTCGAGCTGATCGAAATTACCGAGGTGCCCGGCGTCGAGCGCTTCATCGGCATCGGCCAACTCGCCCCCGACCTGCTTGCCTGGCTTTGGCCACAACGGCGGCCTTTGGGCCCAGACGCCCTAGCGTTAGCGAAGCAGGCTTGGGCTGCCTATACCGCACCAGCCCCACGCGCTTGGGCTGCCCTTGCGGCTCAGGAACACCCGTGTTTACCCCAATTAAGCGCAGCACTTGCGCGCCAGTTGCAGGAGTTGCCAGGGGCAAAGGATGGCCTGAGCCTCACAGAGCGCTTGCTGTTACGCATCCTCGCGCAAAAGGGTGAGCTCCCGGCCGGCCGAGTGTTTGCACAGCTGATGATGCACGATGAACCATTGCCTTACCTGGGCGACCTGATGTTCCACGTGCTGCTGCAACCGCTGATCCATGCACCGCACCCGCTGTTGCTGGAAGGCTCAGGAGAGGGCTGGGCGCAACGGCCCTTGAGGCTGACTGCACTGGGCGAAAGCGTTCTCGACGGGCAGGCCAATTGGCTGGATCAGGCGCCTCCCCCGCGCTGGGTTGGCGGTGTACTTATCGACGCTGAGCAAGCGCCTTGGGTCGTCAGCGAGCGAGGCGAAGTCTGGCAGCGCCATTAGGGAAATGCTGCTGGCGCTTGATCTCAAAGGGACTCAGCCCTTTCAAGCGCCAGCACGTACCCGCCGCATCACCATACCCACCAGCACCACATTGACCAGTGCCAGCAGGCACAAGGTCACCAATACCCCCATTGAGCCAAAGTGCTCAAACAGATATCCACCCACCAGCGGCGTCAAGGCCTGGCCGATCAGCGAAGGCCGCGACATGCGCCCCATCAGCAGCACATACTGCGCGGGTGGCATCATTGCCAGCGGCAATAGCCCGCGCACGATCGCCCGCAAGCCGTTACCGCAACCGAATACCAGCAGGCCCACGGCCGTGGCCGCCGGCACCAGCGTCACCAGCAGCAAGCCCACCAGCACCAGGCTTACCCAGGCCAGCGCCGTCCAGATCGGGTGGCGCTTGCCCGCCAGAATCTGCAGCACCCGCGAGGCCACCTGGCTGGGGCCGAGCATCGCCGCCAGGCCGATCGCCACCGGCAGCGAATGCCCAAGGCCCTGGAGCACGGCGACCAACTGCACGGCAATCGCCGTCATGATGATCGCGCCAATGGCGAACATGCCGGTCAACAGCAGGTAGAGCTGGCGATCTACCCCTACTGCAGCGCTGTTCTGCTGTACCTTGCGCACCTCGACCTGCCCGCCTTGCGGCAATACACGCCAATACAACGGAGCTACCACCAGTAGCAGCACGACCGCATAGCACACGCAAGTCATGCGCCAGCCCAGGTGCTCGATGGCCAACGCTACGGTCGGCCACGACAGGGTCGAGGCAAAGCCGGCAATCAGGGTGATGCCAGTGATAGCCTTGCCAGCGCCCTCGCCATACAGGCCGCCCAGGGTCGAGAACAAGGCCTCGTACAGCCCCATGGCCATGCCCACACCGATCACCGCCCAAGCCAGCAGGAACACCAACAGGCTGTGGCTGGCAGCCATGATCAGCAGGCCCACTGCAACCACCGCACCACTGGCCGCCATTTGCGGGCGGCCGCCGTAGCGGGCGACCAGGCGGCTGGACAACGGGGCGCACAGCGCCGAGACCATCAGGCTCAGCGACAACGCGCCGTACACCCACTGGCTGGGCCAGCCAGTGTCACGGCTGATCGGGTCGGCCATCACGGCCATGAGGAAGAACGAACCGCCCCAGACCAGGATTTGCAGGATGCCCAGGCAGACGATGCCGAGGGGCCTGGGGAATTGGGGGGTGCTTTTCACTACGAGGCCTTGAGTCACATACGAGGGTGTCTGCCCCGGCCCTTTCGCGGGACAAGCCCGCTCCCACAGGAAATGCGCCACCTTCAGAATTGACGCGGTTGCTGTGGGAGCGGGCTTGCCCCGCGAAAGGGCCAGCACAGGCACCCTACCATGCCCACCATCGATGAAATATCCCGACATATCATTCAGCGTGATAATAACCTTCGCCCCGTTCGATTCGTGCCTCACGCGCAAGACACTCACACTCCGCCCACTACTAATACATTGGCGGAGTTCTCCATGGAACAATCACTCAAACCCTTGCGCTTTCCACTCGCTGCCTTGGCAGTCGTAGTGCTCAGCGCTTGCGGTCGAACCCCCGACGCCGTGCAGGCGCCCGCCGCGCCCAAGGTCAGCGTGGCCAAGGTGATCGAGCAGCCGATCAACGAATGGGACGAGTTCACCGGCCGCCTCGAAGCCCCGGAAACCGTCGAAGTGCGGCCACGGGTCTCGGGCCAGATCGACCTGGTTGGTTTCACCGAGGGCGCGCAGGTCAAGAAAGGCGACCTGCTGTTCCAGATCGACCCACGCCCGTTCCAGGCAGAGGTCCGCCGCCTCGAAGCCCAACTGCAACAAGCCAAGGCTACAGCCATTCGCAGCGCCAACGAAGCCCGCCGCGGCGAGCGCCTGCGTGACAGCAACGCGATCTCCGCCGAGCTTGCCGAGTCGCGCAGCAGCGCCGCCGCCGAAGCCCGCGCCGGGGTCGATGCGATCCAGGCCCAACTCGACCTGGCCCGCCTGAACCTGAGCTTCACCCGCGTGACCGCGCCCATCAGCGGCCGGGTCAGCCGTGCCCAGTTCACGGCCGGCAACATCGTCACCGCCGACGTCACCCCGCTGACCAGCGTGGTCTCCACCGACAAGGTCTACGCCTATTTCGACGCCGACGAGCGCGTGTACCTCAAGTACACCCAGCTGGCGCGTGAAGGCCAGCGCGGCCAGGCCACCCCGGTGTACCTCGGCCTGACCAACGAAACCGGCAACCCGCACCTGGGCCAGATGAACTTCGTCGACAACCAGGTCAACCCGCGCACTGGCACCATCCGTGGCCGCGCCGTGTTCGACAACCGCGACGGCCAGTTCACCCCTGGCCTGTATGCCCGCCTGAAGCTGGTCGGCAGCGCCCAGTACGACGCCGTGCTGATCAACGACGAAGCCGTCGGCACCGACCTTGGCAAGAAGTTCGTGCTGGTGATGGACAAGGACAACAAAGCCGCCTACCGCGCGGTAGAGCTGGGACCGAAGCTAGAAGGCCTGCGCATCGTGCGCAGCGGCCTGGCCAAGGACGACCGCATCGTGGTCAGGGGCCTGCAGCGTGTGCGCCCAGGCTCCACGGTAACCCCGGAAGACACCCCGATGGCCAGCGAGCAGACCCTCGCCGCCCTCGCCCAACAGCGCCAGGCCCTGGAGGCCAGCAACCCGGCGCCGAAGGTAGCGGGCGCCACTGTAAAAGTCGCCAGCGCCCAAGCGCCACGCGGTTAAGGGACCACACCGATGAACTTCTCGAAATTCTTCATCACCCGGCCGATCTTTGCGGCGGTACTGTCGCTGGTACTGCTGATCGCAGGGTCGATCTCGCTGTTCCAGTTACCGATCAGCGAATACCCCGAGGTAGTGCCGCCTACAGTGGTGGTGCGTGCCAACTTCCCGGGCGCCAACCCCAAGGTGATCGGTGAAACGGTCGCCGCGCCGCTGGAGCAGGCCATCACCGGCGTGGAGAACATGCTGTACATGTCCTCCCAGTCCACCGCCGATGGCAAGCTGACACTGACCATCACCTTCGCCCTGGGCACTGACCTGGACAACGCGCAGGTGCAGGTCCAGAACCGTGTCACCCGTACCCAGCCCAAGCTGCCGGAGGAAGTGACGCGCATTGGTATCACCGTCGACAAGGCCTCGCCCGACCTGACCATGGTCGTGCACCTGACGTCGCCGGACAACCGCTACGACATGCTCTACCTGTCCAACTACGCCATCCTCAACATCAAGGACGAGTTGGCGCGCCTGGGCGGCGTGGGTGATGTGCAGCTGTTCGGCATGGGCGACTACTCGCTGCGCGTGTGGCTGGACCCGAACAAGACCGCTTCGCGCAACCTGACCGCCAGCGACGTCGTTGCGGCCATCCGTGAGCAGAACCGCCAGGTTGCGGCCGGCCAATTGGGCGCCCCGCCCGCCCCCGGCTCCACCAGCTTCCAGCTGTCAATCAACACCCAAGGCCGGTTGGTCAATGAGGAAGAGTTCGAGAACATCATCATCCGTGCCGGGGCCGATGGCGAAATCACCCGCCTGAAAGACATCGCCCGGGTCGAGCTGGGCTCCAGCCAGTACGCCCTGCGCTCGCTGCTGAACAACCAGCCGGCGGTGGCGATCCCGATCTTCCAGCGCCCAGGCTCCAATGCCATCGACATCTCCGACGAAGTGCGGGCGAAAATGGCCGAGCTGAAGAAGGACTTCCCTGAGGGGATGGACTACAGCATCGTCTATGACCCGACTGTGTTCGTCCGTGGTTCGATCGAAGCGGTAGTGCACACGCTGTTCGAAGCGCTGATCCTGGTCGTCCTGGTCGTGATCCTGTTCCTGCAGACCTGGCGCGCCTCGATCATTCCGCTGCTGGCCGTGCCGGTGTCGCTGATCGGTACCTTTGCCGTGATGCACCTGTTCGGCTTCTCACTCAATGCCTTGTCGCTGTTCGGGCTGGTATTGGCCATCGGTATCGTGGTGGACGACGCCATCGTCGTGGTGGAGAACGTCGAGCGTAATATCGGGCTTGGCCTGAAACCGCTGGAAGCCACGCAAAAGGCCATGAGCGAAGTGACCGGGCCGATCATCGCCACCGCCTTGGTGCTGTGCGCCGTGTTCGTACCTGCGGCGTTCATTTCCGGGCTTACCGGCCAGTTCTACAAGCAATTTGCCCTGACCATCGCCATCTCGACCGTGATCTCGGCATTCAACTCGCTGACCTTGTCGCCGGCCTTGGCGGCTGTGCTGCTCAAAGACCACCACGCGCCCAAGGACCGTTTCTCGCGGTTGCTGGAAAAGCTGCTGGGCAGTTGGCTGTTCGCGCCGTTCAACCGGTTCTTCGACCGTGCCAGCCACAGCTATGTTGGCGGCGTGCGCCGGGTCATCCGCTCCAGCGGCATCGCCCTGTTCGTCTACGCTGGCCTGATGGGCCTGACCTACCTGGGCTTCTCGTCCACCCCGACCGGTTTCGTACCGGCCCAGGACAAGCAGTACCTGGTCGCCTTCGCCCAACTGCCAGACGCCGCCAGCCTCGACCGCACCGAGGCGGTGATCAAGCGCATGAGCGAAATCGCCCTGAAGCAACCGGGTGTTGCCGACTCGGTGGCCTTCCCAGGCCTGTCGATCAACGGTTTCACCAACAGCCCGAACAGCGGCATCGTGTTCACCCCGCTCAAGCCATTTGACGAGCGTAAAGACCCGAGCCAGTCGGCAGCCGCCATCGCCGCCGCGCTGAATGCCCAGTTCGCCGACATCCAAGACGCCTACATCGCGATCTTCCCGCCTCCGCCGGTTCAAGGTTTGGGCACCATCGGCGGCTTCCGCCTGCAGATCGAGGACCGCGGCAACCTGGGCTACGAAGCGCTGTACAAAGAAACCCAGAACATCATCGCCAAGAGCCACAACGTGCCGGAGCTGGCTGGCCTGTTCACCAGCTACCAGGTCAACGTGCCACAGGTCGATGCAGCCATCGACCGCGAAAAGGCCAAGACCCACGGCGTGGCGATCAATGACATCTTCGACACCCTGCAGGTCTACCTGGGCTCGCTGTACACCAACGACTTCAACCGCTTTGGCCGTACCTACCAGGTCAACGTTCAGGCAGAACAGCAGTTCCGTCTCGACGCCGAGCAGATCGGCCAGTTGAAGGTGCGCAACAACCTGGGCGAGATGATCCCGCTGGCGACCTTCCTCAAGGTCAGCGACACCTCCGGGCCTGACCGCGTCATGCACTACAACGGCTTCATCACTGCCGAGATCAACGGCGCGGCGGCACCGGGCTACAGCTCTGGCCAGGCCGAGGCAGCCATTGAAAAATTGCTCAAGGAAGAGCTGCCCAACGGCATGACCTTCGAGTGGACCGACCTGACCTACCAGCAGATCCTCTCGGGCAACACCGCGCTGTTCGTCTTCCCGCTCTGCGTGCTGCTGGCCTTCCTGGTGCTGGCCGCCCAGTACGAAAGCTGGAGCCTGCCGCTGGCGGTGATCCTGATCGTGCCGATGACCCTGCTGTCGGCCATTACCGGGGTGATCATCTCGGGTGGCGACAACAACATCTTCACCCAGATCGGCTTGATCGTACTGGTGGGCCTGGCGTGCAAGAACGCGATCCTAATCGTCGAGTTCGCCAAGGATGAACAGGCCAAGGGCCTCGACCCGCTGGCTGCAGTACTGGAAGCCTGCCGCCTGCGCCTGCGGCCGATCCTTATGACCTCGATCGCCTTCATCATGGGCGTGGTACCGCTGGTGTTCTCCTCCGGTGCCGGCTCGGAAATGCGCCACGCCATGGGTGTCGCGGTGTTCTCGGGGATGATCGGCGTCACTGTATTCGGGCTGTTCCTGACGCCTGTGTTCTTCTTCCTGATCCGCCGTTTCGTCGAACGCCGCCAGGCCCGCAAGGCCGAACGCGTTCAATCGCTGGAGAGCCACGCATGAATATGCTCAAGCCCCTGACCCCGAGCCTGTTGGCCTTGGCCCTGGCGGCCTGTGCGGTGGGCCCGGACTACAAGACGCCGACCACCGAGCCTGCCCATTTCGACACTGAAATGCAGGCCAAGGCCTACGACCGCAGCCGCTTCGAAAGCATCTGGTGGAAGCAGTTCGACGACCCGGTGCTGAACCAACTGGTGCAGGCCTCGCTCGACGGCAACCGTGACCTTCGGGTGGCCTTCGCCCGGCTGAAGTCGGCCCGTGCGATCCGTGAGGACGCCTCGAACGACCAGTTGCCGGTGGTCACCAGCCGTGCCAGCAGCGAAATCGGCAAGGGCCAGGTCCCCGGCCAGACTGAGCAGCGGGTTAACAGCGAACGCTACGACCTGGGCCTGGACATGGCTTGGGAGCTTGACCTGTTCGGCCGTATCCAGCGCCAGATCGAAGCCAGCGAAGCCCAGGAAGCCGCTGCCGCAGCCGACTTGCAGCAGTTGCAGGTCAGCCTGATCGCCGAACTGGTCGACGCCTACGGCCAACTGCGTGGCGCGCAGTTGCGCGAGAACATCGCCCTGGCCAACCTCAAGACTCAGCAAGAATCGCGCAGCATCACCGAAACCCTGCGCGATGCCGGGGTCGGCAACGAACTCGACGTGGTCCGGGCCGATGCGCGCCTGGCCGGCGTCGAGGCCACCGTGCCGCAGCTACAGGCCGAACAGGCGCGTGCCCGCCATCGCATCGCCACCCTGCTTGGTCAACGCCCGGATGCACTGAGCGTCGACCTGTCGCCCAAGGCCCTGCCGGCGATCGCCAAAGCGCTGCCGGTGGGCGACCCTGGCGAGTTGCTGCGGCGCCGCCCGGATATCCGCAGTGCCGAACGCCAGCTGGCGGCCGCTACGGCCAACGTCGGTGTCGCCACCGCTGACCTGTTCCCGCGGGTCAGCCTCAGTGGCTTCCTCGGCTTTACCGCCGCACGCGGCTCGCAGATTGGGTCTTCGGCAGCCAATGCCTGGGGCCTTGGCCCTAGCATCACCTGGGCGGCCTTCGACCTGGGCAGCGTACGGGCCCGCCTGCGCGGTGCCAAGGCAGACGCCGAAGGCGCCCTGGCCAACTATGAGCAGCAGGTGCTGCTGGCCCTGGAAGAGTCGGCCAATGCCTTCAGCGATTACGACAAGACACAGCAGCGCCTGCTGTCGCTGATGCGCCAGAGTGACGCCAGCCGCAAGGCTGCGGAGCTGGCGTCGATCCGTTATCGCGAAGGTACGGTGGACTACCTGGTGTTGCTCGACGCTGAACGTGAACGCCTCAGCGCTGAAGATGCCCAGGCCCAGGGTGAGGTCGAGCTGTACCGGGGTATCGTCTCGATCTACAAAGCCTTGGGCGGTGGCTGGCAACCTGAAACGGTGGCCAGCACGCGCTGATTTCACCCGCTTTATCGACTCCTTTGGTTGGTTCCTCCCCCAACCGTTTGCCCCGCTGGCCTCGGCCTGCGGGGCTTTTTTTGATGCCTTGTACGGGCTGTGACGGCCGTGGCACCGCCAAGCCTTCAGCGGTTGCATTTGCCCCCTAGCTGCCCCAAGCTCTGCCCTTCCTGCCGCCACGGACCGTCCGATGCCCAGACGCAACCGCTACCTGATCGCCTTGCTGCTGCTGATTCTGGTGTCGGCCATGATCAGCTACCTGCCGCGAGACGAACAGCCGGCGCCGCCTACGCTGCCCGCGCACAGCTACGCCAAGGCCTTGCGCCAGGCCCATGAAGGCTTGCCGGGGGCAGCGCGGGTGCTGTACCAGCAGTTGCAACGTAACGACCTGGCCCCCATCCGCCGTGCGGCCCTGTATGCCGAGCTGCCCAACTACCCCTCCCCACAGGCGCTGAAACTCGCGCGCCTGGACCTGGAGCATGCCGACCCGCTGGTACGCCGAGCCGCCATCGCCGGTATCCGCCGCCTGCTCCCCGCCGCGCAACGCAGCCTGGTGCTGGGCCCGTTGCTGGATGATGCGGATCAAAGTGTACGTTTCGCTGCCGTGGACGCCCTGCTGGGCCTCGACCCGGACGCCATAGGCCTGTACTTCGGCCCCTTGCAGGCCGCCCTTGAGCAGTATCAGCAGGCGCTGGAGCTGCAGCCCGAAGACGCCGACGCGCAGGTGCACTTGGCGCGCCTGTACCTGCACGAAAACGACTACACCCAGGCAGCTACGGCCTTGCAACGCGCCCTGCAGGTTGCACCAGGCAATCTGGACGCGCTGGCAACCCAGGTACGCCTGCTGGAGCGCCAGGGCCATCACGACGCCTCCCGCCAAGTGCTGGCCAAGGCTTTGCTGCTGAGCCCCGACTCAGCCTTTCTGCAATATGAGCTCGGGCTCTGGCTCAATCGCCACGAACAGCGTGAGTACGCCTTGCTGGCCTTATCGCGTGCGGTGGAGCTGGACCCGGACAACGCCGACTACCGCTACTCGCTGGCAATGACCTTGCATGAGCTCGACCAGGTCGACGCTGCGCAAAAGCAGCTGGAAACCGTGCTCAATCGGCAACCGGCCAATCGCCGGGCCCGGCTGTTGCTGATCCAGTACTGGAAAGAGACCGGCCAACTGCAGAACGTCCAGGTGCTACTGGCCGAACTAGAGCGCCAGAACCCTGACGATCCGGTGCTGCAACAAGGCCTGTAGGCCCCGCCCCTAATTCGTTGAACCCTAAGCGGCAGCCCGTGGTCCAGTGAGTATCGAACCACTGGCGGCAGGCCAACCTCGGCCCTGCCCACTGTCACAGGAGCGTCGCTTTGGCCAGTTCGTTGGCGCTGGACGAACGTGCCTTGATCCTGGCCCCCCCGCAACTTGCCGCGGATACCGCGCGTCTACTGGCGTCCGCTGGCATCGAGAGCCAGTGCACCCTCGACATCGCCAACCTGCACGCCTGCCTGATTGAAGGCGCAGCCTTGGTCATCATCGCCGAACAACATTTCAGCAATGGCCCCAGCGTACCGTTGCAGGGGTTTATCGACCAACAGCCCAGCTGGTCCGACCTGCCCATCTTGTTGATCATGGACTTGGCCGCCACTGCCACCCGGCCTTCTCACCCGCCGGACGGTAACCTGATGCAGTTGCTCTGCCCGCTTGATGACGGGCAAGTGCTGCAGCTGGCGCGTATCGCCCAGCGCAACCGCCGCCATCAATACCTGGCGCGGGATCAACTGTCTGCACTGCAACAGCGGATGGACGCCCGCAGCCAGGAACAGCACAGCAGCGAGCTTGCCCGCACACAAATTCGCAAGATGGAAGCTGTCGGCCAGTTGGCCGGTGGCATTGCTCATGATTTCAACAACCTGCTGACCAGTATCGGCGGTAGCTTCGAGCTGATCGAGCGACGCTTGAGCAAAGGCCGAAGCGACAGCCTGGAAGGCATTTTGCGCATGGGCCAGGAGGCCGTGTCACGCGCAGGAAAATTGACCCATCGGCTGCTGGCCTTTTCCAGCCGGCAATCGTTGCACAGCCAGCGGGTCGACCTGCATGCATTGCTGGAGGCGAAGCGCCTGAACGCTGGCCTGACCCACTCGGTGACCCTGCAACTGCACGTGCCCAACGACCTGTGGGCCGTGGAGGCCGATGATGGGCAACTGCGCGAAGCCCTCGACAACCTGCTGTTCAATGCCTGCGAAGCCATGCCCACCGGCGGCCTGCTGCGTATCGAGGCCAGCAACCAGCAGATTGAGGCCAAGCAGTTCGCCGACGGCGCCCTGAACAGCGGTGATTACCTGCGCCTGCGCATCATCGACAACGGCCAGGGTATGTCGCAGAGCACGTTGGAACACGCTTTCGAGCCGTTTTTCAGCACCAAACCCGTCGGCCAGGGCATCGGCCTTGGCCTTTCTATGGTGTATGGCTTCAGCAAGCAGTCGCATGGGCATGTCACCCTGCAGAGCAAGATCGGCCATGGCACCCAGGTCGACCTGTACTTGCCGCGGCACGTCGGCGAGGCAATGCCCAAACGCCCAGCCCTCGCACCTGCGCCTGACAGCACGGGCCACCATGTGCTGGTGGTCGAAGACGACCCGCATGTGCGCCAATTACTGTGTCAGGCACTGAGCGAAGACGGCTTCCCCTGCCAAACCGCCGCCAACGCCAATGAAGCCCTGCAGATCCTGCGGTCGTCACAACGGATCGACCTGTTGGTCAGCGATGTTGGCCTGCCGGGCATGAATGGACGGCAACTGGCGGAGATCGCACGTACCCTGCGGCCACGCCTGCCGGTGCTGTTCATTACCGGATACGCGGAAACGGCCATGGCTCGCGAAGGCTTCCTCGGCGCTGGCATGCACCTCATATGCAAACCATTCGAGCTCAAGCAGTTGCAGGCGCAGGTGACGCAGATTCTCGGCAAGCCCTGCACCGGTTCAACCGCCTAGCATGTGCAAGGCCTGGTTCGCCAAGTGCTCCAGCGCAAACGGCTTGAGCATCAATGCGGTGCCCGGCTGATCGAGCAACTGGGCTTCGATCGGCTGGTCGGTGTAGCCGGTGATGAACAGAATCTTCTGCGACGGCACGATCATGCGGATTGCCTTGGCCACTTGCCGCCCACTGAACCCACCCGGCAAGCCGATATCCGTGATTACCAGGTCAAAAGGCCCGTCATGGCGGAAGCGGTCCAGCGCTGAATTGGCATCTTGAACGTCACAGATGGCAAACCCGCGCTCGGTGAGAAATTCGCGCATCAGTGCACGCAGGTTGAGTTCGTCATCAACCAACAATACACGCTGGCCTTGTGCACGTTTAACGCTTGGCAGGCATACCGGTTGCTCCTCCGGAACCGGCGCCAGGCTACGCGGAAACAGCATGGAGACTTTCGTCCCTTGGCCTTGGGTCGACTCTATCCACACATAGCCCCCCGACTGCCCGACAAAGCCATAGACCATCGGCAGGCCAAGCCCCGATCCCCGTCCCAGGGGCTTGGTCGTGAAGAACGGTTCAAAGGCCTTGGCGACCTCTGCGGCCGACATCCCGTGGCCGTCATCCTCAACATGCAAGGCCACATAGTCGCCTGGCGGCAGCCCGTTCTCATCCGGGAAATGCGTCGCCAAGCGTTCGTTGACCGTCCTGATCGTGACGGTGCCGCGCTCAAGGCACGCTTCACGGGCGTTCGCGCACAGGTTGATCAAGGCATTTTCAAACTGGGTGACATCGACGCTGACAGCCCAGGGGGTGACGTCCAACTGCCACTGCAGGCTCATTTCCGCGCCCAGCGCCTGCTGCAACAAGGGCTCGATCAGAGACAGCTGTCGGTTGACATTCAGTGGCCTGGCCTCCAGCGGCTGGTTACTGGAAAACGCCAACAGCCGGTGGGTGAGGTTCATGGCCCGTTGCACCGAGTCTCGCGCCAGTTCCACATAGGTCTCGATACGCTCCAGGCGCCCTTGCAGCAAGCGGCGTTGCAACAGCTCGAGGCTGCCACCGATGCCGGACAGCAAGTTGTTCATTTCATGGGCCATGCCCCCTGCCAGCTGGCCAACCACCTCCAGGCGCTCGCTGTTGCGCAACAAGGCCTCGGACTGGCGTGTGGCTTCTTCGCGGTCTGCGGTGATGTCGCGGCCGACGGCGGTCAGTAAGTTGCCATCGAATTTAGCGGACCAGCTAAACCAGCGGTAGTGGCCGTCCTGGTGGCGCAGGCGGATATCGATCTGTTCAGCCTCCTGACCCTGCACAAAGCTGGAGACCGCCACCTGCACTTCAGCGCGGTCCGCTGGGTGGATCAGCTCCAATATCGACATGTTCTGTACCAACGCCTCACGCCAGCCCAGGATGCGGTGCCAGGCGGGGTTGGCGGAGTGTAGCGTCAGCTCACGGGTAACAATCATCATGGCATCGCGGGACAATTGCCAGATCTGCTCCCGATCGGCCATGTAGCGTTGGAGCTGTTTTTCAAAGGCCGTCGCCTGCTCGCGCCAATGATGGTGCGCCTCGGCACTGGCCTTGGTTTCGATGACCGTGTGCAGAAAACCTGCAACGCCACCCTGCTCGTCCCGAATCGGCGAGTAGCCGAAGGCACACCACAAGGGGTCGGTGACGTTGCCACGCTCGATGCGCAGCGGCGGGTCTTCGACGAAACTCGAACGGCCTTCAAGCGCCTTGTACACCCAAGGCCCCATGCCCTGCCAGGCATCGCGCCAGAGCACGTCGAACGCCTGCCCCAATGCATCCTGGCCACCGCCCCGGAGCATCCGATAGGCGTCGTTATGGACCACGCTCAGGTCCGCCCCCCACACCACCGCACACGGGAATGGCGAGCCTTGCATCATGTCGACGGCAATGCGCAGCGAGGCCGGCCAGCGTGGCAGCGGCCCTAGCGACGTACGGCCCCAATCGAATTGGGCAATGCGTTCACCCATGGGATCAGCTGATGCCGGGTTGGACGCCAGCAGGGTGACCTGCGGCTCAACTTCGCGCGGGGTACCGTTTGCGACCAATCTCATGACTCCAATGGCTGATGGGTGGCGACGTTGTTCACGTTAGCACAGCATGCGCTGCATTTATGGCGTACCGGCAGGTGGCAGCTATGCTGATTAGGTTTTCCACTGAGCCATGGAATAGCGGTCCCTTTAGGTTGCCGATGGGAGTGTGGTCATGAGCAAGAAGAAGATGCTGGTAGTGCTGACCAATACGGCCAAGTACCCGCGCCTCAATCGAGCAACCGGGCTGTGGTTGGGCGAGGCTGTGCATTTTGTCGAAAAGATCCAGAACGCAGGCTACAGCGTCGATTATGTCAGCCCCAGCGGCGGCTACGTGCCGATCGACCCGCACAGCCTGCAAATGGCACCCGATCTGGACTGGGCGTGGTACGACGACAAGGACTTCATGACACGTCTGGGTGCCACACTCAGCCCGGGGCTGGTCAAGGCTGACGACTACAGCGTCATCTATTACACCGGTGGGCACGGGGTGATGTACGACTTTGCCAATAACCAGCCGTTGCAAGAGATCGCGCGCAAAATCTATGAGAATAAAGGCATTGTGGCGGCCGTTTGCCACGGCGTTGTCGGCCTTTTGAACATCAAGCTCAGTGACAACAGCCTGCTGCTGAAAGACCGTAAGGTCACCGGTTTTTCCAACATCGAGGAACAACTGGTGGAACTGGACAAGGTTGTGCCTTTTCTCACCGAAAACGAACTGGTTGCTCGGGGCGGTATTTACAGCAAGCACGATGACCCGTGGAAACCTTACGTGGTGAGCGACGATCGGCTGATTACTGGGCAAAACCCAGATTCCACTGCATTGTTGGCTGAAGAGGTACTCGCAAAACTCGAGGCATAGTGACGGCTTACGCCTGATTACATCGTTTCTCGAAGCGCGGGCCGCACGTGGACTACATCCGACACGCAATTGATTACATAGGCTCCCAGACTACCTGCCCACCACGGGCAGCATCAGACTGGAGAACAATAGCCTATGTCGAAAATCATGCATGCCGGGCGCAGTTTGCTGGAATTGCTGCTCATCATGGCCATCGGGCTGGTGCCGGTGGTGTCCGGGTTGTTGGTCATGGTGTTTCAGCTGGAGAAAAAGCTGGAGGAAAACGCACAGATCTCCGTCCAGGAAGCGGTATTCACCATCGATAAAGTGCTGGACCGCATGCAAAGCACCGTTATCCTCGCCCAGCCTGTTGCAGGCAAGGCGTGCGCCGAAGTCCACAGCACCCTGCAGGATCAGGTAGCCCGTGACCCCTTGCTACGCGCGTTGACCTTGGTGCGCGACCAGGAAGCGTATTGCAGCACCCACTCGGACTCCCTCGACCATCTTTCGGCCTTCGCCCAGTCCGGGCAACAGGTTGAACTCGCGCTCGACTCGCCAGCATTACCCACTACGCTGGTGACCCACTTTCAGGAACCGGGCAACAACCCGAGCGTGATCGTGACAGGCTATGCCACTGAACTGCGCAACGAGCTGCGGGCCTTTCAGGATGGCCTGACACTGCTTCTGGAGTTCGGTGACCAATACATCTGGAGCCATGGAGACAGCCGCGACCCGCATCGGCCTTCGCAGCCCGAGTATGCCCAAAGGGCAATCTCCGAGAAGTATGGGTATGCGGTGAGGGGCGGTTATGCCAGAGGCTATACGGCCCAAGAAATCCGCCAATCGATGTTGCAGGTCCTGCCTTCCCTGGTACTGGTAGGCATCGTGACCGGCTCGATCGTCTACTGGGGCCTGTTCAGGGCGCGTCGCAACAAGCGTGGTACCGCCGCCGAAGCGGCATGACGGCGGTACCAGCACCTATCAATCGGTGCTCAATACACCGCGGCGAACCTGGTCCCGTTCGATGGATTCGAACAGGGCCTTGAAGTTACCTTCGCCAAAGCCATCATCACCCTTGCGCTGGATGAACTCGAAGAATACCGGCCCTAGCAAGGTCTCCGAGAAGATTTGCAGCAGCAAACGCTTGTCGCCCTGCTCTGCAGCGCCGTCGAGCAGGATGCCGCGCGCTTGCAGTTGGTCGACAGGTTCACCGTGACCTGGCAGGCGCTCTTCGAGCATCTCGTAGTAGGTCTGCGGCGGCGGGGTCATGAAGCGCATGCCGATGCCCTTCAGGGCATCCCAGGTCTTGAGCAGGTCGTCGGTCAGGAAGGCCACGTGCTGAATGCCTTCGCCGTTGAACTGCATCAGGAATTCTTCGATCTGCCCGGCGCCCTTGGACGATTCTTCGTTGAGCGGGATGCGGATCATGCCATCGGGTGCGGTCATGGCACGCGAGGTCAGGCCGGTGTACTCGCCCTTGATATCGAAGTAGCGGATCTCGCGGAAGTTGAACAGCTTTTCGTAGAACCCGGCCCAGTAGGCCATGCGCCCACGGTAAACGTTATGGGTCAGGTGATCGATGATCTTCAGGCCTGCGCCCACCGGGTTGCGGTCTACGCCTTCGATGAAGTTGAAGTCGATATCGTAGATCGAGCTGCCTTCTTCAAAGCGGTCGATCAGGTACAGCGGCGCGCCACCGATGCCCTTGATTGCGGGCAGGCGCAGCTCCATCGGGCCGGTTTCGATTTCGACAGGCTGAGCGCCAAGTTCAAGCGCACGGGCATAGGCTTCGTGAGCATTGCGAACGCGGAACGCCATGCCACAGACCGACGGGCCGTGTTCGGCGGCGAAGTACGAAGCGATGCTCTTGGGTTCGTTGTTCAGAATAAGGTTGATGCCGCCCTGACGGTACAGGTGCACGTCTTTGGAGCGGTGGGTGGCGACCTTGGTGAAACCGAGTATCTGGAAAACCGGCTCGAGCACACCTGGGGTCGGCGATGCCAGCTCGATGAACTCGAAGCCCATCAGGCCCATTGGATTTTCGAAAATATCAGCCATGTTCTTGTCCTCATCTACAGCGAAAAATTAGTGATTTCCGGGGATGTAGAACAGAACAGGCGGTGAGCACGGGATGCCACGCACGCTGCGAGCGAGGAAGCCACCAATGATCAGTTTGAACCCATGCTTTGTCATATGGACCCATTCTCGGCGGGCTTGATTCTCCCGAATGTGGAGAACCTTATTGTTTTATTCGTAACTGGATTCTACATTGCGTAAATCGGTTTGTCGCGCTTTAGTTCGCCCGTGCCCCCGACAAACGGCTATCCTCTGCACGTTCTCTTCAACAGATTAGGCCAGTATGCCCCTCACCCGTAAACGCCGCGCCGGCTGGAGTTGGCGCACCCTGCTGCCTTGGGCGATCGGCGTGCTCCCGGTGGCCTGCGGCCTGGGGGTGATGAACTGGCAGATCGACCGTGAACTGCATGCCAACAGCCATGCTACTGCCGCTCAGGTGATTGACCATGTCGAGCGTATTCTCGACACGGCGTCCAGTACGGCACAAGCGCTGCTGCCGTTGGCAGGCGGCCCGTGCGCGCAGGTGCAACTGGCCCTGCGCGGCCAGGTCACGCGTAACGCCTTTGTGCGCTCCACCAACCTGTTCCAGCACAACACGCTGTATTGCTCCTCGCTGTTCGGTGAGTTTGATGAGGCCGTCGACGCTGGCGACTACGCCAACGGCACGCTGTGGTTGATGAATGGCAACTCGGTAACGCCGGGCCACGCGCTGCTGGTGTATCGGGCCAGCGACGGCGACCGCGGCGCGATCACTACCGTCGATGGCGACCACTTGCTCACGGCACTGCGCCTGATCGGCCCGGACGAGACGCTGCAGATCCGCGTCGGTAACGATTGGATGGGCAAGGACGGTGCTGTTCACGAAGGCTCGCCGCCCACGGCAGCGACTGCCGCGGTGACGTTGAGCTCGACCCGCTACCCGTTCAGCGTGTACGGCGGCTATGGCGCCGACAAGCAAGGCCAACTGCTGCTCAGCCACTACCCCGCCTTGCTCAGCCTGCTGCTGATACTCGGTGCGGTGGCCGGGGCGGTGTGCCACTGGCAGGTCCGCCGCGCCACTTCGCCGCGTGCCGAACTGCAGCGCGCCCTGGAGGCCGACGAGTTTCTGCCGTACTTCCAGCCGGTGGTACGCAAGGGTGATTACCAGTGGGCCGGTGCCGAAGTGCTGATGCGCTGGAACCACCCCCGCGAAGGCCTGGTGCGCCCCGACCTGTTCATCCCCTACGCCGAGCACACCGGCCAGATCGTCGCCATGACCCGCGCATTGATGCTGCACACTGCGCAGAGCCTGGCACCGTATGCCGCGCTGCTGGAGGATGGCTTCCACATTGGCATCAACATCACCGCTGACCATTGCCGCGACCTGAGCCTGCTCGACGATTGCCGGACCTTTCTTCAGCACTTCCCGCCAGGCCGTGTGGCGCTGACCCTGGAACTGACCGAGCGCAAGCTGATCGAAGCCACGCCGGTGACCCTGGACCTGTTCGAGAAGCTGCATGAAATGGGCGTGATGATTGCGTTGGACGATTTCGGCACGGGCCAGTCGAGCCTCAACTACCTGCGCCAGTTCAAGGTCGATTACCTGAAGATCGACCAAAGCTTCGTTGCCATGGTCGGGGGTGACGCACTGTCGTTGCACATCCTCGACACCATTATCGAGCTGTCGGGCAAGCTGGGCCTGGGGATCGTCGCCGAAGGCGTCGAAACCGAGACCCAGCGCGACTACCTGGCCCGGCATAACGTCGACTTCCAGCAAGGCTACCTGTTCGCCAAGCCCATGCCGGCCGAGGCGTTCCTCGAAGCGCTGGCCGCTCGCCAAGGCGTCTCGCGGTTGCCGCAGGACGCGCCCCCTGAGATCATGCGCGGCTGATCCAGCCGCCCAACTCTCCCATTCGAGGCATTCGTGTCAAAAGGCATCCTTTCATCAGTCATGGCGTCGTGCTTGTTCGCCGTGATGTACTTCTATACCTCCCTGCTCACGCCGCTCGATGGTGAGGAAATCTTTGGCTGGCGTACGCTGCTGACGCTGCCTTGCCTGACGCTCTTCATGCTGGTTTCCAAGGACTGGCAGCGTGTTGGTGAGCTGCTGGGGCGGGTAAGGCGTACCCCGGTGCTGCTGCTGGGGATGGTCGGTACGTCCTGGCTGATGGGGGTGCAACTGTGGCTGTTCCTCTGGGCGCCGTTGCACGGGCGTAGCCTGGAGGTGTCGATGGGCTACTTCCTGCTGCCACTGACCATGGTCTTGACCGGGCGCCTGGTCTACGGCGAGCGCCTGTCGCACTTGCAGAAAATCGCCGTGTGCTGCGCTGCGCTGGGTGTCGGGCACGAGCTGTACCAACATGGCAGCTTCGCCTGGGAAACCTTGGTGGTGATGATCGGTTACCCGATCTACTTCGTGCTGCGCCGACGCTGCCGCACCGACCACCTGGGCGGTTTGTGGTGCGACATGTGCCTACTGTTGCCGTGGGCCCTGTACTTCGTGATCCAGGGGCCGTTGTCACCTGCGGACCTGCAGGCGCACCCCGGCCTTTACGCCTTGATCCCGGTGCTGGGGGCGATCAGCGCTTCGGCCCTGATCGCCTACGTGTTGGCCAGCCGTCTGTTGCCGTTCAGCCTGTTCGGCTTGCTCAGCTACGTCGAGCCGGTATTGCTGGTGGGCGTGGCCCTGCTGCTGGGTGAGAGCATCGGCCCGGATCAGTGGCTGACCTACCTGCCGATCTGGGCCGCAGTGCTGGTGCTGGTGCTCGAAGGCTTCAAGCACCTGCTGCGTCAGCGTCGCCGCTCGGTATAAGCCGCACCTGGCGCACACGCCGCTCCTCAACCGCCTCCACAGTCAGCGTCCAGCCATTCCAGGCCAAGCGATCCCCCACCATCGGCAGGCGGTCCAGCAAGCTCATCACCAGGCCCGCGAGGGTCTGGTAGTCCTCGGTGGCACGCGCGCTGAAACCGGTACGCGCCTGCACCTGGCTGAGGTTGAGGGCGCCACTGACGACAAAGCCATCCCCTTCTTCGACGATACCCGGCCCTTCTACCTCACTCGCATCCGGCAGTTCACCGGCGATCGACTCGAGAATATCGGTCATGGTCAGCAGGCCGGTGAAGTCACCGAATTCGTTGACCACGAAGGCAATATGGGTCGATTGACCGCGCATCTGCTCAAGGGCGTTGAGGATGCTGAAGCTTTCCAGCAGGTTCAACGGCGCCCGGGCCATGCGCTCCAGGTCTGGCTGGCTGCCTGACAGCAGTTCCTTGAGCAACTCCTTCTTGTGCACGAAGCCCAGCGGTTCATCGATGCGGCCGTCGCGGATCAGCGGCAGGCGCGAGTACGGCGAATTGGCCAAGGCTTCGGTAATGGCTGCGGCCGGCAGCGCCAGGTCAATCACATCGACCTCGGTGCGAGCGGTCATCACCGTGCGGATCGGCCGCTCGGCAAGGTTCAGCACACCGCTGATCATCACCCGCTCACGGCGGTCGAACAGCACCTCTTCGCCACCGCCCTCGACCAGGTCGGCGATTTCTTCCCCGACCTCGTCAGCCTCGACCCGACGGCCGCCCAACAGGCGCAATACCGCATGGGCCGTGCGCTCACGCAGTGGCTTGTGCTGCTGCAGGCTGCGCTTGCGGCGCGCACGGGCCAGCTGGTTGAACACTTCGATAAGGATCGAGAAGCCGATGGCCGCATACAGGTAGCCTTTCGGGATATGGAAGCCCAGGCCTTCGGCGGTCAGGCTGAAACCGATCATCATCAGGAAGCCCAGGCACAGCATGATCACCGTCGGGTGGGCGTTGACGAAGCGGGTCAGCGGCTTGCTGGCGACAATCATGATGCCGATCGAGAAGATCACCGCGATCATCATGATCGACAACTGCTCGACCATGCCCACGGCCGTGATCACAGCGTCCAGCGAGAACACCGCATCGAGCACCACGATCTGCGCGACGATCGGCCAGAACGCCGCGTGGCGGACCGCACCGCTGGCCTGGGTAACATGCCCTTCAAGCCGTTCGTGCAGTTCCATGGTGGCCTTGAACAGCAGGAACACACCGCCGAACAGCATGATCAGGTCACGGCCCGAGAAGCTCTTGCCGAATACCTCGAACAGCGGCGCGGTCAGCGTCACCATCCACGAGATACTCGCCAACAGGCCCAGGCGCATGATCAGCGCCAGGCTCAAACCGATGATCCGCGCACGGTCACGCTGATGCGGCGGCAGTTTGTCGGCCAGGATGGCGATGAACACGAGGTTGTCGATACCCAGCACCAGCTCGAGGACGATAAGCGTCAACAGGCCTAGCCAGGCCGTGGGGTCGGCTAGCCATTCCATTTGCGGGTACTCACGAGGGAAGCGTCACAAGGACAGGTAAGAGGTGGCCGAGAAGGCCAAGGACAGGGGGGTTCCGCGAAGGTGCTCATAGGTACCTGAATAGAAATTGGGTAAGAGATCCTACAATCACAGCCGGTTTTTCTGACAGTGAGAAACTATTACAAAACCTGTAACGGGGGACTTTTATTCAATACAGCTGACGCCCTGCGCCTGAAGAATAGCGTCAACTTCCACCACTTGGATTACCCCCATGAGCCTGTCTTTGTCCATGGCCGCCTTTGCGCTGGCCGCCTCGATTTCCCCTGGCCCAGTCAACATTGTCGCGCTGGGCAGCGGTGCCCGGCATGGCTTGCGCGCAAGCCTGGCCCACGTGGCCGGGGCCACGCTGGGGTTCTGCCTGTTGCTGGTACTGGTTGGGCTGGGCCTGCATGAACTGCTGTTGCGCTGGCCGCTTTTGGGTTTGCTGCTGCACGGGGGAGGTGTCGCGTTTTTGCTGTACATGGCGTGGAAGCTGGCCCGCGACGATGGCCGCTTGGGCAGCGATCATGCACAGCGCGCCCCGTCTGCCTGGCAGGGCGCGGCCATGCAGTGGCTCAACCCCAAGGCATGGTTGGCGGCGGTGGCAGGTGTCGGCGCCTACACAGGGGGCGACCAGCAACTGTTGTGGGTGTTCACCTGGATCTATGGGCCGATCTGTTTCGCCTCGGTGGCCAGTTGGGCATGGGCTGGCAGTGTGATTCGCCAATGCCTGGGCAACCCGGGGCGCATGCGTTTGTTGAACCGGGGGCTGGCCTTATTGCTGGTGGGCAGCGCGGTTTACCTGGTCATTTGATGCGGGTTCAAGCCTGTCAGTCAGGGCCAAAGGGGCCGCTGCGCGACCCATCGCCGGCAAGCCAGCTCCCACAGGTGTGAGTGAATCTCAAGAAATGCGCTACCTCTGTAGGAGCTGGCTTGCCGGCGATGGGTCGCGCAGCGGCCCTAAGTTATCGCTTGCGATAATGCCCCGGCGTCGCAGCCAAATGGCGCTTGAAGGCACGCTGCAGGTGCGCCTGGTCGGCGAAGCCCGCTGCCAGGGCTGCGTCGGCAATCGAGCTGCCCTGGCGCAGTTGCGCGCGCGCGCACTGCACACGCTGGTCAAGCAGGTAATCGTGGGGCGTTAGCCCAAAACGCTGGCGAAACGCGCGGATCAGGTAGGCGCGGGACAAGCCGCAGGCTTGGCAGATGTCTTCAAGGTCTAGCGGGTCGGTACGGTGTGCGCGGATGAAGGCCGCAGCGGCTTCCAGCCGAGGATGATCCGGCTTGGGTGCCCCAGGCTCGCCACCCACCACGCTCGACAGCCTCTGGAAGAACGCCGCAAGCCGCGCTTCGCGATCACCCGGGTTTTCGTCGAACAGGTCGGCAAACACCTGCAGCAAGGCGCTGTAGAGGGCCGGCGAGGTGCTGACAACCTGCGCGGGCAACTGGAACCCAAGCCTCTGCAACCACGCTACGTCAACGAACAGCATCAGGTAAGACCAGGCCTCGCCCTCGATGGGGTTGCACGTGTGCACCACCCCTGGGTTCATCAGCACCGTGGTGCCGGCGCTGACTTCGATCCGGCTGTCACCGCTCAGATAGGTGCTGCGCCCACCGGTGATGGCCCCGATGGAAAAGCTCTCATGGGAATGGGCGGCATAACACACCTGGCGCCCGTCCCCGACCCGCCGAGCCTCGACGAAGGGCAATGCCGGATCGCGCCAGAACCGCGACACCTCGATCATCGCCCTGCCCTCATTCGCCGTTGTCGTGTACCACCACCAGCAACTGCGCCGGGCGCGGCCCGACCGAACGCAAGCGGTGAGGTGTCTGGGCGTTGAAATGCAAGGCGTCGCCCTGCTCCAGCAGCACCCGTTCATTCACGAAATCGACCTCAACCTGCCCGGCATGGACGAACAGAAACTCCTCGCCCTGGTGCTCCTTGAACGTCGGGTCACTGAACTCGGTGGGCGGCTGAATCAGAAACGGCAGCAGGCTGCGCTGCCCTACCTGGCTGGTCAGCGCCGCATAGCCCGGCCCTTCGCCGTCGCCCACCAGCGCCTGGCGTTCCGCGTGGCGCACCAGGCTGTAACGGCTCTGCGCAGTGTGTTCTTCAGCGAACAGCTCTTCGACATTGACGTTCAGCGCCCGCGCCAGTTTCAGCGCGGCAGCGATCGACGGCGTGTTCAAGCCGCGCTCGACCTTGGACAGGTAGCTTTTGGTCATGCCGGTCTTGTCGGCCAGCACTTCCAGGGTGATACCCAGTTTCTTTCTCAGCAGTTTCAATCGGATCGACATGTGAAGCAGTTTCCCAGGCGAAGGCAGATGCAAGGCTCGCGCACACCGATGATACGTGGAGTGCGCGCGAAATGCTGGCCTTGACCGGGCAAATTCTCAAGGCATCACGGGCGGCACGTACTGCAAGGTTGTGCCCAGTGCCCACAGCAGCACCAGCACCAGGGGCGCATGCACCAGCAACTGCACGAACGAGAAGCCGATCAGGTCGCGCGCCTTGAGGCCCAGTACCCCCAACAACGGCAGCATGTAAAACGGGTTGATCAGGTTCGGCAGCGCCTCGGCGGCGTTGTAGATCTGCACTGCCCAGCCCAGGTGGTATTGCAGGTCGTTAGCCACCAGCATCACGTAGGGCGCCTCGATGATCCACTTGCCACCGCCCGAAGGGATGAAGAAGCCGAGCACAGCCGAGTACACCCCCATCAGCACCGCGTAGGTGTCGTGGGAGGCGATCTGCACGAAGAAGGTGGAGATGTGATGGGCCAGCGTCTGTTCGTCCACCCCTTTGACCTGGGTAAGGACCGCCGCAATCGAGCCATACAGCGGGAACTGGATCAGCACCCCGGTGGTGGTCGGCACCGCGCGGGCCACAGCATCAAGGAAGCTGCGCGGGCGCCAGTGCAACAAGGCACCCAGCATGATGAACAGGAAGTTGTAGGTGTTCAGCCCGGAGATGGCCGTGATGGCGGGCTTGGTGGCGAACTCCTGATACAGCCAGCCACCGGCCAGGGCCACCAGCAGCAAGGTCAGGATGGGGCTGTACTCCAGCCACTCACCGGGCCGGCTGCGCTGGGCCGGTGGCGGCGCGGTAAAGCTTGGGTCGACACCGCATTGTTGCGCGGTACGGGCACTGCTAGGGCCTGGCGCGGTGGCATAGGCCACCACCAGCGACACGACCACCAACGCCGCCAGCAGGACGCCGGACTGCCAGAGGAAGATGGTCTCGGTGAACGGAATCACCCCGGTGATCGACAGAATCGACGGTGGCAAACTGGCCGGGTTGGCCTGCAATTGCGCCGCCGAAGACGACAGGCCCAATGCCCATACCGCGCCAAGGCCCAGGTATGCCGCAGCACCGGCTGCACGGTAGTCCATGTTCAGGTCGCTGCGCCGAGCCAGGGCGCGCACCAGCAAGCCACCGAACACCAGCGACAGGCCCCAGTTGAGCAACGAGGCCAGCATCGAGATCAGCGCCACCCAGCACACGGCCGAGCGGCCGTTCTTGGGAATGCGTGCCAAACGGTCGATCAGCCGCGCGGCAGGCGGTGAGCTGGCCACCACGTAGCCACCGATGACCACGAATGCCATCTGCATGGTGAACGGGATCAAGCTCCAGAAGCCATCACCAAAGGCCTTGGCGGTGTCGGTCGGTTTGGCGCCCATGGCCAGGGCCCCCACGCACACCAGTACGACGGCCAGGGCAGCGAATACCCAGGAGTCAGGGAACCAGCGTTCGGCCCAGTTGGAGCAGCGCAGGGCAAAGCGGGCGGAGCGGCTGTCTTGGATTTCAGCGGCCACGATCAACTTCCTTTTATTGGTTTTATCGGACATTTCTACAGCAACGCAAAAAACCTGTAGGCGCAGCCTTGTGCTGCGACGAGACCAGTGGCAGCAGCGAAGAATCACTGTGTTGTCACTGGCCTCTTCGCAGCACAAGGCTGCTCCTACAGGTTGAATGACCCGCTTGCGGGTTAGAAGGTCATTTCTTTCACATCATCCGGCACGATCAGCTTGCCGGCGGTCTTCTCGATGATTTCTTCAACGCTCACCCCCGGCGCTGTCTCGCGCAGGATGAAGGCGCCATTGTCGATTTCCAGGTAGGCCAGGTCGGTCAGCACCTTGCGGATGCAACCGGCACCGGTCAGCGGCAGGCTGCAGCGCGGCAGCAGCTTGGACTCGCCGTCCTTGGACGCGTGGGTCATGGTCACGATGATGTTGTCGGCACCGGCCACCAGGTCCATGGCGCCGCCCATGCCCTTGACCAGCTTGCCGGGGATCATCCACGACGCGATGTTGCCTTGCACATCCACTTCGAAGGCGCCGAGCACGGTGAGGTCGACGTGGCCACCGCGGATCATGGCGAACGATTGCGCCGAATCGAAGATCGACGCGCCACGGCGGGCGGTGACGGTTTGCTTGCCGGCGTTGATCATGTCGGCATCGATCGTGCTCTCGGTAGGGAATTCGCCCATGCCGAGCAAGCCGTTTTCCGACTGCAACATCACATCCATGTCAGCGGGTACATAGTTGGCCACCAAGGTCGGGATGCCGATGCCGAGGTTGACGTAGTAGCCGTCCTTCAGTTCACGGGCGACGCGTTGCGCCATCTGTTCGCGGGTCAGTGCCATGGTCAGGATCTCTTTGTTGTTCTGAAGGATGGCGCTCAGGCCTTGACGGTGCGCTTTTCGATACGCTTTTCGAAGGTGCCGACAATCACGCGGTCAACGAAAATACCCGGGGTGTGGATCTCGCTGGGCAGCAGCACGCCTGGTTCGACGATCTCTTCCACTTCGACCACGGTGATCTTGCCGGCCGTGGCCGCCAGCGGGTTGAAGTTTTGCGCGGTGTTGCGGTACACCACGTTGCCGTAGTGGTCGGCCTTCCAGCCCTTGACGATGGCGAAGTCGCCGGTGATGGACTCTTCGAGAATGTAGTGGCGGCCCTTGAATTCACGCACCTCTTTGCCATCGGCGACCGGGGTGCCGTAGCCAGTGGCGGTGTAGAACGCCGGGATGCCAGCGCCACCGGCGCGCATTTTTTCGGCCAGGGTGCCTTGTGGGGTCAGTTCGACTTCCAGCTCACCACTGAGCAGTTGGCGTTCGAATTCCGCGTTTTCGCCGACATAGGAGGCGATCATCTTGCGGATCTGCCGGTCTTGCAGCAATACGCCGAGGCCGAAACCGTCGACACCGCAGTTGTTCGACACCACGGTCAGGCCCTTGACGCCACGGCGCTTGATCTCGTTGATAAGGTTTTCCGGGATGCCACACAGGCCAAAACCACCGGCCAATACCGTCATGTTGTCGGTCAGGCCGTCGAGGGCCTCTTCATACGTTGCTACGCGCTTGTCCAGTCCGGCCATGTTGATCCGCCTTTTGTAGTTGTTGAACCGACGAGGCTGTCGGTGAGCGTGTGCCCCCATCTTCACCTTAGTCGACTGATTTGTTAATTTTGTTTTCATCATCGATTGATAACTTTTTCAAAACAACGATCAGGGCCGTCATGAACGTCAAGCAACTCCGCGCCTTCGTCGCCGTGGCCAAGTACCAGAGCTTCGCCCAGGCCGGTGAACACCTGCATGTATCGCAACCGGCGTTGAGCCTGACCATCAAGGCGCTTGAGGAAAACCTCGGCGGCGCCCTGCTCAGCCGGACCACCCGCAGTGTCAGCCTGACTGCCGAAGGTGAGGTGCTGCTGCCGCTGGCCCGGCGCCTGCTGGCCGACTGGGACGACACCGAAGAAATGCTGCGCCAGCGTTTCACCCTGCAACTGGGGCGGGTTTCGGTGGCGGCCATACCAGCCTTCGCCGGTAACCTGCTGCCGCACGCGCTCAAGGTGTTTCGCCAGCGCTACCCGAAAGTCAACGTCACCGTGCATGACGTGATCAACGAGCAGGTACAGGAACTGGTGCGCCACCGTCGCGTCGAACTGGGCATCGGCTTCGAACCGGACAACACCGATGGCCTGGACTTCTACCCCCTGTACATGGACCGTTTCGTCGCCGTGGTGCCCGCCGACTCGCCACTGGCCGGGCTGCCCCAGGTCAGTTGGACGCAACTGCTGGCCGAAGACTTCATCGCCTTGCAGCGCCCGTCGGCGGTCCGCCTGTTGATGGAACAGAACGTCGCGGCCAGCCATGGCAAGCTGGCGGTGGCATTCGAGAGCCATCAACTGTCGACCGTTGGCCGCATGGTTGCCAGCGGCCTGGGCGTCAGCGCGGTGCCGGCGCTGTGCATCAACCAGATGCAGGAGCTCGGTGCCCGCTGCGTGCCGCTGGTCGAGCCCGCCGTGGAGCGGCGCATGGGGGTCATCGCGCTCAGTGAGCACAAACTGTCCACCGCAGCGCAAGCGCTGCTCGAGGTACTGCTTTCCCATACCCAGATCCCGGAGGTGACATGCGATACGTGAAACTGGCAGGTTCGAAGGTGCCGGCCATTGGCCAGGGCACGTGGTACATGGGTGAAGACCCTGGCCGCCGGGCCGCCGAAGTGGCAGCCCTGCAACAAGGTATCGAGCTGGGCCTGAGCCTGATCGATACGGCTGAAATGTATGCCGAGGGCGGCGCGGAGCAGGTGGTTGGCCACGCCATCGCCGGGCGCCGCGACCAGGTGTTTCTGGTCAGCAAGGTCTACCCGCACAATGCCAGCCAGCGCGGCATGCCTGCCGCCTGCGAGCGTAGCCTCAAACGCCTGGGCACTGACTGCATCGACCTGTACCTGCTGCACTGGCGTGGCCAGCATCCCTTGGAGGAAACCGTCGAAGCGTTCGAGCGTTTGCGCGAACAAGGCAAGATCAAACGCTGGGGGGTGTCCAATTTCGATGTCGATGACTTGCGCGAACTGCACAACCCCGATTGCGCCACTAACCAAGTGCTGTACAACCCAATGCAACGCGGCATCGAATTCGACCTGCTGCCGTGGAGCCAGAAGCGCGCCTTGCCGACCATGGCGTATTGCCCATTGGCCCAGGCCGGGCAGTTGTTGCAGCACCCCGTGCTGGCCGAAATTGCCGAGCGCCACGGTGCGACACCGGCCCAGGTCAGCCTGGCCTGGGTGACCCGTGATGAGGGGGTGATTGCCATTCCCAAGGCGGTAGACCCAAAGCATGTGCGACTGAATGCGGCGGCCGGCTTGCTGACCCTGAGCAGCGAAGACCTGCGAGCGATTGACCGGGCATTCCCAGCACCGACCCGCAAGCAACGCTTGGCGATGGTCTGAAGCCTTTGCCCGACCCTTGTAGGAGCAGCCTTGCGCTGCGAAGAGGCCGGCGATACCAGAGAAGATCTGCTGAGTTGTCACCGGCCTCTTCGCAGCGCAAGGCTGCTCCTACAACAGTTAACGCAACAGGCAACGCTGGCAGGCTAATGAAAATCGCGGCTGCGCACATCCAGCCCCTGCAGCAAGGGGCTGATATCCTCCAGCCGTTTTGCAATCAGGTGACGCACCCCGTTCTCCTGCTCCAGCCGCCCGCTCACCTTGAGCAATTGCGACCCCACCAACGCCCGCCTCTGCCGCTCGGCCAAGTCACGCCAGACCACCACGTTGACCATGCCGTACTCATCCTCCAGCGTCACGAACGTCACCCCACTGGCCGTCTGCGGGCGTTGCCTGCCCACCACCAGCCCGGCCACGGCAATGTTGTCGCCATGCTCGACAGCTGACAGCTCGTGCGAACTGCGGCAACCCAACGCTCGCAAACGAGGGCGCAGCAGCCGCAACGGGTGGGGCCCAAGCGTGGTGCCCAGGGTCTGGTAGTCGGCAACCAGGTCCTCGCCGACAGTCGGTGCAGGCAGCGCTACTACGGCCTCAGGCAACGCTTCGACCTCGGCGAACAAGGGCAACTGTGGCTGCACCGCCGCTACCTGCCAACGCGCCTGATGACGGTCACGTGCCAAAGCCCTCAGGGCCCCGGCGTCAGCCAGGCGGGCACGGGCGCGGTGGTCGAGGCCTGCACGCAGGCACAAATCTTCAACATCGCGCCAAGGCCGTTGCGCCCTCGCCTGCTCCAGGCGCCGGGCGTCAGCTTCAGCAAAACCACGGACCTGCCGCAGCCCCAAGCGTATGGCCAGCGCGTGTTCACCCACCGGTTCAAGCGTGCAATCCCATTCGCTGTGAAACACATCCACCGGCCGCACCTCGACGCCTTGGCGACGGGCGTCCTGCAGCAACTGGTCGGGGCTGTAAAAGCCCATCGGCCAACTGTTGACCAGCGCGCAGGTGAAAATGGCCGGCTCATGGCATTTGAGCCAACTGCTCGCGTAACACAGCAAGGCGAAACTGGCCGCGTGGGACTCGGGGAAGCCATAGCTGCCGAACCCCTTGATCTGCTCGAAGATGCGCTCGGCGAACGACCGTTCGTAACCATTGCGCAACATGCCTTGAATCAGCCGTTCGCGGTGCGGCTCCAGCCCGCCGTGGCGCTTCCAGGCCGCCATGCTGCGGCGTAGCTGGTCGGCCTCGCCCGGGCTGTAATCGGCTGCCACCATCGCCAGCTCCATCACCTGCTCCTGAAACAACGGCACACCCAGGGTGCGCTCGAACACTTCCTGCAATTTTGGCGAGGGGTACGTCACGGGCTCCTGCTTCAGGCGGCGGCGCAAATACGGATGCACCATGTCACCCTGAATCGGCCCGGGGCGCACGATGGCCACCTCGATGACCAGATCGTAGAACGTGTTGGGCTTGAGCCGCGGCAACATGGCCATCTGCGCCCGAGATTCGATCTGGAACACGCCCATGGTTTCGGCTCGGCTGATCATCGCGTAGGTGGCCGGGTCTTCAGCTGGGATGCTTGCCAGCGTCAATTGCCGGCCCCGGTGGCGCTGCAGCAGGTCGAAGCAACGGCGCAAGGCACTGAGCATGCCCAGCGCTAGCACATCGACCTTGAGCAAACCGACCATGTCCAGGTCGTCCTTGTCCCACTGGATCACGGTGCGGTCTTGCATCGCGGCGTTTTCCACTGGCACCAGTTGATCCAGCGGCTGCTGCGAGATGACGAACCCGCCGGGGTGTTGCGACAGGTGCCGGGGAAAACCGATCAGTTCACCGGCCAGAATCAGCACCCGCCGCAGCGACGGGCTGCTGGCCTCGAAACCGGCCTCGGCCAGGCGTTGCGCATCGGGGATGCGATCACTCCAGCGGCCACAGCACTTGGCCAGCGCATCCACCTGGTCGGCCGGCAGCCCCAGTACCCGCGCCACATCACGCACCGCACCGGCAGCATGATAGGTGTTGACCACGGCGGTGAGTGCGGCCCGGTGCCGGCCATAGCGCCGGAACACATACTGGATCACCTCTTCGCGGCGGTCGTGCTCGAAGTCCACGTCGATGTCGGGCGGCTCATTGCGTTCGCGTGACAGAAAGCGCTCGAACAGCAAACGGTGCTCCATGGGGTCGAGTTCGGTGATCCCCAGCACGAAACACACCACCGAGTTGGCGGCCGAGCCTCGGCCCTGGCAGAGGATATGCTGGCTGCGGGCAAAGGCGACGATATCGTGCACGGTCAAAAAATAGCTTTCGTAGGCCAGTTCCTCGATCAGCGCCAGCTCCTTTGCCAGCACCTCGCGCACCTTGTCGCTCGGCCCACCCGGCCAGCGCATCGGCAAGCCGCGCTCGCACAGCTCGCGCAGCCAGCTCGCCGGGGTGTGGCTGTCTGGCACCAATTCACGCGGGTACTGGTACTTCAGTTCGCTCAAGTCGAAACGGCAGCGCTCGGCGATGACCAGGGTCTCGGCTAGTAGGTCGGCCGGGTACAGTTCCTGCAACTGCTCAGGGCTGCGCAGGTGACGCTCGCCATTGGCGTACAGGTAGCGACCCGCTTCGGCCACCTGGCAATGCTGGCGGATGGCGGTCATGCAATCCTGCAGGGCACGGCGACCGCGTGCATGCATGTGCACGTCACCGCAGGCCACTGCACGGATACCGACCTTGCTCGCCAACTGGCGCAGTTTACCAAGCCGCACCTCGTCATCACTGCCACGGTGCAGGTGCACGGCCAGCCACAGCCGCTCGGCGAACAGCGTGCGCAAACCCTCACCGGGTGCAGGGTCGTCGGCATCCTCGGCAACCCACAGCGCCAGCAAGCCTTGATGATGCTCGCGCAGGTCCTCGCTGAACAGTTGATAGGCGCCCTTTTCCGCCCGCCGTCGCGCACGGGTAATCAGCGCGCACAGGCTCTGGTAGCCGGTGAGGTTTTCCGCCAGCAGCACCAGTTTCGGGCCATCCTGCAGGCGGACTTCGCTGCCGATAATCAGCCGCAGCTGGTGCGCCTTGGCGGCCTGCCAGGCGCGGACGATACCGGCCAAGGTGCACTCATCGGTGATCGCCAGTGCGTCATAACCCTGCTCGCGCGCACGCTTGAACAACTCATCGGCACTCGACGCACCCCGCTGGAAGCTGAAGTTCGACAGGCAGTGCAATTCGGCATACCCGAACCGGCTCATGCAAACCAGCCTTGCAACCACAAAGGGCCTGGCTGGCTGAGGTCGCGGTAGGCCCAGCCGCGCAGGCCGTCGCGGGTTTCGATGCGGTAGTAGTCACGGCGCACGTCGCCCCCGTCCCACCAGCCCGACTCAATGCGCTCGGCATGCCCCAGCACACGGTGGCCGGCTGCCTCCAGCGCCACGGGCGCCGGTAACAGCCAGCCGGGGCGGCTACCCGGCAACACCGGCAGGCTGCCTTGTGCGCCCTGCTCTGCCGCTTGCCAGGCACATTCGGGGCGGTGATCGGCCTCGGCGCTCAGCCCCTTGACGGCCTCGTCGCCCAACCGTGCGCGCAAGCGTTCACGCAACTGCTCCCAGGGCTGCGACTGCTGGGCGCGGGGGTCGAACAGCGCCTGGTGCTGGGGCACGAAGGGTGGCAGGTCATCGGCGACCAAGCGCAAGTTGCGTACCGGGGCGGGGATTTGCAGCGGCTCCAGGCGCCCTTTTGCCAGTTCGAAGAGCATGGCAGGGTCACGTTCGGCCGCCAGCAGGCCAACCTTGAGCAACGTGTCCGGCCCTTCGGCATGCTCCAGGTGCAGGCAAAAACGCTGCACGCCACAATCGCGCCCAGCCAGGAACGCGCCGAGGTCGTTGAGCATTCTGCGCAGCGGGAACAGCAACGCCTGGTGCGACTCCACGTCGAAGTTCAGCTCCAGGCGCGACTCGAAGCGGTCCGGCGGCTGGTAGAAGCCCAGCCCCAGGGTGCGCAGGCCGAGCAGTTGGTCCAGGTGCAGCTGGACCTGCGCAGAAAAGCGCTTGGCCAGGGCGTCGCGCGGCAAGGCCAGCACCTGGCCCAATTGGCGCAACCCCATGCGGGCAAAGGCCTCGGCGGCCTCCAGCGGCAAGCCGACACGGTCGATGGGCATCTGTGCCAGCACGGCGCGGGTGGCGTCGGCACAGGTTACCGCCAGGCCATCGTGGCCGTTGGCAAGCATGCGGGCCGCCACCGGGTTGCTGGCCAGCACGATGCGCTGCCGCAAGCCCAACGCGCTGAGCTCCTGGCGCAGGCGTGCCTCGAACAACGGCCAGGGGCCAAACAGCTGCAGGCTGGAGCCGACCTCCAACAACAAAGCCCTTGGGTAATGCAGGCTCACCTGGGCGCTGAAGCGATAGGCCCAGGCTGCCAGCAGCTGTTGCAACTGCTCGATGCGTTTGTCATCGGCCTCTACGCAGGTGAAGCCATCGGCCAAGGCACGCGCCGTGGTCAGGGTTTGCCCGGCACGCAGGCCGAGGGCTGCGGCAGCGGGGTTGACCGCCTGTAGCACACGGCGCTGCGTCGGGCCGCCAATCACTACCAGGGGCGTTTCAGGGTCGTCACGCTCGCGCAGAACAGTGTCCAGCGCCAGCTGTGGCAGCAGAATGCAGGCCCAGAGCATGGTGCCTCAGCCTCAGCCGGGCAGCGCGATGGGCAGCGCTGGCGGCATGCCGCCCCGGCTCTTGAGCACACGCCACTGTGCCGGCCGAGTGTCGATGGCAATACGCAGAGCGGCCGGCGACGGGTTGTGTGCCGCCTGCTGTGGGCGACAGGCGAACGCCAGCGCCTGGCCGGTCTCGGCGGCCACCTGCAGGCGCCGCAGTGCCCGGTCATCGGCGCGCTCTGGCCAGCACAACACGGCGGCGCAACTGCCTGAGCGCAGGCATTGTTCAGCCGCCCACAGTGCGTCGGCAGGCGTGGCGCTAACCTGGGCCAGCCAACGTAGATCCACCCCCGCTGCCTGCCAGGCCGGGGCATAGGGAATGAACGGCGGCGCGACCAGCACCACGCGGCCACCTTCTGCAGTCAGGCGCGCCAGTGAGGGCCACAGCAGTTGCAGCTCACCGCACCCCGGGCTGGCCAGCAACAGTTCGCTGAGCGCCGCGGCCGGCCAGCCGCCCTCGGGCAGGCGTTGGTCAAGCGCGGCATGCCCGGTCGGCTGCAACCCCAGGGGCCGGGCCTGAACCTGCCGCCCGCGCCAGACCTGACGCTGGTCGAGCAGCCTGTCGAGATCGACCACCGCGCCCATCAGTCGCGCCTCAGCAGGCCACAGAACACGCCTTCAATGAAGAATTCCTGCTCAGGGCCCACATCGATCGGCGCATAGGCCGGGTTGCGCGGCAACAGCCGGTAACCGCCAGGCTGACGCTGCAAGCGCTTGATGGTCACCTCGCCATCCAGGCGGGCGACCACGACCTGCCCGTCACGGGCCTCGCCCTGTTGCCGAATGCCGACCAGGTCACCGTCGAAGATGCCGTCATCGACCATCGAGTCGCCGCGCACTTTCAACAGGTAATCGGGCGTGCGCCGGAACAGGCTGGGGTCGAGCAGCAACTGCTCGTGGATGTCGAGGTCCGGGCCGATCGGGGCACCTGCCGCGACCTGGCCCAGCACCGGCACTTCGAGGATTTCCGGGCGGCGCAGCGGTTGAGCCAGGCGAATACCTCGCGCCTGGTTCGGCGTGACGTCGATATAGCCGGCCTGACACAGGGCGGTGATGTGTTTACGCGCGACGCTGCGCGAGGCGAAGCCGAAGCGCGTGGCGATGTCGGCAAGGCTCGGTGGCTGGCCGTGGTCAGCAATGCGCTCACGAATGAATTCGAGAATGGCGCGGCGTTTGGGGGTCAGATTGTCCATGGAGTACATTTGTACTCTTTTCGCCACACACTGAACAGCCCCCTTCGTCGTCCGCTTTGGTTATGATCGTCGGGCTTGTGTTTTTTCATACCTGGATACCTGATGCTGACTGCCCTGCTGTTCGACCTCGACGGAACCCTCACCGACACCGATACCCTGCACCTGCAGGCTTTCCGCCAGTTGCTGCGCGAGCATGACGGCCGTGAACTGAGCCAGGCCCAGTTCGATGCACAGGTCAGTGGCCGGGCCAACGGCGAACTGTTCGCCGAGTTGTTTGCCGATGCCAGCCCGCAGCAATGCCTGGCCCTGGCGGATCGCAAAGAGGCGTTGTTTCGCTCGCTGGCGCCGTCGCTTGCGCCCATGCCCGGCCTGTTGCGCTTGCTGGAGCATGGCCAAGCCTGTGGCCTGGGGATGTGCGTGGTGACCAACGCCCCCCGGCTCAATGCCGAGCACATGTTGCAGGCCATGGGGCTGGAGGCCCGCTTCGAGCATGTGTTGGTGGCCGAGGAGCTTGAGCGAGCCAAGCCGGACCCGCTGCCCTACCTCACCGGGCTACAGCGGCTCGGGGCCGAGGCCGGGCAGGCGCTGGCCTTCGAGGACTCGTTGCCCGGGGTCAAGGCTGCCAGTGGTGCGGGGATCTTTACGGTTGGGGTTGCGACTACACAGACTGCCGAACGCCTGATGGACGCGGGGGCTGGGCTGGTGATCGAGGACTTTGATGATGCTCGGTTGTGGGCGTTGATTGAATCGATGGGGTGAGGTGTGCATGCCTTGAGATCAATGGCGCCTGTGAGATCGAGCGCCGCCCGCGCGGCGCTTCGCAGCACAAGGCTGCTCCTACATCTGTTTCGGGCCAGTGAGGCCTGTGATATTTGCGCACGACCGCCTCAGGAATAATTGGCCCGAAAAATTGTAGGAGCAGCCTTGTGCTGCGAAGCGCCGCGCAGGCGGCGCTCGATCTCACAATCGCCACAACACTCAACCCCTACACCTCAACGCTCTAACCTTCAACCGCTGCCCCACCCATCAGGCCGCCCATGCTCATCGACGAAGAACTGACCCTCAAAAAGCTGGAAACCTTCCTCGCCTTCATGCGCAGTGGCAACCTCGGCCGCGCCGCCGCCGAGCTGTCCACCAGTGCCGTCAGCGTGCACCGCGCCATCCACTCGCTGGAAAGCGCCTTGCGTTGCCCCCTGTTCAAGCACGAAGGCCGGCAACTGATCCCGCTGGAAAGCGCCTACGTGCTGGAGAAAAAAGCCCGCCAGCTGATCCAGGACGCCGAGCAGATGGTCCGCCAGACCCGTGAGGCTGCGGGGTTCTATGCCGAACGTTTCCGCTTGGGCGCCCTGTACTCGCTAACAGTAAAGACCGTGCCAAAGCTGGTCATGGGCCTGAAACTGCGCCGCAGCGCGCTCAATATCGACCTGACCCTGGGCTCGAACGTCGACCTGCTGCAACGCCTGAAAAACCACGAACTGGAGGCCATCCTGGTGTCGCTGGACGAAAGCGTCAGCGACCCCGCCTGCGAGCAATTGCCGCTGTTCTCCGACGACATTTTCCTTGCCGTCCCCACCGATTCGCCCTTTGCCGAACACGCCGAGGTGGACCTGGCCGACCTCGCCGACTCCACCTTCATCACCCTGACCCAAGGCTTTGCCACCCACCGTGATGGTGCGCGGGTATTCGAGCAGGCAGGGTTCGAACCGAAGGTGGCCATGCAGGTGAACGATATCTTCACCCTGCTGAGCATGGTCAGCTCCGGCGTTGGCTTTGCCCTGCTGCCAGGGCGAATCGCTGCGGTCTACGAGAACCGGGTGAAGTTGATTGCCCTGCAACCACGCTATCGCCTGCAACAGCACATTGGCGTGGTGTTTTTGAAGGCGCGGGAACGAGAGCCGAACCTGCTGGCGTTGCTGGCTGAATGCAGAATGTACAGCCGCGAAAACTGAACGAAGGCCTGCAGGTGTTCATGTTCCAGCGACATTTACACCGCTTGCCGGGCGGCGCGCCGGCCTGAACCTGCATGGCGCCCTTGCAACAACACCGCCAGCGCAGCCAATACCGCCGGGATCAGCAACGACGCGAACACCTGTGCAAAGCTCCAGCCCATGGCCAGCATCTGGGCGCCGGCAAACGCACTGAGAATCGCGCCGAAGCGGCCGATGCCGCTCATCCAGCTGGCACCGGTCGCCCGCGCTTCGGTGGGGTAGAACGCCGCCGCCAAAGCATTCATGCCCACACTCGCGCCATTGAGGCCAAAGCCCACGGCCCAGGCAATCGCGCACAGCCAGGCAAAATCCTCAGCCACCTGGCCAATGGCGAAGATCACCGCACCGCTGAACAAGAAGGTCAGCATCAGTACCCGTTGCGGGTTGCAGCGGTCCATGGCCCAGCCCACCGAGATCGCCCCCAGCGGCCCGCCGATCTGGAAACAGGCGGTGACGATGGCCGCTTCGGCTACCGAGAAGCCGCCCCCCTCCTTGACCAAGGTGGGCAACCAGCCGCTGAACAGGTAAACCAGAAACAGCGCCAGCACGTAGCCAGCCCAAAGCATCAAGGTGCCAAAGCGGTAGCGCGGCGAGAGAATGGTCGCAATCGCCCCACCACTGCTGGGCGCGCTGGCCGGTACGATGAAGGTGCTGTCGGCGTTGACACGCTCCGGTGCCAGGCGGCTGACGATGGCGTGGATGCGACGCTTGTCAGCACCCTTGCTGACCAGGAAGGTGACCGACTCGGGCAACCGCCAGCACAGCAACGGCACTGTCAGCAGCGGCAGCACGCCGCCCAGCACCAGCACGCTGCGCCAGCCCAGGTTGGGGATCATCCAGGCACTGACAAAGCCGCCTGCCGCCGCACCCAGTGAGAAACCACAGAAGGCCAAGGTGATCAACAGCGAGCGGCTGCGCGCCGGCGCGTATTCACTGACCAGGGTGCTGGCATTGGGCATGGCAGCGCCCAAGCCCAGGCCGGTCAGAAAACGCAGGGCAACAAGGGTCTCGAGGTCGGGCGAAAATGCCGAGGCCAAGGTCCACACACCAAACAGCAGGACACTGCCCAGCAAGACCGCCTTGCGCCCATAGCGGTCGGCCAAGGGGCCGGCGATCAGTGCACCGAGCGCCAGGCCGATAAGGGCCGCGCTCAACACCGGGCCCAGGCTTTGTGCGCCCAGGCCCCAATCGCTTTTCAGTTGCGGTGCGATGAAACCGATGAGGGCGACGTCCAGCCCATCCAGGGCGATGATCAGAAAGCCCAGGAAGACTACCCATTTCTGGTAGCGGCCGATGGGTTGCTGGTCGATCAGTTGGCGCACATCAATGGCGTTGCTCATGGGGTATCACCTGTTGTTGTTGTTATGAAGGTGCATCGGCAGTGGGCCGCCATGCGGCCCAGGCAGCATTACCGGTTAACAAGGCTGGGCAGCCGCACAGGCCGGATGATCCGGGTCTCTTGGGCCACGACCAGATCGCGGGTGGCCTGCAGGTAGGCTGCGAAGTCCGGGTCAGCGTCCCGCGCGGCGCTGCGTTTTTCGAAGTCATCGAGGCTGTCATAGCCCCACAAGTGCACCACCTGGTTGAGCGGGCCGATGCTGCTGGTGTAGAACGCCAGCGGCGCACCGAGATGGCGCAGCAAAATTGGCATCGCCAGCTGGTCGAAGGCTTCGAGAAAGGCCGCCATGCCACGGGGGCGGATGGTGTAGACCCTGTGATCGACGACAGGCTTGTCCATCATGCAACCTCCCGCGCGTTGCCCGCTGTCGCCAGGCCTTGTTCGACGCCCGCCAGGTGGCGCCCGGTGATGTAGCCAAAGGTCATGATTGGCCCCAGGGTGATGCCCGCACCGGGGTAATTGCCGCCCATGATGCTGGCGCGGTCGTTGCCGACGGCGTACAGGCCGTCGATGGCCTGCTGATCGGCGCCCAGCACTTCGCCGACCACGCTGGTGCGGATGCCGTCGAAGGTGCCCAGGTCACCCATGATCACCTTCACGGCAAAGTAAGGCCCCTCGGCCACTGGCGCCACGCACGGGTTGGGCGTGTGCTGCGGGTCGGCCAGGTAGCGATTGAAACGCGTGGTACCTCGCCCAAACTGGCGGTCCTCACCCTGAACGGCGCCCAGGTTGTACTCACGTACGGTCTGCTCCAGCCCGGCGGCATCGATCCCGGCCTTGCGCGCCAGCTCGGTGAGGCTGCTGCCCTTGAGCAAGTAGCCGTTACGCAACAGCGGCCCCAGCGGCATCGGCGAGGGCTTGGCGAAACCCAGGCCGTACTTGGCCAGGGTGCGCCGGTCACAGACCAGCCACATGGCGGTTTCCGGTTGCTCGGCACACGCCTCGATCAAGGCGGCGCCCACGTCGTGGTAGGAATTGGATTCGTTGGTAAAGCGCTTGCCCGAGCGCAGCACGCCGATCACACCGGGCTTGTAACGGTCGAGCAAATGGGGGAACGCGACGAATCGCCCTGCCCCCATCGGCACCTTGGACACCGGCATCCACGCCGCCGCCGCTTGCAGGCAGATATCGACCTTGGCGCCCATCGTTTCAGCCATGCGCGCACCATCACCCGTGTTGCCTGCTGGCACCGGCGAAAAGTGCTCGCCACCCCGACGCACATGCGGGTAGGCCTGCTTCAACCGCTGCACGTCATGGGAAAACCCACCACAGGCCAGCACCACGCCACGCCGCGCCTCGATGCGCAGTTCGCTGTCGCCTTGTTTCGCCAACACGCCAGTGACCCGATTGCCTTCACGCAACAGGTGCCTGGCCGGGGTCCCGGTCAAAATCGGAATGCCCAGGTCCAGTGCCGACTTCACCAGCCGCGCCGCCAGGGCATTGCCGCTGGTCACCTGAGTGCCGCGCCCGTACAGCGCCAACTCCTTGAGGTGGGTCAGCAAGCGCTTGGCCACATACACGAACGACGTCAGCGAGCGGGTGGCATTGAAGAAGTGCTTGAGGTCGGCATTCGACGAATTGAACATCATGCCGATGAAGGTGATGGTCTTGAGCGGTGGCCGCAGGCGTGCCATGTCGGGCCCAAGGCCGCGAATGTCGTAGGGCGCCGCCAGTATCGAGCGCCCGACATCGACGCCACCTTCCACGTGTGGGTGATAGTCGGGGTACAGCGTGGGGACGAATTTGACGGCGGTTTCGCGCTCGAAGAACTCGACCATGTCTGGCCCGTGACGCAGAAACGCCTTGACCGCCACTTCGTCGAAACAGTCGCCGGTTTCGTTGCGCAGGTAGGTCAGCGCCGCCTCATCGCTGTCGTTCATCCCATGCCGGTTGCCCGGCACCCACAGCACCCCACCGGAGAACGCCGTGGTGCCGCCGAAGCAATCGTCCTTTTCGATGACGACCACATCCAGGCCGTTTTTTTTCGCAGTGATCGCCGTCGCCAGGCCGCCGGCTCCCGCCCCCACCACCAGTACATCGCAGGTGCGTGTGTTCATGCGCGTACGCCCTCGAAACCGGGGCGCGGGATCAACGCCATGGGCATGCTCTCCAGCCCACCATCGACCGTCAGCTCGGCGCCGTTGATGTAGTCGGCACGCGGGCTGGCAAGAAACAGCACCGCCTCGGCGATGTCCTGCGGCTCGCCGATGCGCTGGTTGGCGGTCATGGCGCTGCGCTGGCGTTCGATGTGCGGGTCCGCGTAAAACGCTGCCGACAGCGGCGTGCGGATCAACCCCGGGCACACCGCGTTGCTGCGTACCCCGCGCGGCCCCCATTCCACGGCAATCTGCCGGGACAGCATGCTGACCCCGGCCTTGGCCGCGCTGTAGGCACCACTGTTGGGTTGAGGGTAATGGGCCGCGATCGACGCTACATGCACGATGCGCCCCTGGCCTCGGGCAAGCATCAAGCTGCCGAAGGCCTGCGAACACAGCAGGTAGCCGCTGAGGTTGACCGCCAACACCTGGTTCCATTGCTCCAGGGTCAGCACGTCGAGCGAACCCGGGCGCAGCACACTGGCGTTGTTGATCAGTACATCGCAGCAGCCGTGCAGCGCCTGCACCTGTGCGGCGGCCTGGCTCACGCTATCGGGGTCGGCGATGTCGCACCCCAGCGCGCTGACCTCGCCGACACTGTGCTCGCCCAAGGTGGCCGCCAGCTCACGGCACTTGCCCAGGTCGCGGTCCAGCAACACCACATGGGCTTGCTGTTCGACCAACGCGGCAGCCAGTGCCGCGCCAATGCCGCCGGCCGCGCCGGTCACTACACAAACGGCTGAATCCAGGCCCAGCCAGTGAGCGCTAATCTTGTTGTTATGCATGCTGCTCTCCAGAGTGTCGCTTCATCTGGCGAACAGCCTAGGGCTGACAGGCACCCGGGCAGAATGGACAAAACCTGCAACCAGCCCCACATTCCCGACAATTTGCTGCACCGCCCCTGAACCTGCTCAGCGGCTGTGGCACAGTAGCCGGGTACCGATCAAAACAATTACAACACCATGAACAAGATTCCCAATTACGCCCTGTACGGTGAGACTGCTCAGCCGGTGTGGCACGAGTCGCTGCATGTGGAGTCGATCTCCAAACGCTCCGGTGCCCACAACTGGGAGATCGCCGCGCACCGTCACGAAGGTTTACTGCAGTTGCTGTACCTGCAAATCGGCAGCGGTGAAGTGCTGTTCGACAGTGACCGCGTGCAGGCCCAGGCGCCCTGCGTGGTGTACGTGCCGGCGCAGGTGGTGCATGGCTTCCACTGGGCCGGTGCGGTCGAGGGCCAGGTGATCACGGCGGCGCAGCACCCGCTGGAAAGCATCACCCAGGTACTGGCGCCGAACCTGCTGGCAACGGTCCGCAAACCCCAGGTGATCGCCCTGCCCCACTGGGAAACCGACGAAGACCCCCTGTTGCCGTTGTGCCGCGCCCTGCACGAGGAATACCACAACCGCGCTCGCGAGCATGTGGCCAGCAGCATGTCGCTGTTGCTGGCGCTGCTGATCCAGGTGCTGCGCCACGAACCACAGGCCAGTGGTAACGGGCGTCGCCCACCGTCCAGGCGCAGCCAGCAACTGACCGGGTTCCGCGAGCTGGTGGACATGCACTTTCGCGAGCATTGGTCGTTGGGGGCTTATGCCGCTGAACTCGGGCTGACGTTGGCCACGCTGGGGCGGCTGTGCCAGGAACATCTGGGCATGACCCCGATGAATGTCATCAATGCCCGGTTGGTGCTGGAGGCCAAACGGGCGCTGGGGCATTCAAGCCTCAGCGTGAAAGAGATTGCCCATGACCTGGGGTTTGTCGATGTGGGGTATTTCAGCCGGTTTTTTCGCAAGCACTCGGGGGTGAGCCCGAGCGGGTTTCGCGACGCTGCGTTGGCCTCTTCGCGGGCCAGTACAAGGCTTTCTTCAAGCCTCTAGCGCCTGCTGCACCTGGCCCACTGTCGCCGCCAATCGGTCCAGGTGCAGGCTCAACACTCGCTCCACCGGCGCCTGGTCCACCGGCCAATGCAAGGCGATGCTGCCCGCCAGTTGCCCCTCGACCCGGACCGGCAAGGCGATCGCCCGGATCAGAAATGGCAACCGCACCGGGTATTCCCAATGCCCCTCGGTACGCTGGCCAAAGCCCTTGTGCGCATCCTCCTCGATATCGCGCAACAGGCTGTCATCACCCAACCGTTGATGGCTGGCCAAGCGCTGCACTTCGTCGCCGTCCAACTCCCCCAGGCACGCGCGCCCCATCGCCGAATGAAACAGGCTGGCATGGTGGCCGACGATCTGGCAGTTGTTCGGGTAGCGCTTGCGCAACACCTGAGGGATGGCGCTTTCCATCACCTCCAGCCGCTCGCCATCGAAGCACGACAGGTCTGCCACCAGCCCGGTGCGTTCGCTCAGCTCAAGCAGCCAAGGCGCCGCCTGCTCCACCAGGCGCCGCTTGAAGCGCAGCTGGCGGTCGCCGAACAGGCGCCGGGCACACAGACGATAGCGCCGGTCGCTCAAGCCCCGGTAAACCCACCCCTGCTCCTGCAAGGTGGCGAGCATGCGCGAGACCGTGGCCTTGGGCAGCGCCGTCAGGTAATGCAGTTCTTCAAGCCCCAATGCCTGGTGTTCGCCCAGCAAATCGACGATGGCCAGCGCCCGCTCCACCGAGCGTACGCCGCCACTGTCTGTCATGTTGCCCATGTGTCTGACCTCCCTGTCACTTGGCGGGTTGGTCATCATGCACAGCAAGAACCGCGCCTGCCCAGGGCCTTTACGCAAGTTGCAAGCACGGCGGCGGCCGCCGTTCGACCCAGCGGGTCAGTTGCTCATGGGCATGGGCCAGTTGCAACACCGCGTGGTCCGCCTGGGCTGGGCCAATGATTTGCAGGCCCATCGGCAACCCCGTGGTACTGAAGCCCACCGGTACACTGATGCTCGGCAGCCCTGCCAAGGTCGGCCCGATTACCACCTCCATCCAGCGGTGATACGTGTCCATCGTTCGCCCTGCGACCGCCTTCGGCCACGCCTGCTGTGCATCGAAAGGGAACACTTGGGCCGAAGGCAACAGCAGGAAATCGTAACGTTCGAACAACCTGCCGAGGGCCTGGTACCACGCACTGCGGTCTATCGAAGCCTGGTACACCTGCGCCGCGCTCAGGTGCAAACCGCCCTCGACTTCCCACTGCGCCTCAGGCTTGAGCAGGGCACGTTTGCCGGGGTCGGCATAGGCCGCGCCGAGGGTGCCGTGCACCAGGAAGTGGCGGTGGGTCAACCAGCATTGCCACAGGCGCGCCAAGTCAAAGGCCGGCTGGCAGGCCTCGACCTGGCAGCCCAGCTCGGCAAAATCCGCCAGGGCCGACTCGCACAAGCTCAGCACCCCGTCTTCCATCGGCAGGTAGCCGTCATAATCGCCCAGCCAGCACAGCCGCGCGCCCTTGAAGTCGCGCTGCAACCCTTCAGCGAAATCAACCTTGCCGCCACTCAGCGACAACGGCACCCGTGCATCGAAGCCTGCCTGGGTCGTCAACAACCGCGCGACATCGACCACGCTGCGCCCCATCGGCCCTTCGGTGGCCAGTTGCTGCAGGAACACCTCCGGCGCCGGTCCATGCGGCACCCGCCCCTGGGACGGGCGCAGGCCGAACACGTTGTTGAACGCCGCCGGGTTGCGCAGCGAGCCCATCATGTCGCTGCCATCGGCCACCGGCAGCAATCGCAGGGCCAAGGCCGCCGCGGCCCCGCCACTGCTGCCACCGGCCACCCGGCTTGGGTCGTAAGCATTGAGGGTGGTGCCGAACAAGGTGTTGTAGCTCTGCGAGCCCAGGCCGAACTCCGGCACGTTGCTCTTGCCGACGATGATCGCCCCACTGGCCCTGACCCGCGCCACGCTGACCGCATCGTACTTGGGCACCTGCTCGGCGAACAGCGGCGAGCCCAACGTGGTGCGCAGCCCGGCCGTGGCAGCCAGGTCCTTGATTGCCTGGGGCATGCCATGCATCCAGCCCCTTGACTGCCCCCGCGCCAGCTCACCGTCGCGCTCATCGGCTTCGGCCAGCAGCGCCTCGGCCGAACGCAGCGACACCAGCGCATTGACCTGCGGGTTGAAACGCTCGATATGGGCGAGGTACGCCAGCATCGCCTCACGGCACGATACTTGGCGGGCATGAATCGCGCGGGACAACGCCTCGGCATCCAGCGCTACGATTGGGTCGATGGCTAGCGGCTTCACGGTTTCACTCCAAGGTTGAACGCGACAGCTTTACCCGCACGTGGCGCTTCTTTCAGGCAGTAAGTGCCCAACAGCGTCAGCAGGCAAGCGAACAGTACATAGAACGACGGCGCCACCGGCGTGTTCAGGGCTTTGCTCAGCCAGGTGACGATCAGCGGCGCAAAGCCGCCGAACACCATCACCGCCACGTTGTAGGCCACCGATACCCCGGTCGAACGCACCTCGACCGGGAACTGCTCGGCCAGGGCAGTCGGCGCCGGGCCAAAGAACCCGCCGATGGCGGTGCACAGCAGCAGCTGCATCACCAGCAGGCGCTCGATCGACGGCGCCGCCGCCACCCACACATACAGCGGATAGACCATCACGAAGAAGGCCAGGGTGAAGGCCATCAGTACCGGGCGCCGGCCCAACCGGTCAGACAAGGCCCCCGCCAGCGGGATGACCACGGTCATCAGCCCCACCGCAAGCATCTGCACCAGCAACACCTGGTCCAGCGGCAACCCGAGGTTCTTGTGGGCGAAGGTCGGCATGTTCACCAGCACCACGTAGAACGATACCGTGGCGCCACACGCCAGGCCCATCGACACCAGCAGGCTGCGGCGGTGTTCACGCAGTACCTGCCACAGGCCCGGCGCCTGGCCCTTGGCCTGTTTACGCGCCTCGAGGAACTCTTCGGGTTCTTCCATGTGCTTGCGAATCCACAGCCCCACCGGGCCAATCAGCAGGCCAAGCACGAACGGGATTCGCCAGCCCCAGCTGTCTAGCGCCTCTGGCGTGCACAGGTGCGTCACCAACGCCACCATCGCCGCCCCCGAGAACACCGCCAGGCACTGCCCCACCAGTTGCCAGGAGCCATACAGGCCTTTGCGATGGGCGGGTGCGCTTTCTACCAGAAACGCCGTTGCGCTGGCGTATTCGCCCCCTGTAGCGAAGCCCTGGAGCATGCGCGCCACCACGATCAGCAACGGTGCGCCCATGCCGATGGCGAGGTAGTTGGGCGCAAAGGCGATCATGGCGATGGACACGGTCATCAGGCGGATGATCATCTGCATGGCCGCCTTGCGGCCTTTGCGGTCGGCGTACATGCCCAGCAGCACGCCGCCCACCGGGCGCATGAAAAAGCCCACGCCGAAAGTGGCCAGGGCCATCAGCAGCGAGGCGTATTCATCGTCGGAGGGGAAGAACTGCCGGGCGATGATGCTCGCCAGAAAGCCGTACACGATAAAGTCATACCACTCCAGCGCATTGCCGATGACGGCAGCGACCACCTGCCGGGTACGCGACACGCCTGTGCTCGAAGTCTGCATAGGGAACACTCCATTCATCTGTTGGGTGATGACCCAGGCACAGCCGCGCCCAGGTTCCAGCGGCAGTCGTCAAAGAAAGGTCAGGCGGGTTCGAGCCAGCGCTCGGCAAGCGCGCCCCAATAAGCGGCGCCGGTCAGCAGGATGTCGTCGTTGAAATCATAGGCCGGGTTGTGCACCATCGGCCGCGACAGGCCATTGCCGATGAACAGGTAGGCGCCTGGGCAACGTTGCAGCATCCAGGCGAAATCCTCGCTGCCCATCAATTTGCGGGTGTTGCCGTCCACCGCGTCGGCACCGAGCAGTTCCTCGCCCACTTGTTGGGCGAAGGCGTTCTCTGCGGCATGGTTGACCAGTACCGGGTACGCCGGCCGGTGTTCGATGCTGGCGCTGCAGCCAAAACTCTCGGCTTGGCTAACGATGATCGCGCGTACCCGCGCCAGGGTCTGCGCCCGCACTTCGGCATTCAACGCCCGCAGGCTGAGGCGCAGCACTGCCTGCTGCGGAATCACGTTGGCCGCCTCGCCCGCCTGCAGTGCCCCCACAGTGACCACCGCGGCTTCCTGGGCATCGATATTGCGCGCCACCACCGTCTGCAACGCCATCACCACACTGGCCGCTGCCACCAGCGGGTCGACGGTCAGGTGCGGCATCGAGCCATGCCCGCCTACGCCTTCAAGGGTTACGCTGAGCAAATCCTGCGAGGCCATCATCGGCCCCTCGCGAAAGCCCAGGTGCCCTGCCGGCAGCCCCGGCATGTTGTGCATGCCGAACAGGGCATCACAGGGGAAGCGCTCCAGCAAGCCGTCGGCGAGCATCGCCTCGGCGCCGCCCTGGCCCTCTTCGGCGGGTTGGAAGATCAGCGTCAGCGTGCCATCGAACTGCCGGGTCGCCGCCAGGTAACGCGCAGCGCCCAGCAGCATGGTGGTGTGGCCGTCATGGCCGCAGGCGTGCATGCAGCCTTGGTGCCGGCTGCTGTAGGCCGCGCCGGTGGCCTCATGGATCGGCAGCGCGTCCATGTCGGCGCGCAGCCCCAGCTTGCGTGGGCTGCTGCCGTTGCGCAGCACCCCCACCACGCCGGTCTTGCCGATACCGGTGTGAACCTCGTAGCCCCAGGCTTGCAGCAGCCGGGCCACCAGCGCTGAGGTGCGGTTTTCTTCAAAACCCAGTTCCGGGTGTGCATGGATGTCGTGACGGATGGCGTGCAGGTCGCTGGCCACGTCGTTGAGCCAGGCCAGGATGTGTTGATGTCGGGACATGCGGAATCTCCTTGCGCGGGTAATTCCCGTTCTTGTTGTTCGCGTTGAGATCACGACGGGGAAGGCAGGTCGTGTTGGCTGACAGATAAACGCGAGTGATGGGGGGAGCACAATCGAATGTGGTTCCGCAGGGTGGAACTGGGCATGGGGGATTGCATGAGGGCCGCCAGGGGTACGGGTTGAGATCTTTAGCGCCTAGGCGATCGAGCGCCGCCCGCGCGGCGCTCGATCTGCCAGGCGCTGAAAACCTCAAGGCAAGCACCTACAAATCCCAAAACACTGCTACCGTGCCCCCTCCCCAGCCAAGGAGTGCCCAATGCCACAACGTCACCCAAGCCCTGCCGGTTTCGTCCGCGTCCGTGGCGCCCGCGAGCACAACCTCAAGAACATCGATGTCGATATCCCCCGCGACGCGCTGGTGGTGTTCACCGGCGTATCGGGCTCTGGCAAGTCTTCGCTGGCCTTCTCCACCCTGTATGCCGAAGCCCAGCGCCGCTACTTCGAATCCGTCGCGCCCTATGCCCGGCGCCTGATCGACCAGGTTGGCGTGCCCGATGTGGACGCCATCGAAGGCCTGCCGCCAGCGGTGGCCCTGCAACAGCAACGCGGCACGCCCAGCGCGCGGTCCTCAGTGGGCAGCGTGACGACGCTGTCCAGCTCGATCCGCATGCTTTACTCGCGCGCCGGCCATTACCCGGCCGGGCACGCGATGCTGTATGCCGAAGACTTCTCGCCCAACACCCCCCAGGGCGCCTGCCCCGAATGCCACGGCCTGGGCCGCGTCTATGAAGTGACCGAGGCAACCCTGGTCCCGGACCCTTCACTGACCATCCGCGAGCGCGCGGTGGCGGCCTGGCCCATGGCCTGGCAGGGCCAGAACCTGCGCGACATCCTGGTAACCCTGGGCTATGACGTCGATATTCCCTGGCGCGACTTGCCACAAGCGCAGCGCGACTGGATCTTGTTCACCGAAGAAACCCCCACCGCCCCGGTGTACGCCGGCCTGACCCCGGCGCAAACCCGCGCCGCTCTCAAGCGCAAGCAGGAACCCAGCTACCAGGGCACGTTCAGCGGCGCCCGGCGCTACGTACTGCACACCTTCATGCACTCGCAAAGCGCGCAGATGCGCAAGCGCGTGTCGCAGTTCATGCGGCCAAGCCCCTGCCCGCTGTGCGCGGGCAAACGCCTCAAGCGCGAAGCGCTGAGCGTAACCTTCGCAGGCCTGGACATCGCCGAGCTGTCGCACCTCTCGTTGCAGGCGCTGGCCGAGGTGTTCCGCACGGTGGCGGCGCCGGCCTACCTGAAGCAGCACCAGGACGACCTGACCCTGGAAAAACGCCTGGCCGCCCAACGTATCGCCCATGAGTTGCTGGCGCGCATCGACACCCTGCTCGACCTCGGGCTGGGCTACCTGGCCCTGGAGCGCAGTACCCCAAGCCTGTCCTCAGGTGAGCTGCAGCGGCTGCGCCTGGCCACCCAGCTCAACTCACAACTGTTCGGCGTGATCTATGTGCTCGACGAGCCTTCGGCCGGCTTGCATCCTGCCGACAGCGAGGCCTTGTTCGAGGCCTTGCAGCGCCTGAAACAGGCCGGCAACTCGGTCTATGTGGTGGAGCACGACCTCGACACCATGCGCCGCGCCGACTGGTTGGTGGATGTTGGCCCTGCCGCCGGCGAACACGGCGGCACCATCCTTTACAGCGGCCCGCCCGAGGGGCTCGCCCGGGTCGAGCAATCGTGCACACGCGCCTACCTGTTCGGCGAGCACGCCCAGGCCGTTCGCACACCGCGCCAGGCGCAGGATTGGCTAGCGCTGGAAGGCATCACCCGTAACAACCTCGACAACCTCAGCGCTCAGTTCCCGTTGGGGTGCTTCACCGCCGTGACGGGTATTTCCGGTTCGGGCAAATCCAGCCTGGTCAGCCAGGCGCTGCTGGAGCTGGTCGGCGCGCACCTGGGCCATGCCCAACAGCCTGCCGAGCGCGAAGAACAGAGCCTGGAGGACGACCCCGAACAAACCAGCAGCGGCCGGGTAAATGCAGGGCTGGGCAGCATCAAGCGCCTGGTGCAGGTCGATCAGAAACCTATCGGCCGTACACCCCGCTCCAACCTGGCCACCTACACCGGGCTGTTCGACGCCGTGCGCAAACTGTTTGCTGCCACCGACCACGCCAAGGCGCAAGGCTTCGATGCCGGGCGTTTCTCCTTCAACGTCGCCAAGGGCCGCTGTGCAACCTGCGAGGGCGAAGGGTTTGTCAGCGTCGAGCTGTTGTTCATGCCCAGTGTCTACGCGCCCTGCCCGACCTGCCACGGTGCCCGCTACAACCCCGAGACACTGGCGGTGACCTGGCAAGGGATGAACATCGCCCAGGTGCTGCAACTGACCGTTGAACACGCCCTGGCGGTGTTCGCCGAACAGCCGTCGGTACGGCGCAGCCTGCAAGTGCTGCAGGATATCGGCCTGGGTTACCTGCGCCTGGGCCAACCGGCTACGGAGCTGTCTGGCGGTGAAGCGCAACGCATCAAGCTGGCCACCGAGTTGCAGCGCACGGCGCGCGGGGCGACGTTGTATGTACTGGATGAACCCACTAACGGGCTGCATCCCCAGGATATCGACCGGTTCTTGGTACAACTCAACCGTCTGGTGGATGCCGGGCATAGCGTGGTGGTGGTCGAACATGACATGCGCGTGGTGGCGCAAAGCGACTGGGTGATCGATATCGGGCCGGGGGCTGGGGATGCGGGGGGCAAGGTCGTGGCCAGTGGCACACCGCAGGCCGTCGCCGGGTGCGTTGAAAGCCGTACCGCCAGCTTCCTGGCCAAGGCGTTGTAGCGGTGCTGGGCACCGGCCTCGCCGGTGCCCATGCCATTAGCCCGCCGACAGTTCCGCAATGCTGATCTCGCGCATGCGAAACTTCTGCACCTTGCCGGTCACCGTCATCGGGAACTCATCGACGAAGCGGAAATAGCGCGGCACCTTGAAGTGCGCAATCCGCGCCCGCGCCCAGTCACGCAGCTCGTCTTCGGTGGCTGCATGCCCCGGGTGCAAGCGCACCCAGGCGACGATCTCCTCGCCATACTTGCTGCAGGGCACACCAATCACCTGCACATCGGCCACCGCTGGATGGGTGAAGAAGAACTCTTCCAGCTCACGTGGGTAGATGTTCTCGCCGCCCCGAATGATCATGTCCTTGCTGCGCCCGACGATGCGCACATAACCCTGCTCGTCCATTACCGCCAGGTCACCGGTGTGCATCCAGCCCTCGGCATCGATGCTTTCGGCCGTGGCCTTGGGGTTGTTCCAGTACCCCAGCATTACGCTGTAGCCGCGGGTGCACAGTTCGCCGATTTCACCACGCGGCACTGTGCGGCCATCGGCATCGATGAGTTTGTTCTCCAACCGTGGCTGGGTGCGGCCGACGCTGGTCACGCGGCGCTCCAGGTCGTCATTGGCCCCGGTTTGCAAGGACACTGGGCTGGTTTCAGTCATGCCGTACGCGATCTGTACCTCGGCCATGTGCATCTCGTCGATGACCCGTCGCATCACTTCGATCGGGCAGGTGGCGCCGGCCATGATGCCGGTGCGCAGGCTCGACAGGTCGAAGGCACTGCGTTGCGGGTGGTCCAGTTCGGCGATGAACATGGTGGGCACGCCGTACAGCGCGGTGGCCTTTTCCTCGGCCACTGCGCGCAACGTGGCGAGTGGGTCGAAGGCGTCGTTGGGGTAAATCAACGTGCTGCCGTGAGTCATGCAACCCAGGTTGGCCATGACCATGCCGAAACAGTGGTACAGCGGCACCGGCACCACCAGCCGATCGTGCTCGGTCAAGCCCAGGCTTTCGCCCACCATGTAGCCGTTGTTGAGGATGTTGCTGTGGCTCAGCGTGGCGCCCTTGGGGAAGCCGGTGGTGCCGGAGGTGTACTGGATGTTGATCGGGTCATCGCTGTGCAGTTGCGCCTGGCGGGTGGCCAAGGCTTCGGCGCTGATGGCGTCGGCGCGGGCCTGCAGGGCATGCCAGGCGAGAAAACCCGGTGGCGGTGAGGCGGCCAGGCTCACGACCCCGCGCAATTCGGGGAACCGCTCACAGGCCAGCGCGCCCGGGTGGCCCTCGGCAAGGCCCGGGATCAGGCCCAGCAGCATGGCATGGTAGTCGGAGGTTTTGAAGGCATCTGCGCAGATCACCCAGCGGCAACCCGCCTGACCCAGGGCGTAGTCCAGCTCGCTTGCGCGGTAGGCTGGGTTGATGTTGACCAGGATCGCACCGACTTTGGCGCTGGCGAACTGGGTGATGCACCACTCGGCACAGTTGGGCGCCCAGATGCCCAGGCGGTCGCCGGCTTGCACGCCCAATGCCATGAGGGCGCGCGCGTGCTGGTCGACCGCCTCGGCCAGTTGCCGCCAGGTGTAGCGCAAGGCCTGGTGGCGGACCACCAGGGCTTCGCGGTCGGGAAAGCGGGCCACGGTGGTGTCGAAGGCGTCGCCGATGCAGTGGGTCAGCAGGGGTTTGTCCTGGTTGCCCTGGGAATAGCTTGGCTGGGGCATGGGCGTTCTCTTGTTGTTCTTGTGTTGTTTGAACCGGCCTCTTCGCAGCACAAGACTGCTCCTACAATGGAACGCGGTGGCCTGTAGGAGCAGCCTTGTGCTGCGAAGAGGCCGGTAAGTCCACCTTGTATCTAGCGGATAAACACCTGCGGCGTAGTGGTCGACATGTCCCCACCTGGCAGCTTGATGTTCTTCACCTTCTGCAGCGTTTCGGGGTCGAACACCGCCAGGTCATTGAAGGTGCCGCCCAGGTACAGCTTGTCGCCCTTCTTGTCGAAGGTCACGCAGTAGTAGGTGTGTTCAAGGTTAGCCGCCTTGATCAGCTTGCGTTCCTTGATGTCATACCGCGCCAGGCGGTTGAGCACGCCGTAGATCTGGTTCGGGTCCTTCGGCGAGCGCAACCCGGTGAAGTACAGCTCGGTCAGGTCGGCGAATTCCTGGGTGTGTGTCTTGCCGGTTTTCAGGTCGACACTCAGGTAACCGTAAAGCAGTTCGGCGGTATTCGGGTCCTGCTTTTCGTCCTTGAACTTGGCAATGGTGTAGAGCATCGAGAACTCGTGCCGAGGGCTCTGATGCGGCCAGAAATACAGCACATCCGGGGCGCTGTAGCCGGGCCGGTTCCAAGTACGCAGCGGCAATGCCACCTCGTACTTGCCGGTTTGCACGTCCATCTTGTAGATGTCCGGGCCCGCCACGAACAAGCTGCCATCGTCAGCAGCGCGCATCAGGTACACCTGGCGCGGCATCGGGAAGGTACGCGCCGGTTTCGCATCAAGGCCATCGGCCGTGCGGAACACCTCCAGGCGCGGCGGCTTGACCACATAGTGATCGTTCAGGCGCTGGGTCGGGTTGACGGTGGCATACACCTCTTTGCCATCAGGGCTGATGGCAAACGAATACATCGACTTGCCGACTTCCCCAGGCACGCTGGACAAGTTGGCGTGGAAGGTGGTCTTGCAGGTGTCCAGGTCGATGCCGTAGATGTCGGCGTAGTGGTTGTTGAGGATGTAGGCGGTACGGTTATCCGGCGCCATCATCGCGGTGCCGGGGCCGAACGCATCGGGCATGCGGCAGCTCTTGTACAGCGCATCGCTGGCCACATCCACCACATGCAGGTTGTTCGGGTAGTTGGTCACGATCAGGTATTCATGGCCAGCCTTCAAGGCCGGCCCGGTGTCGTCAGCCTGTACCGCCCAGGCGCTGGCCGTGGCGGCGACGGTGAGCGCGAGCTGCGCGCAGAGTCCAGGTTTCATGCGGTTTCCCCTTGTCATTCTTGTTGGGCCGGTCACTTGTCTTTCGGGAACACGGTGCCGAGGTTGCGCCAGTCGTCCTGTGAGTTGGTCGCCTGGGCGTTCCAGTCCTGGTAGGTGCTCATCATGTCCGGCACCTGCGCTGGCCACCAGCAAGGGTCGGAACAGCCGTAAAGGTCGGCTTCCATAGGCTGGCACAGCGAGCTCACGCCACCAAAGGCGTCCACTTCCCAACCCGGGTCGGTGGTGGCGGTACAGCCTGCCACCGCGCTCATCGCCATGACTTCTTCGACACGGTCTTCGGCAGCGGCCTGCTCAAGGATGCGCGCCTTGTTGTTCAGGGGCTTCAAGTGCTTCATGTCAGTGCGCCTTCCGCGGGGTGATGTAGCGGTCGATGAAGGCCGGGTTGGCGGCCATGATGCGGCTGTAGACCTCGATGCCGAAGTCGACCCAGTCGCGCATCAGCTCGCAGTAGTGGTAGGTCGGGTGCTGCGGGTCGCCGTAGCGGGCATAGCTCTCGTGGTAGCAGCCTCCGGAGCACAGGTTGCGAATACGGCAGCTCTCGCAGCCGGTGTTGCTGCGGTCCAGGCGTTGCGACAGGAAGTCATTGAGCTGGGCCTGTTTCACCCCTTGGTGCACGTTGCCGAACGTCGGCAGGCTGGAGCCGGTGAAGCGGTGGCACAGGTTCAATTCACCTTCATGGTCTACCGCCAGCATTTTCAGCCCGGCGCCGCACGGCAGGGCCTTCTTGTGGCCCTCGTGGATGTCGGTGATCAATTGGTGCAGGTTGGAAAAGCCGATGTTGCGGTGCTCGAGCGCGGCTTCCAGGTAGCGACGGCCCAGGGCCTTCATGTTGGCGAACACCTGCACCAGTTCGTCGCTGGTGAGGTTGAATGCCGACAGGTCGCCCGAGGTCACCGGGGCGAAGCCGACTTCGGCAAAGCCCATCTCGTTGAACAGGTGATTCCAGATGGTCTCGACATCGGTGATGCCACGGGTCAGGGTGACCCGTGCCCCCACCGGGCGACTAGTATAGCGTGACAGCAGCATCTCGGCCTTGCGCCGCACCACGTCATAGGTGCCCTGCCCGCCCACGGTGATGCGGTTGCGGTCGTGCACGGTCTTCGGCCCGTCGATGCTGATCGACAACCCGAAACGGTGGGCGTTGAGCCAGTCGATGATCTCTTCGGTGAGCAAGGTGGCGTTGGTGGTCATGATGAACTCCACCTGCTTGCCGGCCTCGGCGAAACGCCGCTCGCAGTAAGCGACCATGTGCTCGATCAAAGGCCGGTTGGACAACGGCTCGCCGCCGAAGAACACCACGCTGTAGCGTTGCTCGTCAGGGGACTCCTTGAGCAGCATCTCCACCGAGGCCTCGGCGGTAGCGGTGCTCATCTTCTTGCCGGCAGAGGGTTTGTCCAGGTCTTCCTTGTAGCAATAGGTGCAGCTGAGGTTGCAGCCGGTGTTGACGTTGAGCACCACCGTGTTCAAGGCCGTGCGCTCGACCTGCTTGAGGGCGATTTCCGGCGTCAGTGGTGAGCCGTCGCTGACCACTTCCAGGGCGATCAGCTCGCGCAGGGTGTCCTGGATGTCGGCGCCGGCAAACTGCTGACCGAGGCGCTGCATCAGCTCCTCGGCGGAGCAGCCTTGCTGGCGCAGGGTGTCGATGATGCCGCCGGTCACCGCGTCGGTGGCGAACAGCGAACTGCTAGGGATGTGAAACAGCATGCGGTCGGCATCCACCTGCACTTCATGCAGGTTGCGTTCGACCAGGTTCAATAGTGCGCCCATGGCGACCTCCGATAATCGATCCGTTGGAAAACGCGTTCACACCTGCCTTATGGCAAGGGCGGGTTGTTCCAGCGTTGGACGGTGACGATCATGTGGCCCTCGCCGGTCTGGCCGCCGTCAGCCAGGGTGGCGATGACTTTCAGGTTGCCAGCGTTGTTGGTCATCATCTTGCGTGCCGGGTTAGGCCCCGCACCGCCGGGTACGAAGACGCCGTCGGCCTGCATCTGCCCGGCGAACTTGACGTCCTCGTCCTCGACGGCACGCTCGTTGAACGGCTCGACCTTCCATTGGGCGGGCAGGTAACCGATGCGCAGCGGCTGGCCGCTGGCATCCTTGCCCCAGGCTTCGGCTTCGAAGCGCCCCTGCACCTTCGGCACGGACGCGCCGTTTTCGCCGATGCGGGCAATGGAGAACCCTGGCACCACCTTGACCTCGTCGACCTTGTCGTAAACCGCCAGGTTGACGCCCTTGAGTGCGCCCACTGCAACGTCTCGCTGGCCTGGCTTGGCGTCTGCCGCCGCGCGCGCCTTGACCCGCACCAGGGTCGGGGTGGCCTCCAGCACTTCTGTCACTTCAACACCTGCGCCCAGTTCCGGCTTGCCCGTCAGGCCGCTGCCGACCAGGGTGATCTCGCTTTCGCTGCCCACCTTGATGAAGGCCGGTTGCACTGCCAACAGGCGTGCCTTGCCGTCTTTCACCGCGCTGAAGTCCAGGCCGCGCTCGTCGTGATCGGCCTCGAACATGCGGCCTTTCATCTCGCCATCCAGCGCCGCGAATACCTGGCGCAGGTTGCTGTCGCCCACCTTCACGTTGCCGCGCCATTCATAGCCGTTGTAAAGGATCGCCGAGCCGCTGCCATTGAACGGCGTGCCGTCGGCGTAGCTGCCTTTGACCTCGACCTTGAAGGTGTCAGCCTCCCCTGCACTGACCGTCATCACCCCACGGACATCGCCTTTGGCCAGCATGTGACCGCTGAACGCCCACTGCCCTGGCAAGGCATCGGCCTTGGGCCTGGCCTGTTGCCATTCTGCCCAGGCCGGGCTGTCGAGCGGGAAGCGCTTGGCCAGGTCCGGCACCATTTGCTTGAGGGCGATTTCAAGCCAGTCACGGTCACGCGCCTGGGCCTGGTATTCGAGAGACGGCCATTGGCCGAGGTGGAAGTTGACCAGGTGTTCCCACTCCTGGGCCGGGCGACGCTGCAGGGCAACGCGGGCACCGGAGTGGCAACGGCCACAGGTTTCGCTGAGCTGTTGGTCGAAGTGTTCGACGGTGTTAAGCCGCCGCTCCATGGCGTAGCGCACGCCATCGGTCTCGCTGGGCGCCAGCCCCTGCTTGTCGGCCAGGTACTTGACCAGGGTACGCCGGTCATCGTCGCTGATCTGCAGGCCGTGCATGACCTGCATGCGGGCGATGCTCATCAGCCAGCCTTCCGGCGTTTTGCGCTGATGGCTGATACGGCTGTAGGTGTCGTTGCCTTCGGGGATATGGCACCCCATGCACTTGGTTTGCAACAGGTTAGGGCCCTGCTCGGCCGCCATGGCCTGGGTGCTCAGCAGCGCGGCGGCGACCAGCGCCAGTTTGCCCGCATGCCGGCGGAGTCGAGTCGTCTTCAAGGTCAGACCTCCACGGTTGTTGTTCTTATCGTTCTCGCACGCTTTGGTACAGCAGGTGTGCATGTGACAGTCGTGATACAGAAACTGTGCCACATGCTGAAAAGTTGTTGTATTTCAGCCTCTTAGTAGGTTTCGCGTGGTTGCGCAGGCACGCCGGGGTAGAGCCGAAGCGTGCCATTTCGCGACAGGGTGTTTCATCCTGAGACAGGGCCTGCTCTGCAGGCCATTCGCGGGGCAAGCCCGCTCCCACCGAAACGCCGCAGCGGCTGGGTTCGGCTCTATCCCTGTGGGAGCGGGCTTGCCCCGCGAAGAGGCCGGTATAGCCACTGTTTCACCACCGTCTCACACAGTCTCAATGTGCAACAGCGCAACCCTGCAATTACGCCCTTGCACTGTGGCAAACCCCAGTCGCCTCAAGGCCTTGCGGCCCATCAACGACCTTGGCACGCCCATTGCGCAAGCCTCGCTCACATTCCAATGACAAGAGGCACCGCCCCATGCTTTCCGAACTGCCCATCCTGCCCGCCACCCGCGCCTTCCTCGAACGCAAACTGAAAATGCGCATCGGCGCCGACTGGCAGGACGCCGCCAGCGGTCGCACCCTGTCGTTCCGCAACCCGGCCACCGGCGAGGTGCTGGGCGAAGTACCCGCCGCCGACGCCGACGATGTCGACCGCGCCGTGCGGGCCGCGCGCCAAGCCTTCGACGACTCGCCCTGGAGCCGCCTGCGCCCGCGTGAGCGGCAGAACATGCTGTGGCGCCTGGCCGACCTGATGGAGCGTGACGCGCAACAACTGGCGGAGCTTGAGTGCCTGAACAACGGCAAGAGCGCCGCAGTGGCCAAGGTCATGGACGTGCAATTGGCCATCGACTTCCTGCGCTACATGGCCGGCTGGGCCACCAAGATCGAGGGTAGCACCGTCGAAGCCTCGATGCCTTTGATGCCCAACGACCAGTTCCACGGCTTTGTCCGCCGCGAGGCGGTAGGCGTGGTAGGTGCCATTGTCGCCTGGAACTTCCCGCTGCTACTGGCCTGCTGGAAGCTGGGCCCAGCCTTGGCCACGGGCTGCACCGTGGTGCTCAAACCGGCCGACGAAACCCCTCTGACTGCACTGAAACTGGCCGAGCTGATCGAGGAAGCCGGCTACCCGGCAGGCGTGTTCAACGTGATCACCGGCACCGGCCTGAATGCCGGCGCAGCCCTGAGCCGCCACCCCGGCGTCGACAAGCTGACCTTCACCGGCTCTACCGAGGTCGGCAAGCTGATCGGCAAAGCGGCCATGGACAACATGACCCGCGTCACCCTGGAACTGGGCGGCAAGTCGCCGACCATCGTCATGCCCGACGCCAACCTGCAGGAAGCCGCTGCCGGCGCTGCCACAGCTATCTTCTTCAACCAGGGCCAAGTGTGCTGCGCAGGCTCCCGGCTGTATGTGCACCGCAAGCACTTCGACAACGTGATCGCCGACATCGCCGGTATCGCCAATGGCATGAAGCTGGGCAGCGGGCTGGACCCTTCGGTACAGATGGGCCCGTTGATCTCGGCCAAGCAGCAGGACCGTGTCACCGGCTACATCGAACTCGGCCGTGAGCTGGGCGCGACCATTGCCTGCGGCGGCGAAGGCTTCGGGCCGGGTTACTTCGTCAAGCCAACGGTGATCGTCGATGTCGACCAGCGTCATCGCCTGGTGCAGGAAGAAATCTTCGGGCCGGTGCTGGTGGCTATGCCCTTCGATGACCTCGACGAAGTGATTGGCATGGCCAACGACAACCCCTACGGGCTAGGGGCGAGTATCTGGTCGAACGACCTGGGGGCGGTGCACCGGATGATCCCGCGTATCAAGTCGGGCTCGGTGTGGGTCAACTGCCACAGCGCACTCGACCCGGCGTTGCCGTTTGGTGGCTACAAGATGTCAGGCGTCGGCCGCGAGATGGGCGCGTCGGCCATCGAGTATTACACCGAGCTGAAGTCAGTGTTGATCAAGCTCTGATCTTTTCCTAAACCGGCCTCCTCGCCGCACAAAGCTGCGCCTACAAAAGCACGCGGTCCCTGTAGGAGCAGCCTTGTGCTGCGAAAAGGCCGGCACAGGCAACCCAACACAACACAACACAACACAACACAACACAACACAACAACAAAAACATGGAGCACACCATGAAGCACACGCTCGCCTGCATGTTGGCACTTTTGTTCACCCCAACCCTCACCCAAGCCCACGAGCTCTACAACCAAAACGGCACCACCCTCAACGCCGACCTCGAAGCCCTGTTCGGCGTCTTCCACAGCGACGAAAGCTACAACCAGGCCGGCAACCGCCAACCCGGCAGCAGCAACTGGCGCGAGGGCTACGTCAAATACGGCCTAAGCGGCAGCCAGGCCCTGGCCGAGAGCGGCGCACTGTATGGCGCCGTCAACCTGCTCAGCTCCGCCACCTGGGGTGATGGCGACGCTGCAGGCCTGACCCTCGGCGACGAACGCCGCACCGCCCTCGAAGACCTGTACCTGGGCTGGCGCTCAGCCAACCTGTTCCCGGCCCTGGGCGAAGATGGCATCGACCTCTCCGGTGGCCGTCAGGTGGTGACCCTGGGCGATGGTTTCCTGATCCAGGGCGACCCGGTCAACCTGGGCAAGGTCGACCTGGGCGCCAACTTCGACCGCGGCGGCGCCTATTACCTGGCCGCACGCAAAGCTTTCGACCGCACCGCCGTGCTGCGCCTGGGCGGCAAGCAAGGCTGGCGTGGCGACCTGATGTGGCTCAAATCCGACAACCATTACCAGGCCGACACGTCGATGGCGGTGACCAACATCGAGCATGTCGCCGACGCTGGCACAGTCGGGCTCAGTTGGATCCGCGGCCTCGACGTCGACCAGCGCTACGCGCAGATCATGGGCCTGCAGCACCGCGACGGCATGGACACAGTCAGCCTGCGCGGGCGCGGTAACCTGGGGGTCAAGGACCTGGAACTGGCCGGCGAATACGTCACCCAAGACCGCACAGGCGGGCGCGAGAACGCTTGGTACCTGGAGGGTAACTGGACGTTTTCCGAACTGCCCTGGACGCCAACCGCCACCTACCGCTACAGCCGTTTTTCGGAAGACTTCGACCCGCTGTTCTATGGCCTGAGCCGCGGCTACGGCACCTGGTTTCAGGGCGAGGTGGCCGCCAACTATGCCGGGCCTTTCAACAAGAACAGCCAGGTGCACCACGTCGCGCTCAAAGGCAAGCCGCGTGACAACCTGACGGTGGGGGCGTTGTACTTCGACTTCGACACACTTGACACCGACCAGGGCAACCTGGGTGGGCGTGAGCTGGACCTGTATGTGGAATGGATGGTCAACGAGCACCTGCTGATCAGCCCGCTGGTGGGGTTCTACAAGCCGGAGCGCAGTGCGGCGAATGGCGGTACGCAGATGGGTAGCCGCGATACCGGGACGTATATGCAGTTGGTGGTCGGGACGTTCTTCTGACTGAGGATCTTGGGGCCGCTGTGCGGCCCCTGGGTCTCAGGGCCTGCCCTGCTCCGCCAGCCACCGCCGCAGCATCATCCGTTGCGCCTCGGAGTGGCTGCTCATGACCTCATCCAACGCCTGCCCAGCCAGCACCGCGCGCACCACCGGCGCCAGCTCCACCCCCTGCAAATGCCAAACCCCCAACGGCTGATCCGCCGTCACTACCACCTCGGCCTCATCCACAAAACCCTCACGCAACACCGGCCTGCGCGCTACCTGCACTGACTGCCAATCGGCCGCCAAATGCAGCGGCTGGGCATCGGGCCAACCCCGCCGACGCGCCCAGAACGGCAGCCCGGCGCGTGTCTGCTCCTGACCATAAAAATCCCGCCCAATACGGGCAAAGCGCATGAACAACTGCTCAACCCGCTGTTGATGAAATTGGCGCGCCAGCGCAGCCCGCTCGGGCCGTCGCAACAGGGTATTGATCACCACAGGCGCCTGCAGCGCCGACGACAGCGACTGGAAAATCCCGTTCCCCGAGAGTGGGTCAACCGCCATTGCAGCATCCCCCACCCGTATCCAGTCATCCCCCACACATTCGCCGGCCAGTATCGCGGTACTGCTACGGGCATGTACCTGTGCAGGTTCCATCGCCTGCGCCCCGAACAATTCGGCCACTAACGCCGAGTCACGGCGCCGTGTGGCGCAGTACTCAGGCAGGGCGGCCTTGGTCGGCACCCCTTGGGCATCGAGGGTAATCTGCCAATAACAGCGCCCATCGGCCAACCTGGCCATCCAGGCCCAACCGTCATCCAGGCTTTCCACCGCCGAAGCCGGTGCGCCAGGGGCGTCATGCCAGAGGTTGAGCAAACTGATCGTCTCAGGTCCGCGCATGCGGTCAGCTGCCAACGGTGCCTGGCGCCCACGCGCCTCAACCAGGAATTCAGCCTGCAGCGTTTGCCCGTCGTCCAGGCGCACCTGATGACCCTCGGCACGCGCCACCTCACGGATGCGCCCTTCAACCAGCGTCACTCCCGCCCGTGCAAGGTCAGCACGCAAGGCACGGTCGAAGCGTTGCCGGTCGAGCAGAAACTCCTGGTTCATCTGCAGGTGCTCGCCATTCCAGCGCACCTGACGTGTCGCTGGCATCGCCGCCTCGCTCAGGGCCCCGCCCAGGCCCGCGTGGCGCAGACCTTCCAGCACCCGCTGCGAAACGCCTTCCACGGCAGCAAAGCGGCGCCAGTCAGACACCACCGTGACCGGGTAGCCCAGGCGGCGCAGGCCGATTGCCGTGGCGGCCCCCGCAGGCCCGGCACCCAGCACCACGATGTGCGGCTCACTCATCCTCGGCACCTCGCCGCTCAGGGCCGCTGAATGCGGCATGGGCACGCAGCCAGTCGAACACCTGCTGCCGCCCCAGGCCGGGCCGCTCACGCAATAACGCTGCAACGCGCCCGCTCAGCGCAGCACAACCCAGGCTTGCCCCTGCCAGGCCACCGGCGCCGACATGGCCACCGAAGTCCGCCTGTGCAGTGCCCAGCCAGGACCACTGCCCCGGTGCACAACGCGCATCGCCGGTCATGCGAATCACGCCCGGGTAACTGGCCGGGTACACCGCCCCACCCTGCGCCGGGCTGGAGGCGCACAGCAGCACGCCAGCCGCCTGGGCCTCGGCGCAGGCCTGGTGCAGCACGGGCCGGTCCTGCAGCAGGCCGAGGCTAAGGTTGATCAGCGTCGCCCCCTCTTCCACCAGCCATAACAATGCGGCGGCCACCTGCAACGCACTGGTGCTCGCCTGCGCAGAAAACACCTGGGCCAGCAACAGCGGCACCGGGCCAGACTCACGCAGCAGGCCTGCAACAATGGCACTGCCGTGGCCTAGTTGGTCGGGCAACGCTTCGCCTTCGCGCAGCTGGCCGTCCTCAAGCCAGAAACGCCGTGCGCCCAGCAAATCCAGTGCTTGGTCCGACGAGCAACCGCTGTCGATGACCCCGACACGCAACTCATTGCCCATGCTTGATGGCCTCCTGGGGCAACACCTTCAGTTGCCCATCATGCAGGTGCAAATGCAAGTCGGCATCGGCGAGGGTCGAGGCTCGGTGGCTGATCAGAATGCGCGTGCGCCCGGCAAACAGCTGGTCGATGGCCGCGATCACTTCGCGCTCGGTCGCTTCGTCTACCGCCGACGTGGCCTCGTCCAGCACCAGGATCGCAGGGGCCTGCAACACCGCGCGGGCAATGGCGATACGTTGCTTCTGCCCGCCAGACAGCTGCTGGCCACGCTCGCCCAACAGCCCGTCCAGCCCCAAGGGCAGGCTTTCGACCAGGCTGTCCAGGCGCGCCAGGCGCACCACCCGCTCAAGCTCGGCACGGCTGGCTTCGGGCACCCCGTAGGCAAGGTTCTGCGCCAGGGTGCCACGGAACAGCACGATGTCCTGGCTGACCACGGCAATGCGCCGACGCAGCGCCGCCAGGTCGAGTTCGCGCAGGTCGGTGCCATCCAGCAGGATGCGCCCGGCGTCCGGGTCGTAGAACCGTTGCAACAGATCGATCAAGGTCGACTTGCCGACCCCAGAGGCGCCGCTGATGGCGACCTTCAGGCCACCCGGCACGCAGATATTCACGTCGCTCAGCACCGCGCCTTGGCGCCCGTCATGGGCGAAGTGCAAGGCCTCCAGGCGCAATTCACCTGGCCCGTCTGGTATCGGCTGCGGCGTGTCCGCCTGGCGCACGGCAACGGCTTCTTGCTTAAGCTCCATTACCCGGCCCAAGCTCACGGCCATGCGCTGCACCGCCACATACAAGCCCAACAGGCTTTGCACCGGCCCGACTGCCATGCCCATGTACGTGGAAAACGCGATCAGCGCGCCCAGTTGCCAGGTACCTTGAATCACCCACCAGCCGCCTACCAAAAAGGCGCAGGCGCGGCACCAGGAGGTCAGCGTGCCGGGTATCGCCTGGGTAAAGAACTCGGTCACCTGCACCTTGAGCAACTGGCTCATGTAGCCCTGACCCAACTGGTCCAGGCGCCCGGCTTCGCGCCCCTGCTGGCCCGCGGCCTGAATGAACTTCATGGCCGGCAGTGTCTCGACCAGAAACGACGACACATCGGCCGAGCGCTCACGCAGGCTGCGCACCTCGCGCTCGACCTTGCGCCGCATCCAGCGCAACCACAGCACCTCGATCGGGATCAGCAGCGCCAGCAACAGCGACAGCTGCCAAGACAACATCAGCATCAAGGCCACCGCCCCCATCAGCCCGATCACGGCAGACACCGCTGAAAACAGCGAGTCCACGGCAAAGCGCTGGATTTCGGCGACGTCGCCATCCAGCCGCGAAAGGATATCGCCGATGCGCCGCCGCCCGTAAAAAGTGGGCGACAACTGTTGCAGGTGGCGGTAAAGGTCATCACGCAGCGCGAACAGAATGCGCCCGGACAATCGCGTATGCAGGTAGCGGTTGACCCCGGCCAGCACGGTGCCCAGCAGGCCCGCAGTGATCATGATCGCCGCCATGTGCCAGAGGGTCTGGTAGTCCTTGGCCAACAGGCCTTCGTCGATCAGTGTCTTGACCAGCCAGGGTTGCGCCAGGGCCAGCAGTGACGCGCCCAAGGACAAGCCCAGCAGCACACCGATGGCGCGTCGATGGGGGCGGACGAAACCATACAGCCAGGCCAACGCCTGACGCATGAGGACAGGGTCGCTGGTCTCTACCAGCCTTGCGAACAAACCACCCATGTCAGCTACGCAACTGCTTGAGCTTGCGGTACAGCGTCGCCCGGCTGATACCCAGGGCCTCGGCGGCGGCCGAGACGTTGCCCTGGTGGCGGCCCAGGGCGCTGCGAATCAGCTCCAGTTCATTGTCCTTGAGGCTGCCGGACGGCGTCGTGCCGCTGGCCAGTTCATCGAGCAGGCAATCGGTGAGGTGATCGAGGGTCAGCACCTGCTCACCGTCCTCGCGCATGGCCAGCGCGGTGCGCACGACCATCTCCAGCTGGCGGATGTTGCCTGGCCAGTCGAAGCCTTCGAGCAAGGCGCTGAGCGCCGGGTCCAGGCTCACGCCCTTGGCACCGGACTTGTCCAGCAGCCCTTGGATGATCCCGGCCAGGTCGTCACGCTCGCGCAGGGCCGGCAGGCGCAGCGAGACGCCATTGACCCGGTAATAGAGGTCTTCGCGAAAATGCTGTTCAAGCACCAGGCGTTTGAGGTCGCGGTGGGTGGCGCAGATCAGCGCCACGTCGATGTCCTGCTCGTCACCCGCGCCCAGCGGCGCCACGCGGCGCTCTTGCAGCACCCGCAACAGCCTGGCCTGCAGGGCCAGCGGCATGTCGCCGATCTCGTCGAGGAACAGCGTGCCGCCATGGGCCTGCATCAGCCGCCCGACCATGCCGCCACGGCGTGAGCCGGTGAACGCCCCTTCGCGGTAGCCAAACAGTTCGGATTCGATCAGCCCTTCGGGAATGGCCGCGCAGTTAACCGCCACGAACGGCTTGTCGGCCCGCGGGCTGGCCTGGTGCAAGGCCCGGGCGACGACTTCCTTGCCGGTGCCGGTCTCACCCAGCAGCAGCACCGGCAGGCCGTTGCCCAGACCTTGGCGGGCCATGCGCAGGTTGCGCGCCAGGCGTGGGTCGCCACCGGCCAGTGCATCGAGCGCGGGTGACGTGTTGGCCAGCGTCGGCTTGCTCACCGCCACGCTGCCGTTCAGCTGGCCGTGACGTGGCAGTTGCAACGCGCGGAAGAAGAACTCGCCCTTGGCCGTCTGCACACTGCTGACACCGCCCTGCCACAGCCGGGCGATGAAGGCCGGCGAGCGCTCGCCGAGCAGGTCGCTGCTACGCCGGCCAATGAGGTCCTGGCGCGGCACCTGCAACAATTGGCAGGCACTGTCGTTGGCCGCCAGCACTTCGCCGTCCAGGCTCAATGCCAATAGACCGTGCCAGGCACTGTTGAGGTACTGCGGGCGGCTATGGAAGGCCAGCACCAGTTGCTCGGGATGGCACAGGCCGAACAGCCGGCCTTCGATGTTGCCGGCTGCCAGCATCAGCGTCGACAGGCTGTCCTGCGGCTGCGCCATCACGCCTTCGCGGGTGATGTCGAGCACACCGATCACCTCGCCCCGCGGGTCACGCAGCGGCACCGAGGTGCAAGAGAACGGGCTGAGGCGATCGAGGTAGTGTTCACCGCAGTTGATCAAGGTCGGCCGCCCTTCTACCACGGCCGTGCCGATGGCATTGGTGCCACGTAGGGATTCGCTCCAGCAACTGCCTGGGTGCAGGTCACGCAGGCCTTCGCGGCTGAGCACGTGGGTTTGGCCTTCGATGGCCAGCACGTTGGCCTGGGCATCACCGAGGATGATGATGCCCGCCTTGCCCTGGCGCGAGACCAGGTAATCCAGCTCGGGGGTGACGGCATCGACCAGCAAGCGGTTGCGCTCCAGCAGCATGCGCAGGTCATGGCCTTGCTCCAGGCCCAGGCCGACCTGCTCGCCTTGCAGGCAATCCAGGCCATGGCCCAGGCTGCGGCGCCAGGACGCGTCGATTTCATCGCGCAGCATGCCCAGTGGCAGCTCGCCTTCGCTGGCCAGCTTGAGCCGGGCCTGGCGGGATTCGTGTAGCGGGTCTTGGGCGTTTGTTATTAGTTGTCGCGCCATTTTCTACTCCGGCTGCGCCCCGCACGGTAGAGGGGAACGGGCTTGGGAATTTTGCGCAGTGTGCGGGAGAAATGGCCTGGCGTCATCAGGCTGCTGTCGGGAGAGTTTGGTTGGGCGTCCTCGTGGAGGGAGGTCTTCGCTTTGTAGAGCAGGCTGCGTTTGTTCAGCTTGGAACCGAGCCGCGATGGGGTTTCAGGGGGCTCGCACTGTGTCTACAGACTCGGCAACTGAATGTATTTCTATTAAAAATTTGGCAACACGATCGACGCTTTGCTCAAGCGATCTTCTAGCCGAGTATTTATTACCATACTGTCCAGATTCAACAAGCTCATTCCAACCCGACCAGCCATACAAACTATGGATTTTACTTTCAATTTTATACTGAACAGCGCTCACCAATACCTCGTGGGGGATGCCTCTTTCACGGTTTGCAACTCCAGCCTTGTACATATCTACCATATATTCCGCAATATGGGCTGTCGTCGCCTCCTTTGTTCCCCTCAGAGCTTCCCAAAATTCTGGCTCTGTGCTAAACGATGCATCCGCTTTTTTACGCACCTTCGATGAACCTGAGGTTTTTTTATTACGGCGATCAATCGCCTTGTTTTGTAGGGGCGAACGCTTTCCCCCGTTTTGACTGCCCCCATTGACGTGCCCTTTTTCTCGCGCAGTAGTTCCCCCTCATCATCGCACTCGGATCTGAGTAGTTGACGGGGTCTGCGCCGCAGTACATATAAGCATTCAAACCACCTTCAGCGAACGGGCTCAAGGTGTCAGGCGAGATGAAACGCATCAATACGGGGCTATAAGCCCGCCTGCCACGCCCTAGTAAATCGCACCCAGAAGCACCATCACGGTGCTCACCATTGAAACCAATCAACGACGCTTTCGATGTCAGATCTTCGAACCCATACGTGCTGTAGGAGTGCGTCACCGTTCCTTTCAGTACAGAGTTTTTCCCATCCACCGCCAGCAATAACGCACGCATCGGCATCTCCTTTCTACCTCATTCACTCAACACTCAGTCTCAGCGCGCAGCATGCTGCGCTGCCTGCGCTTCAGCGAGCTGTAGCGTCACTTACTTACCCTGTAATAATATTTGCGCACACCCCTTCTCGAATAAGCCTGAGTGCATTAGACAATTGAATTACTACTCCCTGGCACGTTACGTCAGGCTGAAACTTCCGACTACTGGCAAAAATGTCAGGTGACAAAACTCAAATTCGCGAGAGAGCTTAGGCCGCAAAACGCCTTTGCCTAATGTTTACCGCAACTGGGACTGACTCGATTAATTGCCAACACTGGACCTCCCCCTAATCCTGCAATGACCGCTGATTCAAGCAGGGACTTGTGAGAGCTGGCTTTCCAGCGATCACCGGCAAAGCCGGTGCCATGAACCGCGTCGCCTGCATCGCCGGCAAGCCGGCTCCCACAGAGTCAGCAAATCGCTTGCGATACTAGCTCTGTGAGCGAAAGCGCTGCCCAAAGGGCTGGCTGATATCCCACAGGGATAGCGTGATTTCAAGAGCGACGCAGTACCTGTGGGAGCGGGTTCACCCGCGAAGAGGCCCTCAAGGTCGATCACGGCTGCTGATACTGACTCAGGTACTTGTCCACCGTTGCCTTGCCATCCCCCGCATCCCCCGCCACCTGCCACAACCGCCGCTCGATCCCCTGCGCCAGCAAATGCCCCACCGCCGCCTCGATCGCCGACAGCACGCACAGCTGCGCCGGCTCATTGGTAGTATACCCCACCTCCGCCTCCAGCAACTTCTTGAACTCGATGAACTTGAACACCCCGGCACTGCGCCCAACCGAGTAGATGGTCTTGCTGGTCATGACGTTGGCCAGCACCTGCCCGGTGCGCACATCGACTGCGCGCAGGTTCACGGTCACCTGGTCGACGCGGTACTCGCGGGAGATGTCTATGCCTAAGTAACGCGCCCCTTCCCCGCCACTGCGCACGTTGGTGTCATAGGCGATGATGCCGCCTTCAAGCATCAGGTTGGCGGCCTGCAGCGGCGGCAGTTCGCCCATGATGTTCTCTGCAACATCCGGCTTCTTCTGCGAGGCGCGGATGATCTTGCGTTCGGTCAACAGGTTCTGCAGGCCTTCACGCTCCAGCACCACGAACCAGCCACTGGCGCTCAGGGCGTCCATCAGCATGCTCGCCGCGCCTTGGGTGACGCTGGTCGAGAACGAACTGGCCGGGGTGGGTTTGTACTGCCCGGTCTGGTCGCGGAAGCCATACACCACCGCCATCAGCCGGCCTTTAGGGCGTGGCATGTTGATCAGGTCGTAATAGGTCGAGGCGCGCGGGGTCAGGGTCGGGGTTTCCGAGTCCTGTTCGGCCGACATGGGTTCGCGCAGGCTGCAACCACTTTGCAGGCCAAGGGCGGTGAGGATTAGCAGCGTGCTCAGCAGACGTTTCATGGTGTTCTCTCCCCAACATAAATGCCTTTCCCTCTCAGGGGTTCAGGCCGCTGACCTCAATGATCGAAATTTCTCCTGTGGCGCGGTCGGTGACCTTGATGCTCAGCGCCCCTGAATCGTCGATAACGTCGATCAGGAAGGCATCGGTGGCCATGCTTCCGGTGCTGCCATTGCTGATGTTGTCCAGCAGCTGCGACAACATCCGCGACTCCAGCTGGTTGCTGAAGCGCTCCAGGGCCGAGGTGCCCGAGAAGGCAGACGCACGGTCCTTGAGGTCGGGGTCGTCGTAGTCGTTCTGCGCCTGGGCGTTGTTCAGCAACCAGGTGCCGTTGAGCGGGTTGCCGCCGAAGGCCGGGTTGACCGGGGTGTACACCAGCTCGGTGGCCTGGGCAGCACAGGCGCTGGCCAGCAGGCAGGCGGCGATGCAACGGGGAATGCGGGTTTTCATAGCTCGTCCCTCTCCAGATCGGTGGTGTCCTGCAGCAGGCGTTGCAACTTGCGTTGGATGATCTGCTGCTTGACCAGGTCGGCGGCCGCGACGGCCTCTTCTTTGAGTTCCGTGGTGTTGGGTGGCAGGAAGCGGCGGTACATCACGTCGCGCTCGAACTCCACGGTGATCAGGCTGCCCCAGCGGGCATCCGGGCGTTCGCGCACCACCAGGTTGAAGTCCAGGCGGCTGGTGGCACGCAGGCGGTCGGCGAAGTAGTAGTAAAAATCGTGGCCGATGTGCGAGATGGTGTTGTCGACGATAAAGCCCATCATCTCGTCCTCTTCAGCCGCCTTCAGCGCGCTGCTCAGCGTGCTCGCCAGCAACAGGCTCAGGCACAGCACAGCCAGGCGGTTCATGGCGTGTCTCCCGGGCCGGCATGGGGCTGGGCACCGTTGGGGCTGTCGGCGAACGCCTGCTCGGCGACGAACTGCCAGTCGCTGTAGTGCTCCAGCCCTTCGAAGCCCGACCACTCGGCGGCAAAGCCACTGCGTTTGAACGGGGTGGCGTCCGAGCGGCTGTGCACGCCGGTGATACGGCCGTCGATCGAGCGCAGCAGGCCCCAGTCGTCGCTGTTGGTGATCGGGTCCGGGTAGAGCCTGCGGATGTGCCGCTTGGCCTCGGGGAAGCGGTTGTCCTGCAACAGGTCGGCCAGGTCCTGGGGGTACTGGGCCAGCCCCGGCGATGCCCGGTAGTAGCTGCGCAGGGCCTGGGCGTACTGGCTGCCGACCCACAACAACTGGCGCTCGTGGTCGCGCTGGGCGGCACTCGACCAGACCGTCCCGGTGGCGGCCAGGGCCACGCTGCTGACCGCGATCAGCAGCAGCACGCCCAAGTAGGTGAAGCCGGCACAGGCCTTACCATTCAGCATAGAGGCTGCCATCACGCGCCCTCCCTGTAGCGCCGCTTTTGATGTCGGCCACGCCACCGGCCACACCTTCTGGCGGTGGCACCAGTTGCCAGGCATCGCTGCGTTCGATGATCGGATCCACCGGGGTGTTGCGCAGGTAGCGCAGCTCGACCAGTTGCTCAAGCGAATCGGGGTAGTGCCCGGTGTCGCCGTAGAAGTGGTCCAGCGACTCGCGCAGCACTGCCAGGCTCTGGCGCAGGGTGGCCTCGCGGGAGCTCTCCAGGCTGTTGAAGTAGCGCGGCATGGCGATGGTCATCAGCGTGGCGATAATCGCCATCACCACCAGCAGTTCGATCAGGGTGAAGCCTCGGCTGCGTTTCATGGCCGTCACCATTGCCCGTAGGGGATGTTGTTGAGGCCTTTGCCACGGGCCTTGGAATACACGTCGAAGACGTCTTCGCCTTCCCGTGGGCTGTCGGGACTGCTGTCGTAGGCACGCAGGCCCCAGGCCCCCTCATCGTCCTCCTTGGCCGCCAGCAGCGGGTCGTGGGGGATGCGCCGCAGGAAGTAGAACTTGGCCCCCTTGGCACTGCGCACATCACGCACCCCGTCGACCAACACCTGCAGGTTGGGCGGGTAGCCGCTGGCATCCAGGCGTTTTTCGATGTAGCCGGCGTCAAAGGCGCGCTTGTAGGCATCGATGGCATCGCGGATCTGGTACAGCGCCTCGCGCAGTTGCTGCTCCTTGCCGCGGCGCACCACGGTTTCGGTCAGCGGCGCGGCCATGCTGGCGAGCAGCCCGAGCAGTGCCAGGGTCAGCACCACCTCGATCAGGCTGAAGCCTTGCATGCGGCGTTTCATGGGCGTGGGCTCCCGTTGGCAGGCACCACGGCCATTTGGCTTTCTACTACCGGCGTGTCACCGGACGGCGTATTGCCCGGTACATCGGTTGGCGGCAGCGGTGCCATCTGGCGGACTTGCAGGCTCGACTCGGTGCCGGTGGCAAACTCCATGTCCGACGGGCTCTGGTACGGCAGGTTGCGCACGATGCGCGGGGTGATCGCCAGCACCAGTTCGGACTTGCTCATGTCGTCCTTGTTGCTGCCGAACAGCCGGCCCAGGCCGGGGATGTCGCCCAGGCCGGGGATCTTGTTGCCGCTGGCGTTGTGGTCGTTACGCACCAGCCCGGCCAGTACCTGGGTTTCGCCGTCGTGCAGGCGCAGGCTGGTCTGGGCGTTGCGGGTATCGACCTGAACCGGAATGGTGCCCTGGCGCGTGGCCTCCAGTGGGGTGGCGTTGCTGACCTCCAGCGCAATCTTGATCGCCACTTCGTTGTTCAGGTGCACGGTAGGCTGCACTTCAAGCTTCAGGCCCACGTCCAGGTAGGTGACGCTTTCGGTGATCACGGGGCCCTGGGTCGACGGCACCGAGGTGGCGCTGATAATCGGCACCCGCTGGCCGATGTGGATGCGTGCCTGCTCGCGGTTGCTGACGCGGATCACCGGGCTTGCCAGGGTGTTGATGTCCTTGTCCTGGGCGTTGATCTTGGCTTGTGGGGCCGGCGAGATACTGATGCGGCTGGAGTCGATGCCGCGCAACTGGTCCAGCACGCTGACCGGTTTGCCGTCGGAGGTCAGCACGCCGAAGGTGTTGGGCCATTGCAGGCCGAGGTCGAGGATGCGCGAGGTGGCCACCTCCATAACCTCCACTTCCAGTACCACTTCAGGGTTGGACTGGTCCTGGGACTGCAACAGCTTCTCGGCCATGCGCACTGCGTCGGGGCTGTCGCGCATGGTCAAGGTGTTGAGGCGCTCGTCGACGAACACATCGCGGGTCTTGAGCATGGTCTTGACCATGTTCAGCGCGGTGTTGGCGTCGATGCTGGTCAGGTAGAAGGTGCGCATGACCAGTTCCTGGTAGTCCTTGGCCTTTTGCGGCGAGTCGGGGTAGATCATCAGGGTGTTGTCGTTGACGATCTTCTGGCGCAACTGGTTCTGCTCCAGCAGCAGGGCCACGGCGTCCTCGATGCGGACGTCGCGGACGAAGATGGTGGCCTTCATGTCCGGGCGCAGGTCTTTGTCGAAGATGAAGTTGATGCCAGCGACCTGGGACAGCACTTCGAAGATGGTCTTCAGGTTGGCATCACGAAACTCTAGGGTGACCGGGCGCTCCAGCTTGCTGCGCAGCTGCGGGAAGGGCTGCGCAGTGCGTGCCTGGACGTTCTCGATGTCGCTGCGCAGGGTCATGCCCTTCTGGTTCTGCGGGTCCAGGCGCAGCACTTCGCGCATGTAGCGCTCGGCACCGAACAGGTCGCCCTGGCGCAGGGCCGCCTGGCCGAGGGCGACGCGTTCGTCGAGGGTGCGGATCAGCTCCAGTTGACGGATGCCTTCCTGGGCACGGCGGTTGTTGGGCTCGATGCTCAGCACCCGGCCGTAGCCCATGCGCGCACCGGCAAAGTCGTGGCGGATACGGTCGCTGTCGGCCTGGCTCAGCAGTGCCTCGACCGCCGCCTGGCGGCCATGGGCCAGGGCGATGTTCAGTTCGGTGTCGCGCGGGTCTTCACGCAGGGCCTCTTCCAGGCGCGCGATGCCGGCTTCGTACTGCCCCTCCTTCATCAGTTCTGCGCTGTCTTCGCGTACCGCACTGGAGCCGCAGCCGGCGATGGCCACGCACAGCGCCAACAGCAGGAACGGAGCAGGCTTGCACAGCTTCGATGACTTCATGGTGCGCTCCCGACAGACAAGGTCTGCGACTGATGCAAAGGCAGGTAGACCAGGCTCAGCTCGTTGGCCGAGACCCGGTCGAGGCGGTAGGTGTCTTCGATGACGTCGCCCTGGCGCACGACGTAGAGTTTTTCGCCGCTCTGCAGAAACACCTGCAGGTCGTCGCGATCGCCCAGGCGGCCGACGAACTGGAAGGGCAACGCCGGTGCCGTGGGTGCGGCAACCACCACGGGTGTGGCGATGATCGGTTGTTCGGTGACGGTGGCCAGGGCCTTGGGTTTGGTCCAGCGCTGGCTCGGGAACAGGTCGGTGGAGGCCTGTTCTGGCCTATTCGCGGGCAAGCCCGCTCCCACCGGTTCCATGGGCACCCCCGAACCTGTGGGAACCGGCTTGCCGGCGATTGGGGCGTCCTCGACTTGCTGGCCAAACCAATGCCCAGGCGCCCACGCCAGCGCGGCAGAAAGCCCAAGAAACCCGAGCCAGACCAACCCACGTTGAGTATTCATCACGACCTCGACAGGTAGAGGGTCATGCGCAGGCGGGCGTTGAGCTCGCTGTCGCCGATGCGTTTGCGTTGCAGCTCAAGGTCTTCCAGCACCAAGGTCGGCAGCTGGCCAAGCAGGCCCTTGAGGAAGCCGCGGATCTGCGGGTAACTGCCGCGGACCGGCAGCACGATCTGGTAGCGCGCCAACTGGGTTTTCGGGTCGATGCCCAGGGCGTACTCGCCGCGTGCCAGGCTGATGTGCTCGGCACTGGCCAGGTGATACAGCCGCTCGATCAGTTCGCTGGCCTGCGGCTGACCGGGCAGTTGCTGACGCAGGGTGTCGAGGGCCTGCTGCTCGGGCTTGACCGCGATTTTCAGCTCGCCGCGTTGCACCCTTCCCACTTGCACACTGGCGTCTGCCTCGCTGGCCCGCAGTTCGCGCACACTTTGCCATTGCGGCAATACACCGGCCACCGCCACGCCGACCACCAGCAGGCCAACGGCAACGGCGGCCAGGCCCACCGGGCCGATCCGGCGCAGGTGCTCCTGAATGATCAGGCTGCTAAGCGGTTCAGGGGCGCGCATGGCCGGTCTCCCAGGTGGCAGTGAGGGTGAAACGCACCGGGTGCTCCGGCTGGCTCACCATCACCTCGTGATTGAGCAACGAAACATCGCTGAGCTCGGCACTGGCCTCCAGGCGCTGGTGGTACTGCAGCATCGCCTCCAGGTTGCGCGCCTCGGCGGCAATGCGGACCTGGCCCTTGCGAGCGTCCGGGGTCAGGCCAAGCAGCGCCACATCGTCCTGCGGCAGTGCTTCGAGCATGGCGAACAGTTGCTGCCAGGGCCGTTGCAGCTGCTGCGAGACATTGCGCATCTGCGCCAGGCGCTCGGCCTGCTCGCGGCTGGCTGCACTGCTTTGCGGCGCAGCGGTGGCTGGGCGCCGGCCCAGTTGCAGCTCCAGGCTGTGCAGGCGGCCTTCGAGGTCGTCTTGCTCGCCCTGCAGGTGGTGTTGCAGCAGCACCAGTGCGGCCACCCCTGCACAGCCCAGGGCCAGCAGCGACCAAGCCAAGGCGCCATTGCGGCGGGGCTGGAATTCCAGGTCGAGGCGGCGCATGTCAGGCCACCGCCCGCCACATGGCACACAGGGGGTCGGCTTCGCTGGCCGGCTGGCACAGCTGCACCGCTGCCAGTTGCGGCACGTCGCCGCGGCCGGGCGCATGCAGGTAGACCCGTGGCAGATGCTCGCCGTACAGCTCGCAGGTACGCTCGATCAACGCTTGCAGGGCCTGGTCGGTATCGGCACAGCCTTGCGCCAGCACCTGCTGCCAGGCACCGCCAGCAGCCAGCAACAACACGCTGCGGCGCGGCTCGGCGAGGACGAACAGGAAGTCGCCTTGTGCCAGCTGCGCCGAACAACGGTTGTAGGCCGCCATCAGGTACGGCTGCACCGAGCGCAGGCTCAGGCGGCTTTCCCGGCCCAGCGCCTGCAGCCGTTGCAGCAAGGCCTCGGGCAACGCCGTGGCAATGCGTGCGGCACCTGCCGGCTCCGGCGAGAGGACGATGCGCCAGTCACCCAGCGACTGGCCGTAGAGGTTCTCGAAGCAGGCCCGCGCATAAGCATCCAGCTCGCGTGGATGGCCAATGGCATCGCTCCACGGCACCAGGCAGAAGCGGCTGTAGCGGGCCGACAGCAACACCCGCAATTGGGCGCCGCGTACGGCGTGCTCGGCCAGCAGTGCGCCCAGCGCCTCGACGGCAGCTTCCCAGGCCGGTTGGGCGGCGTCGCAGCTGAATTCGCGACTGCCCAGCCACTGGTGCTGATTGCCTTTCCAGCAACCCAGGCCAACACCCTCGGCGCCGAGCACGGCACAGTATTTATGAGCAGCACGATCACGCAATGAATGTGACACGGTTGATCTCCTCAAGGGTGGTGCGGCCGTCACGGACCAGGTCCAGGGCCGAGGCCCGCAGCAAGCGCAGGCCGCGCTGGCAGGCGAGTGTCTTGATCTGCGACAGGGGGCGGCGTTCGACGATCATCTGCCGCAGGTCATCGTCCAGGTGCAGCAGCTCGGCGATGGCGCTGCGGCCGCGATACCCGCTGCCACGGCACTGGCCACAGCCCTGGGCGCGGACGAATGTCCAGCCGGCCACGGCGGCGCGGGTCAGGCCCGAGGCCAGCAGGGTTTCATCGTCCACTTCGCAGGCGCTGGCGCAGTGCGGGCAGGCCAGGCGAATAAGGCGCTGAGCCAGGATGGCGTTGAGCGCCGAGACGAAGCTGTAGGGGTCGACCTGCATCTGGCTGAAGCGGCCGATCACATCGAAGACGTTGTTGGCGTGGATGGTGGTGAACACCAGGTGCCCGGTCAGGGCCGACTGCACGGCGATCTGTGCAGTGTCCGGGTCGCGGATCTCGCCGACCAGGATCTTGTCCGGGTCGTGGCGCAGGATCGAGCGCAGGCCGCGGGCAAAGGTCAGGCCCTTCTTCTCGTTGACTGGGATCTGCAACACGCCGGGCAGTTGATACTCGACCGGGTCTTCGATGGTGATGATCTTGTCAACGCCGTGGTTGATCTCGCTGATCATGGCGTACAGGGTGGTGGTCTTGCCGCTGCCGGTGGGGCCGGTGACCAGGATCATGCCGTAGGGTTCGGCGGCCAGCCGGCGCAAGGCACGCAGGGTTTCGTCGGCAAAGCCCAGGGCCTGCAACTGCACGCCGCTCACCTTGTCGGACAGGTCCTGTTTGTCGAGCACCCGCAGCACGGCGTCTTCGCCAAAGATGCTGGGCATGATCGAGACGCGGAAGTCGATCTGCCGCTCACCCACGGCGACCTTGAAGCGACCGTCCTGGGGCACGCGTTTCTCGCCGATGTCGAGCTCGGCCATGACCTTGATGCGCGAGATCACCTGATCGGCGAAGGCGCTGCCGCTGGCCTTGCCGGCGCCGTTGAGCACACCGTCGATACGGTACTTGATGGTCAGGCCCTGGCCGGTCATGCCCAGGTGAATGTCGCTGGCGTGCAGTTTGAGGGCGTCGTAGAGGGTCGAGTTGACCAGCTTGACCACGCGGCTCTGGTCTTCGCTGATGCTGGTCAGCGACAGGCGTTGCAGCGGGTCGCTTTCGCTGCTGGCTTCACTGTCGTGGTCAAGCGCATCGACCGCGTGGAAGCTTTCTTCATGACGGGCCAGAAACGTCGCCAGCTCGGCGGCGTGCGCCAGGTACAGCGGCGCGCCTTGCAGCACATCGTCGATCCAGGCCAGGCGCGCAGGGTCGAAGGGGTCGGAGAACACACCCATCAGTTCGCCGCCCTGCTCGATCAGCACGAACTCGCGTTTCAGGCACTGGGCCAGGCTGACCTTGTCGAAGCGGGGGGTGCTGGCCAGCAGCGCTTGGCTGTGCAGCACGGGGTAATGCAGGGTGATGCCGAGGCGGCGGGTGAAGGTGTCCGGGGTGTCGTTGGCCAGGCGCTCCAGGCAATTGAGCAGGCGTTCGTCACTGGCTTGCAAACGGGCCTGGGCCAGCAGCTCGCGTGTAAAACCGGCAATCTCGAGTACTTCGGGCATGGCCTGCGACTCCGCTCAGGGGGCGCGTCGCAGGCTGGCTCAGCCAGGGCAGCGGGCGCCGCTATTCCCCTGTGAGCAGTTGTTCGTCATCCGGACCTGGGGGCTTGGCGCCATTACGGCGGCGGTCGGCCAGTACCCAGCTACCATCGTACAACTGCAGGGGGAACGATTCGTTCCTGGTCTGGCGTCGTTCGACGAACCCTTCTGCCGGGTTGTCCGTGGCCCTGCGCCGGCGCTCGATGCCCATCAGGTCGAGGATCGCGCGCCCCAGTTCCGCTAACGGGAACGGTTTGAACAGGACATGGGTCACGCCAAGTTCGGCGGCTCGCTCACGGACCTCGGCGGTCGGGTGGGCGGTGATCAGCACGAAGTGGCACTGCCTGTTCTTGCGCACGGTCTCCAGTACCTGAAAACCCTCCATATCGGGCAAGCGGTAATCCAGCACAATCACTTGCGGTGCCAGGCGTTCAGCCTGCTCGATACCACTGGCACCGTCGTGGGCAACATGAACTTCCAGGCCTTGCGCCTGCAAATACGCCTGCAGGTTCTGCGCAAGAGTCTGTTCGTCATCGACTACCAATACTCTGTTCACCAAGGTCGACTCCCCAAAACTGCCCGGTTTCCCGGTCTGCGAAGTGCGGCCTTGATAAGGCTTGAGCAGGCTTCGTGCCAGGCGTGAATAGTCATGCTGCACCACTGTAAGTCGTTGATCTGGCAAGGGTGCCCGAAATCACCCCAGGCGCGGCGAGCAGGCGAGCTCGCCCGGTTCCCCACATCCGGGGAACCTGATGGCACTTTGCCAAGTCGTTATTCCCCAGCTTTGGGGAAACGCCATCGGGGCCTTCAGTCGGCGATTTCCACTTTAGCGGATTCGCGCAAACGTTGGCGCACAGCTTGCCGCGCTTGCGCCTGCAATTGCCCGATGAGCGAGGCCCTGGCCAAGACCAGGCCCTGTTCACGTATGACAGAAGGGTTATCACTTTGGTTCTGCGCTCCTTGCAGTCTTTGTCGATTGGCCATGTAGAAGGCCTCCACCTCGGCCTGGCTGGGCGCGTCGACCGCGCTGAGCTGGGCATACACCCGCTGGGCAGCCAGCTCGCGGCGGGTGTAATCAGCGTACTCTGCCCTATCGAAGCCTGCCTGCGCCAGACGCCGTTCAAACACTGTCGGGCTGCCAAACGCCGCCTCCACTTCACCAACCTGGGCAGACACCTGTTCATCACTGATGCCGATGCCCTGGCGTTGGGCCTCCTGCCACAGCAGCTCCTTGTCGATCAGCTCGTCCAAGGCCTGGTCGCGCAGGCGCTTGTACAGGGTCGGGTTGCGGATGCTGGCCACCGCGCGGCCCTGGGCTTCGAGGTACTCCGTGAAGTAGCGCTCAAGGCGCATCACATCAATCTCCACACCGTTTACCCGCGCGGCCGGCACATCGGCCCAACTCGCCTTGGCGACCAGCAGCAACAGGCACAGCAACAGGGTACGCATGGCAACCTCCGCTCAAGGGGTGTCCGGCACTGGCCGGTACGGGGTGACCGAGGTGAAGCGCGGCCCGGGCAAGGCCACCGCCACCACGTGGGCACCGGCCATGCCCTGCCGGCGACCGGGGCCGAAGCCCAGGGCTGGCGTGAGGCCGGTAGTGACGTCGTGCAGGCCCTCCAGGGCCGTGATCAGTTGCTCGCGGCTTGCATCTCGGCCGATCTGTTTAAGGGCCTCTGTCAGCAAGCGCAGGGCGCACAGGGTGTTGACCTGTAAGGACGCCTGACGCGGGTCCAGGCCCTGGCGTTGTTGCAGCCCGTCGAGGGTCGCCAGGCCTTGCTCGGTCCAGTCTTCGGGCACGAATGGGTAGGCAAGGTAGACGCGCTGCGACCACTGCGCAGGTAAGTTCGCCACGGCCCCGACCACCTGGCTGGACGCTGCAAACAGGTATGGCTGGCGGCCTGCCGCCTGCAACGCGGCAGCCAACTCGGCAAAGGCCTGGGCGCGGCCAACGAAGACGATGCCCTGGCCGTCCACCGCCTGGCCATCGAAGGGCTGCAGGGCGCCGGGGGCCCAGCCTTGCTGCACAAGCTGTTCACGCACCTGCTCGGCCAGCGGCGCTTGCTCGTCACCGGCATACACCACACGCAAGCCATCTGGGGCGAGACCCAAGGCGTCACGGGCGTGGCCGGCCAGGCTCAGCAGTTGCGCAGGCAAGCCCGGCAGCGGGTCGAAGATCTGCGCACTGCCGCCACTGCGCGGGGTGCTGCCGATCAGCGGCACGCTCTGCTGCGCCAGCACGGTGGTCAGTCGCTGATCGAGCATAGGTGCCAGCGGGGTTATCAGGCTGAACACCTGCTCCTTGTCCAGCAATTGGCGAAGGGCCTGCTCGGCGCTGTCGGCGTCGCTGCCAGGGTCGAGCACCACCAGTTCCAGGCGCCGCCCGTGCACACCGCCTTGCTGGTTGAGTTGCGCCAGGCCGTCTTCCAGTACTGCGCGCACCACGTGCCCTGCTTCGGCCAGCGGCCCGGAGCCCGGCAGCAAGGTGCCCAGGCGCAGCACGCCCTCCTCCACGCCCGGGTCGCGCTCATCGGCCAGGCGTTTGAGGTAGGCGGTGAGGTTGCGCTGGTCGGCCAGGGTCAAATCGAAACGCGGCATGGCGGCGTCCAGGCGATTGCCGGCAGGGTCCACCCCCTGCTGGATCGCCCTGGCCAGGCTGGCGTCGGTGTAACGCGGGTAACTGCGGCCATTGGTCTGCCGCTCGCCCTGGCCCAGGGCCAGGCGTTGCCAGTCGAGGCTCGGCGGGCGAACACCGCCTTCGGCGCGGCCGCGGCCGTCGGCGCCGTGGCAGCTTGCACAGGGTAAGACGCTGGCAGGGACGCTCATGTCGCTGGAGCCGACGCGCGCCAGCAATTGTGCGTCGCTGCTCGACTGGCCTTCGCGGTACAGGCGTTTGCCGGCCTGTTCGTGTTCGGTGAGGTCCAGGGCGAAGGCTGTGCTGCATAGGCTCATGGTGATGAGCAAGGTCAGGGACCTGATGAGGGCATTTCTTGCCTGCGCGGGCCCCATCGCCGGCAAGCCGGCTCCCACAGGGATAGCGGTGCCGCTGAAGGTTGTGCATACCCTGTGGGAGCCGGCTTGCCGGCGATGGGGCCAGCGCAATGCAGTCCTGGCATTCATGGCCGTCACCGCCCTGCCAGCGGCTGGGCCAGCAGCTGCATGCGCTGCGCGATCGCCATTGGGGGCGCATCGGGGCGGATCTTGCTCCAGCGCTTGCCTGCCACGTCACCGGCAATCAGCTGCGTGGAATGCTGTTCGGGGCTGGGCAGGAACTGGCCGATGCGGCCCAGTACCAGGTCGACACTGGCCTTGTCGCCAGTCAGGAACAGCCAGTTGGGGCCGTCCACGCCCTGCTTCTCGGCAAAGGCCTTGAGCGCCGCCGGGGTGTCGTTGAGCGGGTCGCTGCTGATCGAGACGAACGTCACCTGCCCGGCCAACGCCGGCCCCATGGCCTCGCGTACCTCCCGCAGCTTGCGGGTGATCAACGGGCAGGCGTCGGTGCAGTGGGTGAAGATGACGTTAAGCATCACCACCTTGTCCTTGAGCACATCGCTGTAGAAGCGCAGGTCGCGGCCATTCTGGTCCTTGAGCACGGTGTCGGTGAACCAGGTCTGGGCATCGCGGGTGCCGCCGCCGCTGGTCATCGCCTGGGGCGCTGCCTGTGGCTCGGGCGCCTGCTGGGCATGGCCTTCGTGGGCCAATGCGACCGAGGCAAGAATCCACAGGCAACCGCCCAGTACCAGCCAGTCGAGACCGCGCATACCGGCGCGGCGTGAGATCAGATGGCTCATGGTTGCACCTCGTTATGGTCGCCGGTGTGGTCGGCATGGTGTTCGGCGATGGCCGTGCTCTTGGCATGCACCCGGCGTGCGCTGAGGCGGTTGATTTCCGCGACCAGTACCGCCGGGTCGGTGAAGCCGTAGTAGCGCGTCCAGTGGCCGCTGCGGCCATCGCCCACCAGAATCAGCGGCGGGTGCTGGCTGAGGTCGGCACTGAAGCTGCCCAGGCCTTTGAGGGTTTCGGTGATGGCGTACGACGTACCGGTCAGCCAGCTCCAGCCCGGCCCTTTCTGGAAGGCCTTGGCGTAGCTCTGCAAGCGCTTGGAATCATCGCGCTGGGGGTCGACGCTGATCGACACCAGGTGGATTTCTTCACCCACACGGCCGCCCAACTGCTGCTGAACCTTGCCCATGATCGACGACACCACCGGGCACACCGTGGTGCAACTGGTGTAGATGAAGCCCATCACCACCAGGTGATCGCCGACCAGGTCCTTCTCCAGGCGCACAGGCATCCCGTCCTGGTCCAGCAGCGAGACATCGGCAAAGCGCACACTGGCTTTCTCCTGTCGCGCGGCGGGCGGTTGCTCGGCATGGCCGCTGTGGTCATGCCCGGCATGGGCCAGGGCCAGGTTGCTGGACAACAACAGGGGCAGCGCCAGGCTCAGGCCCAGCCGTGTAAAAGCATGCTTGGCGTTCATCGCACACTCCTGGTTTGCATCTGGGAAGCGTCCTCTTGGGACGCCGTGGAGGCCGAGGCCGGCAGGACACGCAGGCTGGTGTAATTCTCTTCGGCAAACTTGCGGCCCAGCGACGGTGACTGCACATGCAGGTACCAGGCGCCGGCTTCGGGCAGGGTCAAGGCCGCTTGGTAGACGCCCTCGCCCACTTCTTCGAGGCGCAGGTTGCGCGGCATCGACGACGGCGCCAGGAAGTAGCGCAGGCTCAGGTCGTTCAGGCCCAGGCGCGGTTCACCGTCGTCGCCGACGATGCGCACCCGTGCGGTGAAGGCGCTGTGCTGCGGCAAAGGCTGCTCTAGGCCAAGGAACTCGGCATGCGCGCCTTTGTGCTTGCGGGCATTCGGCGCCTCGCCCACATCGGTGCTGAAGCAGTGGATGATTTGCGGCTGGTTGAGCAGGAAGGCCACGTCGAACTTGCCGGCCGCCGGCAGCTTCACCGTCGAGCCGTACACCCCTGGGGCCACCTCGCGCAGGCTGCGGTCGACGACGATGGCCGCGCGGGCCTGGTGGCCGCGGTTGTTGTAGCCCGACATCGGCGCGTTCATGCCCTCGGCGTAGAAGTAGGTGGTGTTGTCCACCGGGTTGACCACGAACACCGAGTTGTCGTCACGCGACACCGACAACCCTTGTGCCAGCGGCAGATCACCGGCTTGGCGCGGCGCGGCAGGGCCGGCGTCGAAGCCCTGGACGATCGGCGAACGCCCTTCCCCAAGGCTGCTCAGGTTGATCATGCTGACCTTGGGCGAGGCCAGGCCGCGGACGTAGGCATAGCCCTTGGTGAAGGTCAGTTGGTAGGGTTCGGCCGCCACCGGGATGCGGTGGATGAGCGTGTCGGTACTGGCATCGATCACCAAGGCTTGGTTCTCCAGGGTGTTGAGCACGATGCCGTAGCGCCCGTCGCTGCTAAAACGCATCGGGCCCAGGCCCTGTTCCGCCGTGACGGTGTGGCGCAGTTGATGGCTGCGGGCGTCGATGACCCGCACCGTGCCTTCTTGGCCGTCGACCACGTAAACCGCCTGGGACAGCGCCGAGTAGCTCACCGACAGTGGGTGCGGCCCCACCTCCAGGGTCTTGGCCAGGCGCATTTCAGGGATGTCGATGATGCTCAGGGTGCCGCTGTCGCGGTTGCTGACAAAGGCGTAGCGCGAGTCGCTGCTGAAGGCGATCTCATGGTGCCCAGAGCCGGTGGCGAAGGACTTGAGGGTGCTGCGCCCGGGCACGTCGATCACCGTTACCCCGCCCTTGGCCGGGTCGCTGCTGTTGTTGCCCACCCACAGCCGATGCTGGTCCGGTTGCAGCGCCACCCGCGTCGGTTGGTCGCCGGCATCCAGGTCGGCCACGCGGGTGAAGGTCTCGGTATCGATCACCGACACCTTGCCGCGCTCCGGGATCGACACGAACACCTGCTTGTCGTCGCCGGTGGCCGCCCAGTCCATGGGCCTGCCTGGCAGTTCGATACGGGCCATGGTGCTGGTGACGCCCCCCACCGAAACCGTCGGGTCGATGACCGTCAGGCTGGCGTCCTTGTTCAGCATCAACAGGAAGTAGCTGTTGAGGTCGAGCAATGGCCGGGCACCAATGCTGCTTTTGAGAAACAGCGCCACGCGGGCCTTGCAGCTTTGGTCGCGGTCACCGACCGGTGCCGACTGGGCCGGGTCGATCCAGGCCCCCGGCGCCATGCCCGACAGCGGCTGGCCGCTGGCCTGGTCGCTGACCTTGAAGCGCACGTTGGCGAAGGCGCCTTCGCGCAGCTCGCCCCCGGCCAGCGGCCGCGCCTCGAACTCCACGGTCACCCCGTCCCGGCTGAGCCGGTGCAGGGCCTGCGGGTCGGCAGGCTCCTGCAGCAGTTCGCGTGGGTCGCACCAGAGCTGCTCATACGCTACGCCCAGGCCGATCAGTGCCACTCCCAGCAGTACCCCCAAGTAAGCAGGGCGAGTCTTCTTGTTCATGCTCGCACTCCCGTGTCGTTATTGTGGCGCAGCCGTTGCGGGCGGCGCTTCGTTGCTGACCCGCAAAATCCCCCACAGCCCCGAGAGGTTGCCGTAGGCGGCATAGTCGCGGAACAGGTAGTCCCCCGGCACCGCATTGGCACCACCCGCGCTGGGCAGCATGAAGCTGAAGTGCGCCGCTGGCAGTACGCTTTCCTGGGCACCAATGTAGATCGACATCGGGTTGAAACCGAAGCGCACCGAGCCGATGCCTGGCAGGTTCATCGGGTAACCATCGGCGTCGTTCTTCTCGGCCTGGTAGGCGTGCAGTGGCCACAGGTGCCCGTCCAGCTGGTAGGTGATACCGCGGCTGCCACCGCTGGGCATCAGCACATGGCTGCGTGCCGGCTGGCCGGGCTTGGCCCAGAGCACGGGCGTTTGCGGGTCGCCACCGACCAGGGCGTTGCTGTAGGCCATGTGGGCGTTTGGCACATCGGCGAAGCCATTGCCATCGGCATGGCCGAACGGTGCGTCCGGCGCCATGCCAAAGCGCAACCACAGCGGTTCGGTCTTGTAGTTCATGGCCATGTTGCCGTTGTCCTTCGGATCGCCCGGCACGCCATTGCCTTCAGTAGCGATACCTTCCACGGGGCGGCCGTCAGCCCAGCGCATGTTCATCGAGCGCTGCCACACCGTGACGAAGTCGCGGTAGTCCGGCTGCCCGCTGACTTTTACCGTGGCCTGGGCACGGCTGGCGGTGTCCTCGGTGAAGGTGGCGGTTTGCGGCAGGATGCTCATGGCGCCCACCAGGCCTTTTTGCGGTTGCTTGATGAAATCGGACGGGGTCAGGTTCAGGCCGCCGAATTCGATCGCCGTGGTGTTGATGTTGTCCACCGTGCGGCCCAGTTGCAGCACCGGCTTGCCTTCACGCTCCAGGTGCCCGGCGTAGTACTGGTACACCTTGCTTGGGTAGGCACCGCTGTTGCCGGCACGCGGCGGCACGGTCTGCACCGGGTTGAGGCCGACGTTGGCACCGTCGGACTTGGTGATGTCGTAGGCCAGCAGCTGTGCGTGCAGGCCAACATGGCTGGACGGCCGCATCAGGTTGTTGTTGAACGCCGTGGAGCCTTCGCTGCCATTACGGTCACGCTTGACCACGTTCTGCATCACGGCCGTGCTTGGCAGGTCGGGCATCACCAGCGGCAGGCGGTTTTCCAGGGTGATGCTGATGCAGTCGCCAGCGTTGGCGCGCAGCACCAGGGGCTCTACCGGCACGCCGGGTTTGAGCTTGCCTGTGGTCGCGTCCAGGTCTGCCTTGCGCACATACAGCACCGCGGTCGGGTCGTGCAGTGGTGCGCTGTGGCCGCCAACGGTGAAGGTGGTGCCGTCCTCCTCATCGACCACGGTCACCTGCGGGATGCTGGTCTTGCGGCTGTTGAACACCAGCGTGCCACCGCCAGGCTTGAGCGGCCCACCGACATGCTGGCCGACGCCGGCCGGGTCGGTGATGCTGACCCCGTGGCGGTTCTCCAGAATGTCGTTGGCCAGTGCGGCAACGATCTCGTAGCTGCGCTTGACCGTGGCGCGGGTACCAATGCCATTGGCGTTGGTGGTGGTTTTTGGGCAGATGCCGTCAAAGTTAACGGTGTTGCGCATGGCCACCGGCTGCGGGTTGTTCGACAGCGGGAACAGGTCCGGGCGCAAGGTGGTGTAGTTGCGCATGATGCCCCAGATGCCGTTCCAGTAGCCTTCCAGTGCCGCGTCCAGCGAGTACAAGTAGTCGCCATTGGTGGCCGCAGAGCTGGAAATCATCGACACCGGCGCCATGAAGCCCAGCTGCTCGGAGATGCCGATCATCTGCGATGCCTTCCACCCCGAGTTGGAGCTGCTGCCGAAGCCCGAGCCATTCTGCAGCCACTTGACGCCGTGCAGCGTGACGTTGTGCTCCTCTTCATGGCCACCGGCATGCATGCGCAAGCGCACGTTGTCACCCGAGTAGGTGCGCAGCAGCGGCGTGAACGGGTCACCGGGCTCGCTACCGGCGGTGTTGATGTGCGGCGGGAACACCGTGGTGCCACCGGTTGGGCCGACCGCCGAAGTGATCGCCGAGGGCGCCATGTTCATCGCTGGGATTGCACGGTCGGTGCGGCTCTGCAAGGCATAGCTCAGGTCACCGCCCAGGCCGTCGGCCTGCATGCCGCGCTTGCCGTCCGGGGCCACTTTGTTGGGGTCGAACACGCGCAGGGCCAGCGGTTCGTTTCGGTAGTTGACGACGAACATGCCTGGGTCATCCACCGAAATGGCTTGTGGGCACGGCCGGCTTGGGCAGCCAGGGCTCAGGCCACCGCGCGACTCGACCACCGATTCGAGCAGCGACGAGGCTTTCTGCCGTACCGGTGGGTTGATGGCGTAGCGGAAGCTGTCGGCCGTGGCCGGGTACGACTGGCCATTGGGAATACCGTCCGGCCCTGCGCCCACGTACACGCCGGCTTCATAGGCATGCTGGAAGTCGCTGTACTCGAGGAAGAACTCACGGTAGCTGTCGTTTTTGCCGTCGCCATCGTGGTCACCGGTCTTGATCACTGCTTGCCACGAGGTCGGCCCACCGTCCTGACGCGCAGCCGGGTTGTACAGCTGCTCGCCGGTTTCGGCGTGGTACCAGGTGGAGCCGGCAGGTTCGGCCAGCACCGTGGCGTACAGGCCCAGTTGCTGGTGGGTCGATGGGCCAAGGTGGTCGTGGGTGAAGATGGTGCCCAGGCCGCGGTCGACGTTGTGCACGTTGACCACAGGGTCGGCGAACCAACGCTGCATGGCGGTACGCGCGCCCAGCCAGTCGGCCCGGCCAAAGCGCCCGAAGTACGGGTGCTGCTTGGCGCTTGGGCAGGCGGCGGTGCCGTCTCGGCTATCGCCTTCGGTGCAACCGTTGTAGGCGCGAATGGCATGCACGCGCTCGACCACGCTGCCGGGCGAAAGAATGCCGTCCTCGTAGTTCCAGCCGTTGGCCGAACCGTCGGCCGCGGTGAGGTCCCACTTGGGCAGGTGGATGTGCTGGCCAATCACGTCGGTTGGGGTGCGCACCTGGTAGTCGTCCATCTCATAAATGGACGGGATCAGGTTGGTGTGCTGGTACATGGTGCAATCGAAGGTGTTCATGCGCATCACCAGCGGCTCGGGTGGGCGCTGCTTGGTGATCACTGGCCAGGCGTCTTCCCAGAGGGCAATGATGCGCGCCTGCGGGAAGTGGTAGCCCACTTTGTTGTAGACCGCATCGAACTGGATGTTGGCGCCTTTGTAGATGCGCGGGCGGTCGGCGGTAAAGGCAGACGCACCCCGGAAGCTCATGCCGGTCAGGCTTTCACCGCTGGCGAACTCGCCTATGCCCGAGGTCTGGGTAAGGCGCTTGCCGCGGTCGTCCATGCACGGCTCAAAGAACGGTGCCCCGGCCGTCGGCAAGGCGCCATTGGTGCGGAAGTTGCGCGCCACCGGCTGGCTGCCCGGCATCAGCGCATAGCTGGGGTGCTCAGCCTTGGCGTGAAACTTCATGGCCGCCTGTTCGACTTCGGTGCCCTCTTCCGGCAGGTAGATCGGCTTGGCTTTGTGCACCACCTTGGAGAAATCCAGCTTGGTGGTGGTGGTCAATGCTTCGCCACCTGCCGAGATGCCATCCAGCGCGTGCCGGCCCAGGCCACCATCCCAGCCATCGACCTGGTTGGGGTCCAGGTTGGCCCACAGGGCATTGCCGCTGTTTTTCAGTTGCTGGGCAAGCGCAGGGTCGAGCATGTCCAGCGGCGGGGTCGGTGGGCGCTGGCCGACGCTGCTTTCCATGCCACCGATCCAGAACGGGTAGCCTGGGTTTTTCAAGGTGCCGTCGGCGTTGCGGTTGGTTTCGCTACGGTCGACCAGGGCCAAGGAGCCGACAGCCTTGGGCGCACCTGCCCCGTGGCCATGGTCATCGTCGCCCTCTTCTTCGTCTTCATCATCGTCCTGCTCATTTGCGGCCACCCACTGCTCTGCAAGCTTAGGCACCACGACCACCTTGCCCGGCATCGGCGCCATGGCTTTGCCCGGCAGCGGGACGATGGCGGGGATCGGCGTACCGGCAATGATTTCACCGTCTGGCAATGCCCGTGCGCCGACGGCTGGCTTGCCACTGCGCAGGGCAAACGGCGTGCTGTGGAAGCCGTTTGCATCCTGGCCACTGACCTCCAGCCGGGTACCTTCCTCAAACACGTCGTGCACCCGCCACATAGCCCACATGCCTTGGGCGAAGTGCGGGTAGAAATGGCAGTGGTAGATGGCATCGCCCGCTACGCGGTTACGGTTGCCAGAGCCGCCGTTAGCGATCTCGTAGGTGTACCCGATGCCCGGGCCGATGCCTTGGGCGTCCACATAGTCGGAGTTGTCGTCGTTTGGGTTGAATAGCCACTGGTGGCCGTGCAAGTGGAAGATGTGCTGCTCATGACCATTGTGCGTATTACGAAACTTGGTGAAGTCGCCAATGTAGCTGTGGTGGACGTTGGCCGGCTCCGACGGGTACAGGGCCATGCTGGCCTTGACGCCCACGGCATTGGCCGGTGGGGTTTCGCCGGGGCGGATGTTCTCCAGGCCGACGTTGGCCGGCACGTCCACCAGCGTGCCGATATCGCCCACGGTGTGGGCGCTGAGGAAGAACTCCTCATAGGCGCACGACAGGCAGTCATGCATCGGGCCCACGCCCAGGCGGTTGGCCACCACCTCGGCGCCCATGCCGCCCGAGCCGTAGTTGATCATGAACGAATCGCGGGTCGGCTCCAGCACGTGGCCCATGATCGGGTCGGCCCAGTAGCCGGGGAAGGCCTGGGTGCCGGCCACTTCGTCGGCGAACTGCGAGGCGAAATCACGGAACGCATCCAGCCGGTTGGGCAGCGCCGGGTTGCGCTTGTTGACGCTCTCCAGTGGGTAGGTCGAACGGGGGAAGCTGCCGTCTGGGTTGGGGCCCATGACGATGGCATCGGTCTCGCTGTTGAGAATCTCGTTGCCATCGACCATGGCGATGATCGGCTTGCCGGCCTTGCCTTCGGTGATCCACGGCTCTGCCTGCGGGTAACGGGCCTGGTAATCGATGACAGGTTGGCCTGTGGGGGTGCGGCCGGTGGTGGCCAGGCGCATTTCTTCTTCGGTCAGGGTGTTGCGGAAGGTGCGCCCACCTTTGGGCACCACCACCACCTGGCCGAACAAGCCGTTGGCAACGTTGCCGGCTCCGCCCTGGCCGCCGAAGGTCGCGCCTTGGCTGGTGGCGGCGAAGGCCCCTTCGCGTTCGGCATACAGCGTGTAACTGCGGGTGTTGCCCGGCGACACCAGGAAGTTGCCGTTGCGGCCGGTGTTGGCGGCGATGTCGCCAATGCTGTTGACGGCTTGCATGCCATTGACCTGGAAACCTACGTGGCGGTCGCTGACTTGTTCATCCGCAACGAAGTGCTCACCGCCTTCATTCTCGAATTCGGTTTCCGGCCCTTCTTCTTCCTCACCTTCGGCCTCGTTCTCTTCGTGGTCGAAACCGTGCTTGTTGGGGTTGGCCTGGTAGGCCAGCAGGTTGGTCAGGTTGACGGTCAGGCAGTCACCGGCAGCGACCCGCAAGACGATTGGCCGTGGGCGTTTGTCCGGGCGCAAGGTGACTTTGCCAGGCACTGCGGCTCCGCCTTTGCCAAGCGGGACCTGGTGCTCGTCCACGACATCTTCGCGCAGGGCGAACATCATGCCATTGGCGTTCTGCGCGCCAAGGCGGTTGAACATCAGCGGCTGGTCCAGTGCGACCACATTGGCAACCAGGGTGCGCTGGCACTGCACAGCTGCCTCGCTGGTCGCTTCCCAGCCGAGTAGGGCCAGGACAAGGGATGACAGGACGGGGCCTTTGAGCGGGGTCGACATGCTGCACCTCCGGAACACAGGGTCTCTGCGTGGAGGTTGAGCAAGGTATATGCCAGATGAGAATTGTTATATTTTTTGGTGAGTTACAGGGCTAACCGAAACAGATTGGGGAGGATTCCCCAGCGCTTTTCCCCGATTCGGGGGATGGAGTTGCAGGTAGGAGCAGCCTTGTGCTGCGAAGAGGCCGGTGACAACACCGTAGATAGTCGCCGCTAGTACGGGCCTCTTCGCAGCGCAAGGCTGCTCCTACACAGAGGGCGTGAGGGGTGGGTCAGCCCATCAAGCCGCGCACGCAGAAATACAGTATCGAAGGGCCCATCAAGCAGCCCAAGCCGGTATGGAAGGTCGCGGTCAGCGCGCCGTACGGCACCAGCCGCCGGTCCGTGGCCGCCAAGCCTGCGGTCACCCCCGACACCGTCCCTGCCAAGCCACCGAACACCATGGCCGAACGCGGGTTGTCCAGGGCCAGCAGGCGGGCCGACACCGGGGTGAACACCATCACCAGGATGGCCTTGATCAACCCGGTAGCTATCGACAAGGCCATCACGTCCGAGCTCGCACCCAGCGCCGCCCCAGTCACCGGCCCGACGATATAGGTCACCGCGCCCGCGCCAATGGTGGTCATGCTTACGGCATCGCGATAGCCGAAAGCATAGGCCACCGCCGCACCGACGATAAACGGCAGCACCGTGCCCAGCAGCAACGCCACGGCGCCAATCATCCCGGCCTTGCGCGCCTCGGTGGCCTGCACTTCGAAGGCCGTGGCGACGATGGCGAAGTCGCGCAGCATCGCCCCACCCATCAGGCCGATGCCAGAGAACAGCGCCATGTCCGCCAGGCCCTTTTGCCCGCCGGTCACGGTACCGCCAACCCAGGCCAGCACCAGCCCAATGACGATGGCAATCGCCGAGCCGTGCACCCGGCCGAACGTCAGGTATTTCGACATCAGTACCGACAACCACATGATCGCCCCGACAACCGCGAACGCGGTGATCAGGCCGTTGTGTTCCAAGGCATTGTCAATGATCGGCCACATGATCAGCGCCCTCCTGCAGGGGCAACCTGCACAGGTGTTTCGGGTGTGGGCTCAAGTGCGGGCAAGGGTTCACCGCGGTGGCTGCGGCTGATCAGCGCGATGGTCGCGCCACACACCAGTACCGCGCCGACGGCCGCCAGCAGCGCCACCGGCCCGCCGTGCAGGGCCGTGACCACGTTCTGCTGGGCCGCCATGGCCACCACCACCGGAATGTACATCGCGCCCCAGAAGCCGACGCCGAACTCGCACTCCTTGCTCATGCCGCCATGGCGGTGCATGTACAGCCGCGCACAGATCAGCAGGATCATGGCGATACCGACCCCGCCCACGTTGGATTTGACGCCCAGCAGCACGCCCAGGAAGTCGCCGACGATAACGCCGGCAAGCGTGCACACCGCCAGCAGAGCCACACCATAAATAATCATTGTTGTTGTCCTCAGGTGTTGTCGAAGTTGCTTGTTGTTGTCCTTCGCGTTGCACAGCACGGTCATCGGTTGCCGGCCACCTCCTGACGCATTAAGGCGTCGACGCTGTCCAGCCGAGTGGACTCGATGGCTACCACGCGGCCGTTGGCGAACACCTGGCGGGCCAGGCCTCTGAGCACACTGCCCGGTGGTATTTCCAGGTGCAGGCGCACCCCGCGTTCATAGGCGTTGCGCAACGTGGCACGCCAGTCCACCACCCGCGCCATGTTGCCGGCCAGGTCGTCGCGCAAGCGTTGCGGGTCGTGGATCGGCCGTGCACTGCTGCCGCTCAGGTAGGTGATGATGGGCCTTCGCAGTTCGACCGCAGCAAAGGCCTGGGCCAGTTCCGCAGCCGGGGCGTCGAGCAGTGGGCAATGGGACGGCACGCTGACCGCCAGGCGCCGCGCGACGCCCTGGCCCAGGCTGCGCGCGCGTTGGGCCACCGCAGCCATGGCCGCCTCACTGCCGGCAATGACGATCTGGTTTTCGCTGTTGAGGTTGGCGATGTAGACCTCACCGCCCGCCTCCGCCAGCAAGCGCTCGACACTGGCCAGGTCCAGGCCGCTCAGCGCGGTCATGCCATACCCCTGCGGATAGGCGCGCTGCATCAACTCACCGCGCAGGGCAACCAGGCGCACGGCATCGGCGAACGCCAGCGCACCGGCCGTGACAGCGGCGGGATACGCCCCTATCGACAGCCCTGCCACATAGTCGGGGGCGGGACTTTGCTGCAGCAGTCGGCGCGCCCAGGCCACCCCGGTCAGCAACAGGCACAGCTGCACGGCCCGGGTGCTCTGCAATGCCTGCTCGCTGTCCAGGCCCAACACCTGATGACCCAGCGTATCGCTGGCCTCCTCCAGCAGTGGGCCGGCCCCCTCAGGCAAGCGGTGCAACATGCCTACCTGCTGGGCACCCTGGCCGGGGAACGCGAACAAACTGCTCATGCCGCACACGCCCAGGCTGCCCAGGGGTCGGCCACCAAGCGCGCGCCATGGGGCGACTTGAGCAGCACGCGGCGGGCAACACCGGCCCACTCACGCAGGGCGACGGCACCTGCCGGTGTTTCCAATTGCACATCGATACGGCATGGCGCGCAGTCCAGTATGTCCAGCAGTTCCCGCGCTTTTGCGCGTGCCAGGGGGTGCGGCGTGCGCACGACCACGTCCAGGTCACTGGCCAGGTGCAGCACGCCAGTCTCGGTGGCGAGTTGGTACCCCACCCCACCTGTCGGCCCCCAGGCCAGCCCGGTGGTATCGAGTACCGGGGCCACCGAGGCCAACGCCTGCAATGCAGGCCACGGGCTCGGAGCTTTCCAGCGCAGGGCCTCAGGGCTTTGCAGGCGTTGGATATCGGCCAGGCGCATCTGTGTGCCCAGCCGCTGATCCCGGCTCAGGCCGCGCAGGCCCACCGCCACCCAGCCGTCAGCGCAGGCGGCGCGGCGCACCACCACAGGCTGACCGCTTGCCACCACCTGATGCGCCCACTGCGGGGCATCTTCAGGCAGCGCGCAAAGGGGCAACCCCCACAACAGGTCGTGCGCGCGTGGGCTATTCATCTCAGGCCCCCTGCCACTGACGGCGCAAGTGTTCGCGCACCTCGCGGGAGGCACGCCGGTTTTCGCCCGCCAGCCGCGATGACAGGTCGGTCGAGTTGCCGATATCGCGCACCGCTTCGGCCAAGCAGGTACGTACCTTGGCCAGGTCGGCCGCACTTGGCGTCTCGGCGTTGTCCACGCCAAGACGTCGCCACAGCAAGCCCAGCGAGGCGTAGCTGTCGAGGTCATAAGCCATCGGCGGTACTTCGGCGGCCAGGGCCTCCAGCGCTTCGACGCTGCGCAATGTAATGCGCGCGGCAGCGGCCTTGCCCATGGCGTGCACCATCACCCCAGCGTCATCCAGCGCGATCAGGCGCTGGGCTTGATAGCCATGCGCGAGGAAGGCGCCAGACATCGCCTTGCCGACCAGCAGCCCAATCACCGGGTGCCCGGCCAAGCGCGCCTCGGCATACGCCTGCACCGCACCGGCCAGCGCCTGGTGAATGCCCAGCGCCTCTTCGCGGCGGCCATAGGCCTGGCTGGGCACATCGATGACGGCGACGATGGCCCGCTTCTCGCCGTCGCGGTCTGCCGCGACCGCTTCGCTCACCGCCTTGGCCAGCCCCCAGCCTTCCAGCAAGCCGACCTCGCCCGCACGCGCCCGGGGGAACGGGTTGTGCGCATCGGGCACCACGGCAATGAAGCGTGCCAGGCGGTTGTCCAGTTCGCCGTCGATCACCTGCAGCGACGCGGGGTAACCCGGCAGCACTTGCCCGCCGGCCAGGCCCGGCAGCCAGTTCATGGCTCGGTTCATTTGGCTTCTCCTTGGTAGAGGCTGCGTACAGCGGCGGCATCCAGTTGCGGGCAGTCATCGCCGAGGCGCGAGAGCCGCTCGAGGTACCAGGCGTGGCGGCGAGCACGGTCTGTGCCGGGGGTGTCGAGCAGGTGCAAAAGCTGCTGGCGTATTGCATCTGCATCATCGGCCACGTAGCCGTCGACCAGCCCACTGGCATGGCGCTGCTCGCCACCGGTCAGGCTCCAGATAAAGGGGCGGTCCTTGGCGTCGTATTCGGCGATGCCCGCTTCCTGCTCGATGACCTGCGGGCCATTGAGGCCCAGGCGCGCCTCACGGGTAACCAGCAGGTGGCTGCACAGGCCGGCAGCGATGGACATACCGCCGAAGCAGCCGACCGAGCCTGCGATCACGCCGATCACCGGCTGGTAGCTGCGCAGCTCGATGATCGCGGCCTGGATCTCGGCGATTGCCGCCAGGCCGAGGTTGGCTTCCTGCAGGCGCACGCCACCGGTTTCCAGCAGCAGCACGGCGCAGGTCGGGGTGCCGTTGCGGTTGTCTTCGATGGCCAATTCCAGTGCACCGGCGATCTTCGCCCCGCCCACCTCGCCCATGCTGCCGCCCTGGAAGCCACCCTCGATAGCGGCGACCACAGTATTGCGGCCATTCAGCCGGCCTTTGGCAATGACCACGCCATCATCGGCCTGGGGCACGATGCCCTGGCGCGGCAGCCAAGGTGACATGAGCCGGTCGAAGGGGCCCAGCAGCTCGCGGAACGTCCCTGGGTCAAGTAGTGCCCGGGCGCGCTGGCGGGCGCCCATTTCGACGAGGCTGCGGCTGTGCAGCAAACGTTCGGTGTCAGTCATGGGCGATCTCCTCGAAACCTTGCTCCAGGCGCAGGCGCACCACCCCTGGCGTGGCGCCAAAATCATGGATGTCGATATTCACCGCTGGCCATTGACGGCCTTCGAACAGGCGCTGGAACAGTTGCGTCCAGCGCGCGCCGCTGCCGCTGACCGACGTCACGACCTGGATCTGCAGGCTGCCGGCGATACCGGGTTCGATCAGCACTTCGAGGTCGCCGGAGCTGACGCAGCCGACCACGGTGCGCCCGCGCCCCGGTTCGGCGGCGGGAAATTGAAAGGTCAGGGTTTCCATGTCACAGGCTCCCGGCTTTGTCGAGGAACAGGCAGGCCGCCAACAGATCGGCAGCGCCACCCGGAGAGGCATTCAGTTGCAGCAAGTGTTCATCCAAAAGGCGCAGTTGCCGGCGCCCGTCCAGCGTGGCGCTGCCACCGGCGTCCAGGACGGCGCGGGCCCCCTGCTGGACCGTGGCCAGCCCTTGTGGCCCGGCGCGCCAAAGCACGCAGGTGTCGGCCAGCGCCGCCATGATCGCCAGCAAGGCATCGAGCCGCGCGTGGGGTTCGCTGGCACCTAAGGCACGGCTGCGCTGCAGCTGTGGCAGGCCATGCGCGATAACCGCTGGGAAGCCCAATTGCGCCTGTTCACGGGCACCGCCGCTGCCATACCGGCGCCTTACCTGGGCACCATGGCTGTCTTCCGAGGTTGCGCCCGGGTCGTCGATCAGCGCGATGCGCCCGGCGCGGGCCGCCACTGCGCACGGGTCAGCGTGGGGACCCAGGGCACGGGACGCCACCAGCAGCCCCAGGGCCCAGATCGCGCCTCGGTGGGTATTCACCCCGCCGGTGGTCGCCAGCATCGCGGCCTCGCCTTCGCGGCCAATGCGGCCTAGCGCAGTGCGCAAGGGCTGGCCGACGCCGCCAATGGCCTCGGCCGCTTCGGCCATCTGCCGCAGGCACGGCCACAGGGCCAGCGCCGACGCATGCATCAACGCTAACGTCATGTCGGTGTGCGCACCGTTGCTGCGGCGGTCTACCAGGCCCGGTTTGGGCGACAGATCGACTTCGTCGATCAGGGCTTCTACTGCCAAATCCGCCAGGTGATCGGCCAGAGGGATTTCGGTTGTCTGTTCAGCCCTCTTCGCGGGCAAGCCCGCTCCCACAGAGCCCCCACTGGCTTTAAGGCCCGTTACATACCGGTAGGAGCGAGCTTGCTCGCGAAGCAGCCCATGCGATTGCAGGTCGAGTACTTTCATCACCAGCTCCTGAACCGTGCGGGTGGGTTGTACAGGCCACCGGACCATTCCACCAGGTCGGCGATGCTGCGCGCAGCCAGCAGCTCACGGCTGGCATCGGTACGGCGGATGCCCAAGTCCTCGGGCAACGCCACCAGGCCCTGCTGGCGCAGGCGCTGGGTGTCTTTGGGGTCATGCCGCAGGCCAATGGCGGTGACACCGGCCACGGCTGCAATCATCTGCTGGCGTTCCTCCAGGCTGCGCGCTTTGTACAGGTAGGCGATGCCTTCTTCGGTGAGTAAGTGGGTAACGTCGTCGCCGTAGATCATCACCGGTGCCAGCGGCATGCCGGCTTTTTTCGCCACTTCGACCGCATCGAGGGTTTCGACGAAGGTGGGCTTGCCGCCCTCCTGGTAGGTCTCGACCATCTGCACCACCAGCTTGCGGCCGCGCTCGAGCATCGTTTCGGGCACGGTCATGTCGAGCCAGGCCGGTGTCGCGTGGCGGCGCCCACGGGGGTCGTGGCCCATGTTGGGCGCACCGCCAAAGCCCGCCAGGCGGCCGCGGGTCACGGTCGAAGAATGGCCGTCGCCATCCACTTGCAACGTGGCGCCGATAAACAGGTCGACGGCGTACTGCCCCGCCAGCTGGCACATCATGCGGTTGGAGCGCAGCGAGCCATCCCGGCCGGTGAAAAACACGTCCGGGCGCTGGGCGATGTAGTCCTCCATGCCCAGTTCAGTACCAAAACAATGCACGCTCTCGACCCAACCCGTTTCGATAGCGGGAATCAGCGTGGGGTGGGGGTTGAGCGTCCAGTTGCGGCAAATTTTGCCTTTCAGGCCCAGGGATTCGCCATAGGTCGGCAAGATCAGCTCGATGGCTGCGGTATTGAACCCGATGCCATGGTTCAGTGACTGCACCTGGTGTTTTTCATAGATGCCACGGATCGCCATCATCGCCATCAGCACATGCACGGGCTTGATGTGGCGTGGGTCGCGGGTGAACAGCGGCTCGATGTAGAACGGCTGGTCGGCGACCACCACGAAGTCGACCCAGGACGCGGGGATATCGACGCGCGGCAGGTCGTCGACCCGCTCCACCAATTGGTTGACCTGGGCAATGACGATGCCGTCACTGAAGGCGGCGGGTTCGACCAGGGCTGGGGTGTCTTCGGTGCTGGGGCCGGTATAGAGGTTGCCATCCCGGTCGGCCATGAAGCCCGCGACCAGAGTCACGTTGGGGATGAGGTCGACCAGCAGCCGGGAGTACAGCTCGATGTAGGTATGGATGGCGCCGACTTCGAGCAGGCCATCTTCCAGCAGTTGCCCGATACGCAGGCTCTGTGGCCCGGCGAACGAGAAGTCGAGCTTGCGGGCGATGCCCCGCTCGAACAGGTCGAGGTGTTCGGCACGGCTGACGCTGGGCATGATCATGTGCAAATCGTGCAGCCGCGCCGGGTCGACCTTGGCCAGTGAGCGGGAGAGAAAATCGGCCTGCTTCTGGTTGTTGCCTTCCAGCACCACCCGGTCGCCGGGGGCGAGTAACAGTTCCAGTGCCTCGACGATATGCGCGGTGGGCAGCACCACGCCGTCGGCGAGGTGGCGGACCCGGTCGAGGCGGCGCTGCTTCTCGGCGCGCCGCCGCGACCATTGCGGCGGTGGATTCTTGGTTGTTGTCATGGTGACTCCACGGGTTCGCTGTCGTGGAGCCACCTTAGGGCGAGGCGTGAGGGTGCATCAATCAAGCTGGTTGGGTGATCGTTACGCTCAGGTTAATGAATTGAGAGTGGCGTGGGCTTGGGGTGTATGGCGTGATATTAGTGGGGGGCGCAGATCGAGCGCTGCAAGGCTAAACCCACACACAGGGCAAAAATGCAAAACACCCCTGCAGATTTGCCGATTGTGCACGACAAACTCGCATGACAGGATCCAGTGATCCTCCAGCGAACTCCAGACTTCACTTGGAAAATCAATAACAAAGCAGGGAGAACGCGATGACCGCGCATGCTTACACTTCGGCAACGGATCATGTCTTGGCTGAAGTCCGCAACCAGATTGGCCACCTGACCCTGAACCGCCCCGCCGGCCTCAATGCCCTGACCCTGGATATGGTGCGCAGCCTGCGCCAGCACTTCGACCAATGGGCAGACGACCCGCAGGTGCGCGCAGTGGTACTGCGTGGTGCGGGCCCTAAAGGGTTTTGCGCCGGTGGCGATATCCGCTCGCTGCACGACAGCTACAAAAACGCAGAACGCCTGCATGAAGACTTTTTCGTCGAGGAATACGCGCTCGACCTGTGCATCCATCATTACCGCAAACCGGTGCTGGTGCTGATGGACGGCTTCACCCTCGGCGGCGGCATGGGCCTGGCTCAAGGCTGTGACCTGCGGGTGGTGACCGAACGCAGCCGGCTGGGCATGCCGGAAGTCGGCATCGGCTATTTCCCGGATGTGGGCGGCAGCTATTTCCTCTCACGCCTCCCTGGCGAGCTGGGCACTTACCTCGGTGTCACTGGCACCCAGATCCAGGCCGCCGACGCCCTGTATTGCGGGCTCGCCGACTGGCACGTGCCCTGCGATAAACTCACCGCACTCGACCAGGGCCTGGACCGCCTGACCTTTGGCGACCACCCGCTCAAGGACCTGCAAGGCCTGCTGGCCAAGCTCGGCACTCAGGTGCTGGATGACGCGCCGCTGGAGAAGCTGCGCCCGGTCATCGACCACTTTTTTGCCCTCCCCGACCTGCCAGCGATCATCGAGCAACTGCGCACCGTCAGCATCGGCGACAGCCACCCATGGGCCCTGGCAACCGCCGACCAGCTGGAAAGCCGCTCGCCACTGGCCATGGCGGTTACGCTGGAAATGCTGCGCCGCGGTCGCCACCTGGCACTTGAGGCGTGCTTTGCCATGGAGCTGCACCTGGACCGCCAGTGGTTCCAGTACGGCGACATCATCGAGGGCGTGCGTGCCCTGATCATCGACAAGGACAAGCAGCCCCGCTGGAACCCGCCCACCCTGGCCGAGCTTGAGCGCCAGCGGGTCGACCAATTCTTCGAAGGCCTGTGAGCCCGGGAGTACACAGATGCAAGACCTGGAACTGAGCGAAGAGCAGATCATGATCCGCGACATGGCCCGGGACTTTTCCCGTGGCGAAATCGCGCCCCATGCCCAGGCCTGGGAAAAAGCCGGCTGGATCGATGATGGCGTGGTCCGCAAGATGGGCGAGCTGGGGCTGCTCGGCATGGTGGTGCCTGAAGCCTTTGGCGGCAGCTACACCGATTACGTCGCCTACGCCCTGGCCGTGGAAGAAATCGCCGCTGGCTGCGGCGCCACCGGGGCGATGATGAGCATTCATAACTCGGTAGGCTGCGGTCCGTTGCTGGCGTATGGCACAGCCGAACAGCAACAGGCTTGGTTACCACGCCTGGCCACGGGCGAGGTGATTGGCTGCTTCTGCCTGACCGAACCCCAAGCCGGCTCCGAGGCGCACAACCTGCGCACCCGAGCCGAACGCGTGGGGGGCGAATGGGTGATCAATGGGTCCAAGCAGTTTGTCAGCAATGCTCGCCGAGCGGGCCTGGCGATCGTCTTCGCGGTGACCGACCCGGAACTGGGCAAGAAAGGCCTGTCGGCCTTCCTGGTACCCACTGACAACCCTGGCTTCAAGGTTGACCGCAGCGAGCACAAGATGGGCATTCGCGCCTCGGATACCTGCGCGGTGACCTTCGACAACTGCCGCATCCCGGCCGCCAATATGCTCGGTGAGCGCGGCAAGGGCTTGGCCATCGCCTTGTCCAACCTCGAAGGTGGGCGTATCGGCATTGCCGCGCAGGCATTGGGTATCGCCCGCGCCGCGTTCGAAGCCGCGCTGGTCTACTCCCGTGATCGGGTGCAATTCGGCAAGCCGATCAACGAACACCAGAGCATCGCCAACCTGCTGGCCGACATGCAGGTACAGGTGAATGCCGCACGCCTGCTGATCCTGCATGCGGCCCGCTTGCGCAGTGCCGGCAAGCCGTGCCTGTCGGAGGCTTCGCAGGCCAAGCTGTTCGCGTCGGAAATGGCCGAGCGGGTATGTTCCATGGCCATCCAGGTGCATGGTGGCTATGGCTACCTGGAGGATTACCCGGTGGAACGCTATTACCGCGACGCACGAATCACGCAGATCTACGAAGGCTCGAGCGAGATCCAGCGGATGCTGATTGCGCGGGAGTTCAAGCACTATCCGCTGTAGCGGGTCGCCAAACCTGTGGGCGCCGGCAAGCCAGTCCACAGGTTCCTGCTAAATCAGCCCGTTTCAGCGCCAATACCGCTCATCATCCACTATCCGCGCATGGGCCTCGAACAGCGCGGGTAGCTGTTCCTTGAGGTAGTCGATCCAGGTACGCACCTTGGCATCCAGGTAGTGCCGCGACGGGTAGATCGCGTACAGCGCACACTCGCGCAGGCGATACGGGGCCAGCAGCCGGCGCAAACGCCCCTGCTCGATGGCCTGGCTGGCGGTATAGAACGGCAACAGCCCGATGCCCATGCCCAACTCGCTGGCCAGCAGCATGGCGTCGGCCACGTTGGTCAGGAAGCTGTCTCGCGGCGCGATCACGCACTGATCGACGCCTTGCGGGAATACCCAGTCGCCTTCATACATCGGATACGCCATGCGCAGGCAACGATGATCATGCAGGTCTTCCGGCCGCTCGGGTACCCCAAAGGTTTCCAGGTAGCTGGGCGCGGCACAGGGGATGCTGAAGATGTCGCCCAAGGGCACTGCGATCAATTGCGAGTCCGGCAAGGCCCCGTCCACGGTGATCACCACGTCATGCCCTTCAGCCAGCGGGTCAGGGTTGCGTTGGGACAGGGTCAATTCGACCACCACCTCCGGGCACAGCGCGTTGTAGCCTGCCACCAGCGGCATCAGCAGCAAGCCCAGGCCGTGCGGGCAATGCAGGCGCAAGCGGCCACGGGGCGTGAGGTGCGCGCCGCGCGCTTCGCCGACGGCTTCTTCGGTCAACAACATGATTTGCCGGGCGCGCTCAAGAAAACGCTCGCCCGCCTCGCTCATGCGCAAACGGCGCGTGGTGCGGTGCAGCAGACGAGTCTGTAGCTGGTTTTCAAGCTCGGCAACGATGCGCGACACCTGCGCCGCTGAAATATCCAGGGCATTGGCAGCCGCCGCAAAGCTGCCGCACTCCACCACCCGGGTGAAGGTACGCATGGCATGCAGCATGTCCATGAGGAATGGGCTCCTTGTTCAATCTTATTCTTACGTTCAAGGCAGGAATCTATCACGGGTTAGCCCATTTATTGTGGATCACCAATGAATACATCATTGGTAAAACATCGAAAAAGGAACCTGCCATGAAACGTTCGATCGCTGTGCTTGCCGTTACCGCTGCCCTCGCCTCGTTCGGCGCCTTGGCTGACGCGGGCACTAACCAGCCTGTTGCCAGCAGCAACTACGAATACGGCATGCCGCTGGATGTGGCCAAAGTCATCTCCATCACCCCAGCCAGCAATGCAGCCGATTGCCAGGTTGGCACCGCGCACATGGTCTATGTCGACCATCAAGGCCACACCCGCGAAATCAACTACCGGGAAATGGGCAACTGCTCGCAGCAGTGAGTCAGGCCAATACCTGGTTGATCCAGGTGATTTGCCGGGCGAAATCGTCGCGCTTTTCCTGTGGGATTGCATCCCGGGCGCGTTCGAAGTTGGCCAACGTCTGCTGCTTCTGACGCAACATGCGCTGCCATTTGGTCATGAACGCTGGGCTTTTCTCGCGCATCAACAGTGGACCGAAGTACAGTTCTTCGGCGGTATACGCCACTGCCTCACACGGTTCGGCGACGATGATTTCGTAGTCGAAGCGGTTCTCCCGCAGCAACTCTTCGCTGACGATGCGATAGCCATTGGTCATTAGCCAGCCCCGTAGCGCGCACTCGCCGCCATTGGGTTGCAGGATCAGGCGCTCGGTGCCGTTCAAGCGATGCTTGCCGCGTTCCAGAATTTCGCACAGGGTGTCGCCGCCCATGCCGCAGAGGCTGACGGCAGAGATCCGGTCGTTTATTTCGATCGCCTCCAGCCCATCGGCCAGGCGAATGGTGATGCGTGCTTCCAAGCCATTGCGGCGCACATTGCGCTGAGCGGAGGCAAAGGGCGTCTGCGCCACTTCACCGGCCACGCCCGCTTCGATAGTGCCGCGCAGCATCAACGCTACCGGCAAGTAACCGTGGTCCGAGCCGATATCGGCCAGGCGCGCGCCGTGTGGCACATGCGCCGCCACGCGCTCCAGGCGCATGGAGAGTGTCTGTTCGTTCAACGTAAGCCCCTTGCTCGACAACCGGGCGCGATTCTGACGATCAGGGCGCGGCATTACAATGCGTAAAAGCCGAATGGCCCGGTTGCGGCAAGGGCAGCGGCTATTTACGCGCCTCCAGGATCAGGTTGAACGGTGTCTGCGTCGCACGCCGGAACCGGGTGAACCCCGCCTCTTCGAACACAGCCCGCAGCCGTGCCTCCCCGGCCTGGGCACCCAACCCCAACCCCACCTCCTGAGACAGCGAGTTCGGCGTGCAGATAAACGTCGACGCTGCGTAGAACAAGCGCCCAACCGGCGTCAGGTTGCCCTCCAGCGAGTCTTCGGCATACGGTTCCACCAGCATCACCGTGCCGTCAGCCTTCAAGGCACGGTAGGCATGGCGCGCCGCGCCCACTGGGTCACCCATGTCGTGCAGGCAATCGAAGAAACACACCAGGTCATGGTCGTGGCCGGGGTAGTCCTTAGCGGTAGCCTGCTGGAAATGCACCCGCGCGCCCAACCCCGCCTCTTCGGCGCGCTGGTTGGCGGTGGCGATGGATGGCCCGTGATAGTCGTAGCCGACAAAGGTCGATGCAGGAAACGCCTGGGCCATGACCAACGTCGAGGCGCCATGGCCACAGCCCACATCGGCCACCTTGGCGCCCGCTTGCAGTTTCGCCACTACCCCGTCCAGCGCCGGCAGCCACTCGGCCACCAGAAACGTCCGATAACCCGGCCGGAAGAACCGCTCGGTGCCGCTGAACATGCACGGGTGGTGGTCGCCCCACGCTAATCCGCCGTCGCCACGCATGGCCGCAACCAGCTTGTCTTTGTCGTGAAACAGCGCCGCCACCACTGCGGCGCCACCGGCCATGTAGGCCGGCGAGTCCTCCAGCGCCAGGGCCATGGCCTGTTCTTCGGGCAGCACGAAACTGCCCTTGTCATGCACCATGTAGCCCGACGCCGCCTGGGCATTGAGCCATTCGCGCACCAGGCGCGGGTGGCAACCGGTCTTGGCCGCGAGCGCGTCGGGGGTGGTCGGCAGGCTGTCGGCCATCGCCCGGTACAGCCCGAGCTCGTCGCCCAGAATGACATTGGCCAGGGTCGCCGCAGCGCCCATGTCACCCACCAGCTTGCCCATGAATTCGTGAAGCCGTGCCTCGTCCATGACCTGCCCTCCTCTGCAAGAAGGCCACCGTCGACGAGGGAAGTCCGGGTCCGAGGGGGCGGTGGTCCGGTGATTAATTCGCTCACCACGACATTCGCCGTGATGTGCTGTGTAAGTGTAGATGGACACCATTCAGCCAAGCGCAGCACTGCAGAGTGCGCGCGTTTTTTGTAGGAGCAGCCTTGTGCTGCGAAGAGGCCCGTGCGGCAACAACATCCTCAATAGCCAGACCGGCCCTTTCGCAGCACAAGGCTGCTCCTACAGCGCATTCGGCCTGTTTACGGTACTGACGGTGGATTCAGCTGCAGCACCTCATTGGTATACGTCCACTCCTGCTGCACCCTGTCCGGGTGCTCGTTCAGGCGAATGCCGTAAGACGGCACGATCTGCTTGATCTTCGCTTGCCACTGCGGCGAGGCCACCTTGTCCTTGAACACCTTGTTCAACACATCCAGCATGATCGGCGGCGCGGTCGAGGCACCCGGTGAGGCCCCAAGCAGGCCGGCGATGCTGCCGTCCTTGGACGTGACCACTTCGGTACCCAGCTTGAGCACCCCACCCTGGGCCTCGTCCTTCTTGATGATCTGCACCCGCTGGCCGGCTTGCCACAGGCGCCAGTCTTCCTTCTTGGCCTCGGGGAAGTAGGTGCGCAGCGCTTCGAAGCGGTCATCGTCCGACTGCAAAACCTGACCGACCAGGTATTGCACCAGATCGAACTCACGTACCCCTACCCTCACCATCGGCCAGGCGTTGTGAACACTGGCGCTGGCGAACAGGTCGAGCAACGAGCCCTGCTTGAGGAACTTGGTCGAGAAGGTTGCAAATGGCCCGAACAGGATCATGCGCTTGCCATCGAGGACACGGGTGTCCAGGTGCGGTACCGACATCGGCGGCGCGCCGGTCGCCGCAATGCCATAGGCCTTGGCCATGTGGCGCTGGGCAATGGCCGGGTTATCGGTGACCAGGAACGAACCACCGACCGGGAAGCCGGCATAGTCCTTGGCTTCATCGATGCCGGACTTCTGCAACAGGGGCAGCGCCGCGCCGCCGGCGCCGATGAACAGGAACTTGGCATCGGTGGCCGCCTGGCTGCCATCTTTCAGGTTCTTGTACTCGACATGCCAGGAGCCGTCGTCGTTGCGGGTGATGTCCTGTACCTCGCTCGACAGCTTGAGGTCGAAGTTAGGCCGAGTCTGCAGGTATCCCACATACTGCCGAGTGATCTCGCCAAAGTTGACGTCGGTACCGATCGGCGTCCAGGTCACGGCCAATTTCTGATTGGGGTCGCGGCCCTCCATCATCAAGGGCACCCATTTGCGGATCTGTTCGTGGTCTTCGGAATACTGCATGGGCTTGAACAGCGGGCTGGCTTGCAACGCCTCATAACGCTTCTTCAGGAAGCGAATGTTGTCGTCGCCCCAGACGAAGCTCATGTGCGGCGTGGTGTTGATAAAGGAATGGGGGTTCTTCAACACGCCCTGCTTGACCTGCCAGGCAAGGAATTGGCGGGTGATCTGGAAGGACTCGTTGATCTCCACGGCCTTGCTGATGTCGATCTTGCCATCTTTTTCTGGCGTGTAGTTCAGCTCTGCCAAGGCCGAGTGGCCGGTACCGGCGTTGTTCCAGCCGTTGGAGCTTTCTTCGGCCACCTTGTCCAGGCGCTCGACCATCTCCATCGACCAGCCGGGCTCCAGCTCGTTGAGCCAGATAGCCAGGGTCGAACTCATGATGCCGCCGCCCACCAGCAGTACATCGACCTTTTTGGTTTCAGCGGCCTGGGCGTTGAGCATGACTGCGCCCAACCCCATGGCCAGCGCCAGGCCGGCCAGCGCCCGCTTCGCTTCGATCGTGATTTTCATGTCCTCTCCCGCGCGCCTCGTTGCTGTCCGTAAGTCCAGCACAAGCTTAGCTGACGGATTTACTCGGGCATTGATCCACGGCCTTCATCGATGGGGCTTGCAATCAGGGCATTCTCAAAATACTGTATGAATATTCAGTATTTCGAGTCAGCCGCCATGCAACTCATCGCCAAACTCGGCATTCTTGCCGACGCCGCCAAGTACGATGCTTCTTGCGCCAGCAGCGGTGCACCCAAGCGTAGTTCGCGCGGCAGCGAAGGCCTGGGTGCCACCGATGGCATGGGCATTTGCCACAGCTATACCCCGGACGGGCGCTGCGTATCGCTGCTCAAGGTGCTGCTGACCAACTTCTGCCTCTACGATTGCCAGTACTGCGTCAACCGGCGCTCCAGCAACGTGCCGCGGGCGCGCTTTACTCCAGAAGAGGTGGTGCGCCTGACCCTCGACTTCTACCGGCGCAACTGCATCAGCGGCCTGTTTCTCAGTTCGGGCATCATCCGCTCGGCCGACTACACCATGGAGCAATTGATCCGCGTGGCACGCCTGCTGCGCGAGGAGCACAACTTCCGCGGCTACATCCACCTCAAGACCATCCCCGATGCCGACCCGCTGCTGATCGAAGAAGCCGGGCGCCTGGCCGACCGCCTGAGCGTCAACATCGAGTTACCGACCGACGCCAGCCTCAAGCGCCTGGCCCCTGAGAAACACGCGCACACCATCCGCCAGGCCATGGCGGTCATCCACCACGGCCAGCAAGCCGTGGCCAACGAACCCAAGGCGCCGCGCTTTACCCCGGCCGGGCAAAGCACCCAGGTCATCGTCGGCGCAGACGCCACCGACGACAGCACCCTGCTGCGCAATGCCGAGTCCTTGTACCAAGGCTACGGCCTCAAGCGGGTGTACTACTCGGCTTTCAGCCCGATCCCCGACAGCCCCGACAGTGTGCCCCTGGCAGCGCCGCCGCTGCTGCGGGAACACCGCCTGTACCAAGCCGACTTCCTGCTGCGTGGCTATGGCTACAAGGCCGGCGAACTGCTGGCGCAAAGCGGCAACCTGGCACTGGACATCGACCCGAAGCTTGCGTGGGCGCTGGCCAACCGTGAGGTCTTCCCGCTGGATGTGAACCGCGCCGAGCCAGCCCTGCTGGCACGCATCCCGGGCATCGGCCTGCGCAGCGTGCAGCGTTTGGTAGCGCTGCGACGAGAGCGGCGCATCCGCTACGACGACCTGATTCAACTGCGCTGCGTGCTGGACAAAGCGCGCCCATTCATCGTCACCAGTGACTACCGCCCAGCCCAGGCCGAGCTGCGCAGCGGCCTGCTGCGCGAACGCCTGCGCGAACCCCAGGCACCGGTGCAAATGGGGTTATGGGGATGATCGCGCTCGACTGCGATGACAGCTTCGCCACCTGGCGTGACCAAGCCCGAACGCTGCTCGGCCATGGCATTGACCCAGCCGACGTCACCTGGTCACAAGGCCCGATCGATGATCTGCTGGCCATCCCTGCACCGCTGCCCCAAGGCCCCGGCCCGTTTCGCGGCAAAGTGCCGGCAGCGCTACTGAGCCAGCTGGAGCAGGCAGCCTGCTACCGCGGCGAGCAACGCTGGAACCTGCTGTACGAAGTGCTCTGGCGCGTGGCCCATGGTGACCGCACCGCGATGCTGGCCGGCGATCGCCTGGGCAGCGAATTGCACCGGCGCATCAAACAGGTCAGCCGTGAAGCCCATCACCTGCATGCCTTTGTACGCTTCGTGCCGCTACCCGAAGCGTTGGCGCAGCAGCTGCAACTGGACCTGGTCGCCTACTACGAACCCGCCCACGATATCCTGCACAGGGCCAGTGCGCATTTCGCCGACCGCCTGGGCCGGCAACGCTGGTTGATCGCCACCCCTGCCGACGCTATCCGCTTCGACGGCCAGGCCTTCGACTACCGGCGCACCTGCCCTGACGAGTGGCGGCAATGGGCACGCAATGCCGACGACCCCGGCGCCGAGCTGTGGCGCACCTACTATCGCCACACCTTCAACCCCGCCCGCCTCAACCCGGACGCGTTGCGCCTGCACATGCCGGGGCGGTTCTGGCGGCATTTGCCGGAAGGGATGCTGATACCCCAGCTCGAAGGCCTGGCGCGCCAGGGTAAGCAGCGGGATGGGCAGGCGCTGGAGGTGGCTGCGCAGCGCGGTAAGCAAATAAACGAGAACGGCCAGAGAATACCGAAATCCTCTGACCGATAACGGGCAAGCAAGATCCCGCCCCAGCACTCAGCCAAACAGCCTGGCAACACACCCCAGCTTCTTCTTGTACGACCGCCGCGCCTCCAACGCCTGCTCCAGGCTCACCGGCAAAAACCGCGCCTGCTGATTAGGCTGCATCTGCCCGACCAGGTCCAGGTCGGCACTGATCACGGTGCCGATCATGGCATACCCGCCTCCGGACACCGCATCGCGGTGCAGAATGATCGGCTCCAGCCCCGCCGGCACCTGGATCGAGCCGATCGGGTAGCAGCTGTCGACGATGTTCGAGGGGTCCGAGCCGGCGCCAAACGGCTGCTCACGCGGCTGGAAACTCAATGGGCTGCCGCCTTTGTAGCGGTAGCCGATTCGGTCTGCCTCGGAGCCGACGGTCCACGCCTCGGTGAAAAAGCGCTGCGCTGCTGCGTCGGTCAGGCGATGGAAATACAAGCCTGGGACCACCCGCAACACCACTTCGCCACCCAGCGACTGTCGCAACGCCATCGGCAGGCTTGCGCCGGCGCGGGTCTTGCCGCTGGGCACACCGACTGGCAGCACATCGCCTGCCAGCAACTTTCGCCCATGGTGCCCACCCAAGGCCCCCAGCGCGTAGGTCGATCGGCTGCCGAGCACCTCGGGCACATCGATACCGCCGGCGACGGCCAGGTACGCCCGGGCACCCGCCGTGGGGAAACCGAAGCGCAACACCTGCCCTGCCCTGACCGCGAACGCGGTGTCGGGGCGCTGCTCACGGCCGTCGAGCAATGCCGGCATCTGCGCGCCGCACACTGCCACCAGCGCATCCTGCTGGAACTCAAGTTCTGGGCCCACCAGCGCGCATTCAAGCCCCGCGGCGCCTGCCGGGTTGCCGACCAGATGGTTGGCTGCGCTCAAAGCGTACTGGTCAAGCGCCCCGGAAGGCGGAATGCCCAGGTGGTAATACCCCTCGCGACCGAGGTCCTGTACCGAGGTTGCCAGGCCGGGTTTGAGTACCTTGATCATGCCAGCACCTCCTGCAGCGTCTTGGGGTAGCCGACTGGGTCGGCGAGGAAGGCATCCAGGGAGAACGCCACCGGACGAATGCGCAGGTTGAAGCAACCGTCTTCCACATCCGCCACCGCCTGGTCATAGGCGCGGCGGTCGATCGGCTTGAACTGCACGATGTCACCCGGGCGGAAGAACACCATGTGCGCCTTGAGGTAGGCCAGCGTCTGCTGCGGGTCGTAGATCGGTGCCGGGGTGACGCCAAACATCTGGTAGCCCCCCGCCCCGCGCACCGAGTAGATGCAACCGAAGCACCCGCCATGGCCGAGGGTCAGCTTGGGCGTGTCGGTGCGTGGGCGCAGGTACTTGGGCACCTGCAGTTGCCGCTCGCGCTCGACCATCTGGAACATGAACGGCAGGCCGGCGACGAAGCCGACCATCGACACGAACCAGGGTGCGCCGCTGTGGGCGGCGATGAACGCCTCGACATCGGCCAGGCCGTTGACCCGCGCCGCATATTCAAGGTCGGTGCTGCTCGGGTCCTGGTGGCGATCGCGAAAACGCATCAGGGTTTCGTGGGTCCAGGGGTCGTTGTACAGCACCGGGATTTCGATGATGCGGGTGTGCAACGAGCGCTCGGCCACCGCCTCTGCCTCGGCGCCGCGTACGGCTTCGAGCAGGGCCTCGGGGGCAATACGGTCAGGGTCGAAGCGGATCTGGAACGACGCGTTGGCCAGGCACACGTCGAGGACGCCCTCCAGGCCAAGCCGCTCCACCGCGCGGGTGACGGCCATGCCTTTGAAAAAGGCCTCCAGCGACATGCTGTCACTGACTTCGGCAAACAGGTGCTCGTCGGCACCGAAGCTGTAGCGGATCGGGGTAGAAGCAACCGGCTCGGCCATGACTGTTCCTTTTCTTGGAATCTTTATAGAAAGGCAGGCGAAATCAAATCGATGCAGCGGCCCCGGCCTAGGTGCGCCAGGTGCCGGTAAAACTCAGCGTGGCGCACGCACCTCGATACCGGCCTGATCCAGCGCCTTGCGCGTTGCCTCGACCAGGTCGAGTGCGCCGGGGGTATCGCTGTGCAGGCAGATGGAATCGAACGTGATGGCCAGGTCCTGCCCCTCGACCGTGCGCACCAGGCCTTGCTGGCAAGCGCGCAGCACGCGCTCGGCGACGGCCTCGGGTTGGTAGCCGCGCACGTTGCGGGTGAACACGATGGAGCCGCTCATATCGTACTCGCGGTCGGCATAGAACTCGCGCACCACCGGCTGGCCAAGTTCTTCGGCAATACGGCAGATCACCGAGCCTGGCATGCAGTACAACAACAATTGCGGCTCGACCACGCGCAGGTTCTGCACCAGCAGCCGGGCTGCCACCTCATCGCGCGCCAGGTGCATGTACAACGCGCCGTGGGGCTTGATGTGCTGCAAGGTCACACCTTGCGCACGGGCGATTTCACGCAGCGCACCCAGCTGGTAGAGGATGTCGTCGACCAACTCCTGGGCGGTGGCATTGATGTGCCGGCGGCCGAAACCGACCAGGTCACGAAAGCCTGGGTGTGCACCGACGCCCACGCCCAGCGCCTTGGCCCGCTCGACGGTGCGGCGCATGGTGCCGGGGTCGCCGGCATGGAAGCCGGTGGCGATGTTGGCCGAGCTGATAAAAGCCATCAGCTCGTTGTCGACGCCATCACCGATGGTCCACGGGCCGAAGCCCTCACCCATGTCCGAATTGAAATCCACCACCTGCATGAACGTATCTCCTGGCACTTGTGACTGCATGCAAGCCACGTTAGATTTTCCACACCCCCTTGGGAAGATCTATAAACAGATAGGGTGTCTTCTGAAAATCAGATACACCGGGAGCCAACCGTGTCATTGACCCTGCGCCAGGTCCGCTACTTCGTCGCCACTGCCGAGATCGGCCAGATTTCACAGGCGGCGATCCACCTGAACATTTCCCAGTCGGCGGTGACCACTGCAATCAAGGAACTCGAGGCGATGCTCGGCGTGCTGCTGTTCCAGCGCTCGGCCCAAGGCATGAGCCTGACCGAGGCGGGCCGGCACTTTCTGAACCGCGCCTACGTGATTTTGCGCAGCGTCGACGATGCGCTGAACAGCCCGCTGCCAGACGTGCGCGCCAGCGGCCTGCTGCGCCTGGCGGCGAGCTATACGGTGATTGGCTACTTCTTGCCACACCACCTGCAACGCCTCGAACACTGGCACCCGGACGTGACCTTGGAAGTGCATGAGCAGGAGCGCAGCGCGATCGAGCAAGGGCTGCTGGAGGGGCGCTTCGACATGGCCGTGGTGCTCACCGCCAACCTCACCCACCCGGATATCGTCTCGGAAACCCTGTTCAACTCCGAGCGCCGGCTGTGGCTGCCCGGTCACCACCCGCTGTGCGAGCGCTCGGCGGTGAGCCTGGCCGATGTGGCCAGCGAACCGTTCATTCTGCTGACCGTGGACGAAGCCGAACAAAGTGCCATGCGTTACTGGGAGCAGGCCGGGCAGCGGCCCAGCGTGCGCGTGCGGACCAGCTCGGTGGAGGCCGTGCGCAGCATGGTTGCCAATGGCAGCGGCGTGGCGATCCTCTCCGATCTGGTGCACAGGCCATGGTCGCTGGAAGGCAAGCGGATCGAGACAGTGACCATCAGCGACCCGGTCACGCCGATGAGCGTGGGCCTGGCCTGGCATCGCGAGCGGGCGTTCAGCCCGGCGATGCAGGCGTTGCGCAACTACTTTCATGGTGCATTTTTGGCACCGCAGCAGTTGTCGGCGCGGCGGTGAACCGCTGGGTTGCCGACCTCACGGAATACGCGTCCCCGGGGCTGCTTCGCAGCCCTTTCGCGACGCAAGGCCGCTCCTACACACAAAACGTGCAGGAGACGTAGACCTGATCCGAACGTTCCGCCTGCAACGTCGTCATAACTGTGGCCGGTGCCGACACGCAGAGAGGACGCGAGATGACCCAACCCGACCCGTCATACATCAAGTGGCTCGAGGACCGTTCCATGCTCAAGGCCTCCCAGGAACGGGCTCGCCTGTATTCGGGGCAATCGCGCCTGTGGCAGAACCCCTACGCCGAAGCCCAGCCCCGCCGCGCCACTGAAATCGCCTCGGTGTGGCTCACGGTCTACCCCGACGCCATTATTGCCCCGGAGGGCGGCTCGGTGCTGGCGGCCTTGGCCCACGAGGCGCTGTGGAAGCGTTTGTCGGAAATTGGCATACAAGGCGTGCACACTGGCCCGATCAAACAGTCCGGCGGCGTGCGTGGCCGCGAGTTCACCCCCAGCGTGGACGGTAACTTCGACCGCATCAGCTTCGACATCGACCCGCTCTACGGCAGCGAGCAGGACTTGATCCAGATGAGCCGCATGGCCGCTGCGCACAACGCTGTGACCATCGATGACCTGATCCCTTCGCACACCGGCAAAGGTGCCGACTTCCGCCTGGCTGAGCTGGCACACGGGGCCTACCCTGGGCTCTACCACATGGTCGAAGTGCGCGAGGAAGACTGGCCGCTGCTGCCCGAGGTGCCGGCAGGCCGTGATGCGGTCAACCTGTTGCCGGCTGTGTGCGACGAGCTCAAGGCCCGCCACTACATCGTCGGCCAGTTGCAGCGGGTGATCTTCTTCGAGCCTGGGGTCAAGGAGACCGACTGGAGCGTCACCCCGCCCATCACCGGCGTCGATGGCAAGACCCGGCGCTGGGTGTACCTGCACTACTTCAAGGAAGGGCAGCCGTCGCTCAATTGGCTCGACCCAACCTTCGCCGCCCAGCAGATGATCATCGGGGATGCCCTGCATGCGCTGGACTGCCTGGGCGCGCGTGGCCTGCGCCTGGATGCCAATGGTTTTCTCGGGGTGGAAACGCGGCTCCAGGGCACCGCTTGGTCCGAAAGCCACCCGCTGTCGATCGTCGGCAACCAGTTGATTGGCGGCATGATTCGCAAGGCGGGCGGGTTCAGCTTTCAGGAGCTTAACCTGACAATCGACGACATTGCCCAGATGTCCACGGGCGGCGCCGATCTGTCCTATGACTTCATCACCCGCCCCGCCTACCAGCATGCATTGCTGACCGGCGACACCGAGTTCCTGCGCCTGATGCTCAAGGAAATGCACGCGTTTGGCATCGACCCGGCTTCCTTGATCCACGCCCTGCAAAACCATGACGAGCTGACCGTCGAACTGGTGCACTTCTGGACCCTGCATGCCCACGACATGTACCTGTTCAAGGGCCAAACCTTGCCTGGCAATATCTTGCGCGAGCACATTCGCGAAGAAATCTATGAGCGTTTGTCTGGCGAACATGCCCCCTACAACTTGCGCTTCGTCACCAATGGCATCAGTTGCACCACCGCCAGCCTGATCACCGCCGCGCTGGGTATCCGCGACCTTGCGCAGATCGACGCAGCGGATATCGAGCGCATCCAGAAAATCCACCTGCTGCTGGTGATGTACAACGCCATGCAGCCCGGTGTGGTCGCACTGTCCGGCTGGGACCTGGTCGGCGCCCTGCCCTTGCCTGCCGAGGCGGTGGCCGAACGGATGCTCGATGGCGACACCCGCTGGATCCACCGTGGCGGCTACGACCTGGCCGGGCTCGCCCCCGACGCTGAGGCGTCGGTGCGCGGCATGCCCCGGGCGCGGGCGCTCTACGGCAGCCTCGACAGCCAGCTCGAGAACAGCGACTCGTTCGCCAGCAAGGTGAAAAAACTGCTGGCCGTGCGCCAGGCCTATGGCATCGCCACCAGCCGCCAAGTGCTGGTGCCCGAGGTCAGTAGCCCTGGTTTGCTGGTGATGGTGCACGAGCTGCCAGCGGGGCGCGGCATCCAGATCAGCGCACTGAACTTTGGCCAGACGGTCATTGCCGAGGAGCTGCTCTTGACCGGCTTCACACCGGGAACGGTGGTGGACATGATCAACGAGACGGTCGAGGGGGATTTGACCGAAGATGGGCGCTTGATGGTCAACCTGGAGCCGTACGAGGCGCTGTGCCTGCGCATCGTGAACAGCAGCGGGCATGTGTGAGGGGCAGCGGCCGCCTTGCTTTTACCGTTTCAGAGGCATAGCTTCCGGGGGACTTCATTTTCCCGTGCCCAGGAGCAATTTCCATGTACACCGGCATCGTCCAGGCCGTTCGCCCGCTGCTTGCTGTGACCCCTTACCCAGGCCACCGGCAGTTCACGGTCGACCTCACCCCTGAACTGCTCGACGACCTCAAGATCGGCGCCAGCGTCAGTGTCGAGGGCACGTGCCTGTCAGTCACCGAGATCGACGGCACCCAGGTGAAGTTCGACGCCATGAATGCCACCCTCGAACGCACCAACCTGCGCTGCCTGACGGCCGGCCAAAGCGTGAACATCGAGCGCTCGGCGAAGATGAACGCCGAGGTTGGCGGCCACCTGATGGCCGGGCACATCGCCACCACCGCCGAGATCGTCGAACAGGTGATCGAAGAGACCGGTGCGTTCATCCGTTTCCGCATGCCAGCGCAATGGGCTAAGTACGTATTCCCCCGCGGCTTCCTGGGGGTCAACGGTTGCAGCCTGACCGTCGCCGATGTCGATGACAACGTCATCACCATCAACCTGATCCCCGAAACCTTGCGCCAGACCACCTTCGCCCATTACAAGGCCGGCGAGCTGCTCAACATCGAAGTGGACCACCAGACCATGGTGCTGGTCGATGTGATCGAGCGAACGCTCAAGGGCACGCTGGCCCGCGAAACGCTGCTGCGCTGAGCATGCTGCCCAACGTACTGCCCGCCCGCAACGCACGACGGCTGAAGCTGCAGGCCCTGCGCGGTCGCGTGGGCCTGGGGCTGGTCGCCGCGCTGTCGGTACTGGCCGGCATGACGGATGCTATCGGCCTGCTGGCGCTGGGTGATTTCGTGTCGTTCATGAGTGGCAACACCACCCGTCTGGCAGTGGCCATCAGCGAGGCGGACCTGGCCATGGTGCTGCGCCTTAGTGGCGCGGTGCTCGGCTTTGTCGCAGGCAATGCCCTGGGCGTGATACTGGCCCGGGCCTGCCGACGCCGCGCCTGGCCGGTGCTGCTGGTGGTCGCCGTACTGCTTGGCATGGCGGCGGCCTGGCCCCTGCCCGCCACCTTTCCGGCGCTGCTGGCAGCGACGCTGGCGATGGGCATGATCAATGCCGTGGTTGAACAAGTGAATGGCCTGCCGATCGGCCTGACCTATGTGACCGGCGCCCTGTCCCGCTTCGGCCGCGGCTTGGGGCGCTGGTTGCTGGGCGAACGGCGCAATGGCTGGCGGGTACAGCTGGTGCCTTGGGCTGGCATGCTGCTGGGCGCCGCACTGGGCGCCTGGCTTGAGCACCAACTGGGCCTGCAGGCGCTGGCAGGCAGTTGCGCGCTGGCGTGCCTGCTGGCCCTGGTGACACGGTTCATTCCACGCTCTTGGCAACGCGGCTACATGCCGCGTTAATCAAACGCTGCGGGTAGCGCCGAAAAACCCTCGGCCCGCCCCTTAATCGATGCGCGGGTGTTGCTGCACCAGCAATTTGCGCTTGGCCTCAAGCTCGGCGATCTGCGTGTCGATGTCCTCGATCTTCTGCTCGATATTGTCGTGGTGCTCCTGCAACAGCTCGCGCGCTTCATCGATGTCCGACGCGGCAGGCGCTGCGCCGCGCAGCGGCTTGTTGGCGGTCTCTTTCATGGTCAAGCCCGTGATCAGGCCGATGGCCGCGATCACCATCAGGTAGTACGCCGGCATGTACAGGTTGCCGGTGCTTTCCACCAGCCAGGCCGCCAAGGTCGGGGTAAGCCCCGCGATCAGCACCGAGATGTTGAAGGCACTGGCCAACGCGCTGTAGCGGATATGCGTGGGGAACATCGCCGGCAATGTCGACGCCATCACGCCGATGAAGAAGTTCAGCAGCACGGCAATGATCAACAGCCCGGCAAAGATCAGCCCGAGCGCGCCGCTGTTGATCAGCATGAAGGCCGGGATGGCCAGCGCGAACAGGCCGACACTGCCGACCATGATGAAAGGCCGGCGGCCGAACTTGTCGCTGAGCAGGCCGATGATCGGTTGCACGAACAGCATGCCGACCATGATCGCGATGATGATCAGCACCCCGTGGTCTTCGCTGTAATGCAGGTTGTGCGACAGGTAGCTGGGCATGTAGGTGAGCAGCATGTAGTACGTGACGTTGGTGGCGATCACCACGCCAATGCAAGTCACCAGGCTGCGCCAGTGTTGGGTGGCGACTTCCTTGAACGACACCTTGGGGCCGGAGGCCAGGCCTTCGCGGTCGCCCTGCTCAAGCTTCTCGACGTGTTGCTGGAACGCCGGTGTTTCTTCCAGCGCATGGCGCAGGTACAGACCAATGATGCCCAGCGGCAGGGCCAGGAAGAACGGCAGGCGCCAGCCCCACTCAAGGAACTTCTCCTCGCCCAGCACGGTGGAAATCAACACCACCACGCCTGCGCCGAGCACAAAGCCTGCGATCGAGCCGAAATCCAGCCAGCTGCCGAGGAAGCCGCGTTTGCGGTCGGGTGCGTACTCGGCAACGAAAATCGACGCCCCGGTGTATTCACCGCCCACCGAAAAGCCCTGGGCCATCTTGGCCAGCAACAGCAGGATGGGCGCCCAGATGCCGATAGTGGCGTAAGACGGTATGAGGCCGATGGCAAAGGTGCTCAACGACATGATCACGATGGTCGCGGCGAGAATCTTCTGCCGGCCGAACTTGTCGCCCAGGGCACCGAAGAACAACCCACCCAGCGGGCGAATCAGAAACGGTACCGAGAACGTCGCCAGGGCGGCGATCATTTGCACACTGGGGTCGGCGTTGGGGAAGAACACCTTGCCGAGCGCGTAAGCGACGAAGCCATAAACGCCGAAGTCGAACCACTCCATGGCGTTGCCCAGTGCGGCAGCGGTGATCGCTTTGCGCATCTTGGCGTCGTCGACGATGGTGATATCTTTCAAGCCAATTGGCTTGACGCTTTTCTTGCGAGATTTCATGCCCATTTCCTTGTCACTGAATGCTCTATGGCATCAGAGACAAAGGGACACAAAATAATTCAGCGCTTAGTAAATTTTTTGTGGCTAGAGGCCATCTGCGGGTATTGGCGGCCCTTGGAGGGCCGCGAATACCTTTTACTGATCAGATGCCTTCGCGGGCCAGGTCCATGGCGAAGTAGGTCAGGATCAGGTCGGCACCGGCGCGCTTGATGGCACCGATGCTCTCACGCACCACACGCCCTTCATCGATGGCACCGGCGAGGCCGCCGAACTTGATCATCGCGTACTCGCCACTGACCTGATACGCCGCCAGCGGCAGGCGCGAGGCCGCGCGGATGTCGGCGATCACGTCCAGGTAGGCACCGGCCGGCTTGACCATCAGCACATCGGCCCCTTCCTGCTCGTCGAGCAACGATTCGCGCACGGCTTCGCGGCGGTTCATCGGGTTCATCTGGTAGCTCTTGCGGTCGCCTTTGAGCGCAGTGCCGCCCGCTTCGCGGAAGGGGCCATAGAGCGACGAGGCGAACTTGGTCGAGTAGGCCATGATGGCGGTGTCATGGAAGCCTGCGGCATCCAGGGCGCCGCGAATTGCCTGGACCTGGCCGTCCATCGCCGCCGATGGCGCGATGAAGTCAGCACCGGCTGCGGCCGCGACCACGGCCTGCTTGCCCAGGTTGGCCAGGGTGGCGTCGTTGTCCACGCCGTGGTCGTGCACCACGCCGCAATGGCCATGGCTGGTGTATTCGCAGAAGCAGGTGTCGGACATCACGATCATTTCCGGCACGGTGTCCTTGCAGATACGCGCCATGCGCGCCACCAGGCCGTTTTCGTTCCAGGTGTCACTGCCAACCTCGTCCAGATGGTGCGAGACACCAAAGGTCATCACCGACTTGATGCCGGCGCGGGCGTAGCGCTCGATTTCCTGCGCCAGCAGCTTTTCAGGGATGCGGTTTACGCCGGGCATGCTGGTGATCGGCACGAAATCGTCAATGCCTTCTTCGACGAAGATCGGCAGGATCAGGTCTTCAAGGCGAAACTCGGTTTCCTGGAAGATCGAGCGCAGGGATTCGTTCTGGCGCAGACGGCGCGGACGAACGGAGGGGAAACGGTTGGACATGACAGCTCCAGGGAATATGGACGGCGTACACCATATGCCTGTTGAGCTTCAGTGAAAAGGCTGAATGACGAGATTGTGTCTTGCGGTGGGGGTAATAGCGGGAGTTTGCAGCGCGTGTGCCGGCCCCTTCGCGGGTAAACCCGCTCCCACAGGGGGGGGCGCCCATCAGGTACAGCGCTTTGGGTAAAAGCGGCGCTGTACCTGTGGGTGACTGTTTACTGCAACCAGGGCGGTGGCGGCTCTTCGCCCTTGACCGGGCCGCGCTCAGCATCGGCCAGCGCCGCCCGGCGGCGGGCGTCGTCGAGCCGTGCGGCGTCGATTTCACGCAACACGCCATCCACATCGGCAGCCTCGTCATCCTCCTCGTACTCGCCGGTCAGCGGGCTGTCCGGTTTCAGTTCGCCGGCCTCGTACAACGCCCACATTTCCTGCGCGTAACGGGTGCTCTTGAGCTCGGGGGCGAAGCGGCCGAAGTACAGCGCCATGTTGCCCACGTCACGTTGCAACATGCTGAACGCATGGTTGTTACCGGCCGCATCCACCGCCTGCGGCAAGTCGATGATCACCGGGCCTTCAGGGCCAAGCAACACGTTGAACTCGGACAAGTCACCATGCACCAGCCCCGCACACAGCATCAACACGATCTGGCGGACGACGAATGCATGGAACTCGCGGGCCTCGTCGGCCTCCAGGTGCACGTCGTTAAGGCGTGGCGCGGCATCGCCATCGGCGTCCGTCACCAGCTCCATCAACAGTACGCCATCCTGGAAATCATAAGGCTTGGGCACCCGGACACCGGCACTGGCCAGGCGGAACAGGGCCGCCACTTCGGCGTTCTGCCAGGCATCCTCGGCCTCTTTGCGGCCGTATTTGGAGCCTTTGGCCATGGCCCGGGCCTGGCGGCTGTTGCGGACCTTGCGGCCTTCCTGGTACTCGGCGGCCTGGCGGAAGCTACGTTTGTTGGCTTCTTTGTAGACCTTGGCGCAGCGCACTTGGGTACCGCAACGCACCACGTAGACGGCTGCTTCCTTGCCGCTCATCAAAGGTCGCAGTACTTCGTCGACCAGGCCGTCTTCGATCAGGGGTTCGATTCTTTTTGGAGTCTTCATCAGGCTTGAGTTCTGGGGTCCTGTGGCCGAGCCGTGGAGGTGGCGGTCATCCTCTCACAGCCTGATGGATCTTGCTCGTCTGTGATGCAACGTTCGTCTGTTCGGGGTGTTTCGGGCGCCTAGGCGCCCTGCCCCACAGCACTGCCTTGCGCCACCCGCGCCCGTCGGCGCGTGATCAACAACCCCGAGCACACTACGAACACCGCCAGCACCATTGTCGAAACCACCTCGAGGCGATGATCCGGGCGGAACAGCATCAGCACCAGCACGCTGCTGATGAACAGGATCACGCCCCAGGTCAGCCACGGGAACAGCCACATGCGGTAGCTCAGCGTCTTGCCCTGGGCGGTCAGACGCTTGCGCAGGCGCAGCTGGGAAATGGCGATAACCAGATAAACCAGCAAGGCAATGGCGCCGGAGCTGGCCATCAGGAAGCCGAACACCTTGGCCGGCACCAGGTAGTTGGCGATCACCGCCAGGAACGCCGCCCCGGTAGACAACAGCACCGCGACAATCGGCGTACCGCTGCGGCTGGTCACCTGGGCACAGGCCGGCGCGTCACCCCGGCGGCTCAACGAATAGACCATGCGTGAGGCGGTGTACAACGACGAGTTGAGGCAGCTGGTCACCGAAGTCAGCACGACGAAGTCGATGATGGCCTTGGCATGCGGCACGCCGAGCGTATCCAGCACCGTGACATACGAGCCTTCAGTGGCCAGCCGTGGGTCGGTCCAGGGCACCAGCGCGATGACGATGAAGATCGACAGGATGTAGAACAGCGTAATCCGCCAGATCACCGAGTTGGTGGCCTTGGAGATGTGCTTGCCCGCCTCGTCGGACTCTGCAGCGGCAATGGTCACCACCTCGGCCCCAAGGAACGAGAACATGGTGATCAGCATGGCGCTGAGCACCGCGCCAAAGCCGTTGGGCATGAACCCACCGGTATCCCACAGGCGCGAAACACCGCTGACACCGGAGCTGGGCAGCAGGCCGAAAATGGCACAGGCACCCAGAATGATGAAGGCGACGATGGCAATGACCTTCACCAGCGCCAGCCAGAACTCGAATTCACCGTAGTTTTTCACGCTGAACAGGTTGGTGGCGGTCAGCAGCAGCGTGATCACCAACGACAATACCCAGATCTCCATCTGCGGCACGTAGGTGTTGATGATGGTGGCGGCAATGTTGGCTTCGATGGGGATGATCAGCACCCAGAACCACCAGTACAGCCAACCGATGGTGTAGCCGGCCCACTTGCCGATGGCGAGGTCGGCATAGGTGGAGAACGAGCCGGTGTCGGGCGAAGCGACTGCCATTTCCGCCAGCATGCGCATCACCAGCACCACCAACCCGCCGGCCAGGATATAGGCCAGGATGGTTGCAGGCCCGGCTTCGGCGATGGCCCGCCCAGAGCCAACGAACAGGCCGGCGCCGATCACCCCGGCAATGGACAGCATGGTGACATGCCGCGATTTCAATCCATGACTCAAATTGTTCTTGTCTGTTTGCATGGTCTTACCTTCTTATTCTTGTCATGCCCGCGCTAAGCCGTCAGCACGCATGGCTAGCGAACGCGGGCGCGAAAAAGCCCGCCCTGCCCTAAATGGTGAGTAGGGCAAGGACGGGTTGAGTAAAACGAAACGCAGATCCACCGGGGTTAGCTGCCGCCTCAGCTGGCAGCGCGCTGCTTGCCCGCCAAGTCAGGCTTGAGCGAGCCGCCCCCTTGGCGGCTGACTTGTTCGCAGACCTTCTCGACGATGTAGGCGCCGATCGGAATGGCAGAGGTGGCGGCAGGCGACGGCGCATTGCACACGTTCACGCTGCGTGCGGAGTTGACGAAGAGGAAGTCGTCGATGAGCTTGCCATCGCGTGACACCGCCTGTGCCCGCACACCCGCCGGGTATGGCGTGAGGTCGTCCTTGGTGATGCTCGGGCAGTACTTCTGCACCTGCTTGAGGTAGCCGCCCTTGAACAGCGAGTTTTTCATCTCGATCAGGCCCGGCCGCAGGTTCTTGGCCAGCACCTTGAGGATGCCGGGTGTGGTCAGGGTCTGGAACATGTCGCCAAGGCTGACGTCGGACTTGCGATAACCTTCGCGCTTCATCGCCAGTACCGCGTTTGGCCCGACGGTCACGGTACCGTCGATCATCCGCGTCAGGTGCACGCCCAGAAACGGCATGGACGGGTCCGGAATCGGGTAGATCAGGTGGTTGACGATCTGGTTGTGCTGCTTGGGCAGCAAGTAGTACTCGCCGCGGAACGGGCAAATCACGAAATTGGTCTGGATGCCCAGCATGCTCACCACGCGGTCGGCCATCAGCCCCGAGCAGGTGACCAGGAAGCGGCTGTGGAACTCATCGCTGCGGGTACGCACGATCACTTCACTGGCGCGCTCTTCCAGGCCAATCACCTCGGCGCTGTAGCGGATCTCGCCACCGGCACGCTGGAACTGACGGCCCATGGCCGCCGTGACCTCGGCGTAATTGACGATGCCGCTGGAGGGGACAAAGATCCCGCCCAGGCCGACGATGTTGGGCTCGCGCTCATGCAGCTCGGCAGCAGACAGCCATTCACGCTCCAGGCCATTGGCCGCGGTGCGCTCCCACAACGCCTTCATGCGTTGCATTTCCAGGTCGTTGGTGGCCACCAGCAGCTTGCCACACTCATCGAAGGCGATGCCGTGCTCGGTGCAAAAGGCCTTGGTCGCCTTGTTGCCTTCCAGGCAGAAGCGCGCCTTGAGGCTGCCAGGGGTGTAGTACACCCCGGCATGGATCACGCCGCTGTTGTGCCCGGTCTGGTGGCGGGCCGGGCCGGACTCTTTCTCCAACAGGAGAATCTTGGCGTCCGGGTACACCTTGATCAGGTGCATGGCAGTGGACATGCCCACAATGCCACCGCCGATGATGATGAAGTCGTACACAGTGTTACCTCCCGCGCCGTGTTTACTGGCCGCGCTGGTACAGCGGCTTGGGGAAGGCGACATAGCCGCGTTGGCGCATCAGCTCGCGGCGCAAGCCATCGTGCGGGGTGAAGCGGTCGCGGCCGTGGAGCCAGAACAGATTATTGATCAAGACGAAGCTGCCCACTGCCACCGGAACGGAAAGTTTCTTGTCGCTGCCCTCCAGCGATTCGGACAAGGCGTTCAGCCAGATACCTTCCTCGAAGTTTTCCGGCTGCACGAACTGGTCGATGTAGCGCATGGTCGGCCGGCCTTCGGTATCGGTATCGAACACCGAATGGAACACGTCCTCGGCCACTTTCTTGCTCGGTGGCGCGGTCCAGCGCATCTCACGGCGCGCCATCGGGTGGCGGAAGAACGCGTCGCAGTCTTCCCAGTCGTCCAGGTGCAGCAGCAGCGAATTACCGCCTTCCATGTTCTTTTCGTCGATCTTCAGCATCAGCACATAGTCGGTGATCTGGTTCACGAAGGTGCCGTCGTTGTGCAACTCCATGACGCGGTGTGGCTGGCGCAGGTAGCTGTCGGAGTTGTCGCTGTTCACGACCACGAAGCGGGCGTAGTACTGGCCGCTCATGGCGTCGTAGTTGGAGCGACCGATCAGGTGGGCGCAGGCGGTGGTGAACTTGACCATGTCCTCGGCCTGGCTCACGTCATCCAGCCCGACCGGGGTGATCAGCATGCCGCCGCTGGCGCGGTCGAGGATGGTGTTGAGCAATACCGGGCGCAGCGTGCCTTCGCACAGATCATCAAGGATTTCGCCCACCCGGAAACGCAGGAACGACTTGTACTCCAACGCCTGCACCGGCCACTCGGCCACGGCCTTGACGAACGCCTCCACGGTCTCGCGGGCAAAGGTCAGTTCAAGCAGACGCGGCGACTGCTTCGAAGGGGCGATGGTGTAACCCCGCGGTTCGAGTGGCAACGGCATGACAAGTTCGTCGATCTGCGTAAAAGCGTTCATGGCTAGGTCCTGGCAGAAAAAGTGAGTGGCGCCGCCCAGTGTGTGATCTGGATCAGTGCAGGCGAAGCAAAAATATCGCCACTCAACAAAAATGTCTACATTTTTATAAAACGAAGATAAAGAGCGCGTATGTCCATTGTTTTTCGTCCGCCAGTGGTTTCGGTATGATCGGCAAAACGTTTTGAGGAACAGGACCTTGGAAGCGCTCGCGCCCCGACAAAATTCAGCATTCAGCGGGTATGAGAGGCTCAAGAAAGACATCATCCGTGGCGTGTTCAAGCCGGGGGAAAAGCTCTTGATGAGCACCCTCAAAGACCGCTATGAACTGGGTGTAGGGCCCCTGCGCGAGGCGCTCTCGCAGTTGGTGGCCGAGCACCTGGTGAATGCCATCAGCCAGAAGGGCTACCGTGTCGCCCCCATGTCACTGGCGGAGATGAACGACATCTACGATGCCCGCGCCAACCTGGAAGCCATGATCATCAGCCTGGCCATCGAACGCGGCGACGACGCCTGGGAGGCCTCGGTGCTGGCCTGTTCGCATACCTTGGCCAAAGTGGTGGAGGTGAAAACCCGCGAGCAGCGCCTGGACGTCTGGGACGAGCGGCACAAGGCGTTTCACACCGCCATCGCCTCCGGCTGCGGCTCCAAGCACTTGCTGCAGGCACGCACCTACCTGTTCGACCAGGCCGAGCGTTATCGGCATCTGTGGCTGACGCAGACGGTGTTTTCCGAGCAGGCCCTTGAACTCAAGCGCCAGGAGCACGCAGCGTTGGTGGAGGCGATTCTGGCCCGCGACGCCAAGCGCGCCAGCGCCATGATGCACTCGCACCTGATGACCCCCGTGCCAATCATCGCGCAGATCATGCATGCCGAGGGCATCGGGCGCGGGGAGTAGGCCGTCAGGCGGCGGCCTGGCGCTGGACCACATAGTGCCGGGCTTTGTCGAACGCCCAGTTGTACACCACGGTGTAGGGCAGGATGATCACGAAGAAGCCCAACTCGACCATGAACGCCTGAAGCAGCGAAATATCCAGCATCCAGGCCGCCACGGGCAGGCACCACACCACCAGGCCTGCCTCGAAGCCCAGGCCATGGGCGACACGCGCCCAAGGCTTCCAGGCAACCCGTTCGGTCTGCACGACGCGGTCGATCAGTGCGTTATAGGCCACGTTCCAGGCCATGGCGATCACTGACAGGGTCACCGCCAGCCCCCCGGCCGTTGCCAACGACTTGCCCAGCACCCAGGACAACAGCGGTGCGCACAACAGCACAGCGAATACTTCATAACCTACGGCATGGACCATGCGTTCGGTGAAAGAGACCTTTTTCATCTTGAATTCCATCATTTGCTTGAGACGTGCTTCCTATTTTCTTTGATGGAACAGATACTCGCGATATAGCTCCTATCGTTTTTATCAATACCTATGCGCTACTCACCTGAAGCTTTGCTTGCCTTTGTCGAAGCCGCCGCGCTGGGCTCGTTCTCTGCGGCGGCCCGCAAACTGAAGAAAAGCCAGTCCACCGTCAGCATTGCGATAGCCAATTTCGAGGCGGATATCGGCTGCCCCCTGTTCGACCGCGGCGGGCGCCACCCTACGCTCAATGCTGCCGGGCGCCAGGTGTTGCCCCATGTCGAAGCGATCCTCGACGCCAGTGCCGGGCTCGACGCCCTGTCACTGAGGCTGGCTGAGCACGTTGAAGCGTTGGTCTCGGTGGTGATGTCGGACAGCTACAGCGTCACCTTCCAAAGCGCGGTCATGGCCGGCTTCGCACACAGCTACCCGCATACCGAGCTGCGCTGTGGGCCCTCGGAAGACGCTGACGTGATCGAGTTGGTGCAGCAGGACATGGCCCAGATCGGCATTCTTGCCGCGCAGCGCCAATACCCCGCCGATGTCGCCGTGGCGCGCCTGCCTGAGCAGGCGGAGTTTTGTGTGTACGTGAGCGCCGAGCACCCGCTGGCGGCGCTGAGCACGGTGCAGCGCCAGCACTTGGAGACCGTACGCCAGCTGTACATCAAGACCTACGCCCCCAGCCTGCACCACGACCGCGGCCAGGCCTGGTCGGCGCCGGACTACCTGACCTTGCTGGAGTTCGCCGCCCGTGGCTTTGGCTGGGCAGAACTGCCCAAGGCCCTGGTCACGCGCTTTGGCAGCGGCCTGGTGGAATTGCAGGTGGCCGGTTATCCGCGCCGCGTCGACATGGACATCGCCTGGTCCCGCCGCCGCGCCCTCGGCCCAGCCGGGCAATGGCTGGTGCAGCGGTTGCTGGGTAAGCAGGCAGATACCTGACCCCTGATTTTGAGGGGGGCCTTGTAGGAGCTGGCTTGCCAGCGATCACCGGCAAAGCCGGTGCCATGCACCGCGTCGCCTGCATCGCCGGCAAGCCGGCTCCCACAGTGGGCTAGCGATCGCATACAACAGTGCACCCAAGCGCAACAAGCAGTACACCCACCGACAAGTCAGCCACCCCGCTCGCCCCGTAGCCTGTCACCACGCGCCGATTACTGCGGCACGCACCCAAAAGCACAAGAACAAACGTTGGTGACCTATGAAAACAGTAGATCCGATCACCCTTGCGGTGGTCCGGGGTGCGCTGGAAACAGCGCAGCGCGAAATGACCTTGACGTTGGAAAAGACCGGCCGCTCCAGTGTGTTCAACCTGGCCCATGATTACTCGAACTCGTTATTCGACCACCTCCCCGAAATGATCCTGCAAGGCCAGGACATCCCCATCCACCTGGGTTCACTGATCCCCGCCATGAAGTGTGTGGCCGAGTTTTTCGGTGACGATATCGCCGAAGGTGACGTGATCTACCACAACGACCCGGCGTACAAGGGCAGCCATATCCTCGACTGCTGCATGTACAAGCCGGTGTACTACCAGGGCGAACTGGTGTTCTGGACTGTATGCAAAGGCCACCTCACCGACATCGGCGGCCCGGTACCGGCCGGCTACAACCCGGACGCCAAGGAAATCTACGCCGAAGGCCTGCGCATCCCGCCCGTGAAGCTGTGGGAAAAGGGCAAGCGCCGCGAAGACGTGATCAACTTCATGCTCACCAACATGCGCGCCCGCCCCTATCAGGAGGGCGACCTCAACGCCCAGTACGGCGCCTGCAAAGTCGGTGAGCGGCACCTGCTCGACCTGCTCGACAAGTACGGCGTGGAGCAGGTGCGTGCCTGCATCGCCGAGCTGAAGAACATGGCCGACCGCCATATGCGCGCCTTGCTGCGTGACGTGCCGGACGGCCACTACCGCGGCACCGCCGTGCTCGAAGACGCCGGCCACGGCCTGGGCGAACTGGCCATCACCGCGCATGTCGAGATACGCGGCGAGCAAGCCCATGTGCGTATCGAAAGCCCGCCGCAGGTGCCCTACTTCATCAACTCCTACGAGGGCAATTCGGTGTCGGGTGTGTACCTTGGCCTGATGATGTTCGCTCAGGTCGCACCGCCCTACAACGAAGGCCTGTATCGCTGCGTCACGGTCGATGTCGGCGCCAAGGGCACGCTGTGCAACGCCCAGGAGCCAGCCCCCCACGTCAACTGCACCACGACTCCGATGGAAACCTTGGCCGATGCCGTGCGCACGGCACTGGAGCAAGCTTCGCCGCAGCGGGTCACGGCCTCCTGGGGGCATACCAGCGGTATCAACATCGCCGGCCACGACCCACGCAACGGCAACAGCGAGTACGTGACCATGGTCCTGGCCTCGATCATTGCCGGCGCGGGGGCCAACAAAGTCATGGATGGCTGGCATGCCTGTGGGCCGCTGTGCTGCTTCGGTGCCTTGATGAGCGGTGACATCGAGCTGCTGGAGCACGCCTACCCGATACTCATCCACCGCTACAGCCTGATGGCCGACAGTGGCGGCGCCGGTGAATTTCGCGGCGGCTCCGGCACCCGCCTGGAGATCGAGCCCCTGCAACACGCAATGACCGTGGTCGGCTTCGGCGAGGGCCGCCAACTGCCCACCGCCGGCGCCGCCGGGGCCCGCAATGCCCTGCTGGAGCCCAAACTCGGCCGCCTGATCCACCGTCATGCCGATGGCTCGGAAGACCACTACACCCAGAACCCCATGCTCACCCTCCAGCCCGGCGAGCGGATCATCAACATCAACCCGGGGGGCGGCGGTTATGGCGACCCCCTGCGCCGCCCGGTAGCCGCCGTGCTGCAAGACCTGCGCAACGGCCTGGTCTCGCCCCACGGCGCCGCCCTGGAATACGGCGTGGTCGTCGATGCTGACGGCCACCTCGATGAAACCGCCACCCGCCTTGCCCGCGACCTGCACTGACCGGAGACCCATCATGCGCAATCAATATCGCCTGGGCATCGACGCCGGCGGCACCTTCACCGATTTCATCCTGGCTGACCGCGATGGCGGCGTGCAGCTGTTCAAAGCCCCTTCCACGCCGCAGGACGGCACCTTGGCCATCCGCGCGGGCCTGGCGCAAATCGCCGACGCCACCGGCCGCACGCCGGCCGAGATCATCGCCAACTGCGACCTGTGCATCAACGGCACCACGGTCGCCCTCAACGCCCTGATCGAGCGCACCGGGGTCAAGGTCGGCCTGCTGTGCACCGAGGGCCACGAAGACAGCCTGGAAATCCGCCTGGGCCACAAGGAAGAGGGCCACCGCTATGACGCCCACTACCCGCCGGCGCACATGCTCGCCCCGCGTCAACTGCGGCGCCCGATCGGTGGCCGGATCCTCGGCGATGGCCGCGAGCACAGCCCGCTGGACGAGCGCGCCGTGCATGAGGCTATCGACTACTTCCGCGCCGAAGGCGTGGAAGCGGTGGCCATTTCCTTCCTCTGGTCGGTGCGCAACCCCAGCCATGAGCAGCGTGCCGCCGAGCTGGTCAGGGCAGCGCTGCCCGGGGTGTTCGTTTGCACAGGCGTTGAAGTGTTCCCGCAAATCCGCGAATACACCCGCACTTCCACCACCGTGGTCAACGCCTACCTGAGCCCGGTGATGGCGCGCTACGTGGCGCGTATCGACAGCCTGTTCGAGGAGTTGGGCGCCCAGCAACCGGTGCGCTACTTCCAGTCCAACGGTGGCCTGGCGCCCGGCCACCTGATGCGTGAGCGCGCGGTCAATGCCATCAACTCCGGCCCGGCTTCGGCGCCCCAGGCGGGGCTCTCGGTCGCCCGCCCGTTTGGCATCGACAACGTCATCACCGTGGACATGGGGGGCACCTCGTTCGACATCACCCTGACCAATGCCGGGCGCACCAACTTCAGCAAGGATGTGGACTTCCTGCGCCAGCGCATCGGCGTGCCGATGATCCAGGTGGAGACACTGGGTGCCGGCGGTGGCTCCATCGCGCACCTCGACGAGTTCGGCATGCTGCAGGTCGGGCCCCGTAGTGCGGGCGCCAAGCCTGGCCCGGTGTGCTACGGCAAAGGCGGCAGTGAACCCACCGTGACCGACGCCAACCTGGCCCTGGGCTACCTGCCAGACCGTGCGTTGCTGGGCGGCAGTATTACGCTCAATCGCCAGGCTGCGCTGGAGGCCATCCGCAGCAAGATCGCCGAACCGCTGGGCATCAGTGTTGAGCGCGCCGCGTTTGGCGTTACCACCCTGGTCAACCTGAACATGGTCAACGGCATCCGCCGTGTCTCCATCGAACGCGGCCACGACCCGCGCGACTTCGCCCTGATCGGCGCGGGTGGCGCAGCGGGTATGCACGTGGTGCGCCTGGCCGAAGAAATTGGCATGCACACCGTGTTGATCCCCAAGGTGGCCTCTGGCTTGTGCGCCTTCGGCCAGATCCTTTCGGATGTGCGCTACGACCAGCTCACCAGCCTGTCGATGCGCCTGGACGCCGAACACGCCGACCTCGCGCAGCTCAACCAGGCCCTGGCCGAACTGCGCCAGCAAGGCTTGGCGAACCTACGTGAAGACGGCTTCGGCGACCAGGCCAGCAGCTGCCACTACACCCTGGAAATGCGCTACCGCGGGCAGATCCATGAGTGCAGCGTGGAGCTGGAGCGCCACAGCCTGGACAGCGACGGGCTGGCAGCGTTGATCGAGTCCTTCCACGCTCGCCACCAGACGCTGTACTCGTACAGTGAGCCCGAGAGCCCGGTAGAACTGGTCAACCTGGAGTGCTCGGTGATCGGTCACCTGCCGCGCCCACCACAGCCAGAACTGCAGGGGCCGGCCCAGCCACCTGCTGCAGTCCCAGCGGGCGAGCGCCCGATGCTGTTCAGTGCCGACGGCGAGTGGCAGCACACCCCGGTGTTCAACGGTAACCACCTGCTGCCCGGGCAGACGGTGCAAGGCCCCTGTGTGATCGAGGAGGACACCACCAACATCGTCGTGCCGCCAGGCTGGCAGGCCTGCCTGGAACCTTCGGCCACGTACCGGGTGACACGCGGGGCTTGATCAAAGGGTCGGCACGCGCCGATCATGGGCGTGACACCCGCCCGGCAGCGTTGCGCTGCCGGGCGTTTTTGCACAATAACAAGAGCTGCTTGAGTAGCTTGCCTGCAGTTCCTTTTTTCAATGCTGCCCTCTTTGAAAAAGGACAACCCATGCCCACAGAACTGTCGACCCATGGCTGGCCGCAACCCGAACGCCAGGCGCGCTGGGCCGAAGCCATCAGCGACACCTACTTCCCCTTGAGCTTGGAATTTGCCGCCGAGCAACCCTTCGATGGCCACCTGCAGCGCTGGAGCACCCCCAGCACGCCGCTGAGCCTGTCACGCCTGCGCTCCAGCCAGCTTGGCTATTCCCGCAGCAAGGCGCACATCGGCCAGGACACTGACGCGTTCTACCTGGTCACCGTGCCCAGCCGCAGCGAGGTGCACTTCGAGCAGGATGGCCACCCAGTGAGCTGCCGCCCGGGCGGTTTCATCGTCGAGCGCGGCGATGCGCCTTACCGCTTCCATTACCGGGCCGAGAACGACCTGTGGGTGCTGAAACTGCCTGAACGCGCGCTCAAGGCCAACTTGCTCGGGCACAAGCGCTACACCCGCCACTGCTTCGACGCCAGCCAAGGCCTTGGGCGCATCTTTGTCGAGCAACTGGACCTCTGCGCGCGCCACTTCGACGCCAGCCCCGCAGCCGCCCGCCACCTGCTGCTGGAGCAGGCCAGTGCTACCCTGCTGCTGGCCTTGCAGCAGGACGAACGGGTGCTGGGCAGTGAAGGCTCCAACCTCAGCACGCTGCACCTGACCCGTGTCGAGCACTACGTGCTGCAAAACCTCGGCGACCCCGACCTGTCACCGCAAGCCGTCGCCACGGCCTGCGGCCTGTCATTGCGCTACCTGCACAAGCTGTTCTCGATCACGCCCTATACCCTGGGCGAATGGGTGCGCCAACAGCGCCTGGAGGCAGTGCATCGCCAGCTGTGCGACCCGCACTGCCATCTGTCTATCGGCCAACTGGCGTTTCGCTGGGGTTTTGCCGACCAGGCGCAGTTCACCCGGGCCTTTCGCCAGCGCTATGGGTGTACCGCCCGCGAGGTGCGCGCGGCGCGCGCGCACTGAAGGCGGCGGCGCAGGGATGCGCCGTGCTCACTCGATCGCCGTGGTATCGACCTCTTTCCAGCTGTCATCCGGGTCGAAGCGTTTCATCTCCTTGGCTAGCCTGTCCCCGTGTGGCCCGAGGTCTTTCTCGAAGACCTGGCCGTCATGGCTGATCATGAAGCTCATCACCCCTGTGTCGTCATACTTCGCTGGCCAGGCAATCAGGGCAAAGCCGCGGCTCATCTGGTTGCCGATCAAGTAGCTGTAGGCGCCCCCGGGGGCCGACGGGCCTTGCGCATCGAGGATGCGGAAGTGGTAGCCATACCAGTCGTCACCCACCACATCCTGGCCGAACAGCGGCCCCAGCGGGCTGACCTGCCCATCACCTTCATCGTCCCAGTACAGGCCGTCATGCTTGCCAGGCTCGCTGAAAATTTTCTGCGCGTATTCCAGCGCGCCATTGCCGTTGCGGTCTTGTGAGGCGTAGTCCATCTGCGCGTCGTGGTACGCCAGCATCGACTGCACGGCGCCCAGTTCGTTGCGGCCAATGCGCCGGGCGCGGATTTCGGCACTGCCGGCCTTGAGGTCGAAACGCCAGCCCTGGCTGCTTTTGCTCAGAGGTATAGGCAACGTCCAGTGATCACTGCCCACCGCCAGTATGGCCTTGCCCTGGGCCGTCATGTCGATGCTGTGCTGCGCGCGATACTGCTCCAGGAACGTGTCCACATCGCTGCGTTGCACCCCCCCGCGCGGGATATAAGTACGCCAATCATCGCCCAACAACTGGGCCAGACGGGCTTCATCAGGTTGCTCCTGGCCCAGCGCCGCGACGAAGGCCTCCACGGCCTTCTCCGGTGTCGGAAAAGCGTCTTGCGCAGCGGCCAGGGATGACCAGGCCAGGCCTGCAGTGAGCAGCAATGCCCCGAGTAATGGACGGTTCATCGACGGCCACCTCCCCCGCGGCGTGCAGGCGCACTGGGCCGGGAGATCGGGTGCCCGGCGGCACGCGATGCGTTCGGCCGCTGGGCGAACGACTGGCTGGTGCGGCCGCGGCTGGCCTGCGCGCTGGTGCGCGACGGCGAGCGCACGCCATCGAAGGCATTGTTACGCGCCCGGCCTGCGGTATTGGCGGGGCGGTTCTGCGCCCCTTGCCGCGCCTGGCCTTCGCCTTGCCTGCGTGGGCTGACCTGGTTGTTCTGCTGCCGGCCTTGGGTATTACGTGTTTCCTGTCGGCGGTCGGCTGGCCGTGCCGCGTCGTTACGCGATTGCATGCGATTGCCGACCGAATTGCCCGCCTGCGCCTCGCGCACCTGCTGGCGGGCCTGGCGGTTGCTGGTGGCCGGCCGCTCGATGCCAGCCCGGTCCATTGAAGCCCTGGCTTTGTTGCGTGCCTGGGCACGCTGGGCGTCGTCGCCACGGAACGCGGTACGCTGGGTAGCACCGTCCAGCTGGCGACCATATTGCTGGCGGCTGCGGGCATCGCGGTAAGGCACACCCTCGCGGTTCGCGGCGTTATGCTGCCATTTGTTCTGGTTGTTGGTGATGCGGTTGTTGCCGTTGATGTTGTTGTAGCGGTTGACGTCGATGTCGATGTCATTGTTGCCCCAGTCACAGTCGCCCCACAGCGAACTGACAATCGCCACGCCCGTTCCGAAGGCCAGGCCCGCCACCAGCGCGGAACCGGCGTAGTACATCGGCGGTGGCGGGTAGTACACCGGCGGCGAGGCCGGGTAAGCCCAGGTGCCGTAGGTGGTGGTGGGGTTGTAGCTGGGCACGTACACCACTTGCGGGTCGGCCGGCTCGATAATGATGGTGGTGGGCGGGCTGCTGGCCGGCGCAGCCTGCTTGCTGCTACCACCGCTGGAAGCCGGCGCTGCCGCCGGAGCCGCCTGCACGGTCACGTTCTGGTACTGGTTGCTCTGAAGGTTGCCGGCCGCCTGCGCTTGATGACGCAAGCGCTGCACGCCGGCCATGACATCGTCGGGTTGCGCAAGAAAGGCGTCGCCCAGGCGTTGTACCCACACGGGGTCCTGGCCCAGGGTCGCCAGCAACTGCGGGAAGGCCACCAGCGCCTGCACGCTCGGGTCCCACGGTTGTTTCGCCACTTGCTTGACCGCATCGTCGCCAGAGGCCTTGGGGTTGGCCTTGGACCAGGTCACGGCTTCACTCACCTGCCCCGGGTAGGTGGCGGCCATCAGCACCTGGGCCAGCAACGCGTCGGGGTACAGCGCGATGGGTGCGAGCATCTGGTCCAGTTGCTCCTGGGTGAACACCGCCTCCTTGGCCGCGAGCGTGTCGGCTTGTGGGGCCGGGTCCGGCGCGGGTACATCTTGTGCCAGCACCCGGCCGGGTGCAGCGCTCAGGCACAGCACCGCCGAAAGGACGGCAATCAATGGCATGCGCATCGCTAATCCCCATGAGGTCAGACCGCGTGGGTTAAGGGTAGCAATGGCAATCCGTTTGACCAGCAGAGAGGGCGCTAACTTTTCGCACTGATGGTTGTATCGATAGTGACTATCGAACGAGGCAATTTCTACTGATCGGCCCGGCCCAATAACCTAGCGCCATTGATTCGAACTTGGCGAATCCCCGCACCCCGGAGCTACCCGATGAATACCCTGGCCCGCCTCTCGCTCACTGCCCTGGCCGCTACCGCCATCGCCCTGTTGGCCGGCTGTGCCAGCCACCCCGAACTGCGCCCGTACAGCGCCGAAGAAACCCGCCAACTGCAACTGGAAGCCTTGCAACGCCGTGGCCTGTCGCTGGACGACTATGAACAGCAACGGCGGGTGATCCAGCGTGCCAACGACCTGCCTGTAGTCACTGAAGCCGCCGACGCTGCCCCTTCGACCAAAGGCTGAAGGCCATAGCCAACGGTTCCCTCCTCCCGCCTGCGCAGGTATCCTTTACCGCTCAACCGCAAGCCTTCCAGGACGGAGACCATGACCAGGCCCCTTCTGTTGCTGAGTGCTGCACTGCTCTTCAGCCCCCTGCTGCTGGCCCAGCAAATGAAACGCGAACTGGGCGACATCGACTTCACGCTAGGCACCACACCCTCCCGCAGCATGGCCCAAGGGCTGATTTCGCCCAGCGCCATCGGCGCATTCCATGGTGGCCTCGACCTCAGCCACCGCAGTGGCTGGTACCTGGGCCAATACGCCCCGAGCATGGGCGTCACCCCGAACTCCACCCTGCGGTTGGACAGCTACCTGGGCTACAAGCACCACTTCGACAGCAGCCTGGGTTACGAGGTGGGTTTGATTCATTACAGCCAGCCGAATGTCGCAGGCCCCGACAGTTATGCACTGTACGGCGGCGTGTCGGTGCTGGGCAGCCGCTTTGGCGGGGCGCTGCGCGACAACCCCGACAACCGCACCGGCACCCTGTTCGCCGACTTCGGCCAATTGCCGCTGTTCGACGTCGACCTCACCGTCAAACTCGCCCATCACCGCTTGGGCACGCCGTTCACCATTGGCGATGGCAGCCAGGTGAATGCCTTTTCCGACTGGTCGCTGGAACTGTCGCGGCCTTGGCTGGGCATCGACCTGAACCTGATCTACAGCAACTCCAACCTCAGTGGCGGCGGTTGTGATGCGTATTCGGGGATCAACACGTATTGCGAAAGCGTCGTCACGCTCAAGGCGCAGCGCAGCTTCTTTTAACGGCGCGGTGCCAGGGCCAGCGCGATACCGCCCAGCACCACCGCACACGCCACCAGCAAGCGAATCGACAGCGGTTCACCAATCAGGCAAACCCCGCCCACTGCGGCAATCACCGGCACACTGAGCTGCATCGTTGCCGCCTGTTGTGCGCTGACCTGCCTGACCACGCCGTACCACACGGCATAACCCGCCCCCGAGGCCAGCACGCCCGAGGCAAGCGCATACAGTAAACCGGGTGCGGTCAACTGCGTGCCGCCACCGACCCACAACACGGGTGCCAGCAGCACCAGGCATGGCAGGCTTCGGGCAAAGTTGCCGGCGGTATCCGCCAACGGCCTGGGTGAGCCTTTGCCCAACAGCGAATAGACGCCCCACGCCACGCCCGAGGCGGCCATCAGCAAGGCGCTGGGCAAGGGTGGCGCCTCGGCACCGGGCAACAACAGCACCAACAGGCCAGCGAAGGCGATCAGCATGCCCAGCAGCATCCGCGGGGTGATGCGCTCGCCTTTGTACGCGGCAAAACCAAACATGGTGATCTGCACAGCGCCGAACAACAGCAACGCACCTGCGCCAGCGCTCAGTTGCAGGTACGCCGTAGAAAACAGGAATGCATAAAGGAACAGCGCCAGGCCGCCTCTCCAACTGCCGCCCTGGGGGACTGCGGGTTTGCGCAACCGTATCAGCAGCATGAGGATCAGCGCACCACTGGCCAGCCGCACCACCGTGAACGATGCGGGGTCGATGGCCCCGTCCCGCAGTGCCAACCGGCAAAACACCGAATTGGCAGCGAAGGCCACCAGGCTGAACAGTGCGGGCCAGAGCCAGGCCCTGGCCTTGCGGTCGGTAAGCGTGGTGGTGCCGGTGCTCATGGTGGGGTCACCTCTGAGAGGGTTATTGTTGTTATATCGGCCCTGCAGCTACCGATATACAACAGAGTGTTTCCCTGGCGCCACCCCCGAGTGGCAGCCGCTACAGCGCTGCCACCGCGTCGATCTCCACCAGCATGCCGCCCAGCGCTAGCCGAGGCACGGGTATCAGTGTGCAGGTCGGTTTCATGACCGGGCCCCAGGCCCTGTCAGCCTCGGCCACCCATTGCTGCAGACGCGCCTCGCTGTGATCGACGATCAGCAAGGTCAGCTTGAACACCTGTGCCAGGCTGGCGCCTTTGGAGGCCAGGGCCGTCTCGAGGTTGGCCAGGGCCTGTCGGGCCTGGTCGGCGAATGCCGGCGACAGATGCCCGCTGACGTCCTCGCCGCCCTGGCCGGCGATATACAGCAAACGGCTGCCGGCAGGCACTTCTGCGACATGGGAATAGGCATTGCCACTGGGGTCATACAGCCCTGCAGGGTTGGACAGCTGGAAAGGTGCTGAACGGGACACGGTGAATACTCGCACGGAGAAAAGTGCCGCCGAGTATCAGACCTCGAGTTAGCTTGAGGTCAAGCGCGCTGTAGGACTTTTCACATGACGCGGTCAGCGTGTTGAACCACGTGTGTGTTTTCAGCGGCGTCTGCCTGCCGCTAGAGTGCAAAACCCGGCACGGAGGCCTGCCCGCAACAAGGAAAGCGACAATGACCAAGCACCACTTTCAACTTGCCTACACCATTAACCCACGGCATGACGGCGATGACGACGAGGCCGCCCGCGCCCGGCTGCACTTGCGCAAAATCGGCTGGGACACCGTGGACCACATCGAAACCACCCTGCTAGGCGTGGTCCAGCTTTACCAAAGCACCACGGCAGCCCGTGTCGATGAAGCCGAAAAGCAGATTCGCGACCGCATACACGAAGAGCTCAAAAGCCTGCGTGTGGTGTCGCGGGTGAAGTTTCACGGCAGCCTGATGGTCGACGGCCTGGGCCAGGCCATTCACTTCAGCATCGTGCCCTGAGCCGCGAGCAGTGACCGCACCAGGCGCCCCCGCGCCTGGTGCCATGGCCATCACTTTTCTTGCAGCACTGCCCTGCCCTTCACTGCTCGCGGCCCGCGCCACGCCCAGAACAACAGGCCGGGGAACGGCGCATAGACCACGAAGACGACCCACAGCATCTTGCGCTCGGCGCGGCGGTCACTGCCGATGATGTGCCAGATGGCCCAGATTTCCAACAGGATCACAAAGGCCGCGATGATGATCCAGATCGTTCCGATTTCCATGAGCGCTCTCCCATTTGGCATGTAATGGGTTGGGTTGCCTTGGGCGCTGAGGGTTCAGATTGATTTCCCGGGGAACGTGCCGTCGGGCTTGCAGCGCCTGTTGGATCGAGCGCCGCGATGGCGGCGCTTCGCAGCACAAGGCTGCTCCTACAAACCCTACGCGCGGGCGGCGCTCGATTTCACAACCACCCTTCAACCCATTGCCTTAACACGACCTGAAATACGACAGGCCCACCCGAGAGATTGTCTTTCCCCCGGCCACCCGCCACACTCCGCCTGGCCAGCCAGGAAGCGGAGTCCAGAGTGCCCACCCCACGCCAGTTCAGCAAGAAGACCAGCACCAGCAACATGCTGAGGCTAAAGTCCACCACCGGAAATGCCCAAGCGCCCTATCGGGTCGACTTCGTATTGCTCGAACACTTCTCCATGGCCAGCTTCACCGTGGCCATGGATGTGCTGGTCACGGCCAACCTGCTGCGCGCCGACAGCTTCCAATTCACCCCACTGTCGCTGGACGGCGACCGGGTGCTGAGCGACCTGGGGCTGGAGCTGGTCGCCAGCGAACTGTCCGCCGAAGCGCTCAAGGAACTCGACCTGCTGATCATCTGCGGTGGCCTGCGCACCCCGCTCAAGTACCCTGAGCTCGACCGCATGCTGGACGACTGCGCCGCCCATGGCATGGCCCTGGGCGGCCTGTGGAACGGCGCCTGGTTCCTGGGCCGCGCAGGCGTGCTGGACGACTACGGTTGCAGCATCCACCCCGAGCAACGCGCCAGCCTCTCTGAACGCAGCCCGCAAACCCGCATCACCCCGGCCAGCTTCACCCTCGACCGCGACCGCCTCAGCGCCGCCAGCCCCAATGGCGCGATGGAGCTGATGCTCGGCCTGGTCCGCAGGCTGTACGGCGATGGCCTGGCCGAAGGCGTCGAAGAAATATTGTCGTTCTCCGGCGCGCGCTATCGCCAGGTCGGGCCCGGGGCGAAAAAGTCCATGAGCCTGCACATGCGCACCATTGTCGAGCTGATGGAAAACAACCTCGAAGAAACCCTCAGCCTTGATCAACTGGCCGCCTACAGCGGGCGCTCACGCCGGCAGATCGACCGCCTGTTCCAGGCCCAACTTGGCACCTCGCCGCGGCGCTACTACATGGAATTGCGCATCACCAAAAGCCGCCGGCTGCTGCAGTATTCCGACCTGTCGGTGATGGAAGTGGCAGTGGCCTGCGGATTCGTGTCGGTGTCGCACTTCAGCAAGTGCTATGCGGCGTACTTCGGCTACCCGCCGTCACGCGAGCAACGGCTGGGCGAGTGACCCCGCTCAGGCGCGGATATAGCGGATGACTGCGTCACAGATCATGTTCTTGTGGCGCTGCTTGATCTCGTCGTCGGCGAGGTCTATCTGGAAGATCTCGCCGAAGGTGTGGCGGTTCGACACCCGGTAGAAGCAGAACGAACTCATCAGCATGTGCAGGTCGATGACCTCGATTCCGGAACGGAACACGCCTTCCTGCTCGCCCCGACGCAGGGTGCTGCCGAGCGCTTCGAGCACCAGGCTGCTCATCTCGCGGATGACCGGCGACTGCTTGACGTACTCGCCATAGTGAATGTTTTCGGTGCAGATGATGCGCACGAAATCGACATTGCGGTCGTGGTGATCGAAGGTGAACTCCACCAGGCGACGGATCGCCTGCTCGGCCGGCAGCGACTCCAGGTCCAGGCTTTGTTCGGTCTTGCGGATATCACCGTAGAGCTTGACCAGGCACTCGACGTACAACTGCTCCTTGCTGCCGAAGTAGTAGTAGATCATGCGTTTGGAGGTGGCGGTGCGCTCGGCGATGGCATCGACGCGCGCGCCGGCCAGGCCCTGCTGGACGAACTCGTTGATGGCGGCCTGAAGGATGTCCTCGCGCGTTTTCTCGGGGTTGTTCTTGCGCGACTTGCGCACCCCTTCGATCTCAGGCTGGCCGAGGCTGACTACGGAATCACTCATACCCACTCACAGGCTGTTTATTGGAATGAGGGGATTATCCGTGAGCGCGGCCATGCAGGGAAGCACGCTGTTGGTCGGGTAGCCATCAAAGGGCATTACAGGCAAACCACTGGCGGCGCTTGTAGTCACGCCCCTCAACCCGCTAGCCTGCGTTTCTCTGCCCCGGACGGACCCTGCCCCATGCAACCGCGTGACCTTGCCGCTTACCTGTTTCTGGCCATTGCCTGGGGCTTTTCCTTTCTGGTGGTGCTCAAGACGGTGCACGCCTTTGGCTGGGTCGGCGCGGTCAGCCTGCGCTCGCTGATTGCCGGCAGTACTTTGGCCATTCTGGGCGCGGTGTGCGGCCGTGCCTTGCGCCTGCGACCGTTGCTGAAACCGCTGCTGGTGATCGGCGCCACTACCGTGGCCGGGCAGTTGATCGGGATGTCTTACGCCACGCCACGGATCGGCACCGCCATGGCGGCGATCTTCGTGGCCACCATCCCGCTGTTTTCGATGATCATCGGCCGTGTCTGGGGGCTGGAGAAGATCACCCTGCAAGGCCTCATCGGCCTGCTGCTGGGCTTTGTCGGCATCGCCATGCTGGTGGGCTTTCCGGCCCAACCGGTCAACGACGTCTTCATCCACGGCTGTATCGCGTCGCTGTTCGGTGCCTTGAGCGCGGCGTTCGGCAGCAACTACGCCAGCCTGCACGTTCGTGGCCAGGACCCATGGACGGTGACCGGCGGCGCATTCCTGGCCGGCGGCCTGATGACCTTGCCGCTGTTGCTGGTGGTGCCCGTGCCTAGCGTGCCCCAGGCCAGCGACTGGCTTTACCTGCTGATCAGCGGCGGGGTCATGAGCGCTACCACGTATGTGCTGTTTTTCGGCCTGGTCGCCCGTATCGGTGCCACCCGCGCCATCAGCGTAGAGTTCGTGGTCACCCTGGTGGCGGTGCTGGTGGGGGCGTTGTTCCTCGATGAAACCTTGAGCCTGCTGCAGGTCGCCGGCGGCGGGGTGATCCTGCTCGGCTGCATGCTGGTGCTGGGCTTGCTGCCCGGGCGCAAGCAACGCCTGCCGAGCTGAACGATTGGTCAGTCACGCTGCGCGGTGCTGCGCTCCACCGGTGGGGTCAGGTGCAGCACGCGGTTGCGCCCGCCCTCAGCCAGCAGGTAGCCGCCCTTGCCATCGGCGACGATTGACTGCGGCGCCTTGAGGAACGACAGCACGGTCTGGCGCGAGCCATCAGCGTCGATACGCAGCAGGCGGGCGCGGTGCGTGTTGTCTTCGCTGATCCACAAACCGCGCTGGTCGCAGAACAGGAAGGTTGGGTTACGCAGGCCATCGACCACCACCGGGTCCTGGCCGTCTTCGGACAACGCGCGGACCTTGCCGTTGGCTTTCTCGGTATACAGCAGGCGGCCATCGCTGCAGCGGGTCAGGCCTTCGGTTTCGGTAAGCCCGGAACGCAGCACGTCAAGCTGGCCAGTGCGCCAGTCATAGCGCATCAAGCGGCCATTGCCCTTGCGGTCCTCGATGGCATAGAGGAAATCGCCATCATTCCACAACCCTTGCACGCTCTCGCCGTCGAACAGCCGGGTCACCTGGCCATCGCGCGACAGGCTGACCGGCGCGAAGCCCCCTTCCTGGCTGAACACCCAGCCGCCGTCGACGGCGACCATGCCATCAGGTTTGGACAGGTTGTCGATCACCACGACCCGGTCGCCCTGGGCGGTGATCTTGAGGATGCTGCCTTTGCCGTCGTCCAGTTCGCGGCTGACCAGCAGGCTGCCGTCAGCTTGTGGCAGCAACGAGGCTGCTTTGGCCACGTCGCGGTGCAACACGTCGACGTCCCAGCCGCTGGCAGCCTGGACGGGGTAGAAACTCTGCCAGGCAAAGAAGCCAAGCGTGGCCGCGAGTAGGCTGGCAGTAGCGGTCAGGGCGATGCGGGTGCTGCGCTTGCGCAGGGTGTGCGGCATGAAAAGGCTCCTCAAACGTGATCGGGATCCTAACAAAGCGATGTGAAAAAAAAGTGATGGCACAGTGCCCTTCTGTGCAATCGCACGCCGCTAAACTACAAAAAGGATATAAAAATAACTAAACATTCTAACCAAATGGAATTAAAAAATTGAAAGCCAAACGCCACCTCCTTAGTCTGGGCGCACGGATTACCACCCCCTTCCAGGAGCCCCCTCATGCCCACCCGTGCCTTTTCCCCCTTGCGCCGCCTGTTGATCGGCGGCCTATTGGCCAGTGTCGCCAGCGCCTTGCTGCCCTGGTCCAACGCCCTCGCCGAAGACGCCAAAACCCTGCGGATCGGCTATCAGAAATTCAACAGCATCAACATTCTCAAAGGCAGTGGTGCCCTAGAGAAGGCCCTCGCCCCGCAGGGGGTGACCGTCAGCTGGCACGAGTTCGCCGCGGGCCCGCAACTGCTCGAAGCGCTGAGCACCGGCGCCATTGACCTCGGCCACGCCGCCGACGCCCCCTCGGTCTTTGCCCAGGCCGCCGGCAAACCAGTGGTTTACCTGGCCGCCGAGCAACCCTACCCGCGCGGTATCGGCCTGGTGGTGCGCGAACAGGACCACCTCACAGGCGTGCAGGACCTTAAAGGCAAGCGGGTAGCCACCGGCCGTGGCTGGAACGCGCAATACCTGTTGGCCGTCGCACTGGAGCAAGCTGGCCTGAGCTACCAGGACATCACCCCCGCCTACGTCAATAACGCGGCTGATGCCGTGGCCGCCCTGCAATCGGGCAGCGTCCAGGCCGTGACCCTGTGGGACCCGTTCCTCGCCGCGGCAGAAAGCCAGCCGGGCCTGAAGAACCTGCGTGACGGCAGTGGCTTGTCCAATAACCGCACCTTCTACCTGTCCACCGCGGCATTCGCCGACCAGCACCGCGCCCTGCTGAAGACCTTCTTCGCCGAGCTGGGCAAGGTCAGCCAATGGGCCAACGCCAAGCCCGCCGACGTCGCCGCGCTGCTGGCGCCGCAGTTGGGGATCAAGGCTGATGTGCTGGAAGTGGCCAGCGAGCGCCGTAACTACAACGCCGTCGCCATCACCCCGCAGATCGTCGCCGAACAGCAAAAGCTGGCCGACACCTTCCAGGGCCTGGGCCTGATCCCGCGTAAGTTGCAGGTAGCCGATGCGGTCTACCCGGCTTCCGTGCTGCCGTGACCGGAGACTGACCGCCATGCCCCGCCCGATCCGCTTCAACGCGTTCAGCATGAACGCCGCCAGCCACCAGTCCCCCGGCCTGTGGCGCCACCCGCGTAACACCAGTGTGGCTTTCAACCGCCTGGGCTACTGGACCGACCTGGCCCGCCTGCTGGAGCGCGGCCTGTTCGACGCGCTGTTCATTGCCGACGTACTGGGCATCTACGACGTCTACCAGGGCGGCCCTGAAGCGGCCTTGCGCGGGGGTGTGCAGGTGCCGGTCAACGACCCGCTGCTGCTGGTCCCGGCCATGGCCGGCGTAACCGAGCACCTGGGCTTTGGTGTGACTTTTTCACTGACCTACGAACACCCCTACCCCTTTGCCCGGCGCATGTCCACGCTCGACCACCTGAGCAATGGCCGCGTCGGCTGGAACATCGTCACCGGTTACCTGGACAGCGCCGCGCGTAATTTGGGCCTGGCCCGCCAACTGGGCCACGACCAGCGTTACGACCTGGCCGAGGAATACCTGCAGGTGCTGTACAAACTGTGGGAAAAAAGCTGGGACGACGACGCGGTGGTGCTGGAGCGTGACAGCGGCCGGTATATCGACCCTTCCCGGGTCCACCCGATCGGCCACGTCGGCCAGCACTTCCAGGTGCCCGGCACGCACCTGTGCCAGCCCTCGCCGCAACGCACGCCGGTGTTGTTCCAGGCTGGCGCCTCGGCACGCGGCCAGCAGTTTGCTGCGCAGCATGCCGAGTGCGTGTTCATCAGCGGGCCGACGACTACGGTACTGCGCCGCTATGCCGATGGCATTCGCCAGGCCAGCGAAGTGGCCGGGCGTGGCCGCGACGAGGTGTTGATCTACGCCCAGGCACTGTTGATCGTCGCCCCCACGCGTGAAGAGGCCGAAGCCCGCTTTGCCGAGTACCGGGGCTATGTCGACCTGGACGCCGCGTTGGCCCTGCTGTCGGGCTGGACCGGCATCGACTTCGCCGGCATCGACCCCGACGCACCGATCGAGTATGTCGAGAACGATGCCGGCCGCGCCGCCCTGGCCGCCTTCACCGCCGCCGACCCCAACCGCCGCTGGACCGTGCGCGAGGCGGCCGAATTCGTCGGCCTGGGGGGCCGTGGTCCGGTCCTGGTCGGCGCTGCCACTGACATCGCCGACCAGTTGGAAACGTGGCTGGACGAGACCGGCATCGACGGTTTCAACCTCACGTACGCGGTGCAACCGGATGACCTGGCCAACGTCGTCGAGCTGCTGGTGCCCGAGCTGCAACGCCGCGGCCGCTACCCCTTGCACTACCAGGACGGCACCCTGCGCCACAAGCTGTTCGGCCAGGGCGACCGCTTGCCGGAGCAGCATGCAGGGCGCCAGGTTAGCATTCAGCAAGCAAATACCGGGTATTCCAACATTTAATTTGTAGATGGCACGCGCTCGACCCTATTCTGTCGGCACATCCCCTGCGCCGCACCGGCCGGTGCGGTTCACGGCACGGGGAGAGAACAACAAGTCGAGATCGTCCATGTCGAATCATTCCTACTTCGCCCCCCACGGTGGGCACCCAGCTCAAACCGAGCTGCTGACTGACCGTGCCATGTTCACCGAAGCCTATGCCGTCATCCCCAAGGGCGTGATGCGTGACATCGTCACCAGCCACCTGCCGTTCTGGGACAAGATGCGCATGTGGGTCATCGCCCGCCCATTGACCGGCTTTGCCGAGACCTTCTCGCAATACATCGTCGAAGTGGCCCCGGAAGGCGGCAGCGAGCGCCCAGAGTTGGACGTAAACGCCGAAGCCGTGGTGTTCGTGGTCGAGGGTGAGCTCGACATCACCCTGGAAGGCAAGCACCACACCCTGAAGCAAGGCGGCTACGCCTTCATCGCCCCAGGCGCCGAATGGAGCCTGCGCAACCACAGCAAGGCCAACGTCACCTTCCACTGGCTGCGCAAGCACTACCAGAAGGTTGAAGGCCTGGACCTGCCAGAGTCCTTCGTCACCCACCGTGACAACGCCACCGTCATCGAGATGCCAGGCACCGAAGGCCGCTGGAAAACCACCCGCTTCGTCGACATGGCCGACATGCGCCACGACATGCACGTCAATATCGTGACCTTCCAGCCAGGCGGCGTGATTCCGTTCGCTGAAACCCACGTCATGGAACATGGCCTGTACGTGCTGGAAGGCAAGGCGGTATACCGCCTGAACCAGGACTGGGTCGAAGTCGAAGCCGGTGACTTCATGTGGCTGCGCGCCTTCTGCCCGCAAGCCTGCTACGCCGGTGGCCCAGGCAACTTCAGCTACCTGCTGTACAAGGACGTCAACCGCCACGTGCACCTGACGCTCAACCCACAGCGCTAAGCGTTTAGTTAAGCCCAGCCTGTTGGACCGAAGCCCGCCTCCCTGGCGGGCTTTCTGTTTGCCGCTCATACTGAACAATCCTGCCCTGCGCGGTGCTCACCATGAACCGCTACCGCCTGCTTGCCGCCTTGTTGCTGGCGCTGTCCAGTACCGTTCAGGCGACCGACGACTGGAACCTGGCCTACGACAGAGAAGGCATCCGTGTCTACCTCAGCGGCGACGGCGATTCCCCCTACCAGCAGTTTCGCGGTGTCAGCACCATGAAGGCCAGCGTACGCACGTTGACAGACCTGCAGGAAAACCTGCGCGTGGCCTGCAAATGGCTGTATGCCTGCGCCGAGATGCGCTTGCTGGAGGTCGACGGCGACAGTACCTGGGTCTACCTGACCACCAACCTGCCGTGGCCGACCCTGCCGCGCGACATCGTGGTCAAGGTGACCACTGAACAGCGCGACGACGGCACCCTGCTGCGCCACCTGAGCGCCGACCCTGGCAAGATCCCCGAAGTGGAGGGGCTGATCCGCGTGCAGCGCCTTAGTGGCCAGTGGGTGATGAAACCGCTGGGTGACAAGCAGACCGAAGTCACGTACCAGCTCAAGGCAGACCCGGCCGGGGATGTGCCGGGGTGGCTGGCCAACCGCTTTGTGGTGGATGCACCGGTGGTGACGTTGCGCACGCTGCGGGCGGTGGCCGAGCGCCAGCACTGAAGGCATGCTGGCGACTACCGCCCTGGCGGTTTTTCTGCCACTGTCTGGGCGCGACGCGGACCAGCGCGTCGCGCCTTGCCAGGACGTCGCATGAAAACACAAGAATACGGCAACAAGCACAAAGGCTACCGGCGCATCATCCCGTCGATGACGGCACTGCTCGAATTCGAAGCCGTGGCCCGGCACAACAGCTTCACCCTGGCCGCGCAGGAGTTGGGCGTGACCCAGGCAGCGGTGAGCAAACAGGTCAAGCAGCTCGAAGAAACCCTCGGCAGCCAGCTGTTCCAGCGCCTGCACCGGGGCGTGCGACTGACCAGCGAGGGCCAGGCCCTGTATGTGGTCATTTCCGATTCGCTGCAAAAGATCGCCGCGGTCTTCGACCGCCTCAGCGAGGGTGGCAACGAGCAAGAACTGGTGCTGAGCTGCACCGCGACGTTTTCCCAGCTGCGGGTCATGCCGCGCCTGGGCACCTTGCGCACCGCCCTGCCCCACGTGCGCCTGCGCCTGGCCACACAGATGTTCATGGGCGACCTGCGCAATCACGATGTCGATCTGCTGGTGCGCTATGGCAACGGGCGCTGGGAGGACGGCACCGCCGTGCAGCTGTTCGAGGAAGAAATATTTCCGGTGTGTTCACCCGACTGGCTCACCCGCAACAGCCTGCCGGAGTCACTAGAAGGGTTGTACGGCGCCGACTTGCTCGATGCCGATGCCACGACCGAGGGCTGGATGACCTGGCCTACCTGGTTCCGCGAAGCGGGTGGGCACCCGCCCAAACTACGCTACAGCCTGCGTTGCCACTTGTACGCCGACACCGTCCAGGCAGCGCTGCATGGGCATGGTGTGGCGCTGGGGTGGGGCCGAATGGTCGATCACCTGTTGGCGTCCGGTGAGCTGGTGCGCCTGACCGACCTGGTGGTCAAACCCCGCGAGGCCTACTACTTGGTAGTGCCCCATGGCCGCAGCACTACCCCGACCACTCTGGGCTTGGTGGACTGGCTGCGCGACAGCTGAAAGCGGCAATGGCCGTGGGCGTTACCCCACGGCCAACTGCACTGCGTTTCAGGAAGCCGTAGCCGCTACTTGCCGCGCGCACACCTTAACCCGGCGCCGGTAGGCGAGCAGCAAGCCGATGTACCACAGCGGCATCACATACAGCGCGGTGCGTGTGTCAGGCTCGAGCGCCAACAGGCACAACACGAAGATCAGGAACAGCTGCGCCGATGCCGCCGTCACTTTGCCCCCTGGCAGCTTGAACCTGGACTGCTCATGCGCCTTGGGGTTCTGGCGGCGGTAGGCAAAATAGGACATCAGGATCAGCGACCAGGTGACGATGATCATCACCGCCGAAATGGTCGACACCAACGTGAAGACCGTCATGACCTCCGGGATCACGAACAACAGCGTCAGCGCAATCGCCATGCACACCCCCGAAAACACCAGCGCCCTGACCGGCGTGCCCGACCCGGACAGCCGCCCGAACGCGGTCGGCGCCTGTTGCTGGTGGGACAGGCCGTAAAGCATCCGCGACCCCGAATACACACCGCTGTTGGCCGACGAGGCGGCAGACGTCAACACCACGAAATTGATGATGCCGGCCGCAGCCGGCAGGCCGCCCAGCAGGAACAGCTCGACGAACGGGCTGCGGTTTGCCGGCACATTCGCCCACGAGACCACGCTGATGATGCACACCAGCGAGCAGATGTAGAACAGCAGGATGCGCACGGGAATGGTGTTGATCGCTTTGGGCAGGGTCTTTTCCGGGTCCTTGGCCTCTGCGGCCGCGGTACCGATCAGTTCGGTGCCCACGAACGAGAAAATCGCGATCTGGAAGCCGGCGAGGAAGCCGAGAATGCCATGGGGCATGACCACGCCGGGTGCCACCAGATGGCTGAAGGACGCCGTAACCCCGGCTGGCGACGTGTAGGACGTGGCCACCATCACCAGCCCCGTGACCACCAGCAGCACGATCGCGACAATCTTGATCAGCCCGAACCAGAACTCGACCTCGCCAAACGCCTTTACCGCCAGCATGTTGAGGCCCAGCAGCAGGAACATCGTGGCAAATGCCGGTAGCCAGGTGGGCACATCGGGGTACCAGTACTGGAAAAAGCCTGCCACCACGACCACATCACCCACCGCCGCGACCACCCAACTGAGCCAGTAGGACCAACTGAGGATGAAACCGGCGCGCGGCCCCAGGTAGTTGTGTACCAGGTCTGCGAACGACTCCATGTGCAGGTTAGCCAGCAGCATCTCGCCCATCGCACGCATGATGCAGAACACGAAAAAGCCGATGATGGCGTACACCAGAATGATCGAAGTGCCGGAAAGCGCGATGATCTTGCCCGAGCCCATGAACAGCCCGGTGCCGATCGCACCACTGATCGAAATGAGCTGAATGTGCCTGTTTTCCAGCCGTCGCTTCAGCGTACGGCCAGGCTGCCCAGTCGCGTCTTGCGAGTTGCACGTTTGCTGCATAGTTGACCTCTTATTCTTTTTCTGTGAAACCACATGCCCTTCACTGCGCACTTTAATTGGTACGCACGTGCACACGTGTTGTAATAACAAGCGCAGCAGGCATGGGTATTAACGCAGACGGAAATACACGCCCCGATGAAACTTCTCATCAGGCTTAATTAATCATGAAAGCCCATCACACGTGCACGCCGATTAATCTGGTCATGCCCGGCAAGACGTTTAAACGTGAAACACAGGGTGCTGACGCTGTTTCATTTTGCCAGCCGTTGTAGTCAATCGGAACGCTACAGACTGCACACACGAAATGGGATTTGTTGCACTGTGAAAGGCCGGGGTGACAGTTTGCGCCAGGCGCCTGCCCATTCCGGCTATCGCGGTGCTCACATCTTGAAGGTGGAGAGCAAAATGCTGGTCTCGGTGTTCTCGATGTGTTGTATCGAGCGAATGGTGTTCAACGCCCGGTCGAAGGCCTCGAGGGTGTCCGCCCGCAGCTCGGCCATCAGGTCCCAGCGGCCATTGGTGGTGTGGATGGCCACCACGTTGGGGTGCCCGCGCAGCGCGTGCTTGACCTCCGCAGCATGGTGGCCGCTGATGCCGATGCTGGTAATTGCCCGTACGCCTTGCTCCAGGGCATCTGACCTGAGGCGAATCGTGTAGCCCATGATCACCCCTTGTTCCTCAAGCTTGGTGATGCGGTTCTGCACCGTTGCCCTGGCAACCTTGAGTTTCTTGGCAAGGGTGAGGATCGGCGTGCGTGCATTATCACGCAACAGCGCGATCAGTTCCCGGTCTACAGTGTCCATGGTGCCTGCCCATTAATCAGATTGTTATTCTGGGGTCGCAGATTGTCTAGAAAGATGACGAAACTGGCAACCTGCTCTCTTCAATTTGACGCAACCTTTCATCAAACTCTTCGTGCTGGCAACCCCTCAACAATCTTAAGCGTTCACCCTGCAGGCCTTGAGGTGAGAGCGCGCGCATAAAAGGTGCAAGAGCATGACGTATTTCATTGATGTTCCAACCATGTCCGATTTGGTCCATGACATTGGCGTAGCGCCCTTCATTGGTGAACTGGCCGCGGCCCTGCGCGAAGACTTTAAACGTTGGCAGGACTTTGATAAGTCCGCCCGTGTTGCCAGCCATTCGGAAGTGGGTGTGATCGAATTGATGCCGGTCGCCGACACGCATCGCTATGCGTTCAAATACGTCAACGGGCACCCTGCCAATACAGCAAAAGACCTTCATACCGTCATGGCCTTTGGCGTGTTGGCCGACGTGGCGACCGGTTACCCGGTGCTGTTGTCTGAACTGACCATCGCCACCGCCCTGCGCACTGCCGCCACATCGTTGATGGCCGCCCAGGCGCTGGCCCGGCCGAACGCGAAAAAAATGGCGCTGATCGGCAACGGCGCGCAAAGCGAATTCCAGGCACTGGCCTTCCACAAACACCTGGGTATCGAAGAAATCGTCGCCTTCGACACCGACCCGCTGGCCACCGCCAAGCTGATCGCCAACCTCAAGGAGTACAGCGGCCTTACCATTCGCAAGGCCCGCTCTGTTGCCGAGGCGGTCAAAAGCGTCGACATCATCACCACGGTGACCGCCGACAAGGCCTACGCGACCATCATCACCCCCGACATGCTCGAACCCGGCATGCACTTGAACGCAGTGGGCGGCGACTGCCCAGGCAAGACCGAACTGCATGCCGATGTATTGCGCAGCGCACGCGTGTTCGTCGAGTACGAACCGCAGACCCGTATCGAAGGTGACATCCAGCAATTGCCTGGCGACTTCCCAGTGGTCGACCTCTGGCGTGTACTGCGGGGTGAAACCGAAGGCCGCCAAAGCGACAGCCAGGTAACCGTATTCGACTCGGTGGGCTTCGCGCTCGAAGACTATACCGTACTACGGTATGTACTACAGGAAGCCGAAAAACGCGGCCTGGGCTCAAAAATCGACCTAGTACCCTGGGTGGACGAAGACCCGAAAGACCTGTTCAGCCACACCCGCGGCCGCGCTGCCAAAAGCCGCATCCGACGCGTTGCATAACCCTACGGTCAGCTCTTAATTTCGGTATTCCAGATGGCATTTCCAACGCGTTCGATTCAAGCACCTGCGGCAGTGGTCATGGTCAGGCCGCACGCCTTCACCCCCAACCCGGAAACAGCGGCAGACAACTCGTTCCAGAGCACCCACCCTGACGTCGCCGCGCAGGCCGTGGCCGATGTGGCGCGCGACGAAGTCACCCAGGCCGCGGGGCGGCTTGAAGCCGAGGGCGTGCGCGTGCACCTGTTCGACGACTTTGGCGAGCAGAACACGCCGGACTCGGTGTTCCCGAACAACTGGTTTTCCACCCACCCGGGCGGCCACATCGCGATCTACTCGATGTACTCGCGCAATCGCCGCCGCGAACGGCGGGCGGATGTCATCGAAATGCTCAAGCATGAGTACCGGGTGCAGGATGTGATCGACTATTCCGGGCTGGAACAGGACGAGCTGTTTCTCGAAGGTACTGGGGCGATGGTGTTCGACCATTTGTCCAGGGTCGCCTATACCGCCCGCTCCAACCGCGCCGACCCGATCGCCCTCGAGCGTTTCAGCACGCACTTCAACTTCGAGCCCATGGTGTTCGACACGGCCGACGAACAAGGCACGCCGATTTACCACACCAACGTCCTGATGTGCGTGGCGACTGAGTTTGCACTGGTGGGGTTTGACACGTTCACCAACCCGAGCCGTGCACAGGAGGTGCGCATGCGCCTGATCGAGTCAGGCCGTGATGTGATCGACCTGAGCAACCAGCAGATCAGCCAGTTTGCCGGCAACGCCATCGAGCTTTCTGGGCGTGATGGTCGAATCCTTGCGCTTTCGCGCAAAGCGTTCGACAGCCTTACGGGTGAGCAGCGTCAGCGCATCGAGCGTTCGGCGCGGCTGGTACCTTTGGATGTGCCGACCATCGAGATGGCCGGGGGCTCGGTGCGCTGCATGATCGCCGGGATTCACCTGTCACCGAGAAGCTCACGCCCGCTTTCGATCAATTGATTGAAAGCCACCTGTAGGAGCAGCCTTGTGCTGCGAAGAGGCCGGTACAGCTGTTGCAGATGATGTGCCTGCAATGGCCTCTTCGCAGCGCAAGGCTGCTCCTACCCGCCGTTACTGCACAACCCCGCATGCCATCCGCGCACCACCACCGCCCAGTTTTTCCGGGTGGTCACTGTGGTTGTCGCCACCGGCATGCACCATTAACGCATGGCCTTTGAAGTCCGCAGCCTTGAGGCGTGGCGCGAGCACCGGATAGCTGGCCTTACCATCGGCACCCACGTACAGCGCCGGCAAGTCACCCCGGTGGCCGCTGTCATCGTAGGGGCCTTTATGCGCCTGGGTCGAATCCGGGTCCCAGTGGCCACCCGCCCCGCCAGCAGGCACCGGCTTGCCGTTCTCCTCGGTGGGTGCGCACGACGCATTCTGATGCAAATGGAAGCCATGCACGCCGGGCGGCAGGTCCTTGAGATCAGGGGTCAGAAGCGTGCCGTATTGGTTTTGCTCGATGCTGATGGTCCCGATCGACTTGCCTGGGCCGTCGGGGCCTGCCAGCTTGAGTTCCACCGTCTGGGCGGCCTGCGCAAGGCCGGTGCTGGCCAGCAATGCAACGAAAAGCGCTGCTTTCATGTTGGTTCTCCATGGCATGGGATGACGGGTGTCGTACCCAGGTAACAGTTGGGACTGCGCAGCCCGCCAGGTATTCCAGTTGGCCACAGACTGAAACACTTACACGTGTGCGGTGTACCCTCAGGCAGGTTGCTTGCGCGGTGTCAGCGACACCCAGTAGCGGGTCCGGTAATGCACCTGCAGCGGCAGGCTGGCGGCCAACAAGGCAAGGATGCGGTCGTTGTCGTCGAGCTGGAAGGTGCCGGTCACGCTCAGGCGCTCCAGGGCCGGGTCCCAACGCAGCAGCCCGGGGCGATAGCGGTCGAGTTCGCGCAATACATCGCCCAAGGGCTGGTTGTCGACCATCAACAGGCCTTGCTGCCAACCCGGTAACTGCGCGTCGAACGCCTCTATAGGCCCTGCCCCGCTTGCAGCAAGGGTTACCCTCTGCCCAGCCTGCAATGACAGCGCGCCGCCCTGGGCCGTTTGCAGGCGCACGGCGCCATCGCTGACCGACACGTGGTAGTGCTGCCCTTGCTGACGCACGCAAAAACTCGCCTGGGTAGCAAAGACAGCGCCTTGGGCGGTCTGCACCTGCAACGGGCCGACGCAGTCCACGGCAATCTCACCCCGTACCAGTTGCACAACGTGCTGGCCGCCCTGCACAGACAGGTTCACCGCACTGGCAGTGTTCAAATGCACGCGCCCTCCCCCTGCCAGCACGTGGCCACGCCGTTCGCCGGTGGCGGTGTGCAGGTCGGCGCGCCAGCTGTCCACGGGTAGCTGACGGTAGCCATACCAAGCTAGCGGCGCCAGCGTGCCGATCGCCAGGGCCTGGCCCAGCAACCGGCGGCGGTCAGGGTCCGGACGGTCCAGGCAGGCCACGGCAAGCGACGATGGCACGGCGGAAAACTGCGTGCGCAGGGCCTCGGCTTTTTGCCACAGCGCTTCATGGGCAGCGCTGCGTGCACGCCAGCTAAGCAGCGCGGCAACCTGCCCATCATCCAGTGGGCCAGCGTCCTGCAAGGCCAGCCACTGCGCGGCCTCGCGGGCCAGCTGCCGAGCGCGGGCGTCGACGGACGCGCTCACAACGCCACCAACAGGCAATGCGCGTACGCCTTGACCATGTAGCGTTTGACCGTACGCTCAGAAACCTGCAAACGCTCGGCAATGGTTGCGTAGTCGACCCCTTCCAACTGCGCCCACAAAAAAGCCCGGCGCACGGCGCGTGGCAGGCCGTCGAGCAGTTCGTCCAGGGCCTGCAAGGCTTCAAGCAGTATCCAGCGTTGCTCCGGCGAGGGTGCCAGCGCTTCGGGCAGGTTGGCCAGGGCTTCCAGGTAAGCGCGCTCCAGGCTGCGTCGCTTGTAATGGTTGATCAGCAGCCGCTTGCCCACGGTCAGTAGATAGGCCCTGGGCTCACGCAGACTGGGCAGCTTTTGCCCCGGGTGCGCGGCGAGCACCCGCAAAAAGGTGTCCTGGGCCAGGTCGGCAGCCTCCCAGGCATCGCCCAGGCGGCGCGAGAGCCAGCCTTCCAGCCAACTGCGATGGTCGCGGTAAAGCGTGCCGAAGGAGGTTTCGTCTGCCGGGGTGGAGTCGGTCATTCAAGGGCACGCTAGCGGGCTAAAGGTATGAATGCGACTGATTCTAATTGCTTTTAGATCCCACCTCCAGCCAACAATTGCGTCATCACCTCGGCCAGTGCCTTGACCATCACGTCTGCGGTGGGCCGATGGACGATGACGATTTCGTAGCTGTCGACCTCGGGCAGCCCGTGCTCGCCCCCCAGCACCCGGTGCTCGCGCGTTGCCGCCCGCGGCGGTAGCAAGCTGATGCCCATGCCATCGGCGACTGCAGCCTGGATGCCGCTGAGGCTGGAACTGGTAAAACTGATGCGCCAGCGCCGGCCCATGCCTTCGATGGCGGTGATCATGTCATCGCGGTACAGCCCGCGTGGCGGAAAGGTCACCAACGGGATCGGGTCGAGTTCAAAAGCCGGCGTGCGCGCACTGTCGATCCACTGCAGGCGCTCTGGCCAGCAGGCCACCCCTTCGCGGCTGTTGCGCCGCTGCTTCAGCAGCACCAGGTCGAGCTCGCCATTGTCGTAGGCTTGGCTGAGGTCACGGCACAGCCCGCTGGTCACTTCCAGTTTGACCTGCGGGTGCAGCCGGCTGAACGCCGACAGGGCGTTGGTGGTGCGCCCACCGACGAAATCCTCGGGCACGCCAAGGCGCACGGTGACACCGACCATCGCCCCTGCCAGCGCTTCGAGCATCTGGTCGTTCAAGGCCAGCATATGGCGGGCATAGCCGAGCAAGGTCTGCCCAGCGTCGGTGGGCAGCACGTCACGGTTGCCGCGCACCAGCAAACGGTGGCCGACCATTTCTTCGAGTCGCCGCACCTTCTGGCTGATGGTGGACTGGGTCGAGTGCAGGCGTGCGGCGGCGGTGGTGAAACTGCCGCAATCGGCCACCACGACGATCGCGCGCAGCAAGTCGAGGTCGAACAGTGCTCTATTCGATTTCACGCTGATAGACATCTGGGTATTCAACTTCTGAATGGCAAGGTAGCGTTCTATCACGCCACCTAATACCCCGCAACGCGCTTGCTCAATCGCCGAGTGCCGCGCCTTCGCGTCGCGGGTCGGCGCCCCCCGACCAGCCAGCGCCAGTGCGCTGGATGATCTGCATGCCGCTGGTCATGGTCATGGGCGTGACCTCGTGCCCCCAGGCCGCCAGTTGCCGGATCAGCGCCGGGCTGGTCAGCCCCGCTTCCACCTCGGTGCCGGCATTACGGCTGCCGAAATTGGGCAGGTTGCTGGCTTGTTGCGGGTTTAGTTGCCAGTCCAGCAGGCCGACTAGCGCTTTGTTCACGTAGCCGATGATCTGCGAGCCGCCGGGGGAACCGAGGCTGGCCACCAGTTCACCCGATGACCGCGAAAACACCAAGGTCGGCGCCATGGCCGACAAGGGGCGCTTGCCCGGCTCGACCCGGTTCGCCACGGGCTTACCTTGCTCCTGTGGCAAAAACGAGAAATCGGTCAGGTGGTTGTTCAGCAAAAAACCTTTGACCATCACGTGTGCGCCGAACGCCGCCTCCACTGACGTGGTCATGGCCAAGGCCTGGCCACTGTCGTCCACGGCAGAGAGGTGCGACGTGGAAATACGCAGCGGCGAACGGTCGGGGGCCATGGCCAGGTCGGCGCCCTGCGGGGTACCGGGGCGGGCGCGCTTCATGCTGTAGGTACCGATCTGGGCGGCGCGCCCAGCGAGGTAGGCAGGGTCGATGAGGGCTTTGACCGGCACCGGCACGTAGTCGCTGTCGGCCAGGTATTGGGCGCGGTCGGCATAGGCCAGGCGTTCGGCTTCGGCGATCACGTGAACCGCCAGCGGCGTGGGCTCCAGGCCGGCGGGCGATGACGTGGCGCGTGGCGCAAGTTTCGCCAGGTCATAGTATGGCGACGCGCGCTGTAGCGCTTCAAGGATGCCCAGTGTCTGCAGTACAGCGACCCCGCCCGAAGAAGGCGGCGGCATGCCACAGATACGCCACAGTTTGTACGGGCCACAGACCGGCTCACGCTCGCGTGCACGGTACTGGCTCAGGTCCTGCAATGACAGTTGCCCGGCATTGGCATGCCCACGCACCTGGGCAACGATCGCTTCGGCCACCTCGCCGGTGTAGAACGCATCAGGCCCCTGCGCGGCGATGCGCGCCAGGGTCTGCGCAAGCTCGGGGTTGCGCAGCATCGTGCCGACCGGCAGTGGCTTGCCGTTTTCGCCAAGGAAATAGCGGGCCATGCTGGGTGAGCGGGCGACATAAGGGTCAGCTGCCAGCAAGGTGTGTAGACGCTCAGAGACTGGAAAGCCGTTTTGCGCCAGCGCTATCGCAGGCGCGAACAAATCCTGCCACGGCAGCTTGCCATGCTGTTCATGGGCCAGTTTAAGCGCCCGCAGCACGCCAGGAACGCCGACCGCGCGCCCACCGATTTGCGCCGCCCTGAATGGCATCGGCGATCCGTCGGCTTGCAGGAAGAGTGATTCCGTGGCCGTTGCAGGCGCCGCCTCACGGCCGTCGAACGCCTGCACACGCTTGCCGTCCCAATAGAGGATGAAGGCCCCACCACCAATGCCACTGGATTGTGGCTCGACCAGGGTGAGCACCATCTGCATGGCGATCGCCGCATCGATGGCACTGCCACCGGCGCGCAGCATCGCACGCCCCGCCTCGCTGGCCAGCGGGTTGGCAGCTGCGGCCATGTGCCGGCTGGCGTGGACGGGTTGCAAGGCGCTGCGGTAGCCGGACTGCAATTCTGGGGGTGGGGGTAGTACCTGGTCGGCCCAGGCTGGGCCAGCGGTGGTGGCCAGGCACAGGGCGGTTATCAGTTGCCGGGGACGTGATGAGAGGCTTGAGTGCATGGCGATGGATTTTTTTCGCTCTTGAGGTCGAGCGCCGCTGGCGCGGCGCTTCGCAGCACAAGGCTGCTCCTACAGTTTAATTCGGGCTAATTATGCCTGTGGACTCACCGGCCCGATACAAACTGTAGGAGCAGCCTTGTGCTGCGAAGCGCTGCGCCAGCGGCGCTCGATCTTTACCCCTACGCCACCTCTTCGAACGGCAAGCCCACATAGTTCTCGGCAATGTTCACCAACCCCGCCGGCGACGACAGGAAGTACTCGCGGTCAGCCTCCTGCATCTTCTGGTCCCAAGCGTCCTTGTGCGTGCCAAAGTCATGCAGCAACTGGGTCATGAACCAGCTGAAACGCTCGCCCTTCCAGACCCGGCGCAAGGCCAGCGGCGAGTACTGCTGCAACAGGTCGGTGCGCCCTTCGTGGTAGACCTTGACCAGGATCCGGTACAGGTAATTGACGTCCGATGCCGCCAGGTTGAGGCCCTTGGCACCGGTAGGCGGGACGATGTGGGCGGCATCGCCGACCAGGAACAGATGCCCGTACTGCATCGGTTCGACCACCAGGCTGCGCAGCGGGGCAATGCTTTTTTCCAGCGCAGGGCCGGTCACCAGGCTCGCCGCCACGTCCTCGGGCAAGCGGGCCTTGAGCTCGTCCCAGAAACGCTCGTCGGACCAAGCTTCGACCTGGTCGTCCAACGGCACTTGCAGGTAGTAGCGGCTGCGCGTCTGCGAGCGTTGGCTGCACAGCGCGAAGCCCCGCTCGTGATGGGCATAGATCAGCTCGTGATTGACCGGCGGGGTGTCCGACAACAAGCCCAGCCAGCCAAACGGATACACTCGCTCGTACTGCTTGAGCACACCCTCGGGGATGCTCTGCCGGGAAACGCCATGGAAGCCATCGCACCCGGCGATGTAGTCACAGTCCAGGCGGTGAACCTGCCCGTCCTTTTCGAACGTGAGGTACGGACGCTCGCCTTTGAGCTCATGCGGCTGCACATTGCTCGCCGCGTAGATGATCGGTGCACCACTGGCTTCACGGGCTTGCATCAAGTCACGGGTGACCTCGGTCTGGCCGTAGACCATCACCGTCTTGCCACCGGTCAGGGCCTTGAGGTCGAGGCGCTGGCGACGCCCGCCGACCAGCAACTCGACGCCTTCATGCACCAGCCCTTCGCGGTCCATTCGCGCAGCCACGCCGGCCTCACGCAACAGGTCGACCGTGCCCTGCTCCAGCACGCCGGCACGGATGCGGCCGAGCACGTATTCGGGAGTCTGGCGTTCGACGATGACCGTCTCGATGCCGGCCTTGTGCAGCAACTGGCCGAGCAGCAGGCCGGAGGGACCTGCACCGATGATTGCAACCTGAGTTTTCATTGTTGTTGTCTCTAGTCGGGCGATGCCGGCCCTGGACTGGCAGTGGCATGGCATCTGCTGTTAGGGTTTACACCTGCATTTTTACTGGCAAAGGCTGCCGGTTAAGTGTGCTATTCCATGCAAAACCTGCACTTTTACAAAAAACGTTCGATTAACGGACAGGCAAAACCGCATGAAATCCACCCTCCCCGGCATTCCGTTGTTCCAGCTGTACGGCGAAAACCAGGCGTGGCCTGGCACCGACCTGTTGCACTGCGAGTCGATCCCGGCACGCAGCCGCTTGCACCACTGGGAGATCAAGCCGCACCAGCATGCCGAGCTGTTCCAGTTGCTGTATGTGCAGCGTGGCCAGGCCGAGGTGGAGATCGAAGGTGTCCGCAGCTCGATCAGCCAGGCCGCCATCCAGGTGGTACCGCCACTGACCGTGCACGGCTTTCGCTTCAGTGCCGACATCCAGGGGCATGTACTGACCTTCGGCACCGCGCTGGTGGCCGAACTGGAACAGCAACTGGGCGCGCCCGTGGGCATGCTGGCCACGCCGGCGTGCTATGCGTTGGGCAAGGACCGCCAGCGTTTACGCAGCCTGATCGACACACTGCAGCAGGAATACCAGGGCAATGCCCCGGCACGGGCGACGATGCTGCAGGCGCTGGTGACCGCGTTGATGGTCTGGATCAGCCGCCGGCAGCAACTGGGCCAGGCGCCCCGTAACCGTGACGAACGGGACCGGCAGTTGCTCGGGCAATACCTGCGCCTGGTCGAGGCGCATTACCGCGAGCATTTGTCCGTGGAGGACTTCGCCGCGCGCCTGAACGTCTCGAGCCTGCAGCTCAACCAGCTGTGCCGGGCACTGAGCGGGCAAACGGCTTTGCAGGTGGTGCATCAGCGGCTGCTGCTGGAGGCGCGGCGCAACCTTCTTTATACGCGCATGAGCATTGGGCAATTGTCGGATAGTCTCGGGTTTACCGACCCCACCTACTTCGCGCGGTTTTTCAAGCGGCTGAGCGGGCAGACGCCCAATGGCTATCGCCGGGTGGGGGTGCCTGAATAGCGCCCCTGCTTGACGTAAACGTCAACCTGCATTCAGGATAGCCCCATACCCCACGCCGAGCCCCCGCATGAGCCTGCAGACCTACAGCATCTCCGACCTGTCCCGCGAGCTGGACATCACCACCCGTGCCATCCGCTTCTACGAGGAACAGGGCTTGCTGAGCCCCGAGCGACGTGGCCTGGAACGCATCTACTCGGCGCGTGACAAAGTCAGCCTGAAGCTCATCCTGCGCGGCAAGCGCATTGGTTTTTCCCTCGCCGAATGCCGTGAACTGATCGAGCTGTATGACCCCACCAGCGGCAACCTGAAACAGCTCAACAGCATGCTGGTGAAAATCGCCGAACGACGTGCCCAGTTGGAGCAGCAGATGCTCGACATCCACCAGATGCAACTGGAGCTCGACACCGCCCAGGAGCGCTGCGAGCAGGCCCTTGCCGCGACCTTGAACAATAAAGACAACCGTTGACCCGCCACAGGAAACCCGCCATGCCCTTGCCTAAAGAAGTCCGTCTGGTCGAAGTAGGCCCCCGCGACGGTCTGCAGAACGAAGCCCAGCCCATCAGCGTCGCCGACAAGGTGCGCCTGGTTGACGACCTTACCGAAGCAGGCCTTGCCTACATCGAAGTCGGCAGCTTTGTCTCGCCCAAGTGGGTACCGCAGATGGCTGGTTCCGCAGAGGTGTTCGCAGGCATCGTGCAGCGCCCCGGTGTTACCTATGCCGCCTTGGCGCCGAACCTGCGCGGCTTCGAAGATGCGCTGGCTGCCGGGGTGAAAGAGGTGGCGGTGTTTGCCGCAGCGTCCGAGGCGTTCTCGCAGCGCAACATCAACTGCTCGATCAGCGACAGCCTCAAGCGCTTCGAGCCGATCATGGAGGCTGCGCGCAGCCACGGCGTGCGCGTGCGTGGCTATGTGTCGTGCGTCTTGGGCTGCCCTTATGAAGGCAAGGTCAGCGCCGAACAGGTCGCCCCGGTCGCCCGCGCCCTGCATGACATGGGCTGCTACGAGGTATCGCTGGGCGACACCATCGGTACCGGCACTGCGGGCGATACCCGCCGGCTGTTCGACGTGGTCTCGGCCCAGGTGCCGCGCCAGCAGTTGGCCGGGCACTTCCACGACACCTATGGCCAGGCCTTGGCCAACGTCTATGCCAGCCTGCTTGAAGGTATCAATGTGTTCGACAGCTCGGTGGCCGGGCTGGGGGGCTGCCCCTATGCCAAGGGCGCCACCGGCAATATCGCAACCGAAGACGTGGTGTACCTGCTACAGGGGCTGGGCATCGAGACGGGCATCGACCTGGACCGCCTGATCGCCGCAGGGCAACGCATCAGCACGGTGCTGGGCCGCGCCAATGGGTCGCGAGTGGCGCGCGCACGCAGCGCGCACTAGTCACACGGGTGTCACATGAATGTGGGTGGAGTGTTACCTCCCCCACGTTTCGCAGCAAAAAATCGGGTAACAGGGAAACAAATCGACAAAATTTCAGGTCGAGCGTTTTCAACCAAAACACCTAAGTGCTTGATTTTAAAGGATTTGAAAAAGTTGGCACGGGCCATGCTATATCTTTGGTACAAGAACAATAAAAATGTGACACCCAATAAAAACAACAGGTAACGGCTCTGACATAACAAGAACAACACGGCAGAGGCGTAGCAAGCAGATTTTTTTGGAGTAGACACGCTTTTCAGGGGTACGCCCCGCGGTCTGGCACAGAACAATAAAACTACCTCAAGGTAGCGGCAGTCAGCATCGGATCAGTCATGATGAAAGCAGGTCAGCGCTCAAAAAAATACGTTTGTTCTTGACCCCGCATGGGGGTCGCCCGCGACACAAAGACAGGCTGACAAAAACAACAAAAGGCCGTCTTCAATAATAAAAAGAGCAGGCAACAACGCTTTGGGGGGAGCTTCGGCTCCCCTCAGTGCTTCCTGCCCTCCTCCTCGCTCTGTTTCTCCTCATCCTGTTTCTCGACCTTGTCCACCAACATAGGCATCGTGCCCAGCACCAGCAGTGCCAGCACCGTGCTGATCAATGCCGTGGCTTCGCGCCCCATGCCGGCGGCCGTACCGATCGCGGCAGTCATCCACAGCCCTGCTGCGGTAGTCAGCCCTTTCACATGGCTGGTGTCTTGGCCGTTACCCTTGAGAATGGTACCCGCCCCCAGAAAACCGATCCCGGCGACAATGCCCTGGATCACCCGGCTTAGCGCCTGCTCGTCGGCCCCGGCCATGCTTGGCGCCAACACGAACAGCGCAGCGCCCAGCGAGACCAGCATGTGGGTGCGCACGCCGGCAGACTTGCCTTTGTGCTCACGCTCAAAACCCAGCACCGCACCCAGCACGGCCGCCATCAGCAGGCGCACCAGCACTCGCGTGACTTCGCGCTCGTCGCCGAGGTCGGCGAACTCGGCCTGAATGGTTTGCCAAATCGGATGCCACCAAGGGTTCATCGTGACGCTCCTAATCAGAATGCGCTGGGGCTGCCTCTGTGAGAGTTGACTCGCGCAGCGCCGGCAAGTGCGATACATCCCGCCCAGCGGATCGATGCAGCAACCACCTCTGCACAGTGGTCACACGTGTAACCGCCACCAAGAGGACATTCCCATGCCGGTTGAAATCGACGAAAGCACCCGCCGTTGCACGCTCATCGGCGACCATGTGCACCTCGAAGGCGATGGCCCTGCCATCGAAATCATCACCGATGAGCAGCTGCGCATGTCGGTGGCGGTGCTGGCGGGGGAACGGGTGCCGATCACCGAAGCGGAAGCTGATGCCCTGACCGTAGCGGGTGCGGTGGATAGCCGCAGGCATCTGAAGACCAGCGTGCCAGGCTCGGTAATCTAAGGCCTGGCGTGGTTTTGCTGATCATCTGATACGGTTTTTATCGCCAAACCTGAGCCTGTGCTGATAACAGCTCGGGGGCCATAGTGCTCATGCCTGATCGAGGCCTGATGAGCACCGAGCCATGAACGATAGAATCCCCTTTACCGAGATCGCCGCGCCCGCAAGTTCAGCCGCCAAACGCCACGTTGACAGCGGCCTTCACACCCGCAGTTTCACCGGGCTGTACCGCAACCTGCGGATCGGTTTTGCGGGGGCGTTGTTCGCACTGTTCTTCGGCACCGCCTGGCTGACCTGGAACGGCCGCCAGGCAGTGCTCTGGGACTTGGGCAGCAGCAAGTTCCATATCTTCGGCGCAACCTTCTGGCCGCAGGACTTCATCCTGCTGTCTGCGCTGTTGATCATCTGCGCCTTTGGCCTGTTCGCCATCACGGTCTACGCCGGCCGTGTGTGGTGCGGGTACAGTTGCCCACAAAGTACCTGGACCTGGTTGTTCATGTGGTGCGAAAAGGTCAGCGAAGGTGACCGCAACCAGCGCATCAAGCTTGCCGCTGCCCCCTGGAGCCTGGAAAAACTGGCCCGTCGGGCGCTCAAGCACAGCCTGTGGCTGGCCATCGGCTTGCTCACCGGCCTGACCTTTGTCGGCTACTTCACCCCGATACGGCCCCTGGCGGCAGAACTGTTCACCTTGCAGTTGGGTGGCGTCGCGCTGTTCTGGGTGTTGTTCTTCACCGCCGCCACCTACATCAATGCCGGCTTGCTGCGCGAGGCGGTGTGCCTGCACATGTGCCCTTATGCCCGCTTCCAAAGCGTGATGTTCGACAAGGACACCCTGGCGGTGGCCTACGACCCGCGCCGCGGCGAAACCCGTGGCCCGCGCAAGAAAGGCAGCGACGCCCACGGCCAAGGCCTGGGCGACTGCATCGACTGCACGATGTGCGTGCAAGTCTGCCCTACCGGCATCGACATCCGCGACGGCCTGCAGATGGCCTGTATCGGCTGCGCGGCCTGCATCGACGCCTGTGACGGGGTTATGGACAAAATGGGTTATGCCCGCGGCCTGATCGGTTACAAGTCCGAGCACAGCCTGCAGGGCGGCACCACCCACTGGCTGCGCCCGCGCCTGTTGGGCTACGCCGCGGCACTGGTGGTGATGATCGGCGCGCTGGTAGTTGCCTTGCAACTGCGCCCGATGGTGTCGCTGGACGTGATCAAGGACCGTGGCCTGTTCCGCGAGAACGCCCAAGGCCAGATCGAGAACATCTACCTGCTCAAGGTCATCAACAAGACCGAAAGCACCCAGCGCTATCACCTGCGTCTGCTGGACGCTGACGGCTTCACCCTGCAGGGCAAAACCGAGTTCATCATCCCGGCTGGCGAAATGAGCGAACTGCCGGTCTCGGTGGCGATGCTTGCAGAACGCCCGACCAGCAGTTCGCAAACCTTGAGTTTCGAAGTGCAGGAGAGTGACGAACCTGCCGTGCGCAGCGTGGCACAAAGCCGCTTCGTCGCACCGATGAACCGCTGATCCCTTACACTGTTTTTCCACCTTGCCTGCCAGGCTTCGACAGAAGGCCAGAATGAAACGCTACGAACGATTCGCCGATGACATTGCCGAACTGATCCGCTCGGGTGTGCTAGGCCCTGGCCAGCGGGTGCCCTCGGTGCGCTATGCCAGCCAGACCCACGGGGTCAGCCCATCCACGGTGTTCCAGGCCTATTACCTGCTGGAACGGCGCGGGTTGATCCGCGCGCGCCCGCGTTCGGGGTACTTCGTCAACGCCCATGCACCGCGCCAGTTCTGCGAGCCGCAGGCCTTGCAGCCGGTCAGCGAGTCCACCGATGTCGACGTCAGCGCGCTGGTGTTCTCCATCCTCGACTCGATAAAGGACCCCAACACCGTGCCGTTCGGTTCGGCCTTCCCAAGCCCCGAACTGTTCCCGCTGCAGCGTTTGTCGCGCTCGCTGGCCAGTGCCAGCCGTGCGATGGACCCGCGCATGGTGGTCACCGACCTGTCGCCCGGCAACCCTCAATTGCGCCGGCAGATTGCGCTGCGCTACATGGTCGGCGGGCTGATGCTGCCGATGGAAGAGCTGCTGATCACCAATGGCGCGCTGGAAGCCCTGAACCTGTGCCTGCAAGCCGTGACCGAACCCGGCGACCTGGTGGCGATCGAAGCGCCGGCCTTCTATGCCTGCCTGCAAGTGTTGGAGCGGCTCAAACTCAAAGCTGTGGAAATTCCCGTTCACCCCCGCGAAGGCATGGACCTGAGCGTGCTGGCGCAGACCCTGGAGAAGCACCCGGTCAAGGCCGTATGGTGCATGACCAACTTCCAGAACCCGGTTGGCGCCAGCATGCCGGAGGCCAAGAAGCAGGCGCTGGTGGAGTTGCTGGCACGCCATCAGGTGCCGCTGATCGAAGACGACGTCTACGCCGAACTGTATTACGCGCAACAGGCGCCCAAACCCGCCAAGGCCTTCGACACCCAAGGCCTGGTGATGCACTGCGGTTCGTTCGCCAAGAGCCTGGCGCCCGGATACCGCATCGGCTGGGTGGCCGCCGGGCGTTTCGCGCAGAAGATCGAACGCCTCAAGTTGATGACTTCGCTCTGCGCATCGATGCCGGCACAGGCGGCCATCGCCGACTACCTGCAACACGGCGGCTATGACCGCCACTTGCGCAAGCTGCGCTACGCGCTGGAAGGCCAGCAAGCCAACATGCTCGCCGCCATCTCCCGCCACTTCCCGGCGCAGACGCGGGTCAGCCAACCGTCTGGGGGCTACTTCCTGTGGCTTGAACTGCCAGAGCAGATGGATGCGCTCAAGCTGTTCCACATGGCCTTGGCCCAGGGCATCAGCATCGCGCCCGGCCCCATCTTTTCACCGACCCGTCGCTTCGGTAATTGCATCCGCCTGAACTACGGCAGCCCCTGGCATGACGGCGCCGAAAAGGCCATGGAAACCCTGGGGCGAATCATTCGTTCATTTTGATAGCTGTCAGCCTGCGCCGCGTCTATAGTTGCCCGATCCGCTCACCGGTTCGCCACCATGCAGCCAGTCACGCAAGCTTCCTACGAGCAACTGCAGGCACGTGTCGCAGAGCTTGAAACCCTGCTGGCCCAGCGCGGTGACATTGCGCAGGCAAACAACAATCTGCTCGGCGAACTGGTCGATAACAGCTTGGCCAACGTATTTGCAGCCGACCGCAAAATGCGCCTGTTGGCGATCAATCGCACAGCCCGCGAAACCTTCCAGCGGTGGCGCGGTTTTGTGCCGCAGATCGGCGATTACATCCCGCAGTTTCTGGCCAACCAACCGGACATCATGGGCCGCTTGGCCCCGGTGTGGCCGCGCCTGCTGGCCGGCGGAGCGTTCATCGACACCATCGCCCTCGGGCCACCTGACGCCCTGCGCCACTATGAAATCCGCTACCACCCGCTGCTCGACGCGCAGCAGCGCATCCAGGGCGGCTATATGTTCGCCTACGACATTACCGAGCGCATTGCCGAGCAGGAACGCCTGCACCAAACCGAAGAGGCGCTGCGCCAATCACAGAAAATGGAAGCGGTCGGCCAATTGACCGGTGGCATTGCCCATGACTTCAACAACCTGCTTGGCAGCATCCTCGGCGCACTGGAGCTGGCCGAGCAACGCCTGAGTCAGCATCGTGTGTCCGACACCGCCAGGCTGCTCGAACTCGGCAAGAACAGCGCGCTGCGTGCAGCCTCGCTGGTGCAGCGCCTGTTGGCTTTTTCCCGCCAGCAGACACTGCTGCCGCAACCCGTCGATGTACAGCGGTTGGTGGCCGGCATGCACGACCTGATCCGCAGTTCGATCGATGCGCACATCGACTTGCAGGACCGGACACTGGCCGGTCAGTGGTCGATCCGCATCGACCCCCAACAGTTAGAAAACGCCCTGCTGAACCTGTGCATCAACGCCCGCGATGCCATGCCCCTGGGCGGCACCCTGCGCATTGGCTGTGAGAATGCCGAGCTCGACGACGAGCAGGCCCGCCGCCTGGACGTGCCGCCAGGGCAATTTTTGCACATACGGGTGGACGACACTGGCATGGGCATGAGCAAGGACGTGATGCAGCGTGCCCTCGACCCGTTCTTCACAACCAAACCCATGGGCCAGGGTACTGGCCTGGGGCTGTCGATGGTCTATGGCTTCGTGCGCCAGTCTGGCGGGCAATTACGCATTGACAGCACGCCTGGGCAAGGCACCAGCGTCCACCTGTATCTGCCCCGGAACGAAAGCACCACCCCCGAGCATCCTTGCGCTGCGCCTGAAAATACTGACGCCAGGCCGCTTCACAGGCCACACCGGATCATGCTGGTAGAAGACCAAGCGACCCTGCGCCTGGTACTCGGCGAAGTGCTAAAAGAGCTGGGCCACGAGGTCCAGGTTTTCGAGGACGGCCGCAGCGCACTCCAGGCGTTGCAGCACAGCCCATTGCCTGACTTGTTGATCACCGATGTTGGCCTGCCCGGCGGCATCGACGGCAACCAGCTCGCAGAGGCCTATCGGGGCCTTGCCAACGAAGCACCGGTGATACTGATCACCGGCTACGACATTGCCAGCAGCATGGCCCTAGGCTGGCCTGCAGAGCGCACCGAGGTGCTGTCCAAGCCCTTCGAGCTCAAGGCACTGGGTGAGCGGATCGATCGCTTGCTGGGCGTGGATGCGCATTTGCGTTAAGGGTGTTCTCGCCCTTGGGGTGAACACGTTAGAGTTTGGGCCTTTAATTTCGTCGGACGTCGGCATGCCTTCCCGCGACCTGCTTTCCCTGCGCCAACATGTCGAAGACCTGGAGCGCCGTAACGCGCTGCTGGAGTCGCAGTTGGCGAGCCACCAGGAGCACGATCAGATCCTCTATCGTTCGTTGTTTGACACCATGGACGAAGGGTTCTGCATCATTGAATTCTTCGATGGGCCACATGGCCCATTGAGTGACTACGTGCATGTCGTGGCCAATGCGGCGTATGCGAAACATGCCGGCATCCCCAATGTGGTCGGGCAAAAACTGCGCGAGATGGTCCCCGATGAGGCCGACGATTGGGTAGCCCGCTACGGTGAAGTGCTGCGCACCGGCGAGCCGCTGCACTTCGAACAGGAGCTGGTTGCCACTGGCCATGTCCTGTCCGTCACGACCTTTCGCGTCGAACCCGCCGAGCGGCGCCAGGTGGCGGTGCTGTTCAAGGATGTCACCGCACGGCGTCGTGCAGAGCTGGCCTTGCAGCGCATGAACGAAGAGCTCGAAGAACGGGTCAATGCGGCGCTGGCAGAGCGCCGGTTGTTTGCCGAAGTGGTCGAGCACAGCCTGGCTAACGTGCACATGATCGATAGCAACATGCGCTGGCTGGCGATCAACCGGCAGGCCAAGCTGGAATTTCATTACCTGTACGGCGCCACCCCGGAAGTGGGCGACTCTGTGACCACGCTGATGGGCGACAACCTCACCGACCTGAACGTGATCATGCCGATGTGGCAACGTGCGCTGGGGGGCGAGCAGTTCACAATAACTCAGCGTTTCGGCAAGGGGGCTACACAACGGCATTACGAGCTGCGCTTCAACTGCCTGCGCGACCCTGATGGCGCGATTCTTGGTGCCTACTTATTCGCGTATGACATCAGCGAACGCGTCGCCGCCCAGCAGCGCCTGCTCAGCGCTGAAGAGGCACTGCGGCATGCGCAGAAAATGGAGGCCGTGGGGCACTTGAGTGGTGGCATCGCCCATGACTTCAACAACCTGCTGGGTAGCATTCTGGCGGCCCAGGAATTGATGCAGCAACGCTTGCAACAGGCGCGTCACGACCAACTCGGCAGCCTGCTGGACGTTGCCAGTGGCGCGGCGCAGCGTGCCGCCGCCGTCGTGCATCGCCTGCTGGCGTTCTCGCGCCAGCAGACGCTGCAACCCCAGCCCACCGATGTCACCCAATTGGTCAATGACATGGAGCAGCTGGTCCGTGGCAGCATCGGTCCGTCCATCCAGTTGCACAGCCACTTCCCGCAGCACCTGTGGCCAACGTTCATCGACCCGCCACAACTGGAAAACGCCCTGCTCAACTTGTGCATCAACGCCCGAGACGCACTGCCAGAAGGTGGCGCGATTACCCTCAGCGGCGACAACCTGACCCTTGACCTGCAGCGTGCCCAAGGGCTCGACCTGGCTGCAGGCGATTACCTGCGCCTTGGGGTCAAGGACAACGGGCGAGGCATGTCGGCAGAGGTCGCGGCGCGCGCCGTGGATCCGTTCTTCACCACCAAGCCGATGGGCCAGGGCACTGGCCTTGGGCTTTCCATGGTTTACGGCTTCGTGCGTCAGTCAGGGGGGCAGATGCGTATCCTGTCCAAGCCCGATGAAGGCACGCTGGTCGAACTGTATCTGCCCCGCCACCTTGCGTGGCAAGCGATGAACAGCTTCCAAACCCCGGCTCAGCGCCCGGCGAGTTGCAACACCGTGCAGGCTGGGCAAATCGTGCTGGTAGAAGACCAGGAGCCCCTGCGCTTGGTCATCCACGAAGTACTCGAAGAGCTCGGCCATGACGTCCAGGCATTCGCCGACGGCCCAAGCGCGCTGGCGTACCTCGAGCGCTGCCCGCCGCCGCACCTGCTGATCAGCGATATCGGCCTGCCCGGGGGCCTGAACGGTCGGCAGGTCGCCGACCGATGCCGCGTACGGCACCCGCACATAAAAGTGCTGTTCATCACCGGTTACGATGAAAGCGCTGTACTCAGCCACGGCCAACCCCTGGAAGCATCCAGTGTATTGACCAAACCCTTTGACCTGGCGGCACTCGTGGAAAGGGTCGCACAGCTGCTGATGCATTAGCGGCCTGTGGTTTATCGATGGAGCGAAATGAATGCCCGGTGAATGCTTGAATACAACCGATGAGCTGGAGGGTTTACGCCAGCGAATCGATCAGCTCGAACAGCAAAACAGCCAGTTGAACAGCGAACTGTTGCGCTTGAACGCACGCGCGCAGGCGTCGGAAGGCTACCGCTTTCTGTTCGAGAACATGGAAGAAGGCTTCTGCATCATCCAGTTCATCGATGGACCGCTTGGGCCGTTGAGCGATTATGTACACCTGATGGCCAACCCGGCTTACTGCAGGCATGCCGGGCTGCCCAATGTCGTGGGCCGGACCCTGCGGGAAGTGATACCCGACGAGGCCCATGTCTGGCTGGACTACTTCGGCACCGTGGAGCGGACTGGCAATCCGCTGTACTTCGAGCATGAGTTGCTTGCCACCGGCCGCTGCCTTGGCCTAGCGGCAATCCGTATCGAACCGGCCCACAACCATCAGGTGGCGGTGATCTTTCGGGATGTGACAGCGCGCAAGCGCGCTGAGAGTGCCCTTCAAGACCTCAACGCAGCGCTTGAGCAGCGTGTCGAACAAGCCGTGGCGCAGAGCCAGAAGGCCGAAGAGGCTTTGCGCCAAGCGCAGAAAGTCGAGGCTGTAGGTCAGCTGACAGGGGGCGTTGCGCACGACTTCAACAACCTGCTCGGCGGCATACTCGGCGCACTGGAGCTGGCCAGGGACAGGGTGGCCATCGACCAGCCCAAGGCAACCATCACCCCCTTGCTGGAAAGCGCCCATAGCGCGGCACAACGGGCTGCGGCGCTTGTTCATCGATTACTCGCGTTCTCCCGTCAACAGACCTTGCAGCCACGCGCCACCGACGTCGCGGTGCTGGTCACCGGCATGCTAGACCTGATCAGCCGCAGCACCGGCCCCCACATCGAACTCGACTACCAGTGCAGCGACGCTTGCTGGACGGTGCATATCGACCCTCCTCAACTTGAGAGCAGCCTGCTCAACTTGTGCATCAACGCACGCGATGCCCTGCCCGACGGGGGCAGGGTCCGTATCGCCCTGTGCAATGTCTCGTTGACCAGCGAGCAAGCTGCGCAGCTTGAGCTGACGCCTGGCGACTACCTCTGCCTCAGCGTCGAAGACAACGGCAGTGGCATGACGGATGAGACCCTGACCCGCGCCGTCGACCCGTTCTTCACCACCAAACCGCTTGGCCGCGGCACGGGCCTGGGGTTGTCGATGGTCTTCGGTTTTGTGCGCCAGTCCGGTGGGCAACTGCACATCGCATCGTCCCTGGGCCAGGGCACCACGGTGCGCTTGCTGCTGCCCAGACACCACGCGCAGCCTGCGCCTGCCGTACTCAAACCCGTTGCACCGGCACCGCGCTCCAATACAAGCGCGACAAAGCGAATCGCCGTGGTCGAAGATGTCAGCGCCATGCGCCTAGTGATTGCTGAAGTGCTGCATGACCTGGGCCACGACGTGATGATGTTCGAAGATGGCCCCCAAGCGCTTGCAGGCTTGGCAGAGCAACCCGCGCCCGACCTGCTGATCAGCGACGTGGGCTTGCCGGGCGGGATCAACGGGCGCCAGTTGGCCGGCACGTTGCGCGGGCGTTACACCGGGCTCAAGGTGCTCTTCGTCACGGGCTACGACGAAAGTGCAGCGCTGGCTAACGGCAACCTGGAAACCGACATGCGCGTGCTGACCAAGCCCTTCAGCCTCGAGGCACTGGCCGAGCAGGTCGGCCAGTTACTGGAAGGATAAGGCGCCTCAGCGCCCGCCGCCCAAATCGACGAAGCTGCCGGTGGAATACGAGGCCTTGTCCGAGAGCAACCAGACAATGGCCTCGGCAACTTCTTCTGGCCGACCGCCGCGGCCCATGGGCAACCCGGGTTCGAGCTTGGCGACCCGGTCCGGGTCCCCGGAAAGCGCATGGAAGCCGGTGTGTATATAGCCTGGGCGCACGCCATTGACCCGCACGCCCTCGCCTGCCACTTCCTTGGCCAGGCCAAGGGTAAAAGTATCCAGCGCGCCCTTGGAGGCCGCGTAGTCGACGTATTCGTTGGGCGAGCCCAGGCGCGCAGCCACTGAAGAGACGTTGACGATCGCCCCGCCCTGCCCGCCATGCCGACGCGCCATGCGCAACAGCGCATGTTTGGCGCAAAGCATGGGCCCAACGACATTGGTCTTCATCATCTTGAGCAAGCGAAACTCGGACATCTCCTCGACACGGCTCTGCTGGCCGATGGTGCCCGCGTTGTTGACCAGCGCAGTCACCGGGCCAAGCGCCTCATCGACACGCTGGAACAGCTGAATGATCTCATCCTCGACACTGACATCGGCCCGCACCGCAATCGCTTCGGCGCCAAGCGCGCGAACCTGCCCAAGGACGCGCTCGGCAGCCTGGTCATCCGCGTGGTAATTGATGCAGATACGATACCCCTGCCGAGCGGCCAGCAGGGCTGTCGCCGCGCCGATACCTCGGCTGGCGCCAGTAATGACGATGACGTTCTCCATGGGCCTGCCAATGCTGTTGAAAGTGGGCTTTCGACAATAGGACAAATGCCAACGCATGGGAATGCCACCCCTTCCCAAAGCGCGCAAGAGCACGCGACGTTGACCCAGCTCTTGATCCGGCCCTTGATCCAGCTCTTGATCTTGATCTTGATCTTGATCTTGATCTTGATCTTGATCTTGATCTGGCTTTTGACCTTCAGCGACTCAGGAGGCCGAGCGCAGGCCTTGCGGAGGGAGGTGACGGGCAAGGATGCCCGTCAAGCGCTGGGGCCCAGGATGGGCCCTGCAGCGCGGCCCTCCCGGGAGCAAGGCCGGAGCGAGGGGACCCCGAAGCGCAGCGTAGGGGCCGGATGATGGAGCGCAGCCCTTTTTGGTTACTTTTTGGGGCGTTTGCCAAAAAGTGACCCGCCGTAAGGGCGGAAAGGTGATTAAGCGTCGCCTTGGCAACTGGCCCCTGCCACACCTTCAACACCAACAACACCAACAACACCAACAACTACTATCCCATCAGTGCCCCGCAGAAGGCCCAGCCTTAGCCGTAAACGGCGGCCGCGCAAACCAAACCAACAAAATCAACCCCGCAAACACCCAAGTCATCATCATGAAATAGTCCACCGTAGACATCATGTAAGCCTGCGCATTCACGATCTGCTCCAACCGCGCATAGTTCTGCACACTGCCCCCCCCAAGCTGCTCCAGCGTATGCCGCGTCGCCGGATCAAACTGGCTGATATTCTCACTCAGATACGCATGATGCTGATCCGCCCGCCGTATCCAGATCCACGTCGTCAGCGACGCCGCAAAACTCCCCCCCAACGTACGCAGGAAAGTCGCCAGCCCCGAGCCATCGGCAATCTGATGCGGTGGCAAGTCCGACAGCAAAATGCTCAACGTCGGCATGAAGAACAGCGCCACGCCAATCCCCATGAACAATTGCACCAACGCCACATGCTGGAAGTCCACCTCACTGGTAAACCCAGCCCGCATGAAGCAGCTCGTGCCAATCGCCAGAAACGCCAACCCCGCCAGCAGCCGCAAGTCGAACCGATGCGCGTACTTGCCGACAAAGGGCGACATGATCACCGGCAACAGCCCGATCGGCGCAACCGCCAACCCCGCCCAAGTCGCCGTATAACCCATCTGCGTCTGCAACCACTGCGGCAGGATCAGGTTGATACCGAAGAACCCCGCATAGCCCCCGACCAACACGATGGTGCCGACCCGGAAGTTGCGGTGCACGAACAGCCGCAGGTTGACCACCGGATGCCGATCGGTCAGCTCCCAGATCACGAACACCGCCAGGAACACCACCGAGATCAAGCTGCCCATGATGATGAACGACGACTCGAACCAGTCCAGGTCATTGCCCTTGTCGAGCACCACCTGCAACGCCCCCACCCCCACGATCAGCGTCAAAAGGCCGATGTAGTCCATCGGCTGGCGGCTGGTCACCACCGGCCGCGAGCGCATCTGTTGGCGTACAACAGCAGCGGCGAACAGGCCGATCGGCACGTTGATGAAGAAGATCCACGGCCAGCTGTAACTGTCGGTGATCCAGCCCCCCAGTATCGGCCCGGCGATCGGCGCCACCACCGTGACCATCGCCAACAACGCCAGGGCCATCCCCCGTTTCGCCGGCGGGTACACTGCTATCAGCAAGGTCTGGGTCATCGGGTACAACGGCCCCGCCACCACGCCCTGCAACACACGAAAGCCCACCAGCTCCGGCATCGACTGGGCGATGCCGCACAAGAACGATGCCAGCACGAACAACAACGTGGCCCAGATGAACAGCTTCACCTCGCCAAAGCGCCGGCTCAGCCAACCCGTCAGCGGCAAGGCGATAGCGTTGCTCACGGCGAACGAGGTGATCACCCAGGTGCCCTGCTCATAGCTCACCCCCAGGTTGCCGGAAATGGTCGGCAAGGCCACGTTGGCGATGGTGGTGTCGAGCACCTGCATGAACGTTGCCAGCGACAGGCCGATGGTGGTCAGCAACAGACTCGGCGGCGTGAACTGGGCGGCAGCCTGGTTGCTCATCGCTGCGCCGTCTTGCCGGATGCGCTGTTCTCGTGAATCAGCCGGGCGATCAGGTTATCGGCATCGACCAGTTGGCGGTCGTACACCTGTGTGGTGTAGCTGGCCTGCTGCGGCGGTTGCTGGGCCAGGGTCGGGCCACTCTGGTCGTGCAAGTCGACCTCCACCAGCGTCGACAGGCCGATACGCAGCGGATGGTCCTTGAGCTGGTCCGGGCTTAGGTGAATACGCACCGGCACCCGCTGCACGATCTTGATCCAGTTGCCGGTGGCATTTTGCGCCGGCAGCAGGGCGAACGCGCTGCCAGTGCCGGCACCGAGGCTGTCGACCGTGCCGCTGTACTTGACCGCGCTGCCGTACAGGTCGGCGCTGATTTCCACCGGCTGGCCGATACGCATGTCGCGTAGCTGGGTTTCTTTGAAGTTGGCATCGATCCACACCTGGTCCAGGGGGATCACCGCCATCGTCGCGGTGCCCGGCTGCAGGCGTTGGCCCAGTTGCACGGTGCGCTTGGCGACATACCCGGTCACCGGCGCCACCAAGGTGGTGCGGGCGTTGTCGAGGTAAGCCTGGCGCAGGTCGGCAGCGGCTGCCATCACTTCAGGGTGCGAGGAGACCACGGTGTCGTCGACCAGCGCGGTGCTGGTGTTGAGCTGCTGACGGGCACTGGCCAGGGCGCTCTGGGCCACACTCAGGTCGTCACGGGCGTGGGAGATTTCTTCTGCAGCAATCGCACCGCTGTCGGCCAGCACCTTGCGCCGGTTGTAGTTGTCCTGGGCCTTTTGCAATTCGGCCTGGCGCGTCTGCAACTGGGCCTTGAGCCCATCGACGTTACTGTACAGGCCACGCACCTGGCGCACCGTGCGCGCCAGCTTGGCTTCGGCGGACTGCAGCGCCACCTCGCTGTCGGACGGGTCGAACTGCAGCAGCACTTGGCCGGCGTGAACCAGGTCGCCGTCATCGGCACCAATGCTGGTGACAGTGCCGGTCACCAGCGGGGTGATCTCCACCACGTTGCCATTGACGTAGGCGTCATCGGTGCTTTCGTGCCAGCGCCCGACCAGGGAATACCAGGCCCAGGCGCCGACACCGCCAAGTATCAGCAGCAGAAGCAGGCCAAGCAGCCAGGCCTTGCGTTTGCGCGACGGCGCAGGTGGGTCGGCGGGGGTTGGGGTGTCTGTGGAAGTGGCCATGACAATACCTTGGATAATGCGTAACAGGGGTCAACGATCGCCAAAGCGGCGGATCGTCAAAGGGTCGCCAGCGCTGAGCAGCACCTTGGCCAACAAGCGCTCGAGCGTTTTGAGCTCTTCGGGTTCCAGTGCGCCGCACAATTCGTTCATCGCTGCCGCACCGATTTCTGGCAGCCGGTCCGCCAAGCGCTGGCCATCGGCGGTCAAGGCCAGGCGCACCTGGCGTCGGTCATCGGCGCAGCGGTTGCGCAGGATCAGGCCCTTCTGCTCGAGGCGGTCGAGCATGCGGGTCATCGAACCGCTGTCCAGGCCCAGGTAGCGGCACAGTTCGGCCGGGGTGTCCACCTGGTACTGGGTGACGATGATCAACACCTTGAACTGCGCGGCGGTGACGCCCTCTGATTCGAGGTGCCAGTCGAGAATGCGGTCCTTGAGGATCGCCGCGCGGCCCAGCAGCATGCCGATGGCACAGGTCTGGAAGTTTTCTGGAGAGAAATGCGCCATGGAGTCTGCCCGGGTAATTGTTTAAAAATATTACTGCCTAGGCAGTGAATGTCAAAGCTTTGATTAGGGTGCTATGCAAAATTTCATGATTTGGCCGCGCTTTTCTTGAACAAGGCACAACCCTTGTGGGAGCCGGCTTGCCGGCGATGAGGCCGGCACAAGCACCACAAGACAGTTGCTCCCACAAGTCCCTGCCAGATCAAATTTCTGTTAGGTCACCGCTCAGGTGCCAAACCCAACGCTGGCACCGCGCCGCAGGCGATCGCCATGCCTACCAGTTCCGCCAGGCTTCCTGCTTGCAGCCGTTTCATCACCCGCCCCCGGTACAGGTCAACGGTCTTCACGCTAACCCCGAGGCGCTCGGCGATCTCACGGTTGTTCAAGCCTTGGGCCAACGGCACGAACACATCGCGCTCACGCGGCGTCAGGCCATCGACCCGCGCCTGAACCTGGGCCAACGCCTGGTCGCCCTGACGCGCGCGCCCTGCCCGCTCCAATGCCGCCTGCACACTGTCGAGCAGCAACTGGTCGCTATAGGGTTTCTCGATGAAATCGCAGGCACCCGCCTTGAACGCCCTAACCACGATCGGCACGTCGGCATGGCCACTGACAAAGATCACCGGCAGGTCCAGGCCCCGTTCCTTCATCAACTGCTGCACCGCCAGCCCGCCCAGCCCAGGCATGCGCACATCCAACAGCACACAGGCCGGGCCGTCATCGATGCACGCGTCCAGAAACGCCTGCCCACCGGCAAACGACAGGGCCTCGAGCCCCACCGACTGCAGCAGCCAGACCGTGGAATCACGCATGCCCTGGTCGTCGTCGACCACATACACCTTCGCTTGCACCCTGACCTCCCGTTATTCCCTGCTCACTGCCAAGCGGCAGCACAACACCAACCCACCGTTCGCGCCCGCACGCGCCCATAAGCTGCCACCAAAGCCTTCGATGAGGCTGCGGCTCATGCTCAGGCCCAGCCCTAGGCCATCAGCCTTGCTGGTGGTGAACGGGGTAAAGATTTCATCCAGGCGCTCGGCCGCCACGCCCGGCCCTTGGTCCGTCACTTCGACCAACACGCCGTCGCCTTCGCGCACGGCGCCCAGCAGGATACGTGAGGGCCGTGCGCCCTGCTGCTCGCGATTGGCATCGATGGCATTGCGCAGCAGGTTCAGCAGCACCTGCTCCAGCAACACCCGGTCGGCATACACCGCCGGCAATTGCGCGCTCATACGCAGTTCGATGCTGACCTGGTCACGCGCCACCTCCCAGGCACACAGGCGCATGGCTTCATTGGCCACATCGAGCATGTCGAGCGCTTGCAGCCGGCGGGGCCCTTTACGCAGGAACACACGTAGCCGGCGGATCACCTGCGCGGCGTGGGTAGCCTGCTCGGTGATGCGCTGCAGCCCCTGCCCGACCCGCTCACGCGCCTGCGGGTCGCGCTCCAGGCCTTGCAGGTAACGCTGGCTGGCGTTGGCATAGTTGACCACCGCCGCCAACGGCTGATTGATCTCGTGGGCGATACCGGACGCCAACTCGCCCAAGGTAGCCAGCCGCGCGCTGTGGGCCAGGCTCTCCTGGGCTTCGATGCGCAAGGTGATATCACGGGAAACACTGACGATTTCCACCACTGCCCCGGTGTAGGTCTCGCGGATGGCGCGGCTGGCAATCTCGAACCAGCGGTAGCCGCCCGCCGCCTGGCGCACCCGGCAGGTCATGGTGTGGTAGCCGTCCTGGTCCAGGGCAGCAGCAGCCTGGGCCAGCACCTGGCGGCGTTCACGCGGGTGCAGCAAGGTCCGCACGGCCATGCCCCGCAGTTGCTCGGGCCACCGGCCCAACAGGCGGAAGGCCGCCGGCGAGGCGTCGAGGAAGCGCCCGTCAGGGCTGTGCCGGGAGATCAGGTCCGTGGTGTTCTCGATGATCAAGCGGTACAAGCGCCGGGCGCGGCTGGCTTCGCGTGCACCCTGGCGTTCGGCGCTGGCGTCACGGCAGCGGCCAAGCACCTGCTGGCCCCGGTCATCTGGGATGAACGTCCACAGCACGATGCGCTCGCCAACCTGTACTTCCACGTCGGCAATTGCCCGGTGCTGCCGCAGGCAGGCCCGCACCAGCGCGGCGCAGTTGGCCGGTAGCCAGGCCGCCAGCGGCGGGCCTTCCTGCAGCAAGGCCTGCAAGGCCGGGTTGGTGGCCAGCGGCCTGGCATCGGCGGCCAGCAACAGGCTGGGCTGCGGGTCTTTGGCAAGCAAGGGAGACAGGGTCTTGTCCACGGCGTACAACTCGTTGTTATAGTAGTTTTACTATATTGCTATAGTCGATATTCCATCTACCATAGCGACTCGCGTAAAACTGCGACAGGGGAAAGCGGCCAACCGTACGCTTTTCCACACCCTGAACAGAGCTAACAATCAGCCACCGGGGGTCACGCGCACAGGCTGCGCCTGCCTCCCCTACAGGATTACCGCATGTCGATCTATGCCCAGGGCCTGATGCCCGCTGCCGTCAACCATGTCGCCCTCACCCCACTGAGCTTCATCGAACGCACCGCTGCGGTGTATGGCAACTACCCGGCTGTCATCCATGGTGCCATCCGCCGTAACTGGCAGGAAACCTACCAACGCTGCCGGCGCCTGGCCAGCGCCCTGGTGGGGCGCGGCATCGGCCGTGGCGACACGGTCGCGGTGATGCTGCCAAACACCCCGGCCATGCTCGAAGCGCACTTCGGCGTGCCCATGACCGGTGCAGTGCTCAACACCCTCAACGTTCGCCTGGACGCCGAAGCCATCGCCTTCATGCTGCAGCACGGCGAGGCCAAGGTGCTGATCACCGATCGCGAGTTCCACACGGTCATCGAAGCCGCCCTGGCCTTGCTCGAACACCCGCCCCTGGTGGTCGACGTCGATGACCCGGAGTACGGCGAAGGCCGCGCGGTCAGCGCGCTTGACTACGAAGCCCTGCTGGCCGAGGGCGACCCGGAATTTGCCTGGGAATGGCCCGATGACGAATGGCAGGCCATTTCGCTCAACTACACCTCCGGCACCACCGGCAACCCCAAGGGCGTGGTCTACCACCATCGCGGTGCCTACCTCAACGCGCTGGGCAACCAGATGACTTGGGCCATGGGCCACCGCCCGGTGTACCTGTGGACCCTGCCCATGTTCCACTGCAACGGCTGGTGCTACCCCTGGACCATCACCGCCTTGGCCGGGACCCACGTGTTCCTGCGCCGGGTCGACCCGCAAAAGATCCTCACCCTGATCCGCGAACACCGGGTCACCCATCTGTGCGGCGCGCCCATCGTGCTCAACGCCCTGGTCAACATGCCTGAGGCCGCCAAAGCTGCCATCGAGCACCCGGTGCAGGCCATGGTCGCAGGCGCCGCACCACCCGCCAAGGTGATTGGCGCGGTGGAAGAAATGGGCATTCAGGTGACCCACACCTACGGCCTGACCGAGGTGTACGGCCCGGTGACAGTCTGCGCCTGGCATGAGGAATGGGACGCGCTGCCGCTGGAAGCGCGCGCGCGCATCAAGTCCCGCCAGGGCGTGCGCTACCCGACGCTCGACGGCCTCATGGTCGCCGACCCGCAAACCCTCGCCCCGGTGCCGCGCGACGGCAACACCCTGGGCGAGATCTTCATGCGCGGCAACACGGTGATGAAGGGTTACCTGAAAAACCCTGAGGCCACGGCCGAAGCCTTCCGCGGCGGCTGGTTCCACACTGGCGACCTGGCAGTCTGGCATGCCGATGGCTATGTCGAAATCAAGGACCGGCTCAAGGACATCATCATTTCCGGTGGCGAAAACATCTCCACCATCGAAGTCGAAGACGCCCTCTACAAACACCCAGCGGTGCTGGAAGCGGCCGTGGTGGCGCGCCCCGACGACAAATGGGGCGAAACGCCCTGCGCCTTCGTGGCACTCAAGCCTGGCCGGGAAGACACCCGCGAAGCCGACATCACCCACTGGTGCCGTGAGCACCTGGCCGGGTTCAAAGTGCCGAAGACCGTGATTTTTGGCGAGCTGCCCAAGACCTCCACCGGCAAGATCCAGAAGTACGTCCTGCGCGACCGCGCCAAAGCCCTTTAAGGCTGTACCTGCCTCTTCGCGGGTAAACCCGCTCCCACAAGAACAGCGCCGTTCTTGGGAACTGCATTAAACCAGTGGGAGCGGGTTTAACCGCGAAGAGGCCCGGCCAGACAACCTATTACTCACTTCCTCGAGCCGACGATGCCCCACTACACCGCCCCACTGCGCGACATGCGCTTCATTCTCCACGATGTGTTGCAGGGCCCTGCCCTGTGGGCACGCCTCCCTGCCCTGGCCGAGCGCATCGACGCCGACACCGCCGACGCCATCCTCGAAGAAGCGGCCAAGGTCACCAGCCAGCTGATCGCCCCGCTCAGCCGCAACGGTGACGAGCAGGGTGTGCACTTCGAAGCCGGCCAGGTCACCACCCCGGATGGCTTTCGCGACGCTTGGCGCACCTACCGGGAAGGTGGCTGGGTTGGCCTGGGCGGCAACCCCGAGCATGGCGGCATGGGCATGCCGAAGATGCTGGGCGTACTGTTCGAAGAAATGCTCTACGCCGCCGACTGCAGTTTCAGCCTGTATTCAGCCTTGAGTGCCGGCAGTTGCCTGGCAATCGACGCCCACGCCAGCGAAACACTCAAGGCCAGCTACCTGCCGCCGCTCTATGAAGGCCGTTGGGCCGGCACCATGTGCCTGACCGAACCCCACGCCGGTACTGACCTGGGGTTGATCCGCACCCGCGCAGAACCCCAGGCCGATGGCAGCTACCGCATCAGTGGCAGCAAGATTTTCATCACCGGCGGCGAGCAGGACCTGACCGAAAACATCGTCCACCTGGTGTTGGCCAAGTTGCCGGACGCACCGGCGGGGGCTAAAGGCATCTCGCTATTCCTGGTGCCTAAGTACCACGTCAATGACGATGGCAGCCTGGGCGAGCGCAACGCTGTGCAGTGCGGGTCGATCGAGCACAAGATGGGCATCAAAGCCTCGGCCACCTGCGTGATGAACTTCGATGGCGCCATCGGCCACCTGGTCGGCGATGCGAACAAGGGCCTGGCGGCCATGTTCACCATGATGAACTACGAGCGGCTGTCCATTGGCATCCAGGGTATCGGCTGCGCCGAAGCGTCGTACCAGAGCGCCGCACGCTACGCCAACGAACGCCTGCAAAGCCGTGCCGCCACGGGCCCGCAGGCGAAGGACAAGGGGGCCGACCCGATCATCCAGCATGGCGATGTGCGGCGCATGCTGCTGACCATGCGCACGCTTACCGAAGGTGGCCGGGCCTTTGCGGCCTACGTGGGGCAACAGCTGGACCTGGCCCGCTATGCCGAAGACGCCGGAGAACGCGAACATGCCCAGCGTCTGGTGGCACTGCTGACGCCCGTGGCCAAGGCGTTTTTCACCGACAATGGCCTGGAAAGCTGCGTGCTCGGCCAGCAGGTGTATGGCGGCCATGGCTACATCCGCGAATGGGGCCAGGAACAACGCGTGCGCGACGTGCGTATCGCACAGATCTATGAGGGCACCAACGGCATCCAGGCCCTCGACCTGCTCGGGCGCAAGGTGCTGGCAGACGGTGGCCAGGCGCTGGCCAGTTTCACCGCCGAAGTGCGCGCCTTCAGCGTTGCCGCGCCACTGTACCGCGAAGCCCTGCAAGCCAGTGTTGCGCGCCTGGAAGCCACCAGCGCCTGGCTGCGGGCACGCGCAAGCCAGGACGCCAACCTGGTCAGCAGCGTGGCCGTGGAGTATTTGCACCTGTTCGGCATGACCGCTTACGCCTACATGTGGGCGCGCATGGCCGCCGTGGCGCAGGCCAAGCGCGAACAAGACCCGGCCTACCATGAGGCGAAACTGGCGTGTGCAGCGTTCTTCTTCCAGCGCGTGTTACCACGCAGCCTGGGGCTGGAAGCCAGTATCCAGGCCGGCAGCGCGAGCCTGTACGGGTTGACCGCGGAACAGTTCTGATCAGCGTGGGGGCGTAAAGCGCCCCCAGGCACTGCCCGCGAAGGGTTCTCAAACGCTGAAATTCCATTGCAAATCCGACGAAAAACCGGCACAACTGATAGTCATTCGCCATTACCTCGGTTCTCGGGAACCCTCTAGCAAGGGTAGAATGCGCAAAACCCGGAGCCGCAATGAATCACGACCGCCTCAATCCCAGCCCAGACGATGCCATTACCGACGCCGCCGCGCAGTGGTGCATGCGCCTGCACGCCGATGATTGCACGGCGGCAGAGCGCGAGGCGTTCGCCCGCTGGCTAGCGGCTGACCCACGGCACGCTGAGGAATACCAGGCGATGCTGGAAATCTGGCAGACTGCCGACCTGCTGCCGCGCAACGCGACCGTGGTCGACTTCAACCCGCCGTCACGCCAGGCCGCACGCGTGCGCAACTGGCGCCCGCTGGCCTCGGCTGCGGCCATCGCCCTGGCGGTACTGCCATTGGCAGGCTGGATGGGCTGGGAACAAGGTTGGCTGCCCAACCATTACCAGCACTTCGAAGCCAGCGACCGGATGCAGACAGTAGAGCTGAGCGACGGCAGCACGGTGCAGCTCAACCTCAATACCGAGCTGACATACCTCAACTTCAAGGACCAGCGCCAGGTTACCCTCAAGCGCGGCGAGGCGTTCTTCAAGGTCCAGCACGACAGTGCGCACCCCTTCATCGTCCACGCTGGCCGCGGCCAGACCCGAGTAACCGGCACCCAGTTCAACGTCTGGAAGTACCAGGACCAGGTTAAGGTCACCTTGGTGGAAGGTTCGGTGCTGGTGTCCAGCGACGGCAGTGCCGGTGGCTACCGCCTGGGCCCTGGGATGCAGGCCAGCTATCACAAGGGCGATTTCGAGCCGCAACTGGCGCAAAGCGACGATTACGGCAATGCCCTGGCTTGGCGCAATGGCAAGCTGGTGCTCGATAACCTGAGCCTGGAACAGGCGTTGCCGGTGATCAACCGCTACCTCGACGCCCCGCTGCTGCTGGCCGATGCCAGCACCGGGCGGATCCGCATCAGCGGCATCTATAACACCCGCGAAGTCGCGCGCCTGGTCAACAACCTGCCCAAGGTGCTGCCGGTCTACCTGACCCGCAGCAAGGACGGCAGCACAGTCCTCAACAGGATCTCGCCGCCGCCCGACAAGGGCTGACGCCCTTCCCGCCTTACAGCGTCATCGCCGCCAACCAGCCAAACGCCAGCAGCGGCAGGTTGTAATGGATGAAGGTCGGCACCACCGTGTCCCAGATATGGTGGTGCTGGCCGTCCACGTTCAGGCCCGAGGTCGGGCCCAAGGTCGAGTCCGACGCGGGCGAACCTGCATCCCCCAATGCCCCGGCGGTACCCACGATGCACACCGTGGCCACGGGGTCGAAGCCCAGTTGCACGCACAGCGGTACAAAGATCGCGGCCAGAATCGGCACGGTGGAGAACGACGAGCCGATGCCCATGGTCACCAGCAATCCCACCAGCAGCATGAGCAAGGCGCCAACGCCCTTGCTGTGGTCGATCCACTGCGCCGATGTCTCGACCAGGCTCTTGACCTCGCCGGTGGCCTTCATCACGTCGGCAAAACCCGATGCGGCAATCATGATGAAGCCGATCATGGCCATCATCTTCATGCCTTCGGTGAACAGGTCGTCAGTGTCTTTCCAGCGCACGATGCCCGACAGCGAGAAGATCAGGAACCCGACCATGGCGCCAATGATCATCGAGTCCAGCAACAGCTGGACGATAAACGCCGCCGCGATCGCCAGGCCAGCGACCATCAGGGTCAACGGGTTGTATTGCACGCTGACCTGCTCGACCTGCTCGATACGCGCCAGGTCGTAGTCGCGCTTCTTGCGGTAGCTGAAGAACACCGCCAGCAACAGGCCGGCGAGCATGCCCGCCGCCGGAATGGCCATGGCATGGGTGACATTGACGCCGCTCACATCGACCCCGGCGCGGGCGACGTTGGCCAACAGGATTTCGTTGAGGAAGATGTTGCCAAAGCCCACCGGCAGAAACATGTACGGGGTGATCAGGCCAAAGGTGATCACGCAGGCGATCAGCCGACGGTCGATGCGCAGACGCGTCAACACATACAGCAGCGGCGGCACCAGCAGCGGGATGAAGGCGATGTGAATGGGCAGGATGTTCTGCGACGACACCGCCACCACCAGCATCAGGCCGATCATCATCCACTTCACCTTGCCGCCATTGGCATGGCCCTGGCGGTCGATCATGGCCAAGGCCCGATCGGCCAGGGCGTGCGCCAGCCCTGACTTGGCGATGGCCACGGCAAAGGCGCCCAGCAGCGCATACGACAATGCCACGGTGGCGCCGCCACCCAGCCCGCCATTGAAGGCCTTCAGCGTGCCCTCGATGCCCAAGCCGCCGACCAGGCCGCCGACCAAGGCACCAATGATCAGGGCGATGACCACGTGTACCCGCGACAGGCTGAGTATCAGCATGATGCCGACCGCGGCGATCACTGCATTCATGGTTGGCTTACCTCATAAGGACAGAAAAAAAGCGCGCACTCTGAAGCAGTGGGCGGCAGATGTCAAAAGCGCCATGTTGCGGCGCATTACTCAGCCCCGCCTTAATTTAAATTGAACGTTTGAATAAAGAAAAAAGCGCGATGGCCGACACAGTCGACAGCCAGAACTATTACAAGGGATTCGCCCCATGCCTTTGCGACAACTTTCCATCCAGTGGAAGATCACCCTGCTCGCCGGTCTGTGCCTGGCCGGCATCGTCACCCTGCTCGTCGGCCTTTCGCTGTACCGCATGGACCACAGCTCGGACCTGGTCAAGGCGAGCAGCATGCAGATGCTCACCGATGCGGCCCAGGGGCGCATCGAGTCGCAAGGTGAAGTGCAAGCCTTGAACATACGCCGTCAATTCATGGACGCCTATCAGTACGGCGCCGGCTTCGCCCGCCAAGTGCTGTTCCTGCGCGAGCAGGCTGAAAAGCGCTTCCTCGACGCCTACGACCTGCGTGAGGACATGACCCGCCAGGTGCGCGCCGCGTTGCAGGCCAACCCTGACCTGCTCGGCATGTCGCTGGTGTTCGAGCCCAACGCCCTGGACCACAAGGACAACCTGTTCACCGCCAAGCCAGCGCTGGGCAGCAACGAAACCGGGCGTTTCGCGCTGTACTGGTCGCAACCACGTGCCGGTCAGCTGACCGCCATGGCCCTGCCCGAGCATGACATGGCCAACACCGAGATCGGCCCCAGCGGCCAGCCCGCGAACACGTGGTGGGTGTGCCCACGCAGCAGCGGCAAGGTCTGCGTGGTGGAGCCCTACTTCTATGACATCGATGGCCAGCGGGTGCTGATGACCAGCATCGTCTTCCCCCTGGCCGTCAACGGCAAGGTGATCGCCACCCTGTCGATCGACATCAACCTCAACAGCCTGCAGGCCTTGACCCAGAACGCCAGCCGCAGCCTGTACGAAGGCCGCACCACCGTGGGCATTCTCAGCCCGGCGGGCCTGTTGGCCGGTTACAGCGCCGATGCCGGCAAGCTGGCTCAGCGCTTCGACCAGGTCGACACGGCCAAGGGCGCCGAACTGGTGCGCAAGCTGGCCGAGGGCAAGCTGAGCATCCTGCACGACCAGCAACGCCTCAAGGTGCTGGCGGCCTTCGAGCCGATCCCCGGCGCACAGCCCTGGGGCGTGCTTCTGGACGTGCCGGAAAACGCCCTGACCGGGCCCGCCGAAACGTTGAAACAGGAACTCGATACACTGAACACCAGTGGCACCTTGCTGGAGCTGGGCCTCGGCCTGGCCGCTGCAATCGCCGGCCTGCTGCTGGTGTGGCTGATGGCACGTGGTGTGACCCGGCCGATTCTGGGCGTGGCAGCGATGCTCAAGGACATCGCCAGTGGCGAAGGTGACCTGACCCGCCGCCTGACCTACCAGAAGCAGGACGAACTGGGCGAGTTGGCCGGTTGGTTCAACCGCTTCCTCGACAAGCTGCAGCCCACCATTGCCGAGGTCAAACGTTCGGTGCAGGCCGCCCGTGGCACGGCTGACCAGTCCTCGGCGATCGCCAGCGAGACCAGCGCTGGCATGGAGCAGCAGTACCGCCAGGTTGACCAGGTGGCGACCGCCTCGCACGAAATGAGCGCCACCGCCCAGGACGTTGCCCGCAGCGCTGCCCAGGCTGCGCAGGCAGCCCGCGAGGCCGACCAGGCCACCCGCGAGGGCCTGGCCGTGATCGACCGCACCACCCACAGCATCGATGCCTTGGCCGCCGACATGAACAACGCCATGGCCGAAGTCGAGGGCCTGGCGCAGAACAGCGAGAAGATCGGCTCGGTGCTGGAAGTGATCCGCTCGATTGCAGAGCAGACCAACCTGTTGGCACTCAACGCCGCCATCGAAGCCGCCCGCGCCGGTGAGGCCGGCCGTGGCTTTGCCGTGGTCGCCGATGAAGTGCGCAACCTCGCCCGGCGCACCCAGGAGTCGGTGGAAGAAACCCGCCAGGTGATCGAGGCCTTGCAGGCCGGTACCCGCGAAGTGGTCGGTGCCATGGACAACAGCCATCGCCAGGCCCAGGGTGGCGTGGAGCAGGTCGGCCAGGCCGTTACTGCACTGCAGCGCATCGGCCAGGCAGTGACGGTGATCACCGACATGAACCTGCAGATTGCTTCGGCCGCCGAAGAACAAAGCGCGGTGGCCGAAGAGATCAACAGCAATGTCGCAACCATTCGCGACGTCACCGAATCGCTGTCAGGGCAAGCCAACGAGTCGGCGCGGGTCAGCCAGTCGCTCAACAGCCTGGCCAATCAACAACAGGCGCTGATGGATCAATTCCGCGTCTGATGCGTTAGAGGCCGGCGCTTGCCGGCCTCACCTCAAGGTTCGAAGCGGCCGTTGCCGAGTATGCGATCGAGCATGACCAACGCACCGTGCACGTTGGGCCTGGCCCCCATCGGCAGTACATCGGTACCCGGCTCGGTGGCGTCTTCATATCCGGACGCCATGACCAGCAAGTGCATCTGGTCGGCATTCAGGTAGACGTGATGGTGCTCCATGGCATACGACTGGATCAGGCTCAGGGCGCCCGTCACCATGGGGGTTGCACTGGAGGTGCCGGCGTAGTTCTCGGAGTAGTCCCTGTTTTCACCCGGCAAGTCCTGCAAGTCACCCCTGGACAGGGTTACCACACTGTCGCCCCAGGCGTTGAGCATGCGATGGCGGTAGCGGTAGTTGGAGTACGTGTGGGGCTTGCCGCTGTACGATTGGCACGCGCCAATCAAGATGACACCGGCGTCGCCGTAGTCGTCGAAGTAGGGCCAATTGGCAAGGTCGACGCCCTGGTTGGCTTGAGTCCCTTGTTGCGCCAGGGTCTTGCTGCTGCCATTGGCCGCCGCGTTGACCACCACAGCGCCGCGCTGGGTCAGTTGCTGCATCACTGTCCACCAGGCCTTATCGTGCAAGGACGGCAGCAGGGTGCTCAATACTGCGGGGTTGGCGGATTGACGATTGATGGCGACAATATCCCCGGGTTCCACGTTGCGCAGCAGGTCTTTGAGCACCTGATTGTTGCCGTGAATATCCTTGGAGCGGTTGTGGTACAGGTACAATTCGCTGTCGTGACTGACCCCCGTTGCCCCAAACCCATTGCGCGCTGCCAGAATGACTCCCACAGAGGCAGTCCCGTGCTTGGGATCGTCGTTGGGTGCTAGCGACACGATCTTCAGGTCAGGGTTGCCCCGCAGGTCCTCGTGTTCCGCAAACAACCCGCCGTCACTGAAATGGATCCGCGAGCCTCGCCCAGTTACTCCCCCGGCCCACGCCTTGCGCACGTTCAATCCTTTCCATCTTGGCCCTGGTGCGTCGAGGTAATACTGGCGATGCTCGAAGTCGGGCGTGGGCTGGGCATTTTCGTGGGCTCGATTGCCCGCCACCACGGCGGCGCCGGTCAACAGCGTGGCTACCACCGCCGCCGCGCCAAGCAAAATAAGGTTTGGCTCAGCGCTGGCTTGCAGAAAGTGCATGGACTGCACGTACTCCAGCGCGGCCAGGGTCTTGAGCAGTGCGAGGTAAGTGTCGTTGAGCATGCTGGGGGGCTGCTCCAGATAGCAGAACTGGCGTAATGCCTGAAGCCGATCGTCATGCTGCTCCTGCTCATCCAGAATAGGCCGGTGGGTAAGCACGGTATTCAGATTCGGCCAATAACGAACCAGTACCGAGCCTGAATCGGGCTGCAGATCATCAAGCAGCCGTTGGTAGCCACCCGCTTCGAACGCGATAACCAGCGTGGGGTACGCGGCACCTGGCGCCACTGCCGCAAGGCCTTGCGCGAGCTGCTCACGAGGTTCGTATTCGCGGCTGCTCTGGCCCACCTCACGCTTGCCTCGCCCGCCCGCAGACGGCAGCGGTATTTTTTCGAGCACGCGTTGGTTCAACTCCTCGGCCTTGATCTCGAGCACCAAGGGCGGCAAGTCAATGATCCCGGAAGCGCCGGTAGGCCGGTTCATGGCCCGGGCATGTTCATCCAACAGGACGACTCTTGGCCGGATGCTATAGACACCTGACGCTTCTTCGGCGATCAACGTGGCCGGGCATCCATGGTCCCCCAAGCGGCCAGTGTGCACCTCGGACTGTACCGAAACCCCTCTGAACGACACCGCACCCTCAGGCCCGGCCCGCTCCAGCTCGTAGCGAATACGGCTGACCTTGTGCAGGTCTGCACCCATGCACCGAACGTGAAATTTTCCATCGAAACAGAAGTTGCGGTAATAGACGAAACTCAAATCAAGGGTCATCAGGAATGCCTCGCGCCGTGGGCCAAGTGTGCTGCCGAAATGGCAACGCACACTCTTGCAACCGCGCGCCACGGGGCACAGAGAGAGCGCCTTCCCTGCCTCCCGCCAGGCAAAGCAGGCAAAGGTGTCGTCTACACTTGCCGGCACTGACTCAGCGGCTACCGAGGAGGCCCCGATGAAAAAAATTCCAACGCTGCTGGCCGGCCTGCTGCTCACTGTTGGCTTGGCCAGCACCGACAGCGCCGCCTCAGCGGAACGCAACGCGCCGATTCACTTTGGCGCAATTGGTTGGGAAAGCGGTGCACTGACCACCGAGATACTGCGCCTGATCGTCGAACGGGGTTACGGCTACCCCACCGACACACTGCCCGGCAGCACCGTGAGCATGGAAGTAGCCTTGGCCCGCAACGACCTGCAGGTGATCGCCGAGGAATGGGCCGGGCGTAGCCCCGCGTGGATCAAGGCCGAGCAGGCCGGCCAGGTGTTCGCCCTTGGCGACACGGTCAAACACGCTGAAGAAGGCTGGTGGGTGCCAGCCTACGTGATCCAGGGCGACCCGTCGCGCAACCTCAAGCCCTTGGCACCGGACCTGCACAGTGTCGACGACCTCAAGCGTTACCCCAAGGTGTTCAGCGACCCTGAAATGCCGGACAAAGGGCGCTTCCTCAACAGCCCCAGTGGCTGGACGTCCGAGACGGTCAACAGCCAGAAACTCAAGGCCTATGGGCTGGATGCGCTGTACAACAACTTCCGCAGTGGCTCTGGCGCAGCGCTGGATGCCGAGATCAGCTCGTCCATCCGTCGCGGCCAGCCAGTGCTGTTCTATTACTGGAACCCGACCCCTCTCATGGGGCGCTACAAGCTGATCCGCTTGCAAGAGCCGCCCTTCAATGAAAAGGCCTGGGCCACCCTGACAGATGCCAGCAACCCCAACCCGCAAGGTAGCCAGTCACTGCCAGCCAAATTGTCGATTGGCGTTTCCAAGGCGTTCAAAGAAGGCTACCCGGACCTGGTGGCGGTGTTCGAAAAAGTCGACCTGCCGATCGATCGGCTCAACAGCGCCCTGGCCGAGATGAGCGAAAAGCGCATCCCGCCCAACCAGGCTGCCCTCGCCTTTTTGCGCGATAACCGCGATGTGTGGAAAGCCTGGTTGCCTGCGCAGGTCGCAGCCAAGGTCGAGGGCAGCCTATGAGCGGCGGCTTTCCCGAAGCCCTGCAATTTTCCTTCGCGGGTCGCGTCAACCAGCTAGTCGACTGGCTGGTGTTGAACTACGGCGACCACTTGCGCAGCCTCTCGGATCAACTGCTGCAACTGCTGGTGGGGCTGGAAAACCTGCTGCGCCTGTTGCCTTGGTGGGCGCTGTTGCTGGTGGTCGGGCTGCTCGCCTGGCATGCCAGCCGCAGCCTGTTGCGCAGCCTGATGATGGTGGCCCTGCTGGCCTTGATCGGCGTGCTCGGGCTGTGGGACAAGCTGTTGCAAACCTTGGCCTTGGTCCTGATCAGCACGGGCTTGTGCGTGATGGTCGGCGTGCCGCTGGGCATTCTGCTGGCGTCCCGCCCGCTGGCTCGACGACTATTGATGCCGGTGCTGGATGTGATGCAGACACTTCCGGCCTTCGTCTACCTGATCCCGGTGCTGATGCTGTTTGGCCTGGGCAAGGTGCCGGCGGTGTTCGCCACCCTGATCTACGCCTTGCCGCCACTGGTGCGGCTGACCGAACTGGGCTTGCGGCAGATCAACCCGTCCTTGTTGCAGGCTGCGCACGGCCTGGGTGCCAGCCGCTGGCAGCGGCTACGTCGCATCGCCCTGCCACTGGCCCTGCCCAGTATCATGGCCGGGCTCAACCAGTCGGTGATGATGGCGTTGTCGATGGTGGTGGTGGCTTCGATGATTGGCGCCCGCGGGCTGGGTGAGGATGTGCTGGCGGGGATCCAGACCCTTAACGTCGGCCAGGGCGTCGAGGCCGGGTTGGCGATCGTGGCGCTGGCCATGGTGATTGACCGCATCAGCCAGGCGTATGGGCGCACGGGGCGTTGAAGTACGCAGATGCCGGCTTGCCGGCGACCGGCCCCGCACTGACAATGCACGCCTACCCGCTCAGCCCTGGAGCCCCTTCGCGTGTCCCTCAAAGCCCTGCGCACCCTGGTGACCATCGCCCGCCACGGCACCTTCGCCCGTGCCGCCGACCTGCTCAGCCTCACCCCTTCGGCCGTGAGCCTGCACATCAAGACCCTCGAAGACGAACTGCAGGTCACCCTGTTCGATCGCAGCCGTCGGCAAGTCGTGCTGACCGAAGCCGGGCAGTTGGCGGTCGCGCGCGCCGAGAGCATCCTCGGCGCCTATGACGAGCTGGCCGATGCCTTGGCCAGTAGCCCGAGCCTACGTGGCCGCTTGCGCCTGGGGGCGATCCACACGGTGCTGGCCCGGCGCTTGCCCAAAGCCCTGCTGTGGATCAAGACTCACCACCCGCAGTTGCACATCAGTGTCGCGTCGGGCATGTCGGCGGAATTGGCCCGGCGCGTCGAAGACGGCGAACTCGATGCAGCGATCACCACCGAGCCGGTCAGCCCCTACCCGCAGAGCCTGGTCTTCACCCCGCTGTTCGCTGACCGCTTCTGGGCCATTGCCAGCCCCGACCTGGCTGGCCAGAGCGTGCCCGAGCTGCTGGCCAGCCAACCGTTTCTGCGCTTCGACAAACGCGCCTGGGCCGGACGGCAAATCGAACAGGAGCTGCGCCGCCAGCACCTGCAAGTCAGCGAACAAATGGAGCTGGACAGCCAGGAAGCCCTGGCCAGCATGGCGGTGATGGGCCTGGGCGTGGCCATCATCCCCATGGCCGACGCGGACCTGCAGCGCTTGCCGCCGGCAACCTGCCTGCCGTTTGGCGAACCGCAACTGACGCGCCGGGTGGTGCTGCTGGAGCATGAGAAAAGCCAGCGGCGGCACTTGAGTGCGGTGCTAAAGACGGCCCTGGACGCCTAAATCGCGGCAACCGTGCAGTTATTCTCAACGGTCAATGAAGAAAACAACGTTTTTACAAACCAAAGCGCCCCCGTAGTCTGTAGCGGTACCCGACGACGGAACGCCGACCATGCTCCACCTGCTGCTGACCACACTGCTACCCATCATCCTGCTGATCGCCCTGGGCACCTTTCTGCGTGTGCGTGGCTTTCTGGCGGAAACCTTCTGGCCCGGTGCCGAACGCCTGAGCTATTACGTGCTGCTGCCGTCGCTGTTCCTGCATGGCCTGGCCACCGCCAACCTCGACGGGGTACCGATACTGGGCATGGTCGCAGTGCTGATGCTGTCGACCCTGCTCGGCGCCTTGCTGCTGGTGCTGTGCCAAGGCGCGGTGAACCATGACGGTGCCGATTTCACCTCGGTGTTCCAGGGTGGCATTCGCTTCAACAACTACATCGGCGCAACCCTGGCGGCGGGCATCTATGGCAGTGCTGGCATTGCCTTGGCGGCCGTTGCCAACGCCGCCATCGTGCCCTTGGTCAACCTGCTGTGCGTACTGGTGTTCGCCCGTTTCAGCGCACGCCACAGCTCACCGGCCACGGTACTGCGGGCGATCTTCGCCAACCCGCTGATCGTTGGCTGCGCGGGTGGCCTGCTGCTGCGGGTCACAGGGCTGGGCTTGCCGGCAGGGCTTGAACCGACGGTCAAGGCGCTCGGCCAGGCCGCCCTGCCCTTGGGCCTGCTGTGCGTGGGCGCAGCCTTGGGCGGTGCCAGCGTCGGCCGCCAGGTGCGCCCGTTGATGGCCGCCTCGGCGTTCAAGTTCCTGGTCATGCCGCTGACGACCTGGGGCCTGTGCCGTGTGCTCGGCCTGGGTGGGCAGGCGGCAGTGGTGGCCGTGCTGTTCCAGGCCTTGCCTACGGCGTCCTCGTCCTATGTGATGGCCCGGCAGATGGGCGGCAACGCACCGCTGATGGCTACCATCATCGCTCTGCAGACCGTGGTAGCCGCCGCAACCCTTCCTTTGGTGCTAATGCTTACGCTTGGCTAGACTCTGAATCATCTCAGCGATCGGAAGCTCGGCCATGCGCCTCTCGTGGATGGTAATCGGCTTGACCTCGGCCCTGCTTGCAGGCCCATTGCACGCCGCAGACACGGCCAAGGCCGCGGTCGCCGAGGACAAGGCCGAAGTCCTTGAAGAAAAGGTGGTCGAGGACGCCCCGCCGCCGAAAAAGGCCGAAACCATCACCCCAGGCGAAGTGAAAGCAGTCGACCCGGCAGGCCAATCGCCGCTGGACGACAGCATCACCTGCCTGGCACGCACCATCTATTGGGAAGCCAAGGGGGCCAACGAAAAGGACATGACGGCAGTGGCCAGTGTCGTGCTCAACCGCCTGGGGCATGATGGCTTCCCGGACACCATTTGTGGCGTCGTCAAACAAGGCGTGGAAACCAAGGCCTGCCAATTTTCCTGGTGGTGTGACGGGCGCTCGGACCAGGTCGAGGAAGCGCAGCGTTACGACATCGCCAAAGAGATCGCGCGCAAGGCGCTCAACCAGCAGCTCAAGGACCCTACCGGCGGTGCGCTGTACTTCCACGACCGCAATGTGCACCCGGATTGGGCCAAGGCCTACCGCAAGACTGCGGTAACTACACATTTTCTGTTCTACAAGCCTAAGCAGGCGCAGGCCCGCTGACGTGTGTGTGTGTGTGGGTGTGTAGGTGTGTAGGTGTGTAGGTGTGTAGGTGTGTAGGTGTGTAGGTGTGTAGGTGTGTAGGAGCAGCCTTGTGCTGCGAAGAGGCCGGTGAAAGCACAGTAAATCTTAGCTGCTGTCACCGGCCTCTTCGCAGCACAAGGCTGCTCCTACAGTGAGCGTCAGAAGTCTATCGAGCCGGAGAACTTGACCAGGCGCGGGTCGCCTTGGGTCAGGTAGCCGCCGTTGGCCGAGGCCCAATAGTTCTTGTCAGTGAGGTTCTCCACGTTCACCCGCAAGGTGACCTCTTTCTGCTGCACCTTGAACCGGTAACGTGCGCCTACATCGAAGCGGTTCCAGGTTGGCAGGGTGAGCGTGTTGGCCGGGTTGGCGTACTGGCCACCGGTGCGCAGCATGCGGGCATTAAGCGCTACGCCTTGCAGGCCAGGCACGTCCCAGTCGACGCTGGCGTTGAGCTGGAAGGTCGGTACACCGACCGCATGGTTGCCATCATTGGTACCGTTCTGGGTGTTTTTCAGTTCTGTGTCCATGCGGGTGCCGCCGGCCATCAGGCGCAGCCCCTGCAGCGGCTCGCCAAACACGCTCAGCTCAACGCCCTTGTTTACCTGCTCGCCATCCTGGACGAATACATTGCCCTGCACGAAGCCATCGGTGGGCCGCTCGATACGGAACAGCGCCAGGTTGGCACCGAAGGTCTGGTAGTCGAGCTTGACCCCTGCTTCGATCTGTTTGGTCTTGGCGGGTGGGAACACTTCCCCGGCGTTGATGACTTGCCCCGACGCCGTCGCGCCCTGCGCCAGGCCCTCGATGCGGTTGGCGTACAGCGAGATCGACGGGTTGAGCTTGTAGACGATGCCGTAGACAGGCGTGGTCACCGACTCGTCGTAGAATGCGTTGCGCCCAAGGTCCGCGCCCTCGCCGTCATAGGCATACCCTTCGACCCGCAATTGCTGGCGCCTCACCCCCACCGTGACCAGCAGGCTATCGTCAAACAGGCCCAGCGTATCGGACACGGCAATGCTGCGGTTGCGCGTCTTACCGGTCACCCCAGGGTCGTCCAACTTGCCACCGGTAAAGGTTGGGGTGGTGGGCTTGGGCAACGGGTCAGTGTGATAGAGGTTGGTAGCCTGCGCATTGTAGAAGACGAACGCATTTTCTTGCTGGGTCCAGATGCTGGCCGCACCGATGTTCAGCTGATGGCTGACCGGGCCGGTCTGCACGCGGCCGTTGATGCCACCCATGAAGGTGGTGTTGTCTTCATTGTGGGGGATTTTCGAACCGGCGATGGTGGCGTCGCCCGTGGCGGCGTTGGTCAGAATCGGCGTGCCGTAGAAGCCGTTCTCATGGGTGTGCTTGACGCCACCGGCCAGGTAGCCGCTCCAATTGTCGTTGAAGTCGTAGTCGCCCCGGGCCATGCCGAACGTGTCTTCGGTTTCAGTCCAGGCCCAGTCCTGGCCATAGTTGTGGTCGGCATCCGGCGCCCGCGGGATATCAGTAAGGCCGGCCCCCAGGCGCACCGAGTTACGCAGGTGGTTGACGCGCTGCTTCTGGTAGCCGAAGTCGGTAGACAGGCGGAAGTTGTCGCCCCGGTAGTCAAGGCCGGCAATGAACAGCTTGCTGCGTTGATCCTGGTCGTCGACTGCGGTTTCGCCTTCACGTTGCGACAGGTTCAGGCGCACGCCAAAGCGGTTGTCCTCACCGAAACGCTGGCCGATGTCCAGGTGTTCGCCAACGCGGCCGTCGCTGCTGATGTCTTGGGTGTAGCGACGCGTGGGTACATCAACGGCACGCTTGGGCTGCAGGTTAACGTTACCACCCAGGCCGGTTCCGGTCGGGCTGGCGCCGTTAAGGAAGGCGTTGGGCCCCTTGAATACCTCGACCCGCTCTACCGCATCGGTTGAGATCATCTGCCTGGGCAACACGCCATACAGGCCATTGAACGCCACATCATCACCGCTGAGTGGCAACCCGCGGATGACGAAAACCTGCGACTGGTTGCCGAAGCCAAACGACTGGCGCACGGACGGGTCGTTGAGCAGCACATCGCCGATATCCTCGGCCTGCTGGTCCTCGATCAATTGCGCGGTGTAGCTGGTCATGGTGAACGGCACGTCCATCATGTCCTGATTGCCCAGCACGCCCATCTGCCCGCCCCGCGCGACCTGCCCACCGGCAAAGGCTTGCGGGAGTTCGCCCTTGACCTTGGCAGACTCGGCGTCGATAGCAGTGGCATCCAGCTGGATCACGCCATCAGCCGCCTGTGCAGTAACCGCAACGGAACAGCAGACAGCGAGAAAGGTCGATTGATAATGACGGGGTCGTGCCATGAAAGGCTCCTGGGTATCGGATGGACGCCTTCCTGGCAACGTGGGGTGGAGGGCATAAATTAATCGCGATTACGAATTGTTTCCAGCTGAAGTTACGAATAATTACCAAGTGATCGCACTTTTTGCGCGTCCAGTGGTCTACTTCCTCTTATGCCGCCTGCAACGATTGCCGTCGTTTGTATTGCTTTGCACGGGACTGGGCCAAAAACCCTGTGCTTGTGTAGGATGAGCAGCGCTTACCCCGACGCTGCCAGTCATAGGGAGATTCACATGCGCGTCCTGTCATCTGTTGCCGCCTTGTCGCTGGGCCTGGTCGTCTCGACCGGGGCCTTGGCCGTCACCGGCGAGGAGGCGCAACTGATCGAATCGATCAACGTCTACCGCAGCAAGGCCCAGCCCTGTGGTGGCGAGGCGTCGCTGGAGCTGCCGCCACTCAACAGCGACACCCGCCTGGCGCTGTCGCCCGAGGGCACCCGCGACTTGCAACAGGCCATGTCCCGCGCCGCCTACCCGATGGTCAACGTGCAGGCCATCAGCCTCTCGGGCCCGCGCGATGCGCGCGCGGCCATGCATGCCATCGAGGAAAGCTTCTGCCAGGTGGTGCTCGACCCGCAGTTCGTCGACATCGGTGTCAGCCAAGAAGGCCGCGACTGGCGCATCGTCCTTGCCCGCCCCCTGCTCAGCAGCCGCCTGGGGGATTGGCAGGCTGAAGGGCAGAAGGTGCTGCAAGAAATCAACGCGGCGCGCAAGCTGCCACGCCAATGCGGCGGCCAGCCGTTTGCCGCCGCGCCCGCGCTGAGCTGGAGCACCGTATTGGCCGGCGTTGCCGCCAACCATACGCGGGCCATGGCCAACCAGAACTTTTTCGACCATATCGACCGCGACGGCCGCACCCCTGGCGATCGGGCCGAGCTGGCCGGTTACTTGTATCAGCAGATCGGCGAGAACATCGCTGCAGGCCGCGACACCGCGCATAAGGTGGTCGACGGCTGGCTGGCCAGCCCTGGGCATTGCGCGACCCTGATGAACCCGGATTTTCGCGAGCTAGGGGCGGCCTATGCTGTCGACCCGAAAAGTGATGCAGGGATCTACTGGACGGGGATGTTTGGCACACCGCAGTAAACGCCAGACCAGCCTGGCGGGCGATGCGGCCGCTCAGGCAACAGCGGCACCCTCGCGCAGTTGCAGTGCCGTGCAGCCAAAGCGCCGCCGCACGCATTTACCCAGGTGGCTGGCATCCCCCAACCCCACTTCATCGGCAATCTGCGCCAGGCCGTGGCTGGAATTGAGCAACCGCCAGCGCGCTTGCTGCAAGCGCATTTCCAACCACCAGGCCTTGGCGCTCATCCCGTGGCTGGCCTGGAATTGACGATCAAGCTGACGCCGGCTGATGCACAGCTCTGCCGCCAGTTGCTCGATCGACAACGGTGAACCCAGGTGATGCCGCATCAACGCCAGGGCACGCTGCACCGCTCGCCCGTGCCCCACCCCCGGCTCCAACGAACGCAAGGCATGGCGGCTGTCGCGCGTCTCGTCCACCAACATGTCGGCCAAGCCCTTCAGCGCCCGAGCCCGGCCACAGGCACGCGACAGCAGTTCTACCGCCAGGTCGATTGCCGCGGTCCCTCCCGCGCAGGTAATGCGCCCACCTTGAATGTGATAGAGCTGGTCGCGCAGTACCTTCAGATGAGGGAACGTCGCTCGAAACTCGGCTTCATGCCGCCAATGGACCACTACGTCATGCCCATCCAACAGGCCGCAAGCGGCCAAGAGGAAGGCGGCGTTGTCGACGGCCACCAGCTTCACACCCGCCTTGGCAGCCCGCTTCAGCAACGCCTTGTAGCGCAGTGCCAGTTCAGCGGTGGCCATGGCGTTGCGGCCGCCGAACAGCACCAGGTAGTCGTAGTGGGCCATGTCGAGCTGTTCGGCAATGGCTTCCACCTGCACCACCGCAGCACTGCTCGCGGGCACCGGGTCGAGGGTCAAGCCTGCCAGGGTCCAGCTGCAATAGCGCTGCTGGCTGTAGTCTTCGTCATCGGCGCTGAAACGCAGCTTGTCGAGAAATGCACCGAACGGCAGCAGGGCAAACGCCGGCAGGGGCAGGATCAGCAGGCGGATATCAGGGGGCATGAGAGCACGTCCAGATCAGACCATCGAATGTCTAGATCATACCTTCGAAAAAACGCGTTGTGCCCTAGACTGGCGCTCTCCAACCCTATCAGGCACTCCCCCATGGCATTCGACACCTGGCTTATCTACCTGCTGGCCAGCATCGGCCTGTCGCTGACTCCAGGCCCCAACAGCTTGCTCGCGTTGACCCACGGCGCGCTGTATGGCGCACGCCGTACGCTGTTCACCATCGTTGGCGGGGTAGTTGGCTTCAGTGCCTTGATCGCCCTGGCAATGTTCGGCCTCAGTGCCCTGCTGCAAACCTCTGCAGCAGTGCTTGGCATACTCAAATGGGTGGGCGGCGCTTACCTGGTCTGGCTGGGTATCCAGCTGTGGCGCAGCCCGGCGCTGCACCTTGAAGTGACGCAGCGGGCCCGCAGCCTGGGCAATGCGGGCCTGTTTCGTCAGGGCCTGCTGTCGGCCATGGCCAACCCCAAGGTGTTGCTGTTCTACGGTGCGTTTCTGCCGCAGTTCCTCGACCCGCAGCGGGGGCTGTTGATGCAGTTCGTGGTGATGGCGGCAACCTTTGCCAGCGTGGAATTCCTGGTCGAATACTGGCTCGCGCGTTTGGCGTTTCGCATCCGGCCCTGGCTGGCCAAGGGTGGCAAAGGGTTCAACCGCTGCTGTGGCAGCTTGTTCGCAGTGATCGGCGTCGCGTTGCCACTGGGGCGCTGATTCAGCTCAGCCGCGGCGCCCTTGCAGGAGGAACACCAACAGCGCCAAACCCGGCAGCCCGGCACCCACCAGCGCAACCCCCTGCCAACCATACTGGGCAAACACGGCACTGGCCACCGACGAACCCAGCGCCCCGCCCAGGAAGATACTGGTCATGTACACCGCGTTCAGGCGCCCGCGGCTTGCCGGGTCCAGCGCATAGACTTCGCGCTGGCCAATCACCATGTTCATCTGCACCGCGAAGTCCAGCAACACACCGGTCAGCCCAAGGCCGATCACACTGAAGCCCGGTGCCGTCAGCCCGACCAGTAGCGCCACAGGCGCCAGTACCAACGCCGCCAGGGAACCTGCACGGGCATGCCCGGCATCGGCCAGGCGGCCGGCGATGGGCGCGGCCACGGCCCCTACCGCCCCTACCAGGGCGAACAGCGCGATCTGGCTCTGCGACAGGCCATGCACCCCCGCCAACGCGAGGGGTACAGCCGTCCAGTACAGGCTGAACGCAGCGAACATCAACGCCTGGTACAGCGACCGTTGACGCAGCACCGGGTAACGGCGCAGCAACGCCACCAGCGACAGCATCAGCCCGGCATAGCTGGCGTTGTGCTCCGGGACCCGGCGTGGCAGGGTCAACGCCAACAACAGGATGATCGCCAGCATCACGCCCGCCGCGCCGATGAACACGGTGCGCCAGCCGAAGTGATCGGCCACCAGGCTCGACACCGGCCGCGCCAGCAGAATGCCCAACAACAGCCCCCCCATGATGTTGCCGACCACCCGGCCACGCTGTTGCTCAGGGGCCAGGTGCGCTGCCAGGGGGATCAGCATCTGCACCGCGACCGAACTGAAGCCGATCAACAGTGCATAGCCCAGAAACAGCTGCCCTTGGCCACTGCTACTGGTACCAGCCAACAGCAGGCTGACGCAGGCCAGCACCGCGGTAGCGATCATCAGGCGGCGGTTTTCCAGCAGGTCGGCCAGCGGAACCAGTAACAGCAGGCCTAGGGCATAGCCCAGTTGGGTCAGGGAAACGATCAGGCTCGCCCGTTCAGTGGACAGGCCCAGGTCGGGGGCGATCAGCCCAACGATGGGCTGGGCATAGTAGATATTGGCAACGATGGCGCCGCAGCAGAACGCCAACAGGGTCACCAAGGCCCGGCTCAGGCCAGTGGCCGACGGCTGCTCTGCGGCTAGGGAGGGGTTCATGCGATGTTCCTCGACAAGGGACGAAATATGCCACACACCTTACCCAGACGTGCCGCGGCCGAGAATCCGGCCGGCGCGCAACAGGGCTTTGCACCCTGCGCAACGCTGACGGCTCAGTGCGCCAACAGGCCTTCGCAAAAGGTGATGAAGGCGTTCACGCGGCGCGACCCGCGATGGTTGGGCAAGTACAGCGCGTTGATCCTGTCGTTGGCAGTACCGGGGCTGACCTGCCAGTCGCCGAACACGCGCTGCAGCGTGCCATCGGCCACGTCCTCACGCACCAGCCAGTCGGCCAGCAGGGCAATGCCGCTGCCAGCCAACGCGGTTTCGCGCAACAGGTCGGCATTGGCGCTGCGCAACGGCCCGCTCACGTCCAGTTCCAGCACCTCCTGGCCCCGCGTCATGCACCAGGGGCGCGCCTTCTGCCCATAGCGAAAACGCAAGCAGGCGTGCTCCAGCAATTGCTGCGGGTGCTCCAGTGCTGCACGACCGGCCAGGTAGCCCGGGCTGGCCACCAGCCAACGCTCGAACCGGCCCAGTGGGCGGCACACCAGTTCGTCATTGGGCGCTGGGTCACCCAGCCGGATAGACAGGTCGTAACGGCCATCGAGCAAGTCGTCCAGGCGGTCGCTCAGGTCGATGTCCAGCTCAAGTGCCGGGTGTTTGGCCAGAAAGGGCCCCAGGTGCGGCGCAATCACCCGCCGGCCGAACTCCACCGGCAGGCACAGCCGCAGTACACCGACCGGTTCTTCGCCCCTGTCAGCGACACTGGCATCGGCTTCATCCAGCGCTTCGAAAATGCCCCGGGCCCGCGCGTAGTAACGGGCGCCCGCCTCGGTCAGGCTGACCTGGCGCGTCGAGCGGTTCAACAAGGTGGCCCCCAGCTCGGCCTCCAGTGCATCGACCAGGCGGGTCACCGACGAGGTCGCCACGCCAAGCTTGCGCGCGGCCGCGGAAAACCCCTGGGCATCGACCGTCGCCGCGAACATCTTCATGGCCAGCAGCTTGTCCATGTGTCTTCCGTCTTTTAAAGCTCGGAACAGTCCTACAAACCGCAGGGATGGTCAAGAAGCGCACGCCCCCGCAATCACGTCCATAGTGGAAGCACCTCCCTTTGAACGAGATTTCAGATGGCCCCCTTCAACATGCTGAATACCTTGCCTCCCTGCGACCCGACCGCTGCCGAGCGCGTCGACGAACTGCTCAGCCGCCCCGGTGTGCGCATCGAGCGCATTGTTTCCAGCGGCCAATCCAGCCCGCCCGGGTACTGGTACGACCAGGCCGAAGGTGAGTGGATCGTGCTGCTCAGCGGTGCCGCGGGCCTACGCTTCGAGCATGAAAACCATACGCGGCTCCTTCAGCCCGGCGACTGCGTCGATATACCAGCGCATTATCGCCACCGCGTGGAATGGACCGCGCCGGGCATCGCGACAGTATGGCTGGCCGTGTTCTACAGCAGCGCTAGCCCTTGGCCGGAATAGGTGTCGAACCGTCCAATCGGGGCCTGCTGGCGCAGCGTGGCCCCTGCACACATTGCTTTTCGACGACTCGACCAAAGTATGAGTACTGATTCCATATCTGTCATGAACGCTTTGTTTACTGCATTTTTCGCTGCCTGATCTAGACTTTTGCCAACACCTTGGCAAGTTCAACCCTGCGACAATCAGCCTCACAAAACTTTGTACTAACTTGTTAATTAGCTTGCTAAGGGCTTAAACTGCGCCCATTCCACCTGCTGAGATCCCTGGCATGAAAGAAACACCGCGCGCCTCTGGCGCCACAAACCTCATTCTGGTCGGCCTAGGCGTTATCGTCGCCCTGCTCGGCCTGCTCCTGGCCGCCGGCGGTATCAAGCTGGCCGGCCTCGGCGGCTCCTGGTACTTCCTGATCGGCGGCCTGGCCATGGCCATCGCCGGTATCCTCATCGCACGCCGCAAGGTCGCCGGTGCCTGGCTGTATGCCCTGTTCCTGATCGGTACCGCAATCTGGGCCGTGATCGACACCGGCCTGGTGTTCTGGCCGCTGTTCTCGCGCGTGTTCATGTTCGGCGCAATCGGCATGGTCGTGGCGCTGGTCTACCCCCTGCTGGTACGTGCCAACGGCGGCACCGCTGGCCGCGGCGCGTACGGCATCGCAGGCGTGATGGCGGTGGCACTGGTCATTGCCGCAGGCAACATGTTCGTTGCTCACCCAAGCGTCGCCCCGACCGGCAAAGGCCCTGGCATGACCCCGGTCGAAGCCGGCAAAGAGCAGAAAGACTGGGCCCACTACGGCAACACCGAAGGTGGCAGCCGCTTCGCCGCGCTGGACCAGATCAACCGCGACAACGTCAACAAGCTCAAGGTGGCCTGGACCTACCACACCGGTGACGTCGCCATCAGCGACGGCAACGGTGCCGAGGACCAACTCACCCCACTGCAGGTTGGCAACAAGGTGTTCATCTGCACCCCGCACAACAACCTGATCGCCCTCGATGCCGACACCGGCAAAGAGCTGTGGAAAAACGAGATCAACGCCCAGTCCAAGGTCTGGCAGCGTTGCCGCGGCATGGCCTACTTCGACGCCACCGCGCCGTTGGCCCAGCCAACCCAGCCGAACAGTTCGCCCATCGCCATGGCCACTGTCCCGGCCGGTGCCAACTGCCAGCGCCGCCTGCTGACCAACACCATCGACGGCCGCCTGATCGCCGTCGACGCCGACACCGGTGAGTTCTGCCAAGGCTTCGGCAACAACGGCCAGGTCAACCTCATGGCTGGCCTGGGCGATGTGCCGGATTCCTTCTACCAACTGTCGTCCGCGCCACTGATGGCCGGTACCACCGTGGTGGTTGGCGGTCGCGTTGCCGATAACGTTCAGACCGACATGCCAGGTGGCGTCATCCGTGGCTTCGACGTCATCACCGGCGCCATGCGCTGGGCCTTCGACCCAGGCAACCCGGAAGACCGCAACGCCCCGGCCGACGGCAGCACCTACGTGCGCAGCACCCCGAACAGCTGGGCCCCGATGTCCTACGACCCGGCAATGAACACCGTGTTCCTGCCGATGGGTTCGTCGTCCACCGACATCTATGGCGTAGAGCGCAACAAGCTGGACCACACCTACGGTGCTTCGGTCCTGGCACTGGACGCCACCACCGGCAACCAGAAGTGGGTGTACCAGACCGTTCACAACGACCTCTGGGACTTCGACCTGCCAATGCAGCCAAGCCTGATCGACTTCACCAAGGATGACGGCAAGACCGTGCCTGCGGTGGTGATCGGCACCAAGGCCGGGCAGATTTACGTGCTTGACCGTGCAACCGGCAAGCCGCTGACCCAGGTCGACGAAGTTCCGGTCAAACCGAGCAACATCCCGAACGAGCCGTACTCCCCGACCCAACCAAAATCGGTGGGCATGCCACAGATCGGCGCGCAGACCCTGACCGAGTCGGACATGTGGGGCGCCACCCCGTATGACCAGCTGCTGTGCCGCATCGACTTCAAGAAAATGCGCTACGACGGCCTGTACACCGCGCCGGGCACCGACCTGTCGCTGAGTTTCCCAGGCTCGCTGGGCGGCATGAACTGGGGCAGCATTTCCACCGACCCGGTGCATGGCTTCATCTTCGTCAACGACATGCGTCTGGGCCTGTGGATCCAAATGATCCCTTCGCAGAACAAAGGCAACGCGGCCTCCGGTGGCGAAGCGTTGAACACTGGCATGGGCGCTGTACCGCTCAAGGGCACGCCGTATGCGGTGAACAAGAACCGCTTCCTGTCGGTCGCCGGTATCCCTTGCCAGGCTCCGCCGTTCGGCACCCTGACCGCGGTTGACATGAAGACCCGCCAAATCGCCTGGCAGGTCCCGGTCGGCACCGTCGAGGACACCGGCCCGCTGGGTATCCGCATGCACCTGCCGATCAAGATTGGCCTGCCAACCCTGGGCGGCACACTGTCCACCCAAGGCGGCCTGGTGTTCATCGCCGGCACCCAGGACTTCTACCTGCGCGCCTACGACAGCAGCAACGGTAATGAAATCTGGAAGGCCCGTCTGCCGGTTGGCAGCCAGGGCGGCCCGATGACCTACGTTTCGCCGAAAACCGGCAAGCAGTATGTGGTTATCACCGCCGGTGGCGCGCGTCAGTCGACTGACCGTGGCGACTATGTGATTTCTTACGCCCTGCCGTAAGACTGCGTCGCCTGCTTCGCGGGTGAACCCGCTCCCACAGGATGATCACTGCACTTGCAAAGGGTGCAGGCCCTGTAGGAGCGGGTTCACCCGCGAAGAGGCCCTAGAACACTACCCGAGACCCCGCAATGCCATCCGCAATTCGCATCACTTCTCCCCTCCTGCTCGCCCTGGCCAGCACCACCGCCCTCGCCGACGGCGACCTGATGACCCGCAACACCCTGACCGGTGACTGGGGCGGCCTGCGCCATCAGCTGGAAGAAGACGGCGTCAAGTTCACCGGCGACTACAGCGGTGAAACCGCCTACAACGCCCACGGTGGCCTGCACCGTTCGGCCCGCTACTCGCAGAACCTCAAGCTGGGCGTGCAGTTCGACCTGTCGAAACTGTACGGCCTGGAAAACGGCGGCAAGGTGCAGTTGACCATCAATGACCGTCGCGGCAACAGCGCCTCGGAAGACCTGGTGGGCAACCGCTTGCCGATCCAGGAAAACTACGGTGGCCTGTACACCCGCCTGACTGAACTGAGCTACGAGCGGACCCTGTTCACCCCGGCCTTGAACGTCAAGCTCGGCTACATGGCCATGGGCAACGACCTCGGCGGCTTGGACAGTGGCATCCTGTGCAACTTCATGAACGCCGGCTTCTGTGGCCACCCACTGAACATGTCGGGCGGCAGCGGCTGGACCAACTACCCCAACGCCCACCTGGGCGTGCGGGTGAAATACGACCTGTCGCCGTCCTGGCAGCTGCGTGTCGCGGCCTTCAACGTCGACCCCGAGAGCAACGGCAATTCCAGTCGTGCCTGGCACTTGGGGCCCAAGCACACCACAGGTACCGTGGTACCGGTTGAGCTGGTGTACAAACTGCAAGGCGAACTGCCAGGTGAGTACAAGCTGGGCTACTACTACGACAGCTCCGATGTGAAACGCATCGGCAGCGACAAGGAAGTGTCCGGCCGCGGCGGCCATTACCTGCTGATCGACCAGGCCGTGTGGAATGACCCAAGCTCGCCAGGCCGCAGCCTGCACGCCTTTGGCCAGTACTCGGCATCGAGCGAGGCCGCTTCGCCGTTCACCAAGTGGTATGGCACCGGCGTTGTGCTGTACAAGCCGTTCGAAGGCCGCCCGCGCGATACCCTGTCGCTGGGCTATGGCCGTGCCGTGCCAAACCCACGCAGCCGCGATGTGCTGGAAGACGCTGCGTTCAACGCAGGGCAACAGTTCCCGAACATCGACAGCGCCGAGCAGTTGATTGAACTGAGCTACGGCTACCAGGCCACGCCATGGCTGAACCTGCGCCCGGATGTGCAGTACATCATCGAGCCGGGTGCGTTCTCGGGCAAGGATATCGACAATGCGCTGGTAGTGGGCCTACAGGTCAAGGCGACGTTCTGATTCATCACGGCATTGCCCGCATCCTGTAGGAGCAGCCTTGTGCTGCGAAGAGGCCCGTGACAGCACAGTGAATTTTCTCTGCTGCCACGGCCTCTTCGCAGCACAAGGCTGCTCCTACCAGGAATGCTGAAAACCGGCAAAAATAACTCAACCTTCGCGCAGGTAATCCACCAGCCGCAGCAGCATCTCATCGCACCCCTGCAACTGCTCGACACTGACAAACTCGTCCGGCTTGTGCCCCTGCTCCATGCTCCCCGGCCCGCAGACCACCGTCGGGATTCCGGCCTGGTCGAACAAGCCGCCTTCAGTACCAAACGCGACCGTGCCGAACGCCGCTGAACCACTGAGCAAGGCGACCAAACGTGCCGCTTCGCTGTCAGCCGGCGTGGCCAGCCCCGGGTAAGCACTCAGCGCCTCAAGGCGAATATCGGCGCCCTGGTTGACGGCGCGCATGCGCGGCAGCAACTCTGCCTCGGCGTAGCCCTGCAACTGGTCAGCCACCCCCTGAGCGTCGAACCCAGGCAATGCGCGCACCTCGAAGTCGAATTCGCATTCCTCGGGCACGATGTTCAACGCCCTGCCACCTTTGATCACGCCGGTCTGTACCGTGGAAAACGGCGGGTCGAAACGCGTGTCATGGTGCTCAGGCTGCGCCAAACCATCACCGATCTCACCCAGCTTGCCGATCAATCGCGCGGCGTACTCGATGGCGTTCACCCCATAAGGCGCATAAGCCGAGTGACAGGCCGCACCGTGCACCTGGCAACGCATTGCCAGCTTACCCTTGTGCCCCAGCACTGGCTTGAGCTCGGTCGGCTCGCCGATCAGGCACAACCGCGGCTTGTGTGGGCGCTGTGCAAGCGCCGCAAGCATCGAGCGTACCCCCAGGCAACCCACTTCTTCGTCATAGGAGAACGCGAGGTGCAGCGGAATACGCAAAGGCTGCGCGAGAAACGCGGGGACCGCTGCCAGGACAGAGGCGATGAAGCCCTTCATGTCCGCAGTACCCCGCCCATACAGGCGCCCCTCCCGCTCACTCAAGGCAAACGGCTCGACCGTCCAGGCCTGGCCGTCAACCGGCACCACATCGGTGTGCCCCGAAAGCACTACACCGCCAACGTCCTGCGGGCCGAGGGTGGCAAACAGGTTGGCCTTGGTGCCCTCGGCGTTATGGAACAACTCGCATTCCACGCCGAGGTCCGCCAGGTAGTCACGGATGAAACCGATCAGCGCCAGGTTCGAATCGCGGCTGACCGTGGCAAAACCGATCAGCCGGGCAAGCAACGCGCGGCTGGTGCGCTCATTCATTGCCCGGCACTCCATAGCTTGGCGCCGCCGTCGGGTCGAGGGCGCGGGTCACGTAGTCCTGCATCTGAGGGCGATAGGCCTGCCACAGGCCATCGAGCTGGCCGATCGGGTCTTCATCGGCCCAATCGACGCGCAGGTCCACCAGCGGCCAGGTCAGCTCGCCGGCGATCTTCAGCGCTGCGGAATGCACCGGCCCTGCCTCGCCCCCGGCCGCCATCGCCGCCTGCATGGCCGTCAACAGGCGATCGGCCAGGTGCCCGCCGGCCTGTTCAAACGCGTGCACCATGGCCTCGATCACCTGCTTGGACGCCAGCAAGTTACCCGCAGCAGCGCACTGCTCGCCGGCCACGGCATTGTGCACCCCAAGCGCCTGCTTGCCGGTGAACAACGCGACCTGGCCCTGGCTGTCGATTACGGTGACCTGGCGGTATTCGCTCCAGCCATTGGCGTTCAGCACCCTGTCTAGTGCAGCTGCCGGCGGCAACTGGCCCTGCTCCAGCACATCGAGCAACTGCGGCCCCAATGCCGGCAAGGTGATGTTCTGCGTTGCGACCGCCCCCACACCTGCGCGCACCCAGGGGCAACGCGCCCCGACCGCGATGCTCGACGAGCTGATGGCGATACCGACTTGGCCGGTTTCCTGGCAACGACCGATGATGGAGAAAGTCATGTGATGGTTCCTGTTGTTCTGTCCGATGCAGGGCATTCTGGGTGGAACCCTCCAGGGCGCGAAACCACCTTTTTCCGAGGGCTTGAAGAGGAAAAAACTAAGGCCGCCCGCACCACCCCGAACGGCATCAAAAATCCCCCTCAAGCACCGCGGCAAGCCCTATGAATCAAGGCCTTCGCCGTTTTATCGGCAAGCCCTAGCTAAATACTATTTTCGCCATTTGCGCAGCGTCCCTAGTCTGGCCTCAGGCAACGGCGGTCCTCCAAACCGACCTGACAAAAACCGCCTGATAAAGGGCTCGGACATGACTTTGAACAACCTCGAAATCGACACCCTCGTCGTCGGCGCCGGCCAAGCCGGCGTGGCCATGAGCGAACACCTGAACAAGCTCGGCGTGCCGCACCTGGTGCTGGAGCGCAAGCGCATCGCCGAAGCCTGGCGTACGGGCCGCTGGGACTCGCTGGTCGCCAACGGCCCGGTCTGGCACGACCGCTTCCCTGGCCTGGAATTCAACCTCGACGCCGATGCCTTCGCTGGCAAGGATCAGGTTGCCGACTACTTCGAACAGTACGTGCGCAAGTACAACCTGCCGGTGCGCACCGGCATCGAGGTGAAGAAGGTGGTGCGCAACAGCGATCGCCCAGGCTTCACCATCGAAACCAACGAGGGCGTAATCCGCGCCAACCGCGTGGTTGCTGCCACTGGCCCGTTCCAGCGCCCGGTGATCCCTGCCATCGCGCCAAAGGACGAGCGCCTGCACCAGATCCACTCCGCCGCCTACTACAACCCCGAGCAGCTGCCCGCCGGTGCCGTGCTGGTGGTGGGCGCCGGTTCTTCGGGCGTGCAGATTGCCGAAGAACTGATGCGCGCCGGGCGCCAGGTATACCTGTCGGTCGGTGCGCATGACCGCCCGCCGCGTGCCTACCGCAACCGCGACTTCTGCTGGTGGCTGGGTGTGCTGGGCGAGTGGGACGCAGAAATCGCCAAGCCTGGCCGCGAGCACGTGACCATTGCTGTCAGCGGCGCACGCGGCGGCCACACCGTGGACTTCCGCGCCCTCGCCCACCAAGGCATGACCCTGGTCGGCCTGACCCAATCGTTCGCCGATGGCATTGCCACCTTCCAGGACAACCTGGCAGACAACATCCGCCGTGGCGACGAAAACTACCTGGCCCTGCTCGATGCAGCCGATGCCTACATCGAACGCAATGGCCTGGACCTGCCTGAAGAGCCGGAGGCGCGCAAGCAACTGCCCGACCCTGAGTGCCTGAGCAACCCGCTGCACACACTCGACCTGGCCCAGGCCGGCGTCAGCACCATCATCTGGGCCACCGGCTACGGCGTGGACTTCAGCTGGTTGCAGGTCGACACCTTCGACGCCAACGGCAAGCCACAACACCAACGCGGTGTTGCCCGCGAACCCGGTGTGTACTTCCTCGGCCTGCCCTGGCTGTCACGCCGCGGCTCGTCGTTCATCTGGGGCGTGTGGCACGACGCCAAGCACGTCGCCGGGCACATCGCCACGCAACGGACCTACCTGGCCTACCGCGACAGCCAGCAACGCGCCGCGGATGAGCAGCAGCAACCCACAATCAACAACGTCAGCACCCTTGGAGCCCACTGATGCCAACCCATACCCGTATCCGCATGTTCAACACCAAGGTCACCTACCCTAACCAGACCCTGGACAACGACCTGTGCCAGGCGGTGCGCGCCGGCAACACCATCTACGTACGCGGCCAGGTGGGTACTGACTTCGAAGGGCGCCTGGTAGGCCTGGGCGACCCTCGGGCACAAGCCGAACAGGCGATGAAAAACGTCAAGCAACTGCTTGAGGAGGCCGGCTCGGACCTGTCGCACATCGTCAAGACCACCACCTACATCACCGACCCGCGCTTCCGCGAGCCGGTGTACAAGGAAGTCGGCAAATGGCTCAAAGGCGTGTTCCCGATCTCCACCGGGCTGGTGGTGGCGGGCCTGGCCCAGGCCGAGTGGTTGATGGAAATCGATGTAATCGCAGTGGTGCCGGATCAGGCCTGACCTGCCGGCAGCCCGCTCAGCCAGGCCTGCGTGACTCGCGCAGCTGCCCTTAGCCGCTCTGCCCCGTGCAAATGGGCAGACGGCACCTCGACGCTGAGGCTGACGTCGCGGGGCAAGGCTGCGAGCAACTGCGCCAACGGCAGTTGCCCGTGGCCAGGCAACTGCCTGCCCTCGCGCGCTTCCTGGATGATGCCGCTGTCGGGTGGTGCCTGCAGTGGGGCATCGCACAACTGCACGGCGCGCAAGTAACGCGGGTCGATTCCGGCAAGGTCCGCTACCGCTGCGCCAGCGCGAAACAGGTGCAGGGCATCGACCAGCACGCTGCTGTTGTCCTGCCCCGCCCCTGCCACCACGGTATAGGCCTGGTGCACGTTCGCCACCGGCCGCCAGCGCATGAATTCAAGGTCCACGCGCACGCCATAACCCCCTGCCAGCTCGCACAAGGCCGCGAAATGCCCGGTCAGCCGCGCGACATCGGCATCATCGCCCGACACCGTCAGGCTTACCGCCCCCAGCTCCGCACCTGCCGCCAGCAAAGGCTCGTAATCGGCGACCACCACCTCGGGCGTCAATGACACGAACTCGATATCAGCGACCCGTACGCCCTCACCCGCCATGACCGCCTTGAGCTCACGCAGCGCCAGGCTGCCCGCCGTTACCGGGTAGGCCAGCGCACCCGGCATTACCGGATGCAGGCGCAGCCCCACCGCGCTGAAGCCGGCACGGCTCGCCTCGCGCACCAGCACGGCAGGCGCCAGATCCAGTGCCGTCAAGTGAGCGACGCCCAGGCCCCTCAATAGGTCGCCCTCCCGCCACTGAGGTCGAACACGAAGCCGGTGGTGAAACTGCACTCTGGCCCGGCGATCCAGCTCACCATGTTGGCGATTTCCTCGACCTTCAGGAAGCGCCCCATGGGGATTTTGGCCTTGCTCGCTGCGATGTGCTCCGGGGTCATTTCGGCCATCAGCGGGGTTTCTACCATCGCCGGCGCCACGCAGTTGAGCAGCACGCCATCTTGCGCCAGCTCCTTGGCTGCGGCCTTGGTGAAAGCGATCACGCCTGCTTTGGCCGCCGAGTACGCCGAGATGTACTGCACGCCATCCTTGCCCGCCATCGAGGCGACGTTGACGATGCGTCCGTAGCCGCGCTCGCGCATGTGCGGGATGGCGGTGCGGCAGCAATAGAACACTCCGTTCAGGTCAATGGCGATGACCTTGTCCCAGGCCGCTGGCGGGTATTCCCAGGCGGGTACCACTGGGCCATTGATACCGGCGTTGTTGACCAGGATCTCGACCTGCCCGACGTGTGCAAGCACGTCGGCAAATGCCGCTTCCACCGACGCCAGTGATGAAACATCGACAGACTGGCGCAGCACCGGCTCAAAGCCGTTTTCGGCTGTGTCCCAGCCATCGACCGCCAAGTCCCAGATCACCACGTGGGCACCTGCGGCGTGCAGCCGCTGTGCAATCCCCAGGCCGATGCCACGCATGCCGCCGGTTACGATTGCAGTCTGCCCTTGCAGGTATTGGCTCATTGCTTTGCTCCATTTTCGAGGTTAGGGATGTCTGGCAGACGACGCAGGTCGCTCACCATGAACAGGTAACACAGGGCACCGAGGACGGTGATCGACGACACGAAGGCCAAGGCCCAGACGAACGACCCGGTCATCGAAACGATGATGCCGATGGTCAACGGCGTGACGATGCCCGCCGCGTTGGCGAACAGGTTGAACAGGCCACCGCTCAAGCCCAGCAGGCCCTTTGGCGCGATGTCGGAAACGATCATCCAGGCCAGCGCCGACATGCCTTGGGCGAAGTAGGCGATGCAGAGAATGGCGATTACCAGCGCGTCGGACTCGACATAGTTGGCCAGCACGATCACCGACGCGGTGAGCAGGCCGGCAATCACCGGCAGCTTGCGCGCCACGTTCAGGGAGTAGCCGCGGCGCAGCAAGGCATCGGACAACCAGCCACCGACCAGGGTGCCCAGCGAGGCGGCGATGAACGGCAGCACCGCGACCCAGCCAACCTTCAGCCACGGCATGTGCCGCTCGGTGACCAGGTAGGTCGGGAACCAGGTCAGGAAGAACACGTTGGTCGAGTTGCAGGCAAGCTGCCCCAGGCAGATGCCCAGCATGTTGCGGTGCTTGAGCAGAGCCGGGATCTGCGACCAGCGGAATACCGTGGCTTTCTGGCCACCGTCGACCACGCCACCGCCCGCTGCGATGTAGTCGAGTTCGGCTTTGTTCGCCGTGGTGGACTGGTGCGGTTCATGGTACTTGCGCCACCAGACCAGGCCGTAAAGGATGCCCATCAGCCCGACCGCCATCAGCAGAAAACGCCAGCCGTAGGCGTGCAGTACCCAGAACAGCAGCGGCGTAAGAAACGCCAGCCCCGTGTACTCGGCAAAGGTGTAAATGCCAGTCGCCCTGGCCCGCTCACTCTGTGGGAACCAGGTCGCCACCACGCGGCTGTTGGTGGGGAAGCACGGCGCTTCGGTCACCCCCACCAGAAAACGCATGCCCAACAGCGACAAAAAGCCCTGGGCCAACCCTTGCAGGCCAGTGAACAGCGACCACAGCGTCAAGGCCAGCCAGTACGTGAACTTGGTGCCCAGCCGGTCGATGAGAATCCCGCCGGGGATCTGGGCCGCCGCGTAGGTCCAGGAAAACGCCGAGAAGATCACCCCCATCATCGCGGCGTTAAGGCCCAGGTCGGCACTGATGCTAGGCGCCGCAATGCCCATCACGCTGCGGTCGAGGTAGTTGATCATCGTGCCGCCGGAGATCAGCGCCAGGATCATGAAGCGGGTGCGGGTACGTTGTTGCAGGCGTGCAGGCGTGTCGAACGCCCCCACACCGAGGTTCTGTTCAGTGTTCATGACGGTTGCTCTCTTGTTATTGGAATGGCAAAGGGCGGTGCGCTAGGCAAACCCGAACAGACGTCGCGGCGTGTCCCACATGACGGTGCGGCGCAGTTGCGCATCTGGCATCAGTTGCTCGGCCAGTTTCAGCAGCGGCCCGTAGTCCACCCGCGAGCGCTGGCGAATGAACGGCCAATCGGAGCCCCACACGCAGGCCTGTGGGCCAAACGCTTCGAGCAGGGCATGAACGTAGGCACTGCTCTGCGCCTGCAGCGCATCGGCCGAGGCGAACTTCTGCATGCCGGACAGCTTGACGCTGGCCCGGCCGCTCGCGGCCAACCGCAGCAAGGCCTGGAAACCCGGTTGGTGAATACCGGCGCTCACCTCCGGGCGGCCGCAATGGTCGATCAACACGCGCGCCGACGTGCGCTCAAGCAGCCCGCGCAGCGCCAGCAACTGGTCTTCGCACACCTGAATCTGCGCAAACAGGTCGAGCTCGGCGAGCTTGCCGAACAACCCGTCGGCTGCATCCAGGCTCGCCACACCGTACAACGCCGGGTTGAAGGCCACCCCGACCACCCCTTGCGCCTGCAACGTAGCCAGCGCATCCAGGGTGATGTCAGGGCTAACCACCGCCACCCCCTTGAAACGCCCCTGCCCAGTGGCGAGCGCGCTCAGCAGGCAGCTATTGTCGGTGTGGTAGCCACTGTTCGGCCCCACCAGCAAGGCATGCTGCACGCCATAGGCGTCCATCACCCGGTTGAATTGCTCGAGGGTGGCGACCTCCTGCCCGGACGGGGCGTAAGGCGCGTCGGGGTGGTAGGGAAAGCGCGCGGGGTCAAACAAATGGTTATGGCAATCGATCTTGGGTTCATCGAAGATGTTCACGCAACACTCCCGTCAAGCGCCGCTGCGCTTGCCTGCAGATCTTGTTATTGTGCGCCGCGAAGGCGACTCGGCAGGCTTCAAGATACTGCGTGCCCGGCGTCTGCGCTCATACCCAGATGGCGAAGACCATAACCAAAGGTAATGCTTATGCCCCTCGACCATGACGGCCCGGAAGCCCGCAACCTGGTGTTCAAACTGCGGCACATGGAAGTGTTTCGTGCGGTGATGTTGACGGGCTCGATCAGCGCGGCGGCGAAGATGCTCTACGTGTCGCAGCCGGCCGTGAGCAAATTGATCCAGTACATCGAGGGGCGGCTGGCATACCGCTTGTTCGAGCGCATCAACAACCGCCTGGTGCCGACCCACGAAGCGCAGATTCTGTACCGCGAAGTCGAGCGGGTATATCAGGCCGCGCTGGAGGTCAATGAATGTGCGTTGTCACTGGGCAGTGGCGGCCACCGTAACCTGCGCATCTCGTGCAGCGCCTCGCTGTCGACCGTGGTCATCCCGATTGCGCTGGCCCAACTCAAGCGTGAGTCACCCTCGCTGAACATCGAGTGGCAGACCTCGTTGATGGGTGAAATGCCGAACCAGATCCTGTCGAAGAAGGTCGACCTGTCGATTGCCGCCTTGCCGGTGATCCACGATCACCTGCATTCACGCGCGTTCATGCGCGGGCGCATGGTGGTGGTGATGCCGCCGGAGCATGCCTTGGCGCGGCATCCGTCACTGGCGCTGGAGCAACTGCAAGGCCATGCCCTGCTGCTGTTCAGGCCCGACATGCCGTTCGGCAAATTGCTGGCCGAACACATCCACCAGCGCGGGCTGCAGTTGGAGTCGCTGTTGTCGTTCACCAATGCCAACGAAGCTGTGGCCTTGGTCAAGCAGGGCATGGGCATTAGCTTGATCGACGAGTTCGTGGCGCAGGACAGCGGCTTGACGGTGGTCCCCCTGGCCGACGAAATCCACTTCGACATCAGTGTCGTCTATTCGCGCTTCGAGCCACCTTCGCACTCGGCGCTGCACCTGATGCAGGTGCTGCATGCGCAGGCCCTGAAGCTGGGGCGGGGGATCGAGGGGTTCGCGTTGCCAACCCCTTGATGAACCGGGGCCGCCCGGCACCCCATCGCCGGCAAGCCGGCTCCCACAGGTAACTGCGCAGGCTCAGACCTTGCGAAGACCCTGTGGGAGCCGGCTTGCCGGCGATGGGCTGCAAGGCAGCCCCTTGAGTACAATCAGGCGATCGCCGCGTCCACCAACACCTGGGCTTCCTGCACCAGGCGCTGCAGGTGCGCCTCGTCGATAAAGCTTTCGGCGTAGATCTTGTAGATGTCCTCGGTGCCCGACGGCCGTGCGGCAAACCAGCCGTTGGCGGTCATCACTTTCAACCCGCCAATCGCCTGGCCGTTACCCGGCGCATGGCTGAGGATCTGCACGATTGGCTCACCAGCAAGCTCTGTCGATTTGACCTGCTCAGGTGCCAGCTTGCTCAACAACGCCTTCTGCCGAGCATCCGCCTTGGCCTCGACGCGCGTGGCGTACGGCTTGCCCAGTGCTGCGGTCAGGTCGGCATAAGCCTGGCTCGGGTTGCGACCGGTGCGTGCGGTCATCTCGGCGGCCAGCAAGGCTGGGATCAAACCGTCCTTGTCAGTGGCCCAGACCGACCCATCGCGCCGCAGGAACGAAGCCCCCGCGCTCTCCTCGCCACCAAAGCCCAACGACCCGTCGAACAGGCCCTGGGCGAAGAACTTGAAGCCCACCGGCACTTCGAACAATTTACGGCCCAGGCGCTCGGTAACGCGGTCGATCAGGCCACTGGACACCACGGTCTTGCCCACGGCTGCGTCGCTGCGCCATTGCGGGCGGTGGCGGAACAGGTAGTCGATGGCCACGGCCAGGTAGTTGTTCGGCTGCAGCAGGCCATCCGGGGTGACGATGCCGTGGCGGTCGTGGTCCGGGTCGCAGGCAAAGGCCACGTCAAAGCGCTCGCGCAGGCCAATGAGGCCCTGCATGGCGTAGGGCGAGGATGGGTCCATGCGGATCTGGCCGTCCCAGTCGACGGTCATGAAGCGGAAGGTCGGGTCGACCTCGCTGTTGACCACTTCCAGGTTCAGCTTGTAATGCTCGGCAATCGCCGACCAGTAGTTAACACCGGCGCCGCCCAGCGGGTCGACGCCCAGGCGCAGGTTGGCGCTGCGAATCACGTCGAAGTCGATGACATTGGCCAGGTCTGCCACGTAGTGGCTCACGTAGTCGTGGCGGTGCGTGGTGGCAGCCTGCAGTGCCTGGGCATGGTCCATGCGTTTGACGCCAGCCAGGTTCGCAGCCAGCAGCTCGTTGGCCTTGGCCTCGACCCACTTGGTCACGTCGCTGTCGGCTGGGCCGCCATTGGGCGGGTTGTACTTGAAGCCACCGCTTTGCGGCGGGTTGTGCGACGGCGTGATGACGATGCCATCGGCCAGGCCCTGCTCGCGGCCACGGTTGTAGCACAGGATGGCGTGGGACACCGCTGGGGTCGGCGTGTACTCGTCGTCTTTGGACAGCATCACCTGCACGCCATTGGCCGCCAGCACTTCCAGGGCGCTGGCCGTGGCCGGTGCCGACAGCGCATGGGTGTCGGCGCCAATGAACAGCGGGCCATCGATGCCCTTCTCCTGGCGGTACAGGCAGATGGCCTGGGTAATGGCCAGTACGTGGTACTCGTTGAAACTCAGCTCCAGCGAGGTGCCTCGGTGCCCCGAGGTGCCGAAGGCCACCCGTTGGGCCACCACGCCAGCATCGGGGCGGCCGGTGTAGTAAGCGGTGAGCAGTCGGGGGATATCGACCAGCACGCTGGCCGGAGCCGGCTTGCCTGCCAAAGGACTGAGCGTCATGCAGAAACCTCGAGTTCAACGAATGTTGGTGTTGGAACGTGCAGTGTACTGAGAGTTGCAACGCCGCGCGACGGGCGACGCGATGAAAGCCGTCAGCACCTGGCAATGGTCTAGAGTATTAGCCACCACTCCCCGGCAACGAGGCCCCATGGCTTTTCACCGCCTGACACGTACCCACCCTCGCCTCACGTTCGCCACCCTGGTCGGCATTATCGGCGCCTGGCTGATCCCTGCCGGTGACACGGTCCAGCACATTCTGGTCGGCTGGAACCTCGGCGTCTGGCTCTACCTGCTGCTGGTCCTGTGGCTTACCTGGAGCGCCAACCCGGAAAAGGTCCGCAACGTTGCCCAGGTCGAGGATGAGAACGCCGGCCTGGTCCTGCTCACCGTCTGCATCGCTGCCATCGCCAGCCTGGCCGCGATCACCTTGCAACTGGTCTCCAGCCGCGGCCTGCAAGGCAGCGCCCTGGCCCTGCACTACCTGTACACCGGATTGACCGTGGCCGGCTCCTGGCTGTTGATCGGCTGCATCTTCAGCCTGCACTACGCCCGGCTGTTCTATACCGGCCATAACCATGAGCCCCCGCTGCGCTTCGCCGATGGCGAGCGCAACCCGGATTACTGGGACTTTCACTACTTCTCGTTCACTATCAGTGTGGCGGTGCAAACGTCCGATGTTGGCGTCGCTGGCAGGGGGTTACGCCGGGTGGTGCTGGCACATTCAGTGGTAGGGTTCGTGTTCAACACCGCCATTCTGGGGTTCACCATCAACATTGCGGCCGGCCTGCTGGGGTAGCACGCACCGCTCGTCCGAAAACCCTGTGCGGTAAATGCGGCCGTTACCTGCGGCACCCCGCAAGGAAAACGTTTGCCAGGCGAGCTGCCGGTGGATAGCGGCCATAACAGCACTGTGACCTAGGTCAAACCTCCACGATTCCGGCGTATTCCCACCCTGGGCAATGGCGTGGCAGGTGCTATGGTTACATTCCCGGCGGCCGTGCACGCGGCCTCCCGCTCACCGCGTCCAGGTACGGACAAGGAGGCTGGCATGAACAAAATGACGTTCCCGAACGCCTGCCAGGTGATGCGCTGGCATTTCCACCCGCTCGGCTTCGAAGCCAGCATGGATGCACCGCGCAGCATGATCGCGCGCCTGTTCGACCGCGCCACCGGAGAAACCTTGCTGGCTATTGCCGGCATCCCTTGCGCTGCGATCATGGCCGCTGCGGATGTCGAGCGCATCATTGAAGCGGTCGAGGCTGAGATGGACGCCTTCGTACCCGTCTTCGCCCTGCGCGACGCAGGCTAGACTGCCACCTCAGGCGTCTCCCGCATGGCCTGCAATTTGCCCATGAATTGCTCGGCCGGCACCGGTTGCCCGAGCAGATAACCCTGCAGCGAATCGCACCCCAGGCGGGTGAGGAAGTCTTGCTGCTTGTCCGTCTCTACCCCTTCGGCAACGATGCGCAAGCCCAGCGCCTGGCCCAGTGCGACAATCGCCGAGACGATCGCGGCGTCATCGCTGTCCTGCTCCAGGTCACGCACAAACCCCCGGTCGATCTTCAGTTCGTTGGCCGGCAGTCGCTTCAGGTACATAAGGCTGGAATAGCCCGTGCCGAAGTCATCGATGGACAGGTCCACGCCCATGTCGGAAAGGCGCTGCAACACTGTCAGGCTGGCATCGGCATCATGCATGGCGGTGGTCTCGGTAATCTCCAGGGTCAGGCAGTTGGCCGGCAGGCCGTTTTCGCGCAGGGCCCGGGCCACGCTGTCGACCAGCCCCGCATGGCAAAACTGGATGGCCGACAGGTTGACTGCCATACGCCACCCCTGGTGGCCCTGGTCCAGCCACTGGCGCATCTGCCGGCAGGCTTCGTCGAGCACCCACTCGCCAATCGGGATGATCAGGCCGGTTTTTTCCGCCAGGCCGATGAACCGGTCAGGCAGCAGCAGGCCCTGCTGCGGGTGCTCCCAGCGCAGCAGCGCTTCGGCACCGATCGGCTGGCAAGCCTGGGCATCGAACTTGGGCTGGTAGTGCAGGCGGAACTGACGCTGCTCCAGGGCCTGGCGCAGGTCCTGCAGTAACTGCAATTGCTGCCGGGCGTTGCTGTTCATCGACGCGTCGAAGAAGCTGTAACCGTTTTTACCGGCGCTTTTGGCGTGGTACATCGCGGCATCGGCATTGCGCAGCAACTCGTGCTGATCCTGGCCATTGCCGGGGTACAGGACAATGCCCAGGCTGGCCGTGAGCTGCAAATCATGCTCGGCGACGCGGAACGGCCGCGACACCAGGTTGACCTGCTTGACTGCCACATCCATGGCATCGTTGGGCTCCTGCAACTCCACCAGCAGCACGAACTCGTCGCCGCCAATGCGCGCCAGCGTGTCCTGGCTGTGCAAATGGCCGCGCAGGCGCGCCGCCACGGCCTTGAGCAGCAAGTCGCCGACGTGGTGACCAAAGGCATCGTTGACCGGTTTGAAGCCATCCAGGTCGATGAACATCAGCGCAAAACAACCGCCCTGCTCCGCCACCTTGGCGATGGCTTGCTCGATGCGGTCGGCCAACAAGGTGCGGTTGGGCAGGTCGGTGAGCGTGTCGTGCAGGGCCAGCTGGGTCAGTTCCTGGTTGGCCAGGGTCAGCGAACGGGCCAGTTCCGCCGTGCGCGCTTCCAGGCGTGCGTCCAGTACCGAGGTCAACAAAGCTACCGCCAGCACTGCCAGGGTGGTGATCAACACCAGGTAGACCAGCCCGTCGCCTTGCAGCCCACCGGCCAGCGCACCACAGAAACTGCCCTCGCGGAAATTGGCTGCGGCCATGCCGGTGTAGTGCATACCGACGATGGCCATCCCCATGATCACTGCTGCCAGGCCACGAATCTGCCGGACGTAAGGGGTGTGCTTGCGCAAGCGGAACGCGATCCACAACGCCGCTGCCGAGGCGCCCACGGCGATCATCAGCGAGGCGCCGAACAGCGTAGGGTCATAGTCGATGCCCGGCAGCATGCGCAGCGCGGCCATACCGGTGTAGTGCATGCAACTGATGCCCGCGCCCATGATCAACGCGCCAAAGCCCAGTTGCAGCCAGGGCAGGCTCGGCTGGCTTACCAGCCACAAGGCAAAGCCTGACGACAGCACCGCAATCAACAGCGAGAACGCAGTCAGGCCAAGGTCGTAGCCCAGGTCAATGGGCAGGCTGAACGCGAGCATGCCGATGAAGTGCATCGACCACACGCCGACCCCCATGGCCAACGCACCGCCCCCCATCCACAGGTGCACAGCCCTGCCCTTGGCCGTCGCGATACGGCCGGTCAGGTCAAGGGCGGTGTAGGACGCCAGGATCGCCACGCACAGCGAAATCAACACCAGCGAAGAGGAGTAGCTACCGGTCAGCATTGGGAGTTCCAGCGACGGGCCAGGGGGCCCGGAAAAAGCTGACGATTGTACTCAAGCTTTGGCGAAACGCACGGGGTTTTTGCGAATGGGAATGGATCCAAGTGCTGGGATGCCACGGCTGGGCATACGTACCTTGCGCTGCGAAGAGGCCCGTATGCCTGGTAGCGATGTATTAGCCGTTAGGGCCTCTTCGCAGCACAAGGCTGCTCCTACAAGGAAGGGCTAAACTCCGATGTTCAATGCGAAGTTCGTAATCCTCAAGGCCCGCACGTAAGACTCAGCGGCTGCCAAAATCCAGTCATGCGCACGTCTTTGTAGGAGCAGCCTTGCGCTGCGAAGAGGCCCGTATGCCTGGTAGCGATATATTAGCCGTTAGGGCCTCTTCGCAGCACAAGGCTGCTCACAAGGAAGGGCTAAACCCCTATGTTCAATGCGAAGTTCGTGATCCTCAAGGCCCGCGCGTAAGACACAGCGGCTGCCAAAGCCCAGTCATGCGCACGTCTTTGTAGGAGCAGCCTTGTGCTGCGAAGAGGCCCGTATGCCTGGCAAAGATGTAGTAGCCGTAAGGGCCTCTTCGCAGCACAAGGCTGCTCCTACAGTGATCGAGGCATGAGTCCACGAAGTGGCGCTTATAGCCCAGCATGAATGGCCGGCCATCACTCCTGTTCGGCAAACGCCTGCTCGGCATCCCAGCCGCCGCCCAGCGCAGCAATCAGTTGCACACTGGCCACCAACCGCCCCTGCAGCAGGTTCAGCACACTGCGCTCGTTGCTCAGCGCGGTGGTCTGCACGTTCACCACATCCAGGTAGCCTATCAGCCCTGCACGGTACTGGTTTTCAGTCAGGCGCAGCGACTCACGCGCCGCGTCCAGTGCCTCCTGGCGCACCACCGCTTCATCGCCGTACACCTTCAGCTGCACCAGGAAGTTCTCCACTTCCTTGAAGCCATCCAGCACGGTCTGGCGGTACTGCGCCACGGTCTGGTCGTACACCGCCACGGTGCGGTCCACCTCGGCGCTGCGCTTGCCCGCATCGAACAAGGTCATGGCCAGCGAAGGCCCCACCGACCAGTAACGGTTTGGCAGTTCGATCCAGTTGCTGAAGCTGCTGCTGGAATACCCACCACTCATGCTCAGGCTCAGGTCGGGGAAGTAAGCAGCCCGCGACACGCCAATATTGGCATTGGCTGCCATCACATTGCGCTCGGCCGAGGCAATGTCCGGGCGGCGTTCGAGCAACTGCGAGGGCAACGTCACTGGAATTTGCGGCAGCGCCGGGATGGTCTTGCTGTCTGCCAGGGCAAAATTCGCCGGGGCCTTGCCCAGCAACACGGCAATGGCATTTTCGAACTGCGCACGCTGCCAGATCAGGTCGATCAGGTCCGCCTGGGTGCTTTTCAGCTGCGTGCGCGCCTGCGCCACCGCATCCGGGCCAGACACTCCGGCACGGTATTGGTTTTCAGTCATGCGCAGCGAGCGTTCGTAGGTGGCCACGGTCGCTTCCAACAGGCGCTTCTGCTCGTCGATCACACGCAACTGCAGGTAGTTCTGCACCAGCTCCGACTGCTGGCTCAGGCGGATCGAGGCAAGGTCGGCGAAGCTGGCTTCGGCACTGGCTTCGTTAGCGTTCAACGTCTCACGCAGCTTGCCCCACAGGTCGATCTCCCAGCTCACGCCGAGCTGGGTGTTGTAGGTGTTGCGGATGCCGCTGCTGTTGTTCGACAGGCTGGAACTCGAGCTGCCAGTACCCTGGGCAGAGCGGTTCTTGCTGGCGCTCAGGTCCAGGCTGGGGAACAGCGCGGCGCGGCTGCTGCGCACCAGGGCCTGGGCCTGACGGTACTGGGCCTCCGACTGCGCAACCGTCTGGTTGCTGCGGTTAAGCTCTTCGACCAGCGCATTGAGCCCGGCATCGCCGTAGACTTCCCACCAGGCGCCACGGGCGATCGCGTCCGAGGGCTTGGCCTGGGTCCAGCCCTCGGCCTGCTTGTACTGCGCCGGGGTGCTCAGCTCGGGGCGGTGGTAGTCCGGGCTCAAGGTACAGGCACTGAGCAGCGCCACGCACAAACTGGCGCCGAGCAGACGCGAGCCACGCCCCAGGGTCAATGACTGCAGGGCACGGTGAAGCGGTGTCTGGGCAAAATTCATAGCGGGGTTTCCAGAGCGGCGTCGGTGCGCACGCCGCGCCAATGGTTGAAACGGTGACGCAGGCGGTCGAGGTACAGGTAGACCACCGGCGTCGTATAAAGGGTGAGGATCTGGCTGAAGACCAGGCCGCCGATGATGGTCAAGCCCAAAGGCTGGCGCATTTCCGCCCCCTCGGCACGGCTCACCAGCAACGGCAAGGCGCCGAGGATGGCCGCCAGGGTGGTCATCAGGATCGGCCGCAGGCGCAGCAGGCAGGCGCGACGGATCGATTCCTCCGGCGACAGGCCTTGTTGGCGCTCCAGCTGCAGGGCCAGGTCGATCATCAGGATCGCGTTCTTTTTCACCACGCCAATCAGCAGGAACAGGCCCAGCAGCGAGATCAGGCTGAACTCGCCTCCGGTGACGTAGAGCGCCAGCAAGGCACCGACGCCGGCCGAGGGCAGGGTCGACAGAATGGTCAGCGGGTGAATGTAGCTTTCATACAGAATGCCCAGCACCAGGTACACCAGCACCAGCGCGCCCAGAATCATGAAGGGCTGGCCTTCCTGGGTCTTGGCAAAGGCGTCGGCGGTGCCACCGAGTTTGGCGATGACTTCCTCGGGCAGGCCAAGCTTGGCCACCGCCCGCTCCACTGCAGCCATGGCTTGGTCGGGGCTGTAGCCTTCGGCGACGTCGAAGGCGATGTCTTCGGAAGCGAACTGCCCTTCGTGGCTGACTCGGTCATTGGCCAAGCTGTTTTCGTAGTGGGCGATGGTCGACAGCGGCACGCGGGCACCGTCGCTGGTGATCACCTGCACCTGTTCCAGCGTGCTCGGGTCCCAGGCGTATTTCGGGTTGATCTCCAGCACCACCTGGTACTGGTTGAGGCTGTCGTAGATGGTCGAGATCTGCCGCTGGCTGTAGGCGTTGTTGAGCACCGTGGTCACCATGTCCATGTCGATGCCCAGGCGCTTGGCCTGATCACGGTCGACCACCAGGGTAACCTGCGGGGTACCCGCGCCATCACGGGCGTCGATGGCGGTCAGTTCGGGCAATGCGCGCACCGCCGCGACCACTTTCGGGAACCACTCGCGAAGTGCCGCCAGGTCGCCACTCTGCAAGGTATAGAGGTACTGCGACGACGTCTGGTCACGCCCACCGCCACCTAACTGCAGGTCCTGGTCGGCCATCAGGAACAGCCGCCCGCCGGGCACCTTGGGCATCTCTTTGCGCAGACGCTCGATCACCTTCTGGGCATCCATCTTGCGCTCGCTGATCGGTTTCAGGCGCACAATCACCATCGCATTGTTGGTGCCACTGTTGCCGCCGATGAAGCCAGCAACGCTCTGTACCGCAGGGTCGGCCAGCAAGGCGCGGCGGTAGGTTTCCATCTTCGGCTGCATCACGCTGAACGACAGGCCATCGTCACCACGGATAAAGCCAATCAATTGGCCGGTGTCCTGCTGCGGCATCAGCGTCTTGGGCACCACCACATACAACGCGATGTTGATACCGATGGTGGCCAGCAGGCTCAGCAAGGTCAGGCGCTTGTGCCGTAGCACCCAGCCGAGGCTGCGGTCATAGCCGTTGACCATGCGCTGATGAACCTTGTCGCTCCAGCGCTGCAGGCGGCTCTGTTCGGCCTGGTGCGGTTTCAGCCAACGGGCGCAGAGCATCGGCGTGAGGGTCAGCGAGACCACCAGCGAGACAATGATTGCAGCCGCCAGGGTGATGGAAAACTCCTGGAACAGGCTACGTACGATACCCCCCATGAACAGAATGGAGACGAACACCGCCACCAACGAAACGTTCATCGACAACAGCGTGAAGCCCACTTCCTTGGCACCGAGGAACGCCGCACGCATCGGCGGCTGGCCGTCCTCAATGTGCCGGGAGATGTTCTCCAGCACCACAATGGCGTCGTCCACCACCAGGCCCGTGGCCAGGATCAGCGCCATCAGCGACAGGTTGTTGAGGGAGAAACCGCACAAATACATGACTGCGAACGTGCCTACCAGCGACACCGGCACTGCCAGGCTCGGGATCAACGAGGCACGCAGGCTGCCGAGGAACAGGTAAACCACCAAAATTACCAGCCCTACCGCGATCAGCAGCGTGTGCTCGGCCTCCTTGAGGGTGGCCTTGATCACCAGCGAGCGGTCCATGGCCACGTTCAGCTGCACGCTGGCTGGCAACAACGACTGCAACGCCGGCAACTGCGACTTGATCTGGTCGACCGTCTCGATGATGTTGGCGCCGGTCTGGCGGTTGACCACCAGCAACACCGCGCTCTGGTCGTTGAAGAAGCCGCTGTTGTAGCGGTTTTCAACGCTGTCTGTGAGGGTGGCTACGTCGGACAGGCGCAGGATGGTGCCGTTCTGCTGGCGTATCACTACCGGCTCGTAGTCCTTCGCCGTTTCCAACTGGTCATTCGCCCGCACCTCCCAGCTGCGTTCGGCATCCTCGACGAAGCCCATGGGCCGGCGCTGGTTGGCGTTGGACACGGCGGTACGCACCTCGTCCAGCGACAAGCCGTACTGGTTGAGCAACTGCGGCTCCACCGAGATGCGCACGGCGGGCAGCGAACTGCCGCCGATCTGCACCTCCCCTACCCCGGATACCTGGGCCAGGCTCTGGGACAGGATGGTGTCAGCCAAATCGTACAACTGGCCTTTCTTCAGCACGTCAGAGGTCAACGACAGCACCATGATCGGTGCCTGCGAGGGGTTGATCTTCTTGTACGTCGGCATGCTGCGCATGCCACTGGGCAGCAGGTTACGGGTGGCGTTGATCGCCGCCTGCACCTCACGCGCCGCACCGTCGATGTCACGGCCCATTTCGAAGCCGATGACCACCCGCGTCGAGCCCTGGTTAGAGCTACTGGTCAGCGTAGTGACGCCCGCGATACTGCCCAGCTTGCGTTCCAAAGGCGTGGCCACCGTGGCGGCCATCACCTCAGGGCTGGCGCCGGACAGGTTGGCCTGCACCACGATCACCGGGAAGTCCATCTGCGGCAGCGGCGCAACCGGCAACAGGCCGAAGCTGACGCCGCCCAGCAACATGATCGCCAGGCTCAGCAGCATCGTCGCCACCGGGCGACGAATAAACGGTCCGGACAGGTTCATGCCTCAGCCTGCTTGGCATCAGTGGCCGGGCGCCAGCGACGGGCCAGGCGGTCGAAGTACAGGTAGATGACCGGCGTGGTGAACAGTGTCAGCACCTGGCTGACCAACAGCCCGCCCACCATCACCAGGCCCAGCGGCTGGCGCAGCTCAGCACCGGACCCGGTCGCCAGCATCAGCGGCACGGCGCCGAACAGCGCGGCCAACGTCGTCATCAGAATCGGCCGGAAACGCAGCAATGCGGCCTGGTAGATGGCGTCCTGCGGGCTCATGCCCTGGTTGCGCTCGGCTTCAAGGGCAAAGTCGATCATCATGATCGCGTTTTTCTTGACGATGCCGATCAGCAGGATGATGCCGATGATGGCGATCATCCCCAGGTCGTTGCCACTGATGAGCAGCGCCAGCAAGGCCCCCACCGCCGCCGAGGGCAAGGTCGAAAGAATGGTCACCGGGTGGATGTAGCTCTCGTAGAGCACACCCAGCACGATGTACATGGTCACCACGGCGGCGAGAATCAGCAGCAAGGTGCTCGACAGCGAGGCCTGGAAGGCTTCTGCAGCGCCCTGGAAGCGGGTCTGCACGCCGATCGGCATGCCGATGTCCTGCTGCACCTGCTCGATCACCTTGACCGCCTCGCCCAGCGACGCGCCATGGGCCAGGTTGAACGACATCATCACCGCCGGGAACTGGCCGATGTGCGAGATCGCCAACTGCGCCTGGCGCTGCTCGATACGGGCCAACGCCGACAGCCGCACCTGGCCGCCATCGGTGGCCTTGACGTGGATCGACTCCAGGGCCTGCGGGCCGATGCTGGCGGCGGCTTGCGACTGCAGCACCACGCGGTACTGACTGGCCTGGGTGTAGATGGTCGAGATCTGCCGCTGGCCAAAGGCGTCGTACAAGGCGTTGGTGATCTGCGAAACCGAGATGCCCAAGCGGCTGGCCATGTCGCGGTCGATCACCAGGTACACCTGCAGGCCCTTGTCCTGCAGGTCGCTGGCCACATCGGCAAGCTCTGGGCGCTGTTGCAGCGCCTGCACCAGCTTGCCGCTCCACTGCGCCAGCAGGTCGGCGTCAGGTGACGACAGGCTGAACTGGTACTGAGTGCGGCTGACCCGGTCCTCGATACTCAAGTCCTGCACCGGTTGCATGAACAGGCGGATACCCACCAGCTTGTCGAGCTGCGGCTGCAGGCGGCTGATGACCTCGCCAGCGGTCACATCCCGCTCGCCGTGCGGCTTGAGGTTGATCAGCAGGCGCCCGCTGTTGAGCGTGGCATTGTCGCCATCCACGCCGATGTAGGACGACAGGCTCTGCACCGCCGGATCCTGCAGGATCACCTTGCTCAGCGACTGCTGGCGTTCGCTCATGGCGGCGAACGAAGTCGACTGTGGCGCCTCGGAAATACCCTGGATGACGCCGGTATCCTGCACCGGGAAGAAGCCCTTGGGCACGGCGATGTACAGGACCACGGTGAGCCCCAGGCTGGCCACGGCCACCAGCAGGGTCAGCGGCTGGTGTTTGAGCACCCACTGCAGGCCACGGCCGTAGTGTTCGATGAGCCAGTCGATCCAGGCGCCGCTGGCGCGGTAGAAACGGCCCTGCTCTTCTTCCTTGGGCTCACGTTTGAGCAACCGCGCGCACATCATGGGCGTGAGGGTCAACGACACGACCAGGGAAATCAGAATCGCCACCGCCAGGGTGATGGCGAACTCGCGGAACAGGCGGCCGACCACGTCGGCCATGAACAGCAGCGGAATCAGGACCGCGATCAGCGAGAAGGTCAGCGATATGAGGGTGAAGCCAATCTGCCGGGCGCCCTTGAGCGCGGCCTGCATCGGCGTTTCGCCTTCTTCGATGTGGCGGGAGATGTTCTCCAGCATGACGATGGCGTCATCCACCACGAAGCCGGTGGCGATGGTCAGGGCCATCAGGGTCAGGTTATTGACCGAGAACCCGGCCAGGTACATCACGCCAAAGGTGCCGATCAACGACAGCGGTACGGCGATCGAGGGGATGATGGTGGCGCTGAAACGGCGCAGGAACACAAAGGTGACCATAACCACCAGGACGATGGCGATCAGCAGCTCGTGCTGCACGTCCTTGACCGCGGCGCGGATGGTCTGGGTGCGGTCGGTCAGTACCGACACGTCCAGGCCGGCAGGCAGGTTGTCGGTGATCGAGGGGAGCAGTTCCTTGATCCGGTCGACCACTTCGATGACGTTGGCGCCCGGCTGGCGCTGGATATTCAGCAACACCGCCTGGTTTTCGTTGGCCCAGGCCGCGAGGCGCTCGTTTTCGGCACCATCGACGATCTCGGCGACGTCCTTAAGGCGCAGCGGCGCGCCGTTGTTATAGGACAGGATCAGGTTGGCGTATTCCGCGGGGGAACGCAGTTGATCGTTGGCATCAAGCATCGACACCCGGGTCGGGCCATCGAAGTTGCCCTTGGGCTGGTTGACGTTGGACGCCCCGATCAACGTCCGCACGTCCTCGAGGTTGAGGCCGTTGGCGGCCAATGCATCGACGTTGACCTTGATACGTACCGCCTGGCGCTGGCCGCCAGCGATGCTGACCATGCCCACGCCACTGATCTGGGCAAGCTTCTGGGCCACACGGGTGTCGACCAAGTCGTTGAGCTTGGGCAGCGGCATGGTCTTGGAGGAGATGGCCAGGGTCAGCACTGGCGTGTCGGCCGGGTTGACCTTGTTGTAGACCGGTGGCGCCGGCAAGTCGCTGGGCAGCAAGTTGCTGGCAGCGTTGATCGCGGCCTGCACCTGTTGCTCGGCAACGTCCATGTTCATGTCGAGGCTGAAACGCAACGTCAGCACCGACGCCCCGCCGGAGCTGGTCGAGGCCATCTGGGTCAGCCCCGGCATCTGCCCGAACTGGCGTTCCAGCGGCGCGGTGACCGCACTGGTCATGACTTGCGGGCTGGCCCCTGGGTACAGGGTCATGACCCGGATGGTCGGGTAGTCGACCTGCGGCAGCGCCGATACCGGCAGCAGCTTGTAGGCAATCAGGCCGGCCAGGACGATGGCCAGCATGCTCAGCGTGGTGGCGACCGGGCGCAGGATGAACAGGCGCGAGAGGTTCATGCGCCCGCCTTGCCTGCTTCACCGGCTTGGGCCGAGCCCTTGGCGTCCTGGCCCTGCAGGTGCTGGCCTGGGGTGGTTGGCACCTGCGAGCTGTCTTCGACCACCTCTACCTTGGTGCCTTCACGCAGGCGATCGGTGCCTTCCAGCACCAGGCGATCGCCGGCAGCCAGGCCTTCAACGATCACGCTGTTCTCGCCGTCGCTGGCGCCAACCTTGAGCTTGCGGATATTGACGGTGTTCTGGGCGTTGACCACATAGGCAAAGGTGCCATCGTTGCCAAACTGGATAGCCGCAGCCGGGGCCAGCACCACCTGTTTGAGGGTGTCGGCCAACAGGCGCACATTGACGAACTGGTTGGGGAACAGCGCCAGGTCCTTGTTCTCGAAGCGGCCCTTGAACTTGAGGGTGCCGGTGGTGGTGTCGATCTGGTTGTCGATACTGCCCAGTACCCCGGTGGACTGCAGCTTGCTGTCGCTGCGGTCCCACGCCTCGACCGGCAGGCTGGCGCCGCTGCGGTAGCGTTCCAGCACGGTGCTCAGTTCGGTTTCTGGCAGGGTGAACGCGACGTTGATCGGCTCGGTTTGGGTGATGACCACCAGCGCGGTAGCGTCGTTGGCAGCCACCAGGTTGCCCAGGTCGAGCTGGCGCAGGCCTACCCGGCCATTGATCGGCGAGCGGATCTGGGTGAAATCGAGGTTCAGGCGCGCATCGCTGACCTGTGCCTGGTTGGTCTTGACCAGGCCTTGAAATTGCGCGACCTGGGCTTCTGCGGTGTCGAGGGTCTGCTTGGCGATGCTGTCCTCGGCATACAGGCCTTTATAGCGCGCCAGGTCGACCTGGGCGTTTTTCAGCTGTGCCTGGTTCTGCGCCAGGGTGCCTTCAGCCTGCTGCAAGGCGATGCGGTAGCTGCGAGGGTCGATCTCGGCCAGCAGTTCACCAGCCTTGACCTGTTGGCCTTCCTTGAAGTGGATCTTGACCAGCTCACCGGCTACACGGCTGCGCACGTTCACGGTGTTGGTCGCGGTGACCGTGCCCAGCGCCTTGTAGTACAGCGGGAAATCGCCCACCCGAACCGGCTCGACACGCACCGGCACCGGGTCGCTGGAGGCCCCGAAACCTGGGCGCCCGCCTTTGCCCATGCGCCCGCTGCTGGCTTCTTTATGTGCAGGCGATGCGGGCCACAGCCACCAGGCCAGCAAGGCCACCAGCAGCAGGATCAGCAGGCCGACGAGCCAGCGACGGGGGGAACGGGAATTAGACGCTTGCATGGGTTGAACGAACCTTGTTCGGAGTGACGACTTGGGAGGGTTGAACGATAAGCACTGGCATCGTTTTAGCAAAGGCCCTTTACCAGAGGTTTACCTTTGCCTGACGTTGCCAAAACACTGAACTTTAAACGAAAACGGCCCGGAAATCGTTCCGGGCCGTTACAGGGTGTTGCTTGGAGCGGTGGGCAGGGCTGGAGTTCCGTTGCCTCTGCCGGCCTCTTCGCGGGTAAACCCGCTCCCACAGGATTACCACTGTTTCTAAGACCAGTGGCCATCCTGTGGGAGCGGGTTTACCCGCGAAAGGGCCGGAACAGGTAAACCCACCGGCCCGACCTGCCTTTATTTCAGAACAGCCAGCGCAGCCTCGTAGTTCGGCTCGTCAGCGATTTCACCGACCAGCTCGCTGTGCAGCACGTTGTCGTTTTCGTCCAGCACGACCACTGCACGTGCAGCCAGGCCAGCCAGCGGGCCGTCGGCGATGGCCACACCGTAGTTTTCGAGGAACTCGGCGCCACGCAGGGTCGACAGGTTCTTCACGTTCTCCAGGCCTTCGGCACCGCAGAAGCGCGCCTGGGCGAATGGCAGGTCGGCGGAGATGCACAGCACCACGGTGTTGGCTACATCGTTGGCCTGGGCATTGAACTTGCGCACCGACGTGGCACAGGTTGGGGTGTCGACGCTCGGGAAGATGTTCAGCACCTTGCGCTTGCCGGCGTAGTCCTGCAGCGACTTGTCAGCCAGGCCTTCACCCACCAGCGAGAAGGCTGGCGCCTTAGCACCGGCTTGCGGCAGGTTGCCCTTGACCTGAACCGGGTTGCCTTTGAGAGTCACTTGAGCCATGGACGAAATCCTTATGCGGGGTTTGAAAAGGACACCGAGTTAAGCATGAAGGCGGCCGGGTGCCTATGGGTGAAGCAAAAATTGTTTTATTGCCAGACAATTCTTGTGGACAAAAAAATGCCCAGGTCGCAACAGGCGACCTGGGCATTGCTTGTCACGGGCGGTGGATCAGCTCAGCAAGCCGTAAACCACCGACGTCAGCGCAACCACGCCAACCGCGACCACAAACACGTTGGACATCGCCCCACTGTACTTGCGCATCGAAGGCACGCGGCGAATGGCGTACATCGGCATCAGGAACAGCAGCACCGCGATGATCGGGCCGCCCAGCGATTCGATCATGCCCAGAATGCTCGGGTTGAGCGTGGCGACGATCCAGCACACCACCAGCATCAGCGCCGCGACCACGCGGTCCAGGGCTTTGGCGCCCGGGCGCGCGCCGGTTTTGGCAATGATGCCTTTCAGGCCTTCACTGGCACCGATGTAGTGGCCCAGGAACGACTTGGCGATAGCAATGAAGGCAATCAGCGGTGCGGCAAACTCGATGGTCGGGTTGCTGAAGTGATTGGCCAGGTACGACAGGATCGACAGGTTCTGCGCCTTGGCTTCCGCCAGCTGGGCGCTGCTGAGGGTCAGCACGCAGCTGAAGACGAAGAACAGCACCATGGCCACCATCAGCAGGTGGGCGCGGGCGAGGATCTGGCCGCTGCGCTCATCGGCATGCTCGCCGTAACGGCGCTTCTGATCGACCGCGAACGCCGAGATGATCGGCGAGTGGTTGAACGAGAACACCATCACCGGAATCGCCAGCCACACGGTGTGCAGGAAGGCCGAGCCCGACGGCAGCTGGGTGGCGCTGTCGAGAATACCACCGGTCCAGTGCGGTACCAGGTACAGGCCCAGCAGCGCCAGGGCCACGATGAACGGGTAGACCAGCAGGCTCATGACCTTGACCGTGGCCTGCTCACCGCAGCGCACGATGGCCAGCAGGCCCAGGATCAGCACGAACGACAGGATCGCCCGCGGCGGCGGCGTCATGTGCAGCTGGTGCTCCATGAAGCTGGTGACGGTGTTGGTCAGCGCCACGCTGTAGATAAGCAGGATCGGGAAGATGGCGAAGAAGTACAGCACGGTGATCAATGCACCGGCGGTAATGCCGAAATGCTCCTCGACCACTTCAGTGATGTCCCCGCCCTTGCGCCCGGAGAGGACGAAACGGGTCAGGCCACGGTGGGCGAAGTAAGTCATCGGGAAGGCCAGCACGGCCAGGATGATCAGCGGCCAGAAGCCACCGAGGCCAGCATTGATGGGCAGGAATAACGTACCTGCGCCGATGGCGGTGCCGAACAGGCCCAGCATCCAGGTGGTGTCTTGACGTGCCCAGCTGCCCAAGGCTGCCGGGGTCGATTCTTCATAGCGCCGTTCGACGCTTGGGGCCTGCTCATTCATTCCGGGTGTAGCTCCACTCGCAAGACTGCAACAGGGCTGGGAATGGCGAACCAGACGCTTCGCGCTCCCCAACCAAAAAAGAGGGGCGCGATTGTGCACTGAAAGTGGGCGGTTGCGAAGCCCCGTCCGAGGGACGATTGCACTTGTCATGACAACTGGGTGAAACCGGGGGCCGCTTCGCGCCCCTTTCGCGACGCAAGGCCGCTCCTAAAGGTGTTGCGCGAAGCGGCCCCTATCACATCACTTCTGAACGGCGGCAAACGCCTCGGCAACCCGTTGCAGGTTGGCCGGACGCAGGCCGGACATGCATACCCGGCCGCTGTCGATCAGGTAAACGCCGAACTCGTCACGCAGGCGACGCACCTGCTCGACGCTGAAACCGGTGTAGCTGAACATGCCGCGTTGGCGCAGGAAGAACTGGAAGTCCTGGCCTGGCAGCAGCGTGGCCAGCGCATCGACCAACGCCTGACGCATGTCCAGGATGCGTTTACGCATCACTTCGACTTCAGCTGCCCATTGGGCATTGAGCGCGGCATCGCCCAGTACGCCGGCGACCAGTTGGGCACCGAAGTTGGGTGGGCTGGAGTAGTTGCGGCGCACGGTAGCCTTGAGCTGGCCAAGCACGCTCTGCGCGGTGGCGTCATCGTCGCAGACCACCGACAGGCCCCCTACCCGCTCGCCGTACAGCGAGAAGATCTTCGAGAACGAGTTGCTGACCAGGCACGGTACGCCGGCACGGGCCATTTCACGGATGGCGTAGGCGTCTTCCACCAGGCCTTCGCCGAAGCCTTGGTAGGCGATGTCGAGGAACGGGATCAACTGACGCGCCTTGACCACTTCCACCACCTGCTGCCACTGGTTCTGGTCCAAGTCGGCGCCGGTCGGGTTGTGGCAGCACGGGTGCAGCAGCACGACGCTGTTGGCCGGCAGGGTCTGCAGGGTTGCCAACATGCCGTCGAAGTCGACGCCACGGCTGACCTGGTCGAAGTACGGGTAGGTATGCACCTTGAACCCGGCACCTTCGAAGATGGCGCGGTGGTTGTCCCAGGTCGGGTTGCTGACCCAGACTTCGGACTGCGGGAAGTAGCGCTTGAGGAAGTCGGCACCCACTTTCAGTGCGCCAGAACCACCCACGGTCTGCACGGTGGCCACGCGGCCGCCGGTCACGGCCGGGTGATCGGCACCGAACAGCAGTGCCTGGATGGCTTGGCGGTAGCTGGCAAGGCCTTCCATCGGCAGGTACAGCGACGCTTCGTGAGCAACGCCTGCGATGCGTTTTTCGACGGCATCCACAGCCGCCAGTTGTGGCACCACGCCGGCTTCATCGTAGTACAGGCCGATACTCAGGTTGACCTTGTCGGCGCGGGGATCGGCCTTGAAGGTTTCCATCAGCGAGAGGATCGGGTCGCCGGCATAGGCATCGACATGTTTGAACACAGCGTGCAGCTCCTTGGATCAGGACAGTTCGGAATGGCTGCCCTGAGGATACCCGGAGTCGCGGTGGAGGAACATCACCGATTGTGCAGGTTGTCTATGCAAGATTGCACAGCCCTAGATTCGTGCTGCCTGTAACGGCCCTTTCGCGGGTAAACCCGCTCCCACAACGCCAAACCTGTGGGAGCGGGTTTACCCGCGAAGAGGCCGGTTCAGGCAACTAATGCCTTGAGGCCCTGCAGTTCCTGCTCGGTCAATGCCACGCCCTCTTCCTCGGCCACCTCGCGCTCGCGGTAACGCCGCTCCCCGGGCATCCGCGTCAGGCCCACGGCCTGCATCTGCTCCACCAGCTCGCGGCTGCGCTGGGCAAACCGCTCGCCTTCGGCCTTGCTTGGGTCGATGACGATGATCAACTGCCCGGTCCAGGGCGTTTTGGCCCCAGGGTGCGAGGACCAGTCGAACTCCCACGAGAAATGGCCGCCCGTCAGCGCCGCCGCCAGCAGCTCGACCATCATCGACAACGCCGACCCCTTGTGCCCGCCAAACGGCAGCAAGGCGCCGCCTTCGAGAATGGCCTTGGGGTCGGTGGTCGGCTGGCCGTTGGCATCTACGCCCATGCCCTCGGGCAACTGCTGGCCGGCCCGTGCAGCGATCTGCACATCGCCATGGGCCATGGCGCTGGTGGCCATGTCAAAGACGATCGGATCATGTTCGGCACACGGCGCGGCAAAGGCGATGGGGTTGGTGCCAAACAGCGGTTTGCGTGCACCATGCGGCACCACGCAGGTCATGCTGTTGACCACACTCAGGGCCACCAGGCCCTCTTCGGCGAACGGCTCTACATCCGGCCACAGCGCCGCGAAGTGGTGCGAGTTGTGGATCGCCAGCACTGCGATGCCGGCATTGCGTACCTTGGCCACCAACAGCTCACGGGCCGCCGCCAGCGCCGGCTGAGCAAATCCGCCCGCTGCATCGACACTCACATAGCCAGCCGCCACGTCGCTGACCTTCGGCCTGGCCTGGCCATCGACCCAGCCACTGGCCAAGGTCGAGACATAGCCCGGAATACGGAACACACCATGGCTGTGAGCGCCATCGCGCTGGGCGCTAGCGCAGTTGTGGGCCAGCACCTGGGCCACGGTTTCGCTGCAGCCATGACGCTGGAGGATCGCCTGCAACAGGTTCTGCAGCTCGTTAAAAGGCACACGCACGGCAGTGCCAGTGGAAGGTGCGGACATCTGAAGCTCCTTGTTGGAATTAGAGTGGCTACAGCGTTGCAACGACAAAAACTTTCCTGCATGTGACAGCTATCTGTCAAATATTGACTTGATGACAGAAAACATTCATTTTCTATCGCAAGCCTCACCCCCGGAGAAACAGCATGAGCCAACCGATCAAGCAACGCCTGGAAAACAGCCTGCAAGGGGCTGCCGCCTCAGGCCGCACGATCGCCAGCTACATGCTCGCCAACCTGCACGAACTGCCCTTTCAGACCTCGGCCAGCATCGCTGCCAAGCTGGGTGTCAGCGAATCCAGTGTTGGCCGTTTTTGCCGCTCGTTAGGTTATGCCCACCTCAAGGCGCTCAAGCAAGACCTGCAGAACGACCTGGGCGATGGCCCGTGGCTGGTCGGTGACCGCCTGCAAGACTACCGCCAGAACCATGATGCCAGCGACAACGCCGGCAGCCTGGAGCTGGAAATCGCCGCCCTGGTGCGTGTGCACGAGTACCGCCAGAGCGAGCCCTGGCACCGCGTGGCACAGCGCCTGGCAAGCAAACCACGGGTGTTCATCGCCGGCTTTCAGACCGAGCGCGGCGTCGCCATGTGCATGAGCCACCTGCTGCAGTACCTGCGCGACGGCGTGCAACTGGTCGACCTCAGCGCCGGGCACTTCGGTGAGGTGCTGTTGGGCCGCGCCGAAGACAGCGCCCTGGTGGTGTTCGAGGCGCGTCGTTATTCCCGCCACGCCCTGCAGCTGTGCCAGAAGGCGCGCGAGGCTGGCATTGCGGTCACCCTGGTGACCGATACCTTCTGTGACTGGGCCGATGCCAACGCCGACGAGGTGTTCCGCATCCCCACCGAATTCAACCTGTTCTGGGAATCCACCGCGACCATGCTGTCGTGGGTGCACCTGATGGTCAACGAGGTCTGCAAGAAGCTCGGGCCGGATGTTGAAAAACGCTTGGAAGCGACTGCCGCTCTACATAACGAATTCGTCGGCTACACCTCGTGGCCGGCGGGAAAACAACAATAGCAAGAGTGCAAGAGGTGCGAGATGAACAAGACCATGGCTATGGTAGGTGCGTGTGCCCTGCTGCTGGCGGGCGCCGCCAGTGCTGAAACCCTGCGTTTCGCCACCGAAGGTGCCTACCCGCCCTTCAACTATGTCGACGCCGATAACCAGCTGCACGGCTTCGACATCGACATCACCCACGCCCTGTGCGAACAGATGAAAGTCGAATGCACCCTGGTCGCCCAGGATTGGGAAGGCATCATCCCGGCCCTGATGGCGCGCAAGTACGACGCCGTGGTCGCGTCGATGATCAATACCGAAGAGCGCCGCAAGAAAATCGCCTTCACCGATCATTACTACCGTACCCCGCTGACTGTGGCTGTGGCCAAGGACAGCAAGATCACCGATGCCCAGAACAACTTCGTCGGCTACACCGTGGGCGCCCAATCCTCGTCGACCCAAGCCATCTATGCCGAAGACGTCTACGGCAAGGCCGGTGCCGACGTGAAACTCTACCCGACCATGGATGAAGCCAACGCCGACCTGGCCGCAGGCCGCCTGGATGGCGTGATCGCCGACAAGTTCCCCCTGCACGAGTGGATGACCAAGAACGGCCAGGACTGCTGCAAGATCCTCGGCGACGTGGCCGACACCAAGGCCGACGCGGCCATTGCCGTGCGCAAGGATGACGAGGCGCTGCGCCAACGCCTGAATACCGCACTGCAACAGATCGTTGCCAACGGTACCTACCAGAAGATCGCCAGCAAGTATTTCGCCTTCGATATCTACAACTGATCTTCAGGAAACGACGCAATCCTGTAGGAGCAGCCTTGTGCTGCGAAAGGGCCACAGAGTGGCCCCCTGCAATCTGTGCCGCGGCATACACCCTGGGGCTGCTCCGCAGCCCTTTCGCGACACAAGGCCGCTCCTACCAAGAGAACGCGTTGCTCACCTTAGGGGTTTGTCATGCTCGATCAATTGTCCTTGCTGTCCTTCGCCAGCGGAGGCTGGGGCCAGGCGTTGCTGGCCGGCGCCTTGGTCACCGTTTCGCTGGCCCTCGCCTGCCTGCCCATCGGCCTGCCGCTGGGCTTGGCCGTAGCGTTTGCCGCACGTTCGCGCAAACGCCTGCCACGGGCCTGGGCCACGACCTTTTCTACCGTGTTCCGCGGCCTGCCCGAACTGCTGACGCTGCTGATCATCTATTACGGCTGCCAGATCGCCGCGCAAAAAGTGTTGGCCGCCCTCGGCTATCAAGGCGAATTCCTGATCAACACGTTCCTGGCCGCCATGATCGCCTTCAGCCTGGTGTTTGCCGCATTCTCTAGCGAAATCTGGCTGGCAGCCTTCAAGACCCTGCCCAAAGGGCAACTTGAAGCGTGCTCGGCACTGGGCCTGAGCAAGCGCACAGGCTTCTTCAAGGTGGTGCTGCCACAACTGACGCGCATCGCCCTGCCCGGCCTGTCCAACAACTGGTTGTCGCTGCTCAAGGACACCTCGCTGGTGTCGACCATCTCGCTGGTCGACCTGATGCGCCAGACCAACTTGGCCGTCAGCGTGACCAAAGAGCCGATGTTCTTCTATGGCGTTGCCTGCCTGGGTTACCTGCTGTTCTCGGCGGTCTCGGGACGGGTCTTTGCCTTCATTGAACGGCGCAGCAGCCGTCACCTGCAAGGAGCCCGGGCATGAATATCGAACAATGGCTGGCAGCCGTCCTCGACCCGGACCTGCTGGAACGCTACGGCCCGCGCTTCGTCGATGGGCTGCTGGTGACAGCCAAGCTAGTGGCGATTTCATTCACCCTGGGCGCCGTACTCGGCCTGCTGCTGGCACTGGCACGCTTGTCGCGCAGCCAGGTGCTGCAGCGCCTGTCGGCCGGTTATGTGTACTTCTTCCGCGGCTCACCGCTGCTGGCGCAGTTGTTCCTGCTTTATTACGGCCTCGGCTCGTTGAAAGGTTTCTGGCAGGACGTCGGCCTCTGGTGGTTCTTCCGCGAAGCGTGGTTCTGCACGTTGCTGGCATTCACCCTGAACACCGCCGCCTACCAGGCCGAGATCTTCCGCGGCAGCCTGATGGCCGTCGCGCCTGGGCAGCATGAGGCGGCGCGGGCACTGAACCTGAGCCGCTCGACCACCTTCTTCAAGGTGATCCTGCCGCAGTCGCTGCTGGTGGCCATCGGCCCTCTGGGCAATGAACTGATCCTGATGATCAAGGCCAGCGCGATTGCTTCGCTGGTGACCATCTACGACCTGATGGGCGTGACCAAACTGGCGTTCTCGCGCAGTTTCGACTTCCAGATCTACCTGTGGGCCGCCGTGCTCTACCTGGTGATCGTCGAGCTGGTACGTCGCCTCCTGAAACACCTGGAAGCCCGCCTGGGCCGCCACCTGAACTGACCGAAGGATACGTTCCATGCATTGCCAGACTCTCGTTCTCGGCGCCGGCATTGTCGGCGTCAGCACCGCGCTGCACCTGCAGGCGCGCGGGCGCCAGGTGATTCTGATCGACCGCGACGAACCCGGCAGCGGCACCAGCCATGGCAACGCCGGGCTGATCGAGCGCTCCAGCGTGATTCCGTATGCCTTCCCCCGGCAAGCGGGCGCGCTGCTGCGTTACGGCCTGAACCGCCAGCCCGACGTACGCTACAGCTTGCTGCACTTGCCCAAGGCCGCACCGTGGTTGTGGCGCTACTGGCGCCAGTCGGCGCCGGGGCGCCTGGCGGGTGCCGCCGCCGACATGTTGCCGCTGGTACAGCGCTGCGTCGAAGAGCATGACGCGCTGATCGAAGCCGCCGGCCTGGAAGGGCTGGTTCAGGCCAAAGGCTGGATCGAGGTGTTCCGCGACCCGGCCCTGTTCAATCAGGCCAAAGAGGACCTCAAAGGCTTGAGCCGTTACGGCCTGCAGTACGAGATTCTCGAATGCGGGCAGCTTCAGGCACGCGAACACCAACTGGACAGCACCGTGGTGGGTGGCATTCATTGGCTCGACCCGAAGACCGTGAACAACCCCGGCGCCCTCACCCGCGGCTATGCGGCGCTGTTCGTCCAACGTGGCGGGCAGTTCCTGCATGGCGATGCGCGCAGCCTGCGCCAGGTCGAAGGGCAATGGCAGGTCGACAGCCGTCGCGGCCCGGTCACCGCCGACGAAGTGGTGGCCTGCCTAGGCCCACAGTCGGCCGACCTCTATGAAGGCCTTGGCTACCAGATTCCGCTGGCGATCAAGCGCGGCTACCACATGCACTACGCCACCCGTGACGGTGCGCAACTCGAGCATTCGATCTGTGATACCCAAGGTGGCTATGTACTGGCGCCCATGGCCCGGGGCGTGCGCCTGACCACCGGTATCGAGTTTGCTGCCAGCGACGCGCCAGGCAACGAAATCCAGCTGCGCCGCTGTGAAGCCTTGGCCCGGCGGTTGTTCCCAGCACTCGGCGAACGCCTTGATGACACGCCATGGCTGGGCCGGCGCCCGTGCCTGCCAGACATGCGCCCAGTGATTGGCCCAGCGCCGCGGCACAAAGGCCTGTGGTTCAACTTCGGGCATGCACACCATGGCCTCACCCTGGGCCCGGTCAGTGGCCGGCTGCTGGCAGAACTGCTGACCGGCGAGCGCCCGTTTACCGACCCTGCGCCCTACAGCGCGACACGTTTCGACTGAACCCTGCGGAGAACAACAATATGACCGCCCCTTTGAGCCTTGCCAGCCTTGCTCCAGCACCCGACCCGCGCCCGGTACTGATCCGTATCGAGGGTTTGAACAAGCACTATGGCGCGTTTCATGTCTTGCGCGACATCGACCTGCAGGTCCGCGAAGGCGAACGCATCGTCCTGTGCGGCCCGTCCGGTTCGGGCAAGTCGACGCTGATCCGCTGCATCAATCGCCTGGAAGTGGCCGAAAAAGGCAGCGTCCAGGTGGATGGCACCGACCTGGCCGCCACCACGCGCCAGGCGGCGCAGATCCGCAGCGAGATCGGCATGGTGTTCCAGCACTTCAACCTGTTCCCGCACATGAGCGTGCTCGACAACTGCCTGCTGGCACCCACCAGCGTGCGCGGGCTGTCGCGCAAGGACGCCGAGGAACGCGCGCGCATGTACCTGGCCAAGGTCGGCATCGAAAGCCAGGCGCACAAATACCCCAGCCAGCTGTCCGGCGGCCAGCAACAACGCGTGGCCATCGCCCGCGCCTTGTGCATGAAACCCCGCATCATGCTGTTTGACGAGCCGACCTCGGCGCTGGACCCAGAGATGGTCGCCGAGGTGCTGGATGTGCTGGTGAAACTGGCCGACACGGGCATGACGATGCTCTGCGTCACCCATGAAATGGGCTTTGCCCGGCAGGTGGCCGAGCGGGTGCTGTTCCTTGAAGGTGGGCAGATCATCGAGGACAGCCCGCCGCAGGTGTTCTTCAACCAACCGAAGACCGAGCGGGCCAAAGGGTTCCTGGCGCAGATACTGCACTGAATCCGTGTAGGAGCAGCCTTGCGCTGCGAAGAGGCCAGTGCAGACACGAAGATTTACGCTGCTGCCACTGGCCTCTTCGCAGCACAAGTCCATCGATTACAGGTGGCGTGCCAATGCATACGCCGCCTTCATTGCACCGCTGCAATGAACCAACTGCGTCGTTAAATATAATTGACCTCACCCCCTGCCAAACCCTTGCCGCCACAGGCCTGCAACGGTTTAACCCCCCTGAAATCGGCGTATACCCCCCTCTAAAGCCTCTACCAGTCGTTTGACATATCGAACGGCTCTGGCAAGCTAGCAACAAGTCCCGACCGGAATCGTCGCCTCTGACGAGCCGGCAGTGCTCGGGGCTTCAGGTCGCACTCAAGGCCCCGGCCGTGCGCCTGCACAACAACGACAGGTCGAACCTGTCCCAAGGTGACATATGTCCAACAGCAACATTGGCAACAAGCAACCTTCCCTGCGCAAACCCGTCGTTCTGATGACCATGGGCAGCCAAGAGCGCAAAGGCCATGACTATCAGGTCATGACCCACAAATACATTACTCCGCTGGTCGACTTCGCCGGTTGCGTCCCGGTCCTGGTGCCCACCTGCTGTGGCACTGAAGACCTCGAGACCTACCTGGACATGGCCGACGGCGTCTACCTGACCGGTGCCGGCAGCAACATCGACCCGGCCCTGTACGGCCAGGAGAACGAAACCCCCGGCAAAGGCCAGGACAAGGCACGCGACCTGTTCGACATCCCGCTGGTCAAGGCAGCCCTCAAGCGTGGCCTGCCGATCTTCGGCATCTGCCGTGGCATGCAGGAAATCAACGTGGCGCTGGGTGGCGACATCTACCAGAAGGTGTACGCCGAGCCAGGCTTCAACGACCACCGCGAAAACCCCGAAGACCCGGTCGACGTGCAGTACGCTCAAGTGCATGCCGTGAAGGTCAAGCCAGGCAGCTGGCTGCGCGACACCCTGGGCTGCGACGAGATCCGCGTGAACTCGCTGCATGGCCAAGGCCTGCGCAACTTGGGTATAGGCATCGAGCCGATCGCCCTCGCCGAAGACGGCCTGGTCGAGGCTATTCATGCCCCGAGCATTTCGCCCTTCCTGTTCGCGGTGCAGTGGCACCCCGAGTGGCAAGCCGCGAAAAACCCTGATTCGATCAAGATCTTCCAAGCCTTCGGCGACGCTTGCCGCGCCCAGGTTCGCAAGTCCCAGGTCAAGCACCATCAGGCTGCCTGACACAAAGCTTCGTTAGCTTTGATCGCGGGGCGGCGCAAGGCCGCCCCCGCTTCCCCGGTCACCCTCTGCTGGTCCCAGAACACTTCCCGTGGATGCGGGCGGCGGGCTTGTGCCTGTCTCCGCGATCGTTTTTTCCTCCCCCCTCAAGAGATACGATGACTGTTTGCCATGAACCTGAGTGCCAGGCTTCATGCATGATCGGTTGTCGCCTACTACGCCCCATCCGCGGGCAAGCCCGCTCCCACAGGGTTTTCTAGGTGCTGAATGTTTGCGATTTCCCTGTGGGAGCGGGTTTACCCGCGAAAGGGCCGCCTGCAGAAACACGCCTTCCTCAGCCCACCAGGGAAAAAAAATGCATCGAGGGACTAGTCATCGTACAAGTTGTACGATAACTTACCTCCATCGCTTCTACACACCCTCACCCAAGCGCCACAGGATGCCTATAACAATGAATCCACAAGAACTGAAATCCATCCTCTCCCACGGCCTGCTGTCTTTCCCGGTCACCGACTTCAATGCCCAGGGCGACTTCAACCAGGCGGGTTACATCAAACGCCTGGAATGGCTGGCCCCTTATGGCGCCAGCGCCCTGTTCGCAGCCGGCGGTACCGGTGAGTTCTTCTCCCTGGCGGCCAGCGAATACAGCCAGGTGATCAAGACTGCCGTCGACACCTGCGCCACTTCGGTGCCGATCCTCGCCGGCGTTGGTGGCTCGACCCGCCAGGCCATCGAATACGCGCAAGAAGCCGAGCGCCTGGGTGCCAAGGGCCTGCTGCTGCTGCCGCACTACCTGACTGAAGCCAGCCAGGACGGCGTCGCCGCCCACGTCGAAGCCGTGTGCAAATCGGTGAAGATCGGTGTAGTGGTCTACAACCGTAACGTCTGCCGCTTGAACGCCGACCTGCTGGAAAAACTCGCCGAGCGTTGCCCGAACCTGATCGGCTACAAAGATGGCCTGGGTGATATCGAGCTGATGGTGTCGATCCGCCGCCGCCTGGGCGATCGTTTCAGCTACCTGGGTGGCCTGCCGACCGCCGAAGTGTATGCTGCTGCCTACAAGGCCTTGGGTGTGCCGGTCTACTCGTCGGCCGTGTTCAACTTCGTGCCAAAGACCGCGATGGACTTCTACCACGCCATCGCCCGCGAAGACCACGCCACCGTTGGCAAGCTGATCGACGACTTCTTCCTGCCGTACCTGGACATCCGTAACCGCAAGGCCGGCTACGCAGTCAGCATCGTCAAGGCGGGCGCCAAGATCGCCGGTTACGACGCAGGCCCGGTGCGCACGCCGCTGACCGACCTGACAGCTGAAGAATACGAAATGCTCGCAGCCCTGATGGACAAGATGGGTCCGCAATAAGCGAACCCCCGCGGCCTGTCTCAGCCGCACCCGGAGTGGGAAGCCCCCACTCCGGTTACACCTCGTGAGCCCGCACAAAAATAACTAGTGGGAGTACTACCAGCATGCAAGCGACTAAGAAGACGCATGTGCGCTACCTGATCCTGTTCATGCTGTTTCTGGTGACCACGATCAACTATGCCGACCGCGCTACCATTGCAATCGCAGGTTCCAGCCTGCAGAAAGACCTCGGCATTGACGCCGTCACCCTCGGTTATATCTTCTCTGCCTTTGGATGGGCTTACGTGGCTGGCCAGATCCCTGGTGGTTGGCTGCTCGACCGTTTCGGCTCCAAGAACGTCTACGCCTTCAGCATCTTCACCTGGTCGCTGTTCACCCTGTTGCAAGGGTTTGTCGGTGGCCTGCCGGTGGCATGGGCAATCGTAACGCTGTTCACCCTGCGTTTTCTGGTCGGTTTTGCCGAAGCTCCGTCGTTCCCGGGCAACGCCCGCATCGTCGCGGCCTGGTTCCCCACCGCAGAACGCGGCACGGCCTCAGCCATCTTCAACTCGGCCCAGTACTTCGCCACCGCACTGTTTGCCCCAATCATGGGCTGGATTGTCTTCAGCTTCGGTTGGGAACACGTGTTCGTGGTCATGGGCGGCCTCGGCATCCTGTTCTCGTTCGTGTGGATGAAGACCATCTACAACCCCAAGCAACACCCGCGCATCAGCCAAAGCGAGCTCGAGCACATCGAGCAGAACGGCGGCCTGGTGGACATGGACCAGAAACGCGGCAACGACGGCCCGAAATGGGGCTACATCAAGCAGTTGCTGACCAGCCGCATGCTGCTGGGCGTGTACCTGGGCCAGTATTGCATCAACGCCATCACCTACTTCTTCCTGACGTGGTTCCCGGTGTACCTGGTGCAAGAGCGTGGGATGACCATCCTCAAGGCGGGCATCATTGCCTCGCTGCCGGCCATTTGCGGCTTCATCGGTGGCGTGCTGGGCGGGGTGCTGTCGGACTGGCTGCTGCGCCGCGGCAATTCGCTGACCTTCTCGCGCAAGCTGCCGATCGTCTGCGGCCTGTTGCTGTCGACCACAATGGTCTTCTGCAACTATGTCGACGCTGAATGGATGGTGGTCGGTTTCATGACCTTGGCCTTCTTCGGCAAAGGCATTGGTGCACTGGGCTGGGCTGTGGTCGCCGATACCTCGCCCAAGCAGATCGCCGGCCTTTCGGGCGGCCTGTTCAACACCTTCGGCAACATCGCCTCGATCACCACGCCCATCGTCATCGGCTACATCATCAGCGCCACCGGTTCGTTCAAGTGGGCCCTGGTGTATGTAGGCGCCAACGCCCTGGTCGCGGTGTTCAGCTACCTGGTGATCGTCGGCCCGATCAAGCGCATCGAGCTGCATGAACCCCCAAAGGCTGAAGCCGACGTCACCGCCAATGGTGACCTGGCAAGCGCCCGACACTGAGTGAACACGCCCGCGCCCGGCACCTGCCGGCCGCGGGCGGATGTATAAAGCCTGAGCAATCACAAGAAGGGCCCGAACATGCAGTTGATCGAACATTCCGACTCGCCCCGCTACGTCCGCCTGCACGATGACGACAATGTCGTGGTAGTGGTCAACGACGGTGGCCTGGGCGAAGGCGCCCGCTTTCCCGACGGCCTGACCCTGGTCGAAGGCGTGCCGCAGAGCCACAAGGTCGCCACCGTACTGATCGCCAAAGGCGAGCCGGTGCGCCGCTATGGGCAGATCATCGGTTACGCCCTTGAAGACTTGCCCCAAGGCAGCTGGGTTCAGGAAAGCCAGCTGGCCATGCCAGAAGCCCCAGCGCTGGACAGCCTGCCGCGCTGCGACGCCGTCCCCGACGCCTTGCCGCCGCTCGAGGGGTTTACCTTCGAGGGCTACCGCAATGCCGACGGCACCGTCGGCACCCGCAACATCCTCGGCATCACCACCACCGTGCAATGCGTGACCGGCGTGCTGGAGCATGCGGTCAAGCGCATTCGTCAAGAGTTGCTGCCGCTGTACCCCAACGTCGATGACGTGGTCGCCATCACCCACAGCTACGGCTGCGGCGTGGCGATCAACGCCCGCGATGCCTACATCCCGATCCGCACCGTGCGCAACCTGGCGCGTAACCCTAACCTTGGCGGCGAAGCGCTGGTCATCAGCCTGGGCTGTGAAAAGCTGCAGGCCGGCCAGGTCATGCACGACAACGACCCCTCGGTAGACCTCAGTGACCCGTGGCTGTATCGCCTGCAGGACGCCAGCCTGGGCTTCGGCGAAATGATCGAACAGATCATGGCGCTGGCTGAAACCCGCCTGAAGAAGCTCGACCAGCGCCGTCGCGAAACGGTGCCCGCCAGCGAGCTGATCCTGGGCATGCAGTGCGGCGGCAGCGATGCCTTCTCCGGCATCACTGCCAACCCCGCGCTGGGCTATGCCTCCGACCTGTTGGTACGCGCCGGCGCGACCGTGCTGTTCTCGGAAGTGACCGAAGTGCGTGACGCCATCTACATGCTGACCTCCCGCGCCGAGAACCAGGACGTGGCCGATGCGCTGGTGCGCGAGATGGACTGGTACGACCGCTACCTGCAGCAAGGTGCGGCCGACCGCAGCGCCAACACCACGCCGGGCAACAAGAAAGGCGGCCTGTCGAATATCGTCGAAAAGTCCTTGGGCTCGATCGTGAAGTCCGGCAGCGGCTCTATTCAGGGCGTGCTCGGCCCTGGCGAGCGAGTCGCCCGCAAAGGCCTGATCTTCTGCGCGACCCCGGCCAGCGACTTTGTCTGCGGTACCTTGCAGCTCGCAGCTGGCATGAACCTGCATGTCTTCACCACCGGCCGCGGCACGCCGTACGGCCTGGCCATGGCACCCGTGGTCAAGGTGTGCACCCGCACCGAGCTGGCCGAGCGCTGGCCTGACCTGATCGACATCGACGCCGGGCGCATCGCCACAGGCCGCTCGAGCATCGAGGAACTGGGTTGGGAGCTGTTCCACTACTACCTGGACGTGGCCAGCGGCCGCAAGCAGACCTGGGCCGAACAACACCGGCTGCACAACGACATCACCCTGTTCAACCCGGCGCCGATTACCTGATGTAGCGGTTTGGCATGGCCCCTGTGGGAGCGGGCCATGCCGTCCTTCAGCCTTTTATTTCTTCAAAGGAGCACCCCATGCCTGAGATCCTCGGCCACAACTTCATCGCCGGCCAGCGCAGCGCCGCTGGCGCGCAACGCCTGCAGAGCCTGGACGCCACCACTGGCGAGGCCCTGCCCTACAGCTTTGCCCAGGCCACCGAGGCTGAAGTGGACCAAGCCGCCCAAGCCGCCGCTGCCGCCTTCGCCGAATTCCGCCAACTGGCCCCGGCGCGCCGCGCCGAATTCCTCGATGCCATCGCCGCCGAACTGGATGAGTTGGACGACGCCTTCGTCGCCATCGTCTGCCGCGAAACCGCCCTGCCTGCAGGGCGTATCCAGGGCGAGCGCGGGCGTACCAGTGGCCAGATGCGCCTGTTCGCGCAAGTCCTGCGCCGCGGTGATTACCTGGGGGCACGCATCGACCTGGCCCTGCCGGATCGCCAACCGCTGCCTCGTGTCGACCTGCGCCAGATGCGCATTGGCGTAGGCCCGGTTGCCGTGTTCGGTGCCAGCAACTTCCCGCTGGCCTTCTCGACTGCCGGTGGCGACACCGCCGCCGCCCTCGCCGCAGGCTGCCCGGTAGTGTTCAAGGCGCACAGCGGCCACATGGCCACAGCCGACCTGGTCGGTTGTGCCATCCAGCGCGCCGCTGAGCGCACCGGCATGCCCAAGGGCGTGTTCAACATGGTCTTCGGCGGCGGGGTCGGCGAATGGCTGGTCAAGCACCCGGCGATCCAGGCCGTCGGCTTTACCGGCTCGCTCAAGGGTGGCGATGCGCTGTGCCGCATGGCCGCCGAACGCCCACAGCCGATCCCGGTGTTTGCCGAGATGTCGAGCATCAACCCGGTGATCATCCTGCCCGGCGCCCTGGCCAAACGTGGCGAAGCCATCGCCCGCGAACTGGCTGGCTCGGTGTGCCTGGGTGCCGGCCAGTTCTGCACCAACCCTGGCCTGGTGATCGGCCTGCAATCGCCGCAATTCAGCCAGTTGCTGGCTGACCTCGGCCAGCACCTCGACCAACAGGCTGGCCAGACCCTGCTCAACGCCGGCGGCCTGCGCAGCTACGTTGGCGGCCTGGAGCACCTGCACGCCCACGCTGGCATCGAGCACCTGGCCGGCCAGGCACAGGAAGGCAACCAGGCCCGCGCCCAGCTGTTCAAGGCTGAAGCCCGCCTGCTGGTCGACGCCGACCCGTTGCTGCAAGAAGAAGTGTTTGGCCCAACCACTGTGGCCGTCGAAGCCCAGGACAACGAACAACTGCGCGCCGCACTGCTCGGCCTGCGCGGCCAACTGACCGCGACCCTGATCGGCGAGCCGGAGGATTTCGAAGCGTTCGCCTGGCTGGTGCCGCTGCTGGAAGAAAAGGTCGGCCGGATTCTGGTCAATGGCTACCCGACGGGTGTCGAAGTGTGCGACGCCATGGTGCATGGCGGGCCGTACCCGGCAACCTCAGATGCACGCGGCACGTCGGTCGGCACCTTGGCCATCGACCGTTTCCTGCGCCCGGTGTGCTACCAGAACTACCCGCAGGCGTTGCTGCCTGAGGCGCTGCGCGATGGCAACCCGCTGGGGCTGCGTCGCCTGGTGAATGGGCAGTGGAGCGAAGAGGCGATCTGATCGTCTTTAGAATGGAAAAAGCCCCGCACATGTCGGGGCTTTTTCTTTTGTCTGTACCGGCCCCTTCGCGGGTGAACCCGCTCCCACAGGATCACTGCAGGCCTGAAATCTGTGCCACCCCTGTGGGAGCGGGTTTACCCGCGAAGAGGCCGGCCTGGGCGACAGAGGGCTCAGACCCCCTGCGCTTCCGCCTCTTCATGCGCCTGACGCAATCGCTCGCGGCTGTTGCTCAAGTGCATGCGCATGGCCATCTTCGCCCCTTCGCTGTCTTGCCGGGCAATCGCTTCGTAGATCGCCTCGTGCTCATGCATCAACCGGCTCATGTAGTGCGCCTGGTCATCATGGGCCAGGCGTGCCGAATTGAGCCGGGTACGTGGAATGATGCTGGTACCCAGGTGGTTGATGATGTCGGCAAAGTAGTGGTTGCCGCTGGCCTGGGCGATGCGCAAGTGGAACTGGAAGTCCGCGGACACGGCATCGGTCGCATGGGCCGCGCCTTCGTTGAGCTCGTCCAGCGCTGCGCGCATGCCAACCAGCTGTTCATCACTGCGCCGCTGCGCCGCCAACCCTGCCGACTCGATCTCCAGGGCAATGCGCAACTCCAGCACTGCCAGCACTTCGCGCAGGGTCACCACGGTCGCCGGGTCGATGCGGAAACCGCCCGTAGCCGGTGCGTCCAGCACAAAGGTGCCGATGCCATGGCGGGTCTCCACCTGGCCTGCGGCCTGCAGCCGCGAGATGGCCTCGCGCACCACGGTGCGGCTGACGCCCTCTTCCGCCATGATCTGCGATTCGGTCGGCAGCTTGTCGCCGCGCTTGAGCTGGCCGCTGCGAATTCGCTCGGTCAGCACCGTGACCAGTTCCTGGGCCAGACTGCGCGGCTTGCGCCGGGTCCTTGCCTGTACCTGCTGCTCTGTCATGCCCTGTATTTCACCTTGAAAGACAGCGCCCATGATAGCGCAAGCAGTTGTACGATCACATACACCCAATGCGGTATTTCACACTGTGTCTGCGACACGCGGAATGCGAAAAATCAGCGCCACATGCTGGCCCAAAGCCAGCGAAAGGCTGTACCGTGCGGCTTCGCGCTCACTTATCCATGGAAGGAAACGACAGCATGAAACCGCTCGACCGAATTCTGCTCGCCACTGGCCTGCTGATCCCCCTGTGGCTACTGGCTGGCGTCTGGCTGACCGCCCAGGCGTACCCCGGCTATGACCACCTGCAACAGGCCATGAGCCAACTCGGCGCCGTGGGTGCAGCCACCCAGCACTGGTCTGCGTTGGTCAACAACTTCCCACTGGCCGTGTTGTTCGCACTGTTTGCCTGGGGCCTGGCCCGTCGCTGGCAGGGATCGACCCTGGCGCGGGTCAGCGCGGCCCTGGTGCTGCTGCATGGCCTGGGCAGCCTGGGCTCCGGCTGGTTCCCCTGCGACCAAGGGTGTGCACCGGCACAGCCTTCGCTGTCGCAGCAGTTGCACAACCTCTCAGGCTTGCTGATGTTCCTTTCGTTGACTTGGGCCAGTGCGCTGTGGGCCTGGCTAGGCAACCGGGTGGCCGGCTCACGGGCCTTGAGCCTGTTCTCCTTGGCAGCCGTAGTGCTGGCGATCGTGACCGTCGCGCTGATGGGCCAGGCTGTTGAAAGTGGCCATCTGTTCGGCTTGTACCAGCGCTTGAACTACGGCGTATCGGTCATCTGGGTGGCAGGCCTTGCCTGGGCCAGCCTGCGTGCCCCCGCCTCAGCGCGGTTGCGAATGGCCACTGCCTGACGGCAAATTGCTGGCCCCCAGGCGTTTGAAGGGAAGGCAAACTCCCTTCTCCTTCAGATGCTTAGGACAGCAACATGCGAGTACTTCTAGCAACGATGGCCGGCTGCCTGCTGGCCACGGCCGCCTTCGGCGTGCAGGCCAGGACGCTGAGCCAGAATGATCGCCAGACCTGTGGCTGGGGCGCACAGATCGCCGCAGAAGCCCAGCAGGCCAAGCTATCAGGGGTAACCCTGTATGCCACGCGCAAGAAGTTACAGGCGCGCAAGTTCGCCAAGCCGTGGATGCGCATGACCGCGTTCGGCATTACCGAGCAGACTTACAACAGCCGTTCGCGATTGAAACCTGCGGCGATCAAGCAGACCTATTACGAGCAATGCGTGCAGCATGCCGTCGCAAAGCGATAAATTCATATTTTTCAGTACTTTAGCCTGATCATTTGCAGCAAAACGTTAACAACAGGCGGAACAACCACAAATAGTTTTATCGTTTGATTTCAACTAGTTAAACAATAAAATTAAGGCGAAATCTAAAGATGATCGCCCTGGTGCCGCCAGGGCGCTCCCGCACTGAACTGCTCAGTCACCCACGCCTTGAAAACCCCGAGTGCAGCGGTGTTCAGCCGTGCCGTAGGCCGCACCAGGTAGATCCCTGCCGCCACGTCGAGCTGCCAGTGCGGCAGCACCCTCACCAAGCGCCCACTGGCCAAATCCTCGCCCATCAGCCAGTCGCCGCCAGCCAATATGCCCACACCCCGCCGAGCAGCTTCGAGCAAGGCTTCGTTGTCATTACTGCGCAACGAACCACTGACTTTGACACTGACTTGCTGCGCTTGCCGGGTGAGGCGCCATTCGGGAAACGAACGCAAGCCGCTGAAGCCGAGGCAGTTATGCCCGGCTAGCTGCTCAGGCTGCTGCGGCGTGCCATGACTGGCCAAGTAGCCCGGCGAGGCGCAGAGGATGCGGCGGTGATCGCACAGCTTTTGCGCCACCAGGCGGTTATCGGCCAACTCGCCAATACGGATGGCAGCGTCAAAGCCCTCGCCGATCAGGTCAACGAAGCGATCGGCGTATTCGGCCTCCACTGTGACCTGCGGATAGGCCAGCACAAAATCCGCCAACATCCCGCTCAACCAGCGCCGCCCCATGGCCGCCGGCAAGGCGAGGCGCAAACGCCCCCGCACCGTTACCGCCCCTTGCGTGGCTTCCTGTTCGGCTTCGGCGATCAGCCGGCTGGCCTCGCGCACCCGCGCCACCAACCGCTCACCTTCGTCGGTGAAGCGCAGTTGCCGCGTGCTGCGCTCAACCAGGCGGATGCCAAGGCGTGCTTCGAGTGCGCTCAGGCGCTTGGACAGCACCGTGGGGTGGCGCGCCAGTTGCTGTCCAGCAGCCGCGAACGACCCCTGCTCGTGCAAGGCCAGCAAGGTGGCAAGTTCATCGGCGCGGCGGCTGTCGAAGGCGTCCATGGCAAGGCTCGGCAGAAGGTAGGAAAGTCAGGCAATGAGAATCAGCGCCCCTTCCGACAGCCCTTGCTCCAGGTCCGCGTGGGCCCTGGCCGCTTCGGCCAGCGGGTAGCGACGCCAGACCCGAGGCTGGATGATACCTGCGTCGACCGCCGCCAGCACATCGGCGGCGCGCTGCTGGTACTCCTCGACGGTGCGCGTATGGGCTGCCAGTGACGGGCGCGTCAGGTACAGGGAGCCCTTGGCATTGAGCGTGGCCACTTCAATGGCCGCCGGCGCGCCGGAGGTGCCACCAAACGACACCAGCAACCCGCGCGGGCGCAGGCTGTCCAGCGAGGCCTCCAGCGACACCTTGCCGACACTGTCATACACCACGTCCACGCCCTCGCCGTGCGTCAACTCACGCACCTCCCTGGCCAACGTGGCCGCCTCGAACACCATCACGTGATGGCAGCCCGCCGCCCGCGCCCGCTCGACGCTCTGCGGTCGCGACACCACGCCAATCACGGTCGCCCCCAGGTGCCTGGCCCAAGACGCCATGAGCTGCCCCAATGCCCCGCCCGCGCCATACAGCAGCACCTGGGTACCCGGCCCCACGCGGTAGGTGCTCTTCAGCAGGTACTGCGCGGTGATGCCCTTGAACAATACGGCTGCGGCGGCTTCGTCATCCAGTGAGTCCGGCAGCTTGACCAGGCGCTCGGCAGGGAACAGCCGCCCGCTGGCATAAGCGCCTACCGGGCCCATCGCATACGCCACCCGGTCCCCCACGCGCACATTGCTCACCCCTTCACCCACCGCGCTCACCCGCCCGGCGCCCTCCAGCCCCAGGCCAGACGGCAATGCCAGGGGCGCCCCGCCCTTGCGCTGCAGTACGTCCAGCGGGTTGACGCCCATGGCGGTCTGCTCCAGCCAAACCTCGCCTGGCCCTGGCACTTGCGGTTGGACGTGCTGCACCTGCATGACATCGGCAGTACCGGTGGCGTTGAGTGTTATACGGTTGGCCATGATCGACTCCTGTGAGGATGACGGTTTCGATACAGGCTAATTAGGCATGGCAAGTTGAACAATACGGCGCAGTGCAGATGATTTCTGCAACCCGTGCAGCAATAGCCGACCGCCATGCGCACCGCCGCGCACCCAAACCAGAGCATCTGTTAGGCTGATCAAAGCCCGCCCAACCAGCCTCGACTATTCGCCCCATGGATGAACTGCGCAAGATCGACCTCAACCTGCTGCTGGCCTTGCATGCACTGCTGACAGAGAAGCACGTGACCCGCGCCGCCCTGCGCCTGCACCGCAGCCAGCCGGCGGTGAGCCATGCGCTGGCACAATTGCGCAGGCACTTCGATGACCCCTTGTTGATTCGCCAGAACGGCCGCATGGCCCTGACCGCACGTGCGCAGGCACTGGCCAAGCCGCTGCAAGATGCCTTGGGCAACCTCAACGCGCTGCTGGCCGCTCCGCTGTTCGACCCTGCCAAGGCGCAGCGTCGGTTCCGTTTGTCGTTGTCCGACTATGCTTCGCGCATCATCCTTCCGCCCCTGGTCCGCCACGTGCGCCAGGTAGCACCCGGTGTAGACCTGGCAATCAGCCAGGCCAGCCGTGAAACCATGCTGGCCCAGCTGCTCGACGGGGAGCTCGACCTCGCCTTGGGCCTATTCCCCGAGCTGCCGCAGAGCATCACCGCCCAGCCCCTATTCGAGGAACACTTCATCAGTGTTGCCGACCGCCAGGTGCTGCCTGCCAGTGGGGGCCTAGCGTTGGCCGACTGGCTGACTCGCCCCCATGTGTTGATGGCCATGCACCCCGATGCCCATGATGAAATAGAACGCGCATTGGCCGCCCACGGCCTGCAGCGGCGGATAGCCCTGGCACTGCCGCACTGGAGCGCAGCGGTCGAGGTGCTTGCGGGCACCGATCTGATTCTCACGGTGGCCAGCCGCGCGGTAGGCTCATTGCGCCAGCATCAGGCGTTGCGCCGGTTTGAGCCGCCACTGACCATTCCTTCGTTTGCCTATCAGCAGGCCTGGCACAGCCGCAAAGACAGCGACCCCGGGCATCGCTGGCTGCGCGAGGCCGTGTGGGCCTGCAGCCAGCCAGGCACTTGATCAGCGCTGTGACTGCTCGAGCACCACAGGCTTGGCCGCAGCGCTGCTCCCCCAGCCCCCCTGGACCAGGAAGACCCCACACAGGATCAGCACCACGCCTGCCAACCGGGCCAGGCTAACCGGTTTGCCCCCTAGCCCCATTATCCCGAAATGGTCAGCGATGACCGCCGTCAAGATCTGCCCTGCCACCACCAGCACTAGAAAGCCCGCGGCGCCCAGTTTCGGCGTCAGTGCTGCCGCGCCGGCCACGTAGAGCGCGCCCAGCACGCCGCCAATCCACAGCCACCACGGCCCTTGGAGGGCCTTGCCCAGATCTGGCGTTGGCACCCGCAGTATCAGCAGCGCCGCAATCACCACCACTGAACTGACCGTCAGCGAGGTGAACGCCCCCCATAACCAGTGGCCCAACGCCCGGCCAACAGCGGCGTTGCCAGCTGCCTGAAACGGCAGCACGGCACCCGCCAGCAACGCCATCGCCACAGGGATACCCAACAGAACCATCGACTTGCTCAACATGACTTGCCTCACCTTGTAGTGTGATGGAGGCCATGATCGATGGATCTGCACCGGTTATGGAAATCAAACACATGCACCCCGACTATTCGCCGCGTGAATAGCCGGGCACCTCACACGCCGAACCTAGCGTGAGGTCTCCACGCGCAGCACTTCGGTGTAGATGGCATCGACCGTCTGGCCGACCTTGAGGTTCTTCATGCGCGCCTGCAGGTCAGGGTTCTCGACCTTCACCACCTGCAGCTTGCCTTCCGGCGGCAGCAGGCTCACCTCATGCTTCTTGAGGTCGATCTTCTTGATCTGCGACGTGACCTTGACCTGGCGGAACGCCTCACCGCCGGGGTTGGGGTTGTCCTTGGTGGCGCGAATGCTGCCGGACTCATCACTCACTTTAGGCGCGCCGCCCACGTCGGTATTGAGCACATAAGCCACAGCGCGGGTCACGTAGATGTCGACCGTGTCGCCGACCTTGAGGTTGGGCAGCGCCTTGGCCTTCTCGGTCAGTTGGAAGGTCACAGGCTTGCCGTTGGCGCCCTCCACCGTGACCTGGCGGCTGGCCAGGTCGATAGCCTGCACCTTGGTGGTGACATGGCTTTCCAGCGCTTCGCTACCAATCGGCACATCAGCGGCCTGGGCCGTGAAGCTGCCAGCGAAGACCAGCGAGGCGAGTGCGACAGCGCGAGCGAGTGAGCTAATGGGTTTCATAGGCCTGCTTCCCTGTATTCGTTTCCGGGTTGGCGCGTGAAAGGTTCACGCGCCAACAAGCATAGTCATTACTGGCTGCGCGTCACCCGCCAGACCGTATTGGCCAGGTCGTCGGCAATGATCAAGGCACCGCGCGGGTCGACGGTGACCCCCACCGGCCGCCCACGCGTCTTGCCGTCCTCGCCCCGGAAGCCCGTGGCGAAGTCGATCGGTTCGCCTGCCGGCTTGCCATTGCTGAACGGCACGAAGATCACCTTGTAGCCCACGGGGTTTGGCCGGTTCCAGCTACCGTGCTCACCCACGAACACCCCGTCGGCGAAGCGCTCGCCCATGGCCGGTACCGAGAAGTCGACCCCCAATGCAGCCACATGCGAGCCAAGGCTGTAGTCCGGCTTGATTGCCGCCGCCACCTTGTCCGGGTTCTGTGGCCTGACCCGGTCATCGACGTTCTGGCCCCAATAACTGTAGGGCCACCCATAAAACCCACCTTCACGCACCGACGTCAGGTAGTCCGGGACCAGATCAGGGCCGAGCTCATCACGCTCGTTGACCACCGCCCACACCTGCCCGCTCTGCGGCTGAACAGCCAAGGCCGTCGGGTTGCGCAAGCCGGTCGCATAGGGCCGGTGAGCACCGGTCTGGGCATCGACCTGCCAGACCATGGCCCGATCGATCTCCACTTCCAGGCCGCGCTCGGTGATGTTGCTGTTCGAGCCGATACCCACATAAAGGAAGCGCCCATCAGCGCTGACGGCCAACGATTTGGTCCAGTGGTGGTTGATTTCGGCAGGCAGGTCGGTGACCTTGACCGGCGCACCGCTGGCCTTGGTCTGGCCCTCCTGGTAGTCGAAACGCACCAATGCATCCTGGTTGGCCACGTACAGCTTGCCGTTGGCAAACGCCAGGCCGTAAGGGGCGTTGAGGTTTTCAGCAAACACCGTCTGCACCTCGTAGGTGCCATCGCCGTCGGCGTCGCGCAGCAAAGTCAGGCGATTGCCGCCTTTGACCTGGGTATTGCCTTTGGCCTTGATCTGGCTGGCGATCACATCCTTGGGTTTGAGTTTTGCGGCGCTGCCGCCGCGGCCTTCGGCTACGAGAATATCGCCATTGGGCAGCACCAGGCTCTGGCGCGGGATGTTCAGGCCGGTGGCGATTGCCGTGACGCTGAAGCCCTCAGGCACAGTCGGCTTCTGCTCACCCCAGGCAACCGGCTCAGCGATCTTCATGCTCGGCAGCAAACCACGCTGGGGCTCAGGAAGCTTGGGGTCCGGGCCATGGGCTTGAGTGGGCGTGCCTTCCCCACCACAGGCACTGATCAGTAACGCCATGCTCAACAGGCTCAAGGTATGCAAAGGCTTCATGCCACACCTCCCGAACGCAGGTTGCTAAGGCCAGTCCACGCCGCGACAGTTGCGAGCGCGGTCACAATGACCGACAGCACCAACCCCGACGGCATCACTGCCCAGGCGTCCTTGGCATGCTCGAAGGCATTGACCACCCCCAACACCCAGGTCGCCAGCAACAGCACGAAATACAGGGTCGCACGCCCGCCTTTGCGCTCGGCGCGGATCAGGTTGACCAACGCGAACAGCAGCGCCAGCCCACAGAACACCAAGCCACCGGCGATCAGCCAGGCCGCGAAGTTGCTCCATTGGATCTGGTAGCTATTGAAGTAGGCGATATCGCTCAACAGCGCGCCAAGAAACAGCGGAACACTGCCGGCCAACAGCATGGCGTGCAATGGGCCTGGCGTGCAGCGGTAGAGGGTTTGCTCAGATGCGGTCACGGCGCCTCCTTATCGTTCAGTGACCCGGGCCTGATGACAAAGACATCATCAGGCGTGCGCGGGGTGCGCTAAAGAAAGGAGCGTCTCTACGACGCGATAGTTCACCGTTTCGCTTGAATGGTATCCTGCAAGCACCCGCGCTGTGCTTTTCTACCTTCAGCGCTTTGGCATCACTCGAACAAGGAGAACAGCATGAGCGACTACCGGGAGCGCACGTGGGCGTTCTGGGCACTGATCACGCTGCTCATCCTCGGCCTGGGGCTGAGCGCAGGCTGCTCCAGCAAGAAAAACCAAGCCCGCTATGCGGCCTCCACCGTTGGCTCCAACTGCTTCGCCAAGGCCGTACCGACTACGGGCGAAGGTGGCCTGGCCTGGGGCAATACCCTGAGCATTGCCCGGCAGAAGTCGCTGAACAACTGTGTGCGCTATGCAGGCAGGTCTGGGGGGACGCCGAAGACCTGCCAGGTGGTGATGGCCAAGTGCAAGAACTAGGCAGCAGTCGCTGACGCTCAACGCCGCGTGATCACCACCTCCAGATACTCGCTGGGGACCACCAGCGAGGCCCCGCCCCCCACGTTGTTTTCATTCAACAGCGCAGTCAGGTCGCTTTCCAGCGCATTGGCGGCTTCAGGCGCCAATGCCGCAAACGCCTTGTGCACCGGCCCATACCAAGTGCGGAACACATCGATGAAGTGCGCTGCAGAGCGATAGCGGAAGTTGAAGTGTTGATGGGTGACCTGCATCTGGCCCAGCGCCCTGTCGAACAGTACCCGTAACTGTTCCTCGTCACCCCAGCGCGAAGGGGGCAATGCCCCGGCTGGCGGCGGAACGTGGCGCCCGAGCGTCTTGAACATCTGGCCAACGAAACCCTGGGGCGTCCAGTTCGCCAGGCCAATCCGGCCGCCGGACCGACAGACGCGGCTCAATTCCCGCGCGGCCTGGGCCTGATCGGGGGTGAACATCACACCGAAGGTCGACAGAACGGCATCGAATGCACCCTCGGCGAACGGCAACGCTTCGGCATCGGCCACTTGAAACACCACGTTCAGGTGCTCGGCCTGAGCGCGTGCCTCACCGCGCTTGAGCAACTCGGCCACGTAGTCGGTGGAGGTGACGCGGCAACCGCGCCGCGCGGCGGCCAGGGTGGCATTGCCGTTGCCGGCCGCCACGTCCAGTACCTGCTCGTCCCAGCGCAAATCACAGGCTTCGGCCAGGCGTTCGCCCACCAGCTGCAGGGTGGTGCCGATCACGGCGTAGTCACCGCTGGCCCACGCTGCTTGCTGGCGGGCTTTCAAGGCATTGGTATCCAAAGGGGTGCTCATGGTCTGCGCCTTCTTGTTGTGCGCGGCCGAGGTCCTTCTGGCGGTCATCGCGCCATGGATAGGTTGAGGGGTCGAGCCCGTGGGGGTAGCAAAAAATTATGCGCCTGATGGGGGAAGCGGCAAGCGGTGGGGGGTGAGAGGCAAGACGGATTTGAGATAGCGGAAAGCATTAACCGCTATATGGGGATGGTTGCGAGGTGTACGGTTTGGGGGGGTTGGCGCTTGCGGGATCGAGCGCCGCTTGCGCGACGCTTCGCAGCACAAGGCTGCTCCTACAATTGTTTCGGGCCAATTAATCCTGCGGCAGTGGCGCGCGACATTCTTGGCGCCGAATCGGGCCTGTGTAGGAGCAGCCTTGTGCTGCGAAGCGCCGCACAAGCGGCGCTCGGTCTATCAGGCAAACTTGGCCCGAGCTGCATGCAGCTTCTTGTAGCTCTCGATCAAACGCAAATGACGATCCAGCCCTTCCAGCTTCATGCTGGTCGGCGTCAGGCCGTGGAAGCGCACGCTGCCGTCCACCGAGCCCAGCACCGCGTCCATCCGCGGGTTGCCGAACATGCGGCGGAAGTTGGTTTCGTAGTCTTCCATCTCCAGTTCATCATCCAACACCACCTCCAGCACCACGTTCAACGCCTGGTAGAACAGGCCACGCTCGACGGTGTTGTCGTTGAACTGAAGGAACGCCTCAACCAGCTCCTTGGCATCTTCGAAGCGCTGCACGGCCAGGCAGATCAGTAGCTTCAGCTCAAGAATGGTCAACTGGCCCCACACCGTATTGTCGTCGAACTCAACGCCGATCAACGTGGTGATGGTGGTGTAATCGTCCACATCGCAGTTGTCCAGGCGCTTGAGCAGCAACTTCAGCGAACGGTTGTCCAGGCTGTGCAGGTTGAGGATGTCAGCGCGGAACGACAAGGCCCGGTTGGTGTTGTCCCAGATCAGGTCCTCGACCGGGTAGATCTCCGAGTAACCCGGCACCAGGATGCGGCACGCGGTGGCACCGAGGTTGTCGTACACCGCCATGTACACTTCTTTGCCCAGGTCTTCGAGGATGCCGAACAGGGTCGCAGCTTCCTGTACGTTGGAATCTTCGCCATGGCCAGAGAAGTCCCACTCGACGAACTCGAAATCGGCCTTGGCGCTGAAGAAGCGCCACGACACCACGCCGCTGGAGTCGATGAAGTGCTCGACGAAGTTGTTCGGCTCGGTCAGCGCGTGGCTTTCGAAGGTGGGCTGCGGCAGGTCGTTCAGGCCTTCGAAGCTGCGGCCCTGCAACAACTCGGTGAGGCTGCGCTCCAACGCCACTTCCAGGCTCGGGTGCGCGCCGAATGAGGCGAACACGCCACCGGTGCGCGGGTTCATCAAGGTCACGCACATGACCGGGAACTCACCGCCCAGCGATGCGTCCTTGACCAGCACCGGGAAGCCCTGCTCTTCCAGCCCCTGAATACCGGCAACGATGCCCGGGTACTTGGCCAGCACTTCCTGCGGTACATCCGGCAGGCACAGTTCGCCTTCGAGGATCTCGCGCTTCACCGCACGCTCGAAGATTTCCGACAGGCACTGCACTTGCGCCTCAGCGAGGGTGTTGCCAGCGCTCATGCCGTTGCTGAGGAACAGGTTCTCGATCAGGTTGGACGGGAAGTACACCACCTCCTGGTCCGACTGGCGCACGAATGGCAGCGAGCAGATGCCCCGCGCAGTGTTGCCCGAGTTGGTGTCGTACAGGTGCGAGCCGCGCAGCTCACCGTCGGGGTTGTAGATTTCCAGGCAGTTCGCGTCGAGGATCTCGCTGGGCAGCGCGTCCTTGGGGCCCGGCTTGAACCACTGCTCGTTCGGGTAATGCACGAACGGCGCGTTAGCGATGTCCTCGCCCCAGAACTGGTCGTTGTAGAAGAAGTTGCAGTTCAGGCGCTCGATGAACTCACCCAGCGCCGAGGCCAGCGCGGCCTCCTTGGTCGAACCCTTGCCATTGGTGAAGCACATCGGCGACTGTGCATCGCGCACATGCAGCGACCACACGTTGGGCACGATATTGCGCCACGAGGCGATCTCGATCTTCATCCCAAGGCCCGCGAGAATCGCCGACATGTTGGCGATGGTCTGCTCCAGCGGCAGGTCCTTGCCCGGGATGTAGGTGCTGGTGTCCGATACCGGCATCAGCAGCCCCTGGGCATCGGCGTCGAGGTTGTCCACCACCTCGATGACGAATTCAGGCCCGGTCTGCACGACCTTCTTTACCGTGCAACGGTCGATGGAACGCAGGATGCCCTGGCGGTCCTTCTCGGAGATGTCTTCAGGCAGCTCGACCTGGATCTTGAAGATCTGGTTGTAGCGGTTTTCCGGGTCGACGATGTTGTTCTGCGACAGCCGAATGTTTTCGGTGGGGATGTCGCGGGTCTGGCAGTACAGCTTCACGAAGTAAGCCGCGCACAGGGCCGAAGACGCCAGGAAATAGTCGAACGGCCCCGGGGCCGAACCGTCGCCTTTGTAACGGATCGGTTGGTCGGCGATCACCGTGAAGTCGTCGAACTTGGCTTCGAGACGGAGATTGTCGAGAAAATTGACCTTGATTTCCATGCGGGATTACCGTGAGTTAAGCGTGCAAAACGAAATTGGCCGGCATTATCCGGGTTTTTCGCCTGGAAGTCCTGTTTGCCTGCCGCCAACGCCTGCCTTGCGCATTCCGCCGAATTCCTTGCCTGATCCTCCTGACCTGTCGGCAGCGCCTGCTCGCCGGTCGTAGCGCTGTGCTAGCGTTTCTGGATTGGGGGCAACGTATCCCCACTCACGACGACAACGCGACAGCAAACCGATGATGAGCAGGTGAACCATGGAACTACGCATCAACCAGAAGACCTATCAGGTCGAGGCCGACGCTGACACGCCCCTGTTGTGGGTGATCCGTGACGACCTGGGGCTGACCGGCACCAAGTATGGCTGCGGCCTGGCGCAATGCGGCGCTTGCTCGGTGCTGGTGGACGGCAGCGTGGTGCGCGCCTGCGTGACCCCGGTGGCAGGCGTGGTCGGGCGCGAAGTGACCACCATCGAGGCGATCGAGGACGACGCCGTTGGCAAGCGCGTGGTCGCGGCCTGGGTCGAGCACCAGGTGGCGCAGTGCGGCTACTGCCAGTCAGGCCAGGTGATGGCCGCCACGGCGCTGCTCAAGCACACGCCCCAGCCCAGCGACGCGCAGATCGATGCCGCGATGGTCAACCTGTGCCGCTGCGGCACTTACAACGCCATCCATGCCGCCGTCCACGACCTTGCGGCCCAGCGGGAGGAGGCGTGATGAACACGCGTATCGATACCCCTGCCGAGCTGTCGGCGCTGCCGCTGGGTGAGCCGGTTAACCTGTCACGCCGCCGCTTCCTGCTAGCCTCGGCGGGCGCCGCCGCGGGCGCGCTGGTACTCGGGTTTGGGTTGCCGCTGGGCTCGGCACGGGTCCAGGCCGCCACCACCGCGGCCCAGGAGCGCGGCACACAAGTGCCGGCCTTCCTGGAAATTCGCCCGGACAGCACCGTGCGCCTGCTCTGCCCGTTCATGGAGGGCGGCCAAGGCACCTACACCGCCATGGCACAGATCGTCGGCGAAGAACTGGACGCCGACCCGGCCACGTTCCTGGTCGACAGCGCGCCGCCTGGCGAAGCTTACGTGGTGATGGAAAACGGCATGCGCATCACCGGCGGCAGCATGTCGGTTCGCATGAGTTACCCGACCATGCGCCGCCTCGGCGCCCTGGCCCGGGCCATGTTGCTGCAGGCAGGTGCCGAGCAGTTGGGGGTGCCGGTCGACGAACTTTCCACCGAACCCGGCAAGGTTATCCATGCAGCCTCAGGCCGCTCGGTGCCCTACGGCGAACTGGCCGAGCGCGCCCTCGACCTGCCGGTGCCAGACCCGGCCAGCGTGAAGCTGCGCGACCCCAGCCAGTTCCGCTGGATCGGCAAACCGGTGCGCCGGGTCGATGCCTATGACAAATCCACCGGCAAGGCCGTGTACACCATCGACATCAAGCTCGACGGCATGCTCCACGCCGCCGTCCAGCACGCACCGCGCCTGGGCATGACGGTTGGCAGCCTGCGCAACGAAGCACAGGTCAAGGCCATGAAAGGCGTGCATTCGGTGCATCAACTACCCGGCGCGGTGGCGGTGGTCGCCGAACGCTGGTGGCATGCCAAGCGCGCAGTCGAGGCCCTCCAGGTGGACTGGCAGGAGCCCGGCAGCGATTCGCCGGTAAGGCCAATGCCGGCCGACTTCTCCAGCGACGCCTATCGTGACCGCCTGGCCACCGAGCAAGGCCCGGCCCGCGACGAGGAAAACCAAGGCGATGTGGCCGGGGTGCTGGCCAAGGCCAAGACCAAGGTCGAGGCGACCTACCACAACCAATACCTCAACCACGCCCAGCTCGAGCCGCCCTCGGCGCTCGCCCGCTTCAACCCCGACGGTTCGCTGGAGGTGTGGTTGCCCAACCAGGCGCCGGACATGTTCCGCGACGACATCGCCAAACGCACCGGCCTCGACCCTGCGCGCATCACCCTGCACTCCCCCCTGCTGGGCGGCTTTTTTGGCCGGCATTTTCTGTACGACTCGGCCAACCCCTACCCACAGGCCATCGCCCTGGCCAAAGCGGTGGGCCGCCCGGTCAAGCTGATCTGGAGCCGCGAAGAAGAGTTTCTGCGGGATGTGTTGCGACCGCTGGCGGTGGTCAAGTTCCGTGGGGCACTGGATGACGATGGCCTGCCTGTCGCGATAGAAGCCGTGAGTGCCACCGAAGGCCCGACCGAGGCACTGGCCGGCAAACAAGGTGACAAGATCGACCCCACCGCCCTTGAAGGGCTGTCGGGCAAGTCGTACGCCATCGCCAACAAGCGCATTGCCCAAATCTACGTCAAAGGCCCGGTCATGCTCGGCTACTGGCGCTCGGTGGGCAACTCGCTGAACGACTTCTTCTACGAAGCCTTCCTCGACGAGCTGGCCGACAAAGGCGGCAAGGACCCTTATGAATTGCGCCTGCATCTGTTGCGCGACAACCCCCGCCTGACCACCCTGCTACAGGCGGTAGGCGAGTTGTCCGGCGGCTGGAAGCGTGGGCCATTCACCGCCGAGGACGGCAGCAAACGGGCACGTGGTGTGGCCATGGCCTCGCCGTTTGGCTCGGAGGCGGCGGTCATCGCCGAAGTGTCGATCGAGGACGGTCAGGTCAAAGTGCACGACATCTGGCAGGCCATCGACCCGGGCAGCATCGTCAACCCGGCGATCATCGAAGCGCAGGTCAACGGCGCCGTGGCCCTGGGCCTGTCGCAGACCCTGTTGGAAGAAGCGGTGTACATCGACGGCAAGCCCCGGGCGCGCAACTACGACCTGTACCCGATCCTGCCGCCTTCGCGCATGGCGCGGGTGCATGTGCGCATCGTCGAAAGCGGCGCGAAAATGGGCGGCATCGGCGAACCGCCGCTGCCCGCGGTTGCACCGGCGGTGGCCAACGCGGTAGCGCGGCTGACCGGCCAGCGCATCCGCAGCATCCCATTGAGCCGCTACACCTTCACCTGACAGGACAAGGAACGCCCATGACCCACAGCCGATTCGCAAGAACCGCCGGCTGGCTGGCGCTGCCGTGCCTGATCGCGGCAGGCCTGCTGGCCTGGTATGTCACCCGGGAGCCCGCGTCGCCTTTCGTGGCCGAACAAAACGCCAACGTCGACCCGGCGCTGGTCAGCCGCGGCGAGTACGTGGCCCGGCTCAGCGACTGCGTGGCCTGCCACAGCCTGCCCGACAACAAGCCGTTCGCCGGGGGCCTGGAGATGGCCACGCCGTTGGGCGCGATCCATGCCACCAACATCACCCCAGACCGGGACACCGGCATCGGCGGCTACAGCCTCGCCGACTTCGACCGCGCTGTGCGCCATGGCGTCGCCCCCGGTGGCCGGCGGCTGTACCCGGCCATGCCCTACCCCTCCTACGCCAAGCTCAGCGATGACGATGTGCGTGCGTTGTACGCGTTTTTCATGCAGGGCGTGCAACCTGCCAGCCAGCCGAATATCCCCAGCGATATCCCGTGGCCGCTGAACCTGCGCTGGCCCATCGCGCTGTGGAACGGGCTGTTTGCGCCCACTACGCCCTACGTGGCCAAGGCTGGCCAGGACGCCCTGTGGAACCGTGGCGCTTATATCGTCCAGGGCCCCGGGCACTGCGGCAGTTGCCATACCCCGCGCGGCCTGGCTTTCAACGAGAAGGCTCTGGATGAAGACGGCAAGCCGTTTCTGGCTGGCGCGCTGCTCGATGGCTGGTACGCGCCGAGCCTGCGCGCCGATCACAACACCGGCCTTGGGCGCTGGAGCGAAGCCGAGATCGTCCAGTTTCTCAAGACTGGGCGTAACCGGCATGCCGTGGTCTATGGCTCGATGACCGAGGCGTTCAACAACTCCACGCAGTTCATGGCCGACGAGGACCTGGCGGCAATCGCCCACTACCTGAAATCGCTGCCAGGCGATCCGCAACGTGACGGCACGCCCTGGCAGTACCAAGCGGCATCGGCGGCGGCGACACTGGAGCGCCCAGGCGCCCACACCTACGTCACGCGCTGCGCCTCTTGCCATGGGCTGGACGGCAAGGGCCAGGCCGAATGGATGCCGCCGTTAGCGGGCGCAACCTCGGCCTTGGCCGGCGAGAACGCCTCGGCGATCAACATCACCCTCAACGGCTCGCAACGCATTGTTGCCGCTGGCCTGCCCGATGCCTACCGCATGCCGGCCTTCCGCGAGCAATTGTCGGACCAGGAGGTTGCCGAAGTACTGAGCTTTGTGCGCAGCAGTTGGGGCAACCACGGCAGCGCGGTGGATGCACAGGCAGTGAGCACGTTGCGCGGGCACACCGACCCGGCCAGCAGCAGCCCAATCATCTTGCATATGCGATGAAGTTTCATCGAGAACGGCACGGTCTCTATAGGCGTTCACCTTGGGTTGCCGACCCTGTGGGAGCTGGCTTGCCGGCGATCACCGGCAAGGCCGGTGCCAAGCAGCGCGGCGCCTGCATCGCCGGCAAGCCGGCTCCCACAGAAGGGTGGATGAGTGATTTCCCCACATAACCCTGCTGAATCAGTAAAGGGTCGGCACAGGTATTACGCTTTGGAGAATGAGAATGGAAAGCATCGACCTGCTGGTATTGCGCACCGCCCGTGACTGGCTTGCCAGCGGTGAACGCGTCCTGCTGGCCACCGTGGCCCGCACCTGGGGCTCCTCCCCTCGCCCGGTTGGTTCGATGATGGCCCTGCGCAGCGACGGTCGCGTGGTCGGCAGCGTGTCCGGTGGCTGCATCGAGGACGATCTCATCCACCGTTACACCACCGCCTATGGCGGCCCTGGCATGCAGACCGGGCTGCCGGAGGTGGTTCGCTACGGCGTCAGCGCCGAGGACGCCCACCGTTTCGGCTTGCCCTGCGGCGGCACCCTGCAACTGATCCTCGAGTTCGAGCCATCGGCAGCACACCTGGCGCAACTGCTGGCCGGCCTGGACAGCGGTAGCCTGATACGCCGCGAGCTGGATGTGCGCAGCGGCGCAGCCACGCTTACGGCCAGCGCCACACCGGATCAGTTCAGCTTCGACGGCCAGCGCATGCTCAGCACCCTCGGCCCTGGCTACCGCGTGCTGCTGATCGGCGCCGGCGCGCTGGCCGAATACCTGGCGACCATGGCCCTGTTCAACGGCTTCACGGTGTCGGTGTGCGACCCTCGGCCCGAGTACATGGGCGGCTGGAGCGTCGAAGGCGTGGTGAAGCTGGCCGGGATGCCGGACGACGTGGTTCGCGCCTTCGCCCCCGACCTGCGCAGCGCCGTCGTCGCCCTCAGCCACGACCCCAAGCTCGACGACCTGGCATTGCTCGAAGCCCTGCACAGCCCGGCGTTCTATATCGGCGCCATCGGCTCGCGGCGCAACAGCCAGTTGCGCCGCGAGCGCCTGATCGAACACTTCGGCGAGACCGAAGCCAGCCTCCAGCGCCTGCACGGCCCTATCGGCATCTACATCGGCAGCAAGACCCCGGCCGAAATCGCCGTCAGCGTCATGGCCGAGATCCTTGCCGCCAAGAACGACGTGAGCCTGCCTGGCGCGGTCAACGTGACCAAGGCCAAGCTTGCCCGGGAGGCCGAGGCATGCCTGCACACCCCATGACCTGCGCCGCGCTGGTGCTGGCGGCTGGGCGATCGCAGCGTTTTGGCAGCGACAAACGCCTGGCACGGTTGCCTTCGGGGCAGACGCTGCTGGCAGCGACGCTGGCGCGTGCATTCGAGCAGTTCGCCGTGGTGCACATCGTGCTGCGCCCGGACGACGACGCGCAACAACTGGGCATCGACCCGCGTGCCCGGATCGTATGGGCCGACCAGGCCGAGCACGGCATGGGCGCCAGCCTGGCAGCGGGGGTCACCGCCCTGTTGCAGACCCCCGCCCAGGCGGTGGCGGTGCTGTTGGCGGATATGCCGTGGATCGCACCGCGTACCTTGCACACGTTGTGCGAGCAGGCCAGTGCTACACGTATCGTGCTGCCGCTGTACCAGGGCCAGCGCGGGCACCCGGTGGTCTTCGGCCGTGCCTTCTGGCCGGCACTGGCGCAGTTGCACGGCGACCAAGGCGGCAGGCAGGTCATCCTGGACAATCCGCGGGCGTGTGCCAGCGTAGCCGTCGACGATGCTGGGGTGGTGCTGGACGTTGACGTGCCTCAAGCCCTGACGTCGATGTGAGGGTCAGTGAGCGAGCCCTTGCGACTGCTGTTGCTGCCAACGTGCCAGGTTCTGCCGCATTAATTGCTCCGGCAACGTGCTGGACACGACCTGGGTCATCTCCCGCGTCAGCGCTTCGCGCAACTGCGGCTGATTGCAGGGCGACTGATGTGACACCGCCAGGTACAAGCCTTCGCTGGACACGGGCGGGTCCAGCACCTGCAGCTTGTCCTGCATGCCCAGCGTCTGCGCCAATGCCATGCCGGGGTACTGCTCGAAGACCACGTAGTCGCTGCGTTTGAGCAACAGTTTCTCGAAGGCCTGCTTGGCGCTGGGCACCGCTTCGAGCGTGAGGTTGGCCCTGGCATAGTCATCGAATTGCTGCCCATGGCTGTTATTGACCAGTGTCCCGCCTTTACGGCCTTGCAGGTCCGCCCATTGCTGATAGGCAAAGGCCCCTTGCTGGCGCACCCAGACCACGCTGGGCGTGTGCAGGAACGCGGGGCTTATGAAGTCCATCAGGTGGGTGCGCGCTTGGGTCAGAAAATACCCGGCCAGCAGGTCGATACGGCCCGTGCGCACTTCCTCCTGGGCACGCGACCAAGGCCCGCCATAGACCACCTCCACCTCCAGCCCGAGTTGCTTGCCCAAGTGCTTGAGTAAGTCGGCATTGGCACCGATCAACTGCTGAGGGTTGTGTGGGTCACGCCACAGGTACGGGGGGTATTCAGGGTTGCCAGTGGCCGTCAGGTGCTGGCATGCCGCCTGCGCACCCGCGCCCATCGGTAGCAGGAACCCGCACAGCATCAACAGCAAGGCGTGGCGAACGCAACGCTCGATCATCTACAACCCTCGGCACAAGTGGCACCCGGCGACCCGGCGTGGTCGCCAAAGGCTGCCACATCCCGTGGAAGACTGCAGCATCTGGCTTCGCGTGGTGTAGACAGTCTGGCCCCATAATGGCGGGCAGGCAGGTTTTTCGTCAGTACGCAGATGCCCCGCCGTCGGCGGAATCGAGGGTGCCCTGCGCCCACTGCAGCAACTGTACGGCCATTCGGTCCCAAGCCTGCTCGACCTCAGCCACCCCGACGGCGCGCAGGCTGGAATGCACCATCCCCTCGCCTACCCAGGCATCGGCCTGCACCCCATGCGCCGCAAGCGCGTCACAGTAGGCGATGCCGTGATCGCGCAGTGGGTCGACACTGGCCACCAGCACCCAGGCCGGGGCCAGCCCGGCGAAGTCATCCGCCTCCAACGGCATCGCGCAGGGGTCATCACGGTCGGCCTTGACCGGCAGAAACCCTTCTAGGGACTTCATCAGCCCCGCCACCGTCATCATCGGTGCCTCTGCATGCTGCTGCATCGACGGCAACTGCCGCCGGGCAGTCAGTACCGGGTACACCAGCAATTGCCCCACTGGCTGCGGCTGCCCGTCACGGCGCAGTGCCCTGCACAAGCCGGCCGCCAGGGTGCCGCCTGCGCTGTCGCCGGCGACCATCAAGCGGGCCTGGCTGAGGCGCGCATCGACCTGGCCACTGCGCAACGCCGACCACACCTTCAGGCAGTCCTCCAGCGGTGCAGGGTAGGCATGCTCTGGCGCCAGCCGATACTCGACCGCGACGATGGCGATCGGTGCCCGGCGCGCCAGGGCGTAAGCGAACCAGTCGTGGGTATCGAGGTTACCCAGGTCCCAGCCACCGCCGTGCAGGTACAGCAGCGTTGGCCAGCCACCTTCCGGTGCTGGGCCGGCGGGTTGATAGCAGCGCAGGCGCAGGCCCTGCAGGTCGATGTCCTCGATACCCCAGCCTTCAGGCGGTGGCGGTGTGCAATTGCGGCAGGCTTGCAGGAATGCCGAGCGCCGGGCGGCCAGGCTGTTGTCGGTCGCGGTGAAACGCTTGCTGTTGTCGATGTAGGCCTGCATGGCGGGGTCCAAGGGCTGGGGCACTGGTGTCTTCCTGGGGGGATGTGAATCGGTTCGGGATTGTTGGGGGCGCGTCTCGAAGGGGCTGCAAAGCAGCCCCAGGCCAAAGGCTCAGAACAGCGGCAAGGTATAGGCAATGATCACGCGGTTTTCGTCGCGCCGCCCGGTCGCATCTCCGCGCAGTTCGACGTTGCGCCAGCGCAACGCCAGGTTCTTCAGCGGCCCGCTCTGGATCACGTAGGTGACATCCAGGTTGCGCTCCCACTCACTGCCATCCTCCCCCGCCACCTTGAAGTTGTCCCCGCGCACATAACGGGCGAACGCCGTCAGCCCCGGTACGCCGAGGGCGGCGAAATCAAGGTCGTAGCGGGCCTGCCACGAGCGCTCCTGGGCACGGTCGAAGCGCAGCACCTGTACGGCGTTGGCAACCCCCGGCAGGTCAGTGTCATGAATGAACGGCAAGGCGCTGTCGCCTGCGTTGTATTGGTAGCCAAGGCGGAACGTCTGGGCCTTGAGGTTGGCGCTGAGCATCGCCGAAGTCATGCGGCTATCGAGATTGCCAGCCTTCTCACTGCCCGACTCGCCAGTATCGAGGTAGTTGAAAGTGCCGGAAAGGTTCCAGTCGCCGGCCTTGAACGCCTGGGTGCCGGTATACAAGGTTTGCTGGTAGACGTCGGCAAGGCGACCGGTCCACAGCCCCAGCGACGTCTGCGGGGTGGCGCGCCAGGTACCGCCCAAATAGTCGAAGCGGTCACTGAACACACTGTAGTAGTTGCCCACCTGAATGTCGCGAGCGCCGGCGAACTCGCGCTGGTTGACCTTGCGCATCTGGCCCAGGCCAATATCGAGGTTGTCCAGTTCGCGTATATCGAGCATCGCGCCTTCGAAAAACTGCGGCAGCAAGCGCGCATCGCCGGCGCTGACCAGGGGGATTTTGGGGAACAGCCCGCCCACCTTCAACTCGGTTTTCGAATACTTGAATTTGACCGCTGCCGTGGCCTCGGAAAACTCGTCAGCCGAACGCGGGTCAGCATTGCGGGGCCCACCCGCACGGTTGTAGGCGCCCGGCAGCAGCGCCGAGCCACTGCGCGATGGCGATGAATCCAGTTTTAGCCCCAGGCCGGCATAAACGTCCACGCCCACCCCGACCGTAGTGTCGGTGTAACCGGACTCACCTTTGAGGATGAAGCCCTGGGCCCACTCCTCCAGCTTGGACTGCGCAGGCTTGGTGGAGTCGCGCAGGTCGTGGTTGTAGTAGAAGTTGCGCAATGTCAGGTTGGCCTTGCCGTCCTCCAGAAAGGCCGCCTGGGCACACAGTGGGCCCAGCCCGAGCAGCAGCGACAAGGGTTTTGCAGCGCGAGCGAAGCCCGCTCCAGTCGAGGAGAGTTTCATTGTTGTTGTTCTCTTTTATTGTGGGTGTCGGGTACAGCGGTCGGCAAAGTTGTCAGCGTCGCTGCCAGGTAAATTCGAGGGTGGCTTCAAGCCGCTGGCCAGGGCCCAGCACCTGGGTGCCGGTATCGCCCCAGGCCTGTTCAGGCTGGTTGAAGGCATTGGCCAGGTGCGAAACCGGCTCCAGGCACAGGTAGCGGCTGCCGGCCGGGGCAAAGGCAACGAAATGGCTCAGGGGTGGGCTTGCCTGCAGTTTGAGGCTGCCCGCCGGGTAATCGAGTTCCAGTAGCCCATCCCAGCAGGACTGGTAGTGCGCCAACGCCTGTACGTCATCGGCGTCAATCGACACAGGCTGCGTGGCCTGCCGAAAGCCGCCGGTAGCCAGGTACTGATCATCGATCTGCCATTCCCGCCCAACCTGGTAACGTACTTTCAGCCCCGCATGGCGTTTAAAATACGGGTGCAGCCCCAGGCCCGCAGGCATGGGGGAATCCCCCTGGTTGAGCAGCGCCAGGACGATACTCAAGCGATTGCCTTCGAGCACGAAACGCTGTTCGGCACGAAATGCCCAGGGCCAGTGCTCGCCTTGGTAATCGCAGGCAAGGGTCAACTGCCCGGCACAGGGTTCCAGCACGTGCCACGCCAGTGTGTGCGCCACCCCATGCAAGGTGTGCGGCCGCGCTGCGGGGTGAGCCGGCAATGTATAGGCCTGCCCTGCAAACTGCAGTTGGGCATTGCGAATACGGTTGGAGTACGGCACCAGCGGGTACGCGCCAGCCCGCGGCCAGTCGAGCGGGTCGAAGTGCTCGGCCGAGATCGGCAGCAGCACGTCGAGCCCCTCGGCACGCAGGTGGGCGATACGCCCACCCCAGGCAGGAAGCAGCCCGACAGACCAGGTGGCGTTGCTCAGAACCAACGGTTGCATAGGACCTCCGATGCCCTTTCACGGGCACACGTCGCCCCTGCCGCCGCGCCGTGGCACAGCGGAGGGGAGCAATTACGGGATACGCGCCAGCGTCAGCGGCGGTAGCGCTCGGCGACTTGCACGTCGATGTCCAGGCCAAGGCCGGGGCCCTGCGGGATCTGCAACAGGTTGCCCTGGCGCAATTGCTCGACCGGGTACAACCAGGCCGCCGGTTCGACGAACAGGTACTCCACTTGTGGCACGCGTTGTTGCACCGCCGCCAGGTGCAAGGTGGCGATCAGGCCGGGGCCGAAGTACGGGCAGTGCGGCAATACCACGGCGTTGTGCTGGTCGGCGAGCGCGGCGATGCGCAGGCATTCGGAAATACCCCCGACCTTGGTCACGCTGGGCTGGATCGAATCGACCGCACCTGCCACCAGCGCCTGCTCGAACTGCACGGCAGTGCACCAGTTCTCGCCAGCCGACAACGGCACACCCTGGCCGCGCAAGCTGGCCAACGTGGCGAAATCTTCCGGTGGGAATATCGGCTCTTCCAGCCAGGCCAGTTGCAGGTCCGCCAATGCTGGCAGCCAGGCACGGGTGTCCACAGCTGTCCAGGCGCAGTTGACGTCGGTCGCCAGCGGTATGTCGTTGCCAACGGCGTCGCGGCAGGCGGCGATCTCTGGCAACGTCACCTCATGCAACTTGATGTCACAAAAGCCCATGCGCAATGCCTTTTCGCAGATCGCCGGTGCCACCTCATCATCGGCATAACGCACCAGGCTGGCATAGGCTGGCACCTGCTCGCGGTGGGCTTGGCCCAGCAGGCGATGCAAGGGCACGCCCTCGCGGCGGGCGGCGAGGTCCCACAGGGCGATATCGACGCCGGAAATGGCAAACATCGTCACCCCATAACGCCCGAACAGGTGCAACCGCAACTGCAGTTCGCGGTTAAAGGCGGCGATGTCATCGACCTGGCGGTGCAGCAGCAGCGGCGCAATCAGGCGATCGATCAGGGCCTTGGTGGCATCGGCGACGAAGTAGCCAAAGGCTTCGCCCCAGCCGACGTTACCCTGCTCGTCTTCCAATCGAATCAGCACGTTTTCCAGCGTGTGCCAGGTGGTCGGCGTGATGCCCAGGCCCTTGCCGCCATCCTGGAAAGGAATTTCCACGACCTGGGTATCGATACGGACGATTTTCATGCTTGCTCCAGAACACTGGCCAAAGGCACACCGGCGTAGGCCCCCCCAACGTGATCGCGGCCAGAGCCTACCGGCGCCATGGCCTCGTAGGCCAGGAAGTCGTCGGCCAGATGATCGCTGGCATTATCCTGGGGGCAATAGCCCAGCGCACGAGCGCGGCGGTTATGGAAGAACGCATCCGGGCACTCCGACACGCCATAGACGATCTCGTGACGCACCTGCGGGTGCTCCAGGCCGATCAGCACCAACTGCGCCAGGTCGCGGGCGCTGGTCCACAAGCGCAGCCGACGGGCGTCGGCCACCTTGGGGTCGGCATTGCCGATGCGCACGACGAATGTGGCCAGGTCGCTGCGCTGCGAAAACATGGCGCAGGCCGCTTCGCCAAACACTTTGCTCAAGGCGTAGTAACTGTCCGGGGCCACCGGGCTGTCGTCGAAATGAGTGGCCGCCTGGCTGTGGTACTGGCCCAGCACATGGTGGCTGCTGGCAAACACGAAGCGCTTGGCGCCAGCCCGTTGCGCGGCCTCGAGCAAGTACAGGGTGGCATGGTAGTTGGGCTGCACAGTGCTCTGAAAGTGAATGTCGGTGCCGTGGGCGCAGGCCAGATGAAGCACCGCGTCAACGCCTTCGGTGGCTTGGCGGACGAAGGCCGGGTCGGTCAGGTCGCCGACCAGCGCAACTTCGCCTGCGTTCAACTCGGTGACCGGCCTGCGGTCCAGCAGGCGCAGGGTGAAACGCTCGCGCAGGTAAGGGCGCAGCGCGGTTCCGACGATACCGGCGGCGCCGGTGATAAGAAGCGTAGGCATGGCGAATTCCCAAAAACGTGTGAAGTGCAGAAGCCCAGCGGGTTGCCCCGCTGGAGGTGCCATCAAGTCAAGCGGTAGCGACGGCTGCTGCCTGTTTTGCCGGTTTCTGGCCGACGAACAAGGCGACGATCAAGGCCCCTACAACCCCTAGCGCCGCCGCCAGGCCAAAGCCGCTGGCGTAGGTGCCGGTGGACTGGATAATGAACCCGGTCACGGTCGGCGCAACGATGCCCGAAAGGTTGGCCAGCCCGTGCATGAAACCACCAGCCGTACCGACCTGATGATCGGGCACGGCATCCTGGATCAACGACCAGTAAGCCGGCGCAGTCAGCATCAAGAAGCCGATCGCCACGGTCATGACCGCGACCGTACTGGTCACGCTTTGCACCTGCCCGGTCAAACCGATGCACACTGCCGCAATCAGCAGGCACGTAACCAGCACCACCTTGCGCGAAAACAGTTGCTTGCCGGTGCGTTTGAACACCCAGTCGATCAGCAGCCCACCGCAGACGAAGCCGACAGTGCCCACCAGCCATGGCAACGCGGTGACAATACTCATGGCTTTCAGGTCGATGCCCTTGGCGTCGATCAGGTAACTGGGGAACCAGGTCATGAAGAAATACAGAATGTAGTTGTAACAGAACAGCGAGACACCGGTGACCAGCACCGAACGCTGCAGGATGATCTGCAAAACCGGCGTGCGCGGCGCTTCTTCCACGGCGGTCACGGGGGCTTCGCGGCCCTCGTTGATCAGCGCCAGTTCTTCGGCCGAAACCTGCGGGTGTTCCTTTGGCGTGGACGCTGCCATGCGCCACCAGGCAATGGCCCAGAGCACGCCGATCACTGCGATGACCACGAAGGCCACTCGCCAGCCCAGCCACAACGCGAGGAAACCGACGATGGGCCCGGCCAAGGCGCCGCCCAACGGGCCGCCCGCCTGGTTGATACCAATGGCGCGGGCACGCTCCTTGATCGGGAACCAGCTGTTCACTGTCTTGTTGGCCGTGGTCGAAACCGGCCCTTCACCTACACCGAACAGGGCGCGAACGATCAGCAGCGACCAGAAGTTGAACGCCAGGGCGGTAGAGCCACACAGCACCGACCAGAAGCTCATGGACCAGGTCAGTACGCGTTTGGGGCCGTAACGGTCGGCCAAGTAGCCACCGACGAAACAGAACAGCGCGTAACCGAAGAAGAAGCTGCTGAAAATCATGCCCTTCTCGGCGGGCGTGAGGTGGTATTCCTGGGTAATGAAAGGCATGGCGATCGACAAGGCAGCGCGATCGACATAGTTGATGATCATGGCCAGAAACAACAAGGTCAGGATCGTCCAGCGGTAGTTCTTTTTCTTGTTCATGTACGACTCCGCCCGGCACCTGTGATGCCGGATCTTTTTTGTTATAGCGCCTGGCCCCGTCAGCGAGCCGGGCGCTGATCAGAGGTCTAGACGCTGTAATCCACCGCTACCCACTCGAAGTACTGTTTAAGCTCGGCGACCAGGGCCTGGTGCGCCGGGTGTGGCAGGTAACGCTGCACGGCCTGGGCATCGTCGAAGCTGGACTCGAGGATGTAGTCCCAGCAGATCGGCCGATCCAGTTCGTTGGCGGCGACTCTCCAGTCGCGAATGAAGTCGATTTCTTCCGTGAGGCCGCGCATCCGCGCCACCAGCCTGCCTTCCAGTTCAGGCTGGGCATCCACCCCGGCCAGCCGGCGGAACAACACGATATGTCGCATCATCGCCCTGCCCTCCTCATCCCAGCACCCAGGCCGGTGCGTCCTGCAAGGTGACCGGGCGCAAGAACCGCTCGATGGCCGCAAAACCCACCGAGGTGGTCTGTGGTGCAGTGGAGGCCGGCCATGGCCCGCCATGCTGCTGGGCATGGCACACGGCAACACCTGTGGGCACGCCGGCGAACAATACCCGCCCGGATACCCGCTGCGCAGCACGCAACAACCGGCGGTTGTCCTCGCTGTCGGCGTCCAGGCCCCACAGCGTGGTGGTCAGGGTACCGCCCACCGCATCCAGCACGTCGGCGACCTGGCTGATCGACTGCGCGGTGACGACCAACGCGGCCGGGCCGAACATCTCTTCACGCAAGTGCGCATTGGCAATGAAAGCGGCCGCGTCGGTGGCAAATAGCCGCGGCGCGGGGCCGGCACCCTCGGGCTGCTGCGCGAACAACGGCCGGGCATGCTCGGCCACGCTGGCGGCAGCGGCCTCAAAGCCTTGCTGCATGCCGGGGGTGAGCATACGGTGCGTGCGGATTGGCGCAATGGCTTCGGCCAATTGAGCGATGAAGCGCTGGCTGAGCGGCGAATCCAGCAGCACGATCACACCGGGGCTTGTGCAGAACTGGCCACAGCCAAGGGTGATGGAGGCGGCCAGGGTCTTGGCCAGGCCTTCGCTGTCGTGCTGCAGGGCGGATGGCAGCGCCACCAACGGGTTGATCGACCCCAGCTCACCGAAGAACGGCACCGGGCGGGCACGGGCATTGGCCGCCTGCCACAAGGCTTTACCGCCTTGGTAGGACCCGGTGAACGCCACTGCGGTAATCGAGGGGTGCTGCACCAGGTAGGTACCCGCGGCGCGATTGGGGGCTTCGGCCAAGGTCAGCAGGCCTTCCGGCAAGCCCTGGGCACGCACCACGGCCGCCGCCAAGGTGAATACGGCGCGAGACAGCTCAGGGTGGCCGGCGTGCGGCTTGACCACCACCGGGCAGCCGGCAGCCAGCGCCGAGGCGGTGTCCCCACCGAGCACCGAGAAGGCGAACGGGAAGTTGCTGGCTGAAAACATCGCCACCGGGCCCAGTGGCCGCTGGATACGTGACAGCCGTGGGCGGCCAGCGGGAGGAGCCCCCGCCACTGCGGCATCGTCGACTCGGCGGTAAGGCACGCCGGCTTCTACTTCAGTGGCAAAGCCGCGCAGCTGAAACGCGGTACGGGCGACTTCACCGTTGAGGCGTGCCTCGCCCAGCCCGCTCTCACGGTCGGCGATAGCGACCAGGTCCGGCTGGTGCTGCTCCAGCGCATCGGCCAGGCCGCGCAGCAACGTGGCGCGCTGGCTGGCGCTGGCGTCAGCCCAAACGTGCGCAGCGGCAGCAGATTTGGCCACGATGGCGTCGATGGCGGCCAGGTTGGGGTCTTGATGAGAGGTCATTGCTTTACTCCTGAATCGTTCAGTGCAGCCACCGTGCTCAACGAGCCTTCGGCTCCAGGTGATAGCCACGGCCGACGTAGTCGAAATCGACCAGTTCGTTGATTTCCACGTCCTGCTGCGCTGGCGAGGCGTAATAGGCGCGGATTTCCTTGATCAACCCGGTCTGCTCATCGAACAGGTACCACTCGTCCCCACGCACCGCAGTGCCAAGCTTGCGCTTCCAGTGGGTCCACTCGATCACCGCTTCGTCGCTGTCATGGCTGACCAGGATCTTTTCGATGGTCCACTGCGAGCCCAGCTGCTCAACGCACCACACCCATTTGCGGGCGATGGTGTCTGCGCTGCGCCAAGGGATTTCTGGCAAGCCCGCCGGAAAGTAGTGCACCGCGTCAGGCGTGAAGCAGGACACCAGTTGGTCGTAATCACCTGCGTTGCAGGCAGCGAAATAACGGCGGATCAGTTGCGCATGCTTGTGCTCGGCCATGGTTCAGACCCCCTGTTGGGTGATGATCGACGGGATCGCCGGGCGGCCAGCGGCAACCCAGGCATGGTAGTCGGAGACCGACGCCGGGCTCGGCGGGTACACGCCCCACAGCGCTTCGCCGGCCGCGATGCGCATGGCCAGGTAGTGCTCGATGTCGTCTTGCACGCTGCACACCTCGGCCATTTCCTCGGCCAGGTGCGCAGGCACCACGGTCAGGCCATCGGCATCACCGACGATGATGTCGCCGGGGTACACGGCCACGCCGGCACAACCGATCGGGACCTGAAGGTCGGCCACGTGGTGGTAGGAGATACGCGTGGTGGCGGTAATTTCCCGGGCATAGGCCGGCAGGTTCATGGCAGCGATCTCGCTGCCATCGCGCAGGGCGCCATCGGTGACGATGGCCTTGGCCCCCCGGGCCAGCAGGCGGGTTACCAGAATATTGCCGGCCGAGGCGGCAGCGGGGTCGTTGCGGCTGTCGATGACCAGCACGTCACCCGGTTGAATCTGCTCCACGCCCACCCATTGCAGGTTGTCGTCATTGGGCTTGGTGGTCATGGTCGAATAGGTGTCGATGTCTTCACGGGCCGGGATGAAGCGCATGGTGAAGGCACGCCCGGCGAACGGTTTTACATCACGGGTCATGGCACGCAAGCCAACCAGCGCCGGCTGGCGGAAGCCACGCTTGAACAGTTGAGTGGTCAGCGAGCCGCTGCTGCACGTGGCGAGCTTGGCAAGCACTTCGTCGCTCACCTCGACCTGTTTGGCAGAGACGCTCTCGTGGGCATCGGCGTAGTTATGGATGACGGACATTGTTGTAGGTTCTCCTCGCGGGTTCATCCGATGATCGGCCCAGGCGAAATCCCACAATGTGGGACACATAATCGCTTCAAGCCCTGCTGAGGCTGATTCTATGGCGGAAAATCCCGCTGAAAAGAGGCAGACTGTGCCCCTTGGCAACCGAGTTCCAAAGGGTGGGAAAACAATGAAAACGGGTGAAGGCACCGCAGCACTGGAAAAAGCCCTGGATGTGTTGCAGGCCATTGGCGCTACCGCTTCGGGCATCAGCCAGGCTGCACTGGCCGAGCAAGTACCGCTGCCGCGCACCACGCTGTACCGCATCATCGCCACCTTGGTGGAGCGCGGCATGATCCGCCGCGACCCGACCCGCAAGGTCTATCGCCTGGGCTTCAAGTACCTGGAGATGGTCCGTAACGCCTACCTGGAACCTGACCTGGTGGCGGCGGCCAGCGAAGAGCTGCGCGCGCTGCGCGACCTAACCGGGGAGACCTCGTACCTGGCGGTGCTCGATGGCAACCAGGTGTTATCGCTGGAGCGCTGCGAGGGCGCGCATACCCAACGCTCGGCGGCCAGCCTCGGCCAAGGCAAGCCGGTGTACTGCACGGGGCAAGGCAAGGCGATTTTGTCGGCGCTGCCTGCAGCCGCTCGCGATGAAATTCTCAAGGGGCTGGTTTTGGCACCGTTGACCCCTCTGACCATCACTGACCGCCGTCGGCTGCTGGCTGAGCTGCAGATCACCCAGACCCGCGGCTACGCCCTGGACGACGAGGAAATCCGCCTGGGTGTGCGCTGCGTCGCCGCACCGATCGTCGACAAGCAAGGCCAGGTGCGTGGCGCCCTGAGTGTCGCAGGGCCAGCCTACCGGCTGACCCTGGAACGCCTGACGCTGCTCGGCCCTGAACTGGCTGAGGCCGCACGCCGGGTAGGCGAGCAATTGCGCCCCGACAGCGCACCGCAAGCCGCGGGCGAACTCAGCGTGGTACCCGGGCCTTGGGCATTCCATGGCGCGTTTCCGCGCTGGCATGCGGGCCAGAAGCGCTTGTACTGGGCCGACACCCTGGCACCGGCGATCCACTGCTGGGACGGGCACACCAGCCGCCAGCTGACGCGCCTTGACCTGCCGGTACGCGGCATGGAGCTGCACCCCGACGGGCTGCTGGTGGCCCAGGCTGGCGGGTGGTCGTTGGTCGACTGGGAAGGCCATGAGCACCCGCGTCAGGACCTGCTCGGCAGCCGTCTGCTGGCGTTGGCCACGCACCCTTCGGGGGCCTTGTGGGCGTGCGCGAAGACTGCCAGTGGTTGCCTGATCGGCGAACTGAGTGCTGAGGGCGAGTTGCGCCATGGCTGGTCGCTACCGGAGCAAGTCAGTGCCTTCCGCTGGGACGCCAAGGGCACAGCGGTGTATGCACTGGCCCCGGAAGCCGGTGACATCCTGCTGCTGCAGCCGGGCAGCAGCAGCGTGCGCAGGCTCGCCTCGCTTCCCCTGGGGGGTGGCCGGCTTGGCGGTTTGGCGCTGGACAGTGAAGGTGGGGTGTGGACCACCCAACTGGACGGTTGGAGCGTGGCACGCTTCGATGCCGACGGTAATCTGGACCGCATGATAGGCCTGCCGGTGCCGTGCCCTACAGACCTGTGCTTTGGCGGGGAAGCGGGGGCTACCCTGTTCATCACCAGTGCGCGGCAGGCCCTGAAACTCGAAGCGTTGGGCAATGCACCGGACTCAGGATGCCTGCTGCAAATGCATACACGGGTTTGAGGGCCCTGCGGTTAACCTTTACGCGGCCTGACGACGCATGGTCAAAATGGCCGCACCGAAGCCAATGAAGGTCGTCCCCACCACCCGGCTCACCCAGCGCGAAAGGCTGGGCCGGGTCAACACGCCCTTGGCACGCGAGGCCAGCGCGGCGTACAGGGTCAGCGAAACGAGCGACAAGGCGACAAAGATCCCGGTCAGGATCAGGAACTGCGGCAGCAACGCTGCACCCTGATCGATGAACTGCGGGAACAGCGCCGTGAAGAACATGGTCGCCTTGGGGTTGGTCACCGCCGTCAGGAACGCCGATTTGTACAGTTTCATCGGCGTCGGGCGTTGCTTGGCCACCCCTGCCTCCGCCCCCGCCTCCAGCATCGGGCCTTTCTTCAACAACTGCCGTGCGCCGAGGTAGAACAGGTACGCGGCACCGATGATCTTGACCGCATTGAAAAGGACTTCAGAGCTGGCCAACAAGGCGCCCAGCCCGAGCATGGCCGCTGCCGACAGGCAGAACAGTCCCGAACCATTGCCTAGCGAGGACCAGACAGCGCTGCGCTGCCCGTGGGCCAGGCTATTGTTGATCGCCATCAGCGTTGCAGGGCCAGGGCTGGCGATGGCGATCGCAGCGACCAGGGTAAAGGCAAGAAGCGAGTGAGAATCCATTTTCCAGGCTCGATTTAACGTTCAGGGAGTTGAGTGTTGAGGCAGCAGACAACGGTCAGTCGGTATTCTGCCGCTTCGCGTTCTTCTTGACGATGGCCTTCATCCGCGTGGCCGCGCGCTGCACGGTGGCCATTTTCTCAGGGCGCTTCATGCCGCGCCACTTGCGGATTTCTTCACGGGTGCGGCCACAGCTTACGCACAGCTCGCTGTTGAGCTGGCAAAGCGAGACGCAGGGGTTGTCGATGTCTTTGGCCATTACACGCTCAAGACCAACATTCAGGCCGGCATTTCAGCGCGCACACGTTCGGCGGCTTCTTCAAAGACTTTGCGAAGCTCTTCGGACTTGGCCTTGGTAATCGACTTGGCGGCCAACAGTTCCTCCACCACACGAACGCACTGTGCCTCGGCAGTTTTCAGTTGCTCACGGTCAGAGGCGTCGGCGATATCACCCAGATAAGGAGCAACGAGGTACACGTACCGGTCCTGCAGCTTGAGTGTTTCCAGGGCATCGAGGGCAGTCTGGAACCGTTGGGCAGCGGCAGGGCTCATGCTCAATTTATCGAAATGAATCAGGCTCACACGGTCAGTGGCCATTGACGAATCTCCGTTTCCTGATAAGGCCAGGCTCGCAGGCAGCGCCGCTTCTACGGTGCTCGGGAGTGCGGGCCAGGGTAATGCCCATCAGGGTACCAGAACGCGGGACAAATAGGGCCATCGTGCCCGGAACTAAAAGTATTAAACAGGTCGTTCAATGGATGCCCCACGGCGCATTCGGGACAGGAAGCGCTGTGACTCGCACAGGATAATCGGCCCGGCAAGACTCCCCCGCCGAGACCGTCATCGACCCCGGCAGCCCACAACAACAAGCCTGCATGCACAGGTAAGCCACAAAGGGGCAACACCATTCATGGCAAAGGAACACATCACCGAAACGCTCGACCTTGGCGTGACGGACCCCTCGAAGACTGCAGAAGCGCGCCAGGACCGGCACCTCGAGGGCAAGATCGACTGGATCGTCTTTGGCATCACCAGCATCCTGGCCATTGGCTTCGTCATCTGGGGCTTCATCAGCCAGGCCAGCCTGGCCGCCAGCGCGTCCTCAGCGCAATCCTGGGTCATTCTCAACTTTGGCTGGTTTTTCGTACTTACTTCGACCGTGTTCGTCATCTTCGTGCTGTGGCTGGCCGCCAGCCGCTATGGCAGAATTCCGCTGGGGCGTGATGGCGAAGCGCCAGAGTTCCGTACGGTTTCCTGGGTGGCCATGATGTTCAGCGCCGGCATGGGCATCGGCCTGATGTTCTTCGGCGTTGCCGAACCCTTGTCGCATTACGTGTCACCGCCTCCCGGGTCGACCACCGGGCAATCGAGCGAAGCCATGCAGGTGGCCATGGCCACCACCCTGTTCCACTGGACCCTGCACCCCTGGGCCATGTATGCCATCGTTGGCCTGGTGATCGCTTACGGCACCTTCCGACGCGGCCGCTCGCAGCTGATTTCCACCGCCTTCCGGCCCCTGATCGGTAAACACGCCAACGGCCCAATTGGCCGTGTGATCGACATGATGGCGATTTTCGCCACCTTGTTCGGCTCTGCCGCCTCGCTCGGCCTTGGCGCCCTGCAGATCGCCGGTGGCCTGGAGTACAACGGTTGGATCGAGAGCCCCGGCAAGCTGTTCTACATCTCGATCATCACCCTGCTGACCATCGCCTTCGTCACCTCTGCGGTCTCTGGCATCGGCAAAGGCATCCAGTGGCTGTCCAACACCAACATGGTGCTGGCGCTGGTGCTGGCAGTGTTTGTGTTCCTGGTTGGCCCGACGCTGTTGATGCTCAACCTGCTGCCCACCTCCATCGGCATCTACATCAAGATGCTGCCAGAGATGATGGCCCGCACCAACGCCAGCGGCGGTGAGCAGATGGACAGCTGGCTGGCCGGCTGGACAGTGTTCTACTGGGCTTGGTGGATCTCTTGGACGCCTTTCGTCGGCATGTTCATTGCCCGCATCAGCCGCGGCCGCACCATCCGCCAATTCGTCACCGGCGTGCTGCTGGTACCGAGCCTGGTCAGCCTGGTGTGGTTCACCATCTTCGGCGGTGCCGCCATCGACGCCCTGCGCGAAGGCAGCTTCGCACTGGTCAATGGCGCCGTGAACAGCAACCATGCCCTTTATCAGCTGCTGGACAGCTACCCGCTGGCTTCGGTGACTTCGGTACTGGTGATGATCCTAGTGGGTATCTTCTTCGTCTCCGGTGCCGATGCCGCGTCGCTGGTCATGGGCACCCTGTCGGAGCACGGCACCACCACGCCATCACGGCGCACCGTGATCTTCTGGGGGGCGCTGACCGGCACGGTGGCGGCGATCATGCTGGCGATCGGCGACCCACGCGACCCCGGCGAAGCGCTCACCGGGCTGCAGAACCTGACCATCGTGGTGGCGCTGCCCTTTGTCGTGGTGATGGTGCTGCTGTGCCTGGCGCTGTACCGCGACCTGCGCAAGGACCCGATGATGCTGCGCCACCTGCGTGGCACTGAGCTGATCGAAAAGGCCGTGCTGTATGGCGCGGTGAAACACGGCGAGGAGTTCTACATCGTGGTGCAGGAGAAGAAGTCTGCGAGCAAGCAGGCGCAACCCCTGGCCGACGCCGAGCTGAACGGATAACCCCTACGCTGCAACGACCCGGGGCCGCCAAGCGGGCCCGGGCCGCTTCAGTCACTCGGCGAGAAAACTGCCTTCGAATGGGTAATGGGTCAGCACTTCATACCCCGTCTCCGTCACCAACAGCTGGTTCTCCAGTTTTATCCCGTCCCGCCCTCCTACCTCCCCCACATAGGCCTCTACGCACAGCGCCATGCCAGGCTGCAGTTCCCCTTCGTAACCGTAGGCGTCGAAGTCTTCCGGGTAACGAATGCAGGGGTACTCGTCGCACAGCCCCACGCCATGGAACATCACCCCATAACGCTGGGCACGGCAGCTTTCTGGCAGGCGATGCCCGTTACGAGTGAGCTCGGAGAAGCGCACGCCAGGCTTGACCATGTCGGCGTTGACCTGGATGTGCTCATGGGCGATTCGATACAGGCGTTTTTGCTCGGCCGTCGGCTCAAGCCCGCCACACATCCAGCTGCGCGACATGTCGACGCAAAAGCCGTACACGCCGATCAGGTCGGTGTCGAACGACAGCAGGTCGCCGTCGCTCAGCACCCGTGGGCCGGACTCCTGATACCACGGGTTGGTACGCGGGCCGGAGCTGAGGATGCGGGTTTCGATCCACTCGCCGCCACGGCGGATATTACCGCTGTGCAACGCCGCCCAGACATCGTTCTCGGTTACCCCGGCGCGCATGGCCTGGCGCATTTCAGCGATGGCAGCTTCACAGGAAGCCACCGCGCAGCGCATGGCGAGGATTTCATCGGGGCCCTTGATCAAACGCGCGAACTCAGTCACTGCCTGGCCGTTATGCACCTGCACGCCCAAGGCGTCCAGAGCCCGCAGGCCGGCGACCTCGATGCGGTCCACGGCCAAGCGGCGGTTGTCGCCGGCATGGGTTCGCAGCAGTTCGTCGACCTGGGCACAAAAACGCCGGGCATGTTCGTCGGTACGCTCGCCCGTTTCGAAGTAGAAGAACGACGCGCCACTGCGCAGCTCACGCACCAACGGCAGGTGTGCCGAGAGGTGGTCGCAGCCATGAAAATCCCACAGCACCACATGCCCGCTGGCAGCGACGAAACAGGCACGGGCGGGGTTGTGGGTGGTCCACAGCTGCATGTTGGTGCTGTCAGTGGCGTAGCGGATGTTCAACGGGTCGAATAGCAGAATGCCGCCGAGGTCACGGGCCACGAGCTGCTCGCAGATGCGTTGCAGGCGGTACTCACGCATCGTCGCCAACTGCGGCACCTGCAGGCCGAGCGCGGCCCACTCGGCGAACGCCAAAGGGGTCGGGCCGATTTCGCTGCGGTCGTTGTCATCGACCGAGCCGTCGGCCCTGAGCGCGGCAGCACGCTGGCGCGACGGGTCGATACGGCGTGACTGGGCGGGGATCGAGAACGGCGAAGTCATCATGGTGCGAGGGCTTCCTTGATCGTAGTGTTGGAAGAATCACCCACCTGCAAGGTGGCGCCGCTAGTTGCTGGCTTGCACCGCTGTCGCTCGCGCGGCCTGCAGCCATTGATCAAACTGCTGACGATGCGCTGCAATCCACGCCTGGGCGTGGCGCTGAATGTCGCTCAGGTTCTTCTCGCCGTTCTGCATCTTGAGGTTCTGCGCGCTCTCGTCCGCCGCGCTGATCTGCACCAGCGACAGAAACTTCAGTGCCGCCGGGTTCTTGTCGGCGAACGCTCGGTTGAGTACCGCTTCGACCTTGTCCACCGCAAAGCCCAGGTTCTTGCTCTCGAACGTGGTATCGACGCTGTTGCCACCGCCCGGCAAGTCGGTGTTGGGCACTTGCAGCCACACCACGTCGCGCCCCTCCACCATCACCCCGGCCACCCACTGGGGTACCCAGGTGTAATAGAGCACCGGTTTGCCTTCCTTGAAGCGGGTGATGGTGTCGGCCATCAAGGCGAAATACGACCCCTGGTTGACGTGCACAGTCTTGTCCAGGTCATAGGCCTTCATGTGGTGGGCGATGACCAGTTCGCAGCCCCAGCCGGGGTTGCAACCGGTCAGGTCGGCCTTGCCATCGCCGTCGGTGTCGAACAGCTTGGCCAGCTCGGGCTTCTTCAGGTCGGTGATGTACTTGATGTTGTATTGATCGGCGGTTTTCTTGTCGATCAGGTAGCCCTGCAACACGCCAGGCATGATATCGCCGGCCTTGACCATGTTCTGGTCGCCGCCGGCCTTCTCGTAGAAGCTGGCGTGCAGTTTGTCCCACAGGTTGACGCTGAAGTCGGCGTCGCCGTAACCGACTGCCAGAATCATCGTGGCGTATTCGGTTTCCTTGGGTTTCTGCACGTTGTAGCCCAATTCGCGCAGGCCCTGCATGGCGATTTCGCCGCGGAAGCGTTCTTCATCCACCGAAGGGAACGACGGGGTTATCTTCACCCCCTCCCCTGGCTTGTCGGTGGAGGCGCTGGCGCCCAGGCACGTCACGGAAAGCGCGATGGCACAAGCGCACTGAAGCAAACGACGGGTGAACGGGGACTCGTACATCTTCGCGTACCTTTTCGGGTTGTTGTCGAGGGTTGCGGCAGATAGAACGCGGTGTTTCAGGCGGCCTTGCGCTGCCCTTGTGGTTGCGCCACGCCACACAGGCGCAGCACCAGGCCCACCGGGCCGGTGTGGTACCAGCGCAGGCTCGGGTCGGCATTGGTGCGCGCGCCCATGGCTTGGGTCAGGCGGTCGAGGAAGATCGCCAACAGCACCAGCCCCATGCCACCGACCGTGGCCAGGCCCATGTCCAGCCGGCCGATGCCGCGCAGCACCATCTGGCCCAGGCCGCCGACCGAGATCATCGAGGCGATCACCACCATCGACAGCGACAGCATCAGGGTCTGGTTGAGCCCGGCCATGATGGTCGAGGTGGCCAGCGGCAGCTGCACGCGGGTCAGCATCTGCCGCGGCGTGCAGCCAAAGGCGCGGGCCGCTTCGATCTTGTCTTCCGGCACCTGGCGGATGCCAAGGTTGGTCAAGCGCACCAGCGGTGGCAGGGCAAACACGATGGTCACCAGCACGCCCGGCACGTTGCCGATGCCGAACAGCATTACCACCGGCACCAGGTAGACGAACGCCGGCAGCGTCTGCATCGCATCGAGCACGGGGCGGATAATGCTTTCCAGGCGGTTGCTGCGGGCGCAGACAATGCCCAGCGGGATGCCGATCACCGCGCAGAAAAACACCGAAGTGAGCACCAGCGCCAGGGTGGTCATCGACTCCGACCACACGCCGATCAGCCCCAGCAGGGTCAGGGTGACGAAGCACAGCAGCGCCATGCGCTTGCCCGCCAGCTGCCAGCCGAGCAAGGACGACAGCAGGATGCCGATGGTGGGCGGGATGCTCTGCAGGGTGAACTCGATGCCGTTGAGCACCTGGTCGATCGGCCAGCGGATGGCGCGAAACACCTCTCGGAAGTTGTGCACGAGGAAGTTGAGGGTAGCGGTGACCCAGTCGCCCA
>NZ_KI519606.1:0-17894 GCF_000483465.1 Pseudomonas sp. LAIL14HWK12:I7
TCCAATTGTGCCTACCAAATCGAAAAGGGGTGATCCGCAAGGGTCACCCTTTTTTATTGCGCACGCGTTTTACTGTAGGAGCAGCCTTGTGCTGCGAAGAGGACAATCCCGCTGACATTGATCTGCGGTGACCACTCGGGCCCTTTCGCAGCACAAGGCTGCTCCTACAAAACCCGGTAGCGCAGCAAAGCTGAAAGTTTTTGATTTTTCTGAAAAAAACGCTTTACAGGTACGCATTCGATGTCTAATATGCGCACCACACGACAGGCACATAGCTCAGTTGGTTAGAGCACCACCTTGACATGGTGGGGGTCGTTGGTTCGAGTCCAATTGTGCCTACCAAATCGAAAAAGGGCGATCTACACAGATCGCCCTTTTTTATTGCCTGCTAGAAAGCCGCCGGCAACCACAGTGCCAGTTGCGGGAAAGCGATCAACAGCGCGATCAGCACCAGCAACGCCAGGCAGAACGGCAGCGCGCCGTACACCACGTCCATGAAGTTGCCCCGCCCACGAATGCTCTGCACCACAAACAGGTTCATGCCGAACGGCGGCGTAATCTGGCCCATCTCGCACAACACGATCAACACCACCCCAAACCACAGCGGATCGAAGCCCAAGGCGACGACAATCGGCACGATCAGTGGCGCGGTGGTGATCAGCATGGCCAGTGTGTCCATGAAACAGCCCAGTACGATGTAGAAGAGGATGATCGCCAGCAGTGTGGCCATCGGCGATAGGTTCAGGTCGGTGACAAAATTGACCAGTGTGGTGGTCAGTCCGATGGACGCCAGCACAAAGTTGAGAAAGAACGCCGACAGGGTGATGAAAATAATCATGCCGGTGGTGCGCAGGGTAGCCTCGAACGCCTGGCCCAGGCTTTGCCAGGTGAATGCCCGGCGCCACAGGCCCAGGCCAAAGGCACTGAGCACCCCCAGCGCGGCTGATTCGCTGGCCGTGGCGAAACCGCTGTAGATCGAACCAATCACCAGGGCGAAGATGGCCAGCGGCGGCAGCAGGTCAGGCAGGCAGGCCAGGCGCTCGGCCCAGCGGGTAGTCTCCTTGCGGCCGCCCAACTGTGGCCGAATCAGGCACGCCACCACGATCAGTGCGATGAACAGCATGCTCAGGATGATGCTGGGAAGCGTCGCGGCCAGGTACAGCTTCGGCACTGACACATTGGCGATCAAGGCAAACAGGATCATGTTGATCGAGGGCGGAATCAGGATGCCCAGCGTGCCGCCGGCGGCAATCGAGCCGAGAAACAGCGGCGCGTTGTAGCCTTTGCGTTCCTGTTCAGGGATGGCCAGGGTCGAAATGGTAGCGGCGGTCGCCACGCTGGAGCCGCTGGTGGTGGCGAACAGTGCGCTGGCGCCGATGTTCGAATTCATCAGGCCACCCGGCAACCACGACAGCCACTTCTCGACGGCCTGGTACATGCGCCCGGCGACGCCTGAACACACCAGCAGCTCACCCATCAGGATGTACAAAGGGATCGCCACCAGCAGGAATTCGCTGCTGGTATTCCAGGCGATCTCGCCCATGGCGCTACTCAACGGCAGCGTCGAGAACAGCTGCGACAGCGACATCCCCAGCAGGCCGACACTGACGGCGGCGGCAACGCTCAACGCCAATAGCGCCAGCAGCATGAACAGGGTAAGGCTCAGCATGGCGTGCGCTCCTTGCCCGTGGTGCTGTCTGGATAACGTTCTGCCTGGATGTCCTGTTCCACCGAGTTGATGCCGATCAGTGTGCTGATAGCGTGCCAGCGGCCCTTCAGCAAGTGGCCCAGGCAGATGATCGCCAGGCTCGCCAGGGTCAGGGCAAAGAACAGGTAGCCGGCGAACCACAGCGATTGGGGTATCCATTGTGGTACCTGCAAGGGCGTGTTCGATACCGAGCGGTATTCGATGGAGTCCCACAGCACGTTCCCTGCGTGGTAGGCCAAGGTGCTGACCAGCAGCGCCATGCAGGTGAGGGCGAACAGGTCGAGTGCCACCCTGGGCCGTAGGCCTAGGCGCGTGTAGAGAATGTCCACGCGTATGTGCGCGCGTTTCAGCAAGGTGACCGGAAACGCCCAGGCGCTGGTGATCGCCAGCACGTACCCGGCCATTTCATCGGCGCCGCCCAGGGATACACCCAGGGCCTTGCGCAAGATCAAGTCGATGCTGATCAGCAACGCACAGGCGAGCAGGGCGAAGCCGCCGACCCAGGTGCTGGCTTTGGCAATGGTGTTGATGACACCCATGCCTGAGCGGGCGGTGTGCATGTCGGTAGTCTCCGGGGCAAGGTAGCTCATGGGGCGAGGCGCATGCCGATGGCATCGCCCACGGTGGCATTCCAGCGCGCCACGCAAGGGCCGCCGCAGCGTTTGCCCCAGTCATTGGCGATGTGCAGCGCAGCCTGGCGCAGCGCCTGTTTTTCGCTGGCGGTCGGGGCCGAGGCGGTCATGTGCGCGGGGTGGTGAATCTGGCAATCAGGGCTGCCGACATTGCAGGCTTCGGCATAGCGGTTTTCATTGGCGGTCTCGCGCCACAAGGCATCCTCCAGCACCTGCGATTGCGCCTGCAGCAATTGCTGCACCTCGGGCGGCAGTTGCTGCCAGCGCTTCAGGCCGATGCCATAAAAGCCGATCGACCAATCGACGGGCAGGTTGTAGAGGTAGCCTGCAACGTCGTACCACTTGGCGGCATTGCCAGAGCCAATACCGGTGATGGCGCAGTCGATGACGCCGGTCTGCATGGCGGTCACCACTTCGGCAAAGGGCAGGGTAACCGGCGCGGCACCGATGGCCTTGACCAGTTCGGCCATGTTGCGCCCGCGTGTGCGGATTTTACGGCCCTGCAGGTCGGCCAGCGCGTGCACGGCGTCGCGGCAGAAGAACACCTGCGCGGTATACGGCACGGTGGCCAGCAGCTTGATGCCGTGGCGCTCGGCCATGCGTTGTTCCAGCACCGGCTTGTAGGCGTCGGCGATGGTGTGGGCGGTGTCGATGGTATCGGCCAGGCCGGGCAGGTCCACGCCCTCGAAGGTGGCATCGTCGCCGGCCACGAAGGCGAACACGCCCATGCCGATATCGACTGCGCCAAAACGCATCAGGCGAATGATCTCCGGGCCCTTCAGGCCGCTCTCCGACAACCCCAGCAACTGCGCGGTGACCTTGTCTTGCGATTGTGCTGGCAACGTCTGGTTCCAGAACGGCTGTTCAACCGCGCGGAACGTGTAGTTGTGGCTGCCACCGCCGACCACGTTGAAGCGGATCACAGGCGGCGCTTGTTGCGGCGCAGGTGCGTCCGCAAACGCAGGCAAGTTACTGAGCAGCGCGCCGAGCGCCAGGGGGATGAGCAGGGGGCTGAACTTCACGGTAGTCCTCTTGTTCTTGTTCGGGAGCTACTTCAGGCGATGTTGAGTCAGCGTGGGCGGGACGCAGCCTCGATGGTCGACCGCGAGCCGACGATATCAGGGAACTTCTCACCCTTGGCCAACCGCGCCAGTGTGTGCTTTTCGTTGCGCTGGAAGTCGATGGCACGCTGAGCCAGTTCGATGACCTGGCCCGGGCGCAGAAACACCATGCCGTTTTCGTCGGCCACCACCGCATCGCCGGGGTGGACAATCACCCCCCCACATTGGATGGCCGTGCAGAACTCGCCCTCCTGGCCGATCACGCGTGTGGTGATCGCGCTGGCGCCGCGAGACCACACAGGCACGCCATGCTCGCGGATTTCGCCCAGGTCGGTGACATAGCCATCGACGATGATCCCGGCCACGCCAGCCTGCTTGGCGGCGTACGCCATGGCGCCGCCCAGTGCGGCGGTTATGCGCTCGCCGCAGCGGTCTACCACCAGGAAGTCGCCTGGGCGCACGCAGCCCATGGCGTAGTGCAAAATCCCGCCATCGTTGCCGGGCATCCTCACGGTGACCGCAGTACCGACGGCCCGCACATTCTGAAAGTGGGCCTTGATGTGGGGGTTGGCAATACCGTGGGTAATGAAGTGGCCGATCGTTGCCGGTTCGGCGTTGATCAGTACTTCAAGTTCGGTGGCGCTGATCGGGGCGGGCAGTGCTTCGATAATATACATAGGAAGTTCTTGTTATGCCGGATGCTTTTTCGAAGGGTTTCGGTCATCCTAACAAGCACGCCGAACGGTCGATAATAAAAATCCGTAAGCAGTTACCGGAGCAGTTTTTATCATGCGTATTACGCTGATGCAGATCGAGGCGTTCTACTGGACCGCCCGCCTTGGGGGTGTTCACGCGGCCTCCCGCCATCTTCACCTGACCCAACCTGCGGTGTCGGCGCGGATCAAGGAAATGGAATCGCTGCTCAGCGTCAAGTTGTTCGACCGCAGCAAGCAGCGCATGAGCCTCACCGCAGACGGCCATACCGCCTTGCGCCATGCCGAACTGGTGCTTAACAACAGCACCCAACTCGAGCAATTTGCCGCGCAGCAAAAAAAGCACCGGCGTTTGCGCCTGGGCGCGGACGAGTGCTCGGCCATGGTCGGGCTGACCGCGGTAATCAGCGATATAAAGGCGCACTTCCCGGAGATCACCCTGGAGATTTCCATCGACGTCGGCGCCGTGCTCAACCGCAAGCTGAACGATCACGAACTCGACATCGCGCTGCTGACCAACCCGGCCACGCGTGAGGATGTGACCGATGTGTTTCTCGGCTGGATGACCTTCCAGTGGGTGGCCGCGCGGCACCTGGACGTGGCCCAGGGGCCTTTTTTGGCGGAGCATGCCCGGCAATATTCGATCGTAACCCACAGTGCGCCCTCGACACTGTATTCAGTGGTGGACCGCTGGCTGAAAGAAAGTGGCTCGGTCAGCCATGCCTTTCATTCAAGCAATTCGCTGGCCTTTATTGCCAAGATGGTCTCGGCGGGGCATGCCATTGGTATTTTGCCGGTACCATTGATTCGCGACATGTTGGCCGTGGATATGTTGAAGACTTTGCCGTGCGATCCGCCGATTCCGCCAGCCAAGTTCTGCCTGTCGTATTTGACCGAACGCCCGGATATGCAACTCGACACCTTGGTGTCGATTATTCGCGCGACCTTGGTCAAACAGAATTTTCTGGTTGATTAGGCTCTGTACGAAAAGTTTTGTGGGAGCGGGCTTGCCCCGCGATGGAGTGCGAAGCGCTCCCATACCCGATATCGACTAGCGTCAAAGTCGCCGCGAATTCAGGCTTTGCTGCCGCGTTGCGGCAGATCGCGGGGCAAGCCCGCTCCCACAATGATGGATGACCATACTTTTCGTATAAAACCTTGTTAGTCGCTTTTATAAGGCAGCAATAGGGCCGGCCGGGCACTCGCATCCTGGCCGGCCGGCATTTAAGCCAATGCGTGTTTCACGGCCGCTATCTGTTGCCCGGCCTGGTTCAGCCAGGACAGGTCACTGCCCATCAACAGCATGTCGCTGCCCATTTCGATCAAGCGTTGCGCCGTGGCCTGGTCTGCGGGAAAGCACGGCACCATCACCTGGATCGAGCGGGCGTGGCATTTCTCGATCAGCAACTGCAAACGTTGCAGCACTTCCGGGTTGCCGAGGCGATAGTCGACCGGCAATTGTCGCGACAGGGAGTAGTCGGCAGGGCCGAAGTGAACGGCGTCGATCCCCTCCACATCGAGTATTTCATCGATGTTGTCAAAGAACTCGTAGCTCTCGGCCATCGGCACGATCACGCTGCGGGTGTTCTCTGCCTGGGTATACGTGGCCCAGTCGAAGCCAGGCCCGGCGTAGCCTGCCGAGCGCACCGAGCTGTCACCGCCGCGGCGCCCCAGCGGGGGGAACTTGCTGTAGCGGATGATCTCGCGCATCTGCGCCGCGGTATGCACCTGCGGCACGATCACGCCCGCCGCGCCCATTTCCAGCGCCTTGCGAATGTCCCACTCCAGCGTGCCACGTACCCGCACCAGGCCGGGGATGGCCGCGCTGTTGGCGGCCAGCAAGAGTTTTTCCATATGGCTGTCGACACCCAGCGCAGTGTGCTCGGCGTCGATGAAGACAAAGTCCAGCCCCCAGTTGCCGGCCACTTCGATGGCCATGCAGGCTGTGCTGTAGATGTTCATGCCAAAGGTGGTACCGCGTGCCATGCGGGCCTTCAGCGATGTGTGTGGGGTGTTTGGGTTCATGCTTGAGGTCTGCCTTTGGCGGGTATCAGATGCGGTAGGTTTCGGGCAGCCGGTCGCGGAACGGGTGCACTTCGAACACGCCAGGGTCGCGGATCAGCGATTTGTTGCGGGCCTTGGCCAGGTCGATCTCGACGCTGTACACACCGTCTTCGAGCCCTGCGCGTACCAAGGTCTTGCCGGAAGGTTCGATGATGTGGCTGGTGCCGATGAACTGCATGCCTTCATCCATGTCGTTGCGGTTGGGGGCGACGAAATAGACCATGTTCTCTGCCGCGCGGACGGTGCTGAAAATGTCCGGCAGCATGCGCGCCTGCTCGGGCCACGCGGCGGGCAGCACGACAATGTCGGCGCCTTCGAGCGCCAGCGTGCGCACTACCTCGGGGAAGCGGATTTCATAGCAGATGGCCAAGCCGATACGGCCGATCTCGGTGTCGAATACCGGCGGTGTCCACTCGCTGGGGCGGTCGGTGAAGCGGTCACCGATCATGAATGGCAAATGGCGCTTGCGGTGCAGGCCGACGATGCCCTGCGGGCCGATCAGCGCGGCGGTGTTGTAGACCGAGGCCTCATGCCGTTCGTAAAACCCGACCACGATCAGGATGCCGCTCTGTGCCGATACCTGCAGCAATGGCGCCAGGGCGTCGAGGGTGATGGCGCCGCGTTCGAGTTCTTCGCGGCTGTCGAAGGCGCCACCGGTGATCAGGCATTCTGCGAAGGCGATCAGGCGTGAACCTTCGGCGGCGGTCTGGCGTGCCAGTTCGGCGACTTTTTCAAGGGTGCGCGCCGGGTTGCCGGCCACCGGGTGAATCTGGGCGACGGAGATTTTCATGCTGTTCCTTATTGGCAATAGAGGGCGCCGCGGGGGCGGCGCGGGTAGCGTCACTGCGCCTGGTAGCCCATGGCCTGGTAGACCTTGCTGACCAATTCGGGGTTGATCTGGGCGGCGTACTTGTCGACCACAGGGCGGATCTTGGCCTGAATGCGTGCGAGCTCTTCGGCCGGCAGGTCGTTAACCTGCATGCCATCGCTGCGCAGGTCGGCGATGGCCTTGATGTCGGCCTCGCGAGAGATCCGGCGCTGCTCCAGGCGCACTTCCTGGGCGACCTCGGTAAGCAGTTGCTGCTCGTCGCGGTTGAGGGTGTCCCAGAAGGTTTTGCTGATCAGCACGATCTGCGGGTTGTAGTTGTGCCGGGTCAGGCTCAGGTACTTCTGCACCTCGTTGAAGCGCGAGGCGAGGATCAACGCTGCGGGGTTTTCCTGGCCATCCACGGTGCCGGTTTCCAGCGCCGTGTGCACCTCGGTGAAGGGCAGCGGGGTGGGGTTGGCGCCCAACGCCGCCCACACGTCGAGGAACAACGGCGATTGCTGGGCACGGATCTTCAGGCCCGCGATGTCTTCCAGGTTTTGCACCGGGCGCACGTTGTTGGTCAGGTTGCGCACGCCGAGCTCCCAGAACGCTAGGCCTACCAGGTTTTTCTCAGGCAGCTGGTCGGTGAGCATCTTGCCCACTTCGCCATCGAGCATGGCATCCACCTTGGCGGTGTCGGTGTACAGGAACGGGAAATCGAGGATGCCGAAGTCGGTGGCGTGGTTGATCATCAGCCCGGCGTTCCAGGTCATCATTTCCACTACGCCACCTTGTAGTGACGACAGCACCTGCACGTCGCCACCCAGCACGCCATTGGGGAAGGTGCGCACCTTGATCTTGCCATCGCTGCGTTCTTGCACTTTCTTGGCAAACAGCTCCATGCCGATGGCCGGTGGCGTGCCCTTGGGGCTGGTGGCGGCGAATTTGATCACGCGCGCGTTGTAGTCGGCGGCCATGCTCAGGCTGCTGGAAAGTAACAGGGCGGCGATGACGGCGAGCTTCTTCATGCTGTGTACCTTTTATTGTTGTGGGGATCAGTGGCCAAACCACTGGGCAGGGACGGTGACCAGTTCGGGGAAGATGACCAGCAGGAACAGCACGATGACTTCGGCGATCAGGAACGGGAACGTGCCCTTGAGCAGCGCTTCGTAGCGCATCCTGCCGATGCCACAGACCACGTTGAGCACCGTGCCCACGGGCGGGGTGATCAGGCCGATCGAGCAATTGATCATGAACAGCACGCCGAAGTAGATCGGGTCGATGTTCGCCGCGGTCACCACCGGTACCAGGATGGGAGCGAGCAGCAGCACGGTCGGGGTCAGGTCCATGACCATCGAGATCACCAGGATCAACAGCATCAGCACCACGATCAGCAGGCGCGGGTTGTCCATCACCGGCTGGATCAGGTCGATGATCTGCCCGGGGATATCAGCGATGGTGATCATCCAGGCCGGTATCGAGGCGGCGGCGACCAGGAACATCACGGCGGCGGTGGTCTTGCCGGCGCGCAGCAGCAGGTCATTGAGCGACTTGAGGCTCAGTTCGCGGTAGATGCACGACGACACCAGCAACGCATAGACGCTGGCCACAGCACCGGCCTCGGTGGGGGTGACCACGCCAAAGCGCAGGCCGACCACGATGATCACCGGCAGCATCAATGCCCAGAAGCTGTCGACCAAAGCCTTGAGGCGCTCTTTGCCGCTGGCCTTCGGGCTCAGTTCGACGTCGGTGTTGCGCCGCGACATCAGCCACCAGGCCACGACCAGGGCGGCGGCGATCATCAGCCCGGGGGCGATACCGGCCAGGAACAGCTTGGTGATCGACAGGCCGGACGCAACGCCCAGCACGACGAACCCGATACTGGGCGGGATGATTGAGCCAAGCACCGATACCGAGGCGATCAGGCCGCCGGAGCGGTCGCGGTTGTAGCCGGCGAGGACCATCATCGGTAGCAACAGGGCGGTTAACGAGGCGGCGTCGGCCAGTGCCGAACCGGACAGGCTGGACAGCAGCACGCCGGCGAAGATGGTGACGTAGCCGAGCCCGCCGCGCAGGTGGCCGACCAGGGTGATAGCCAGCTTGATGATGCGCTTGGACAGGCCACCGCTGTTCATGACCTCGCCAGCGATGATGAACAACGGAATGGCCAACAGGGGGAAGCTGCCTGCCGAATTGATGATGTTTTGCGCGATGATCTGGCCATCGAACAGGCCCAGCAGCCACATCAGGGCCACGCCGCAGAGGATCAGGGCGTAGGCGATGGGGGCGCCGATCAAGATGGCGGCCATCAGCACGCCGACGAAGACTGACAGGGCCATTATTCGACTGCTCCGTGTTCGGCTGCCGAGGGCTCGGCCGGGGTGTGCGCGGGAAGGGTGCCCATCAGGTTTCTGACCAGTTGGGTGAAGATCAGCAACCCGCTAAGGATGCAAAAGACCAGGCCCGCCCCATGGAACAAGGCCATGGAAATGCCGGTGGAGGGGGCGCCGACATGCAGGTTGATCACGGTCTGCTTCCAGCTGCCGTCAAGGAACAGCCAGGTCACGTAGAGCATGAGTAGTTGCGTCAGTGCCAACAGGCACCTGGCCACACCAGGCGAAACCCGGCGGGTGACGATGTCGACACCGATGTGGCCGTTTTCATGAAGCATCAATTGGGCGCCGGCAAACACCAGCCAGACGAATGCCAGGCGGGAGATCTCTTCGCTGAAGAACAGGCCCGAGTTGAAGCCATAGCGCAGCACGACATTGGTGAAAATCAGGCAGGTGATGGCCACAAGGCAGGCGATCACCAGCGTTTTCAGAACCAGAAAGTAACTATCGATCAGTGTTTTCATGGCGCCTCCTGGAGCAGAGCTGCCCAGGGAGCGCCGAAAGCGCTTGGTGCGAGAGCGCGGACAGCAACATCCACCTTTAGGTGTAAGCGGGGCATGGGGTCACCTTTTTATTATTGGACATACGTCGTCGTACGACTGCCTGGATTGTTGTCTGAAACGCCCGGTTTCGGCTGCCTCAAGTTTTTTATCAGGGGGATAAGAAATGGCGATCAGTGCCCGGGCCGTGGCTGCGCAGGGGGCGGTGGTCGGCACATCGCGGTAGCAGGGTGTAACGTATGGTCGCGGTCCTTGCCCGGGGGCGGCATGCTAGAATCCGCCCCTTCGAATCTGGAGGTACACGCGTGCGCAAACTGGCTGTGGTAATGGCAGTGCTCGCCCTGGCGGGCTGTGAGAACGAAGTCGAAGGCGTGCACAAACAGGTGGCCGAGCACCTGCACAACCCCAAGACTGCCAAGTTCGGCAACGTGCGGATCGACACCCATGGCACCATTTGCGGCCAAGTCCGCGGCAAGGACGACGCCGGGCAGTACGAAGCCTACCGTAGCTACGTGGCGATCAAGCGTGATGGCCAATACGAGATCATCGTCGACGACAGCGGCAACAACCTGCGCATCCGCGAGCTGTGCGGTGGTGCCGACCTGCAGCGCCGCGCCGAGGCGCTGGCCGGTGAGCCGGCCCCGGAAGGCTGGGATGTCGAAGTGGTGCAGGGGGCGAACATGGGCGCTTTGAGCGACATGACGGCGCGCCTGATCGAGAAGGGCATCCCGTCTTCGGTCGAATACCGCAACGGCAAGCCGGTGGTGTTGATGGGGCCATTCCCGACCAAGGAAGAAGCCGAGGCGCGCAAGGCCGAGGTGATGGCCAAGCTGGGCACCGATTCGGTGGTCATCCAGCATGGCGCCCAGCGCTAACCCCGCAACCCACACCGTGTAGGCGCAGCCTTGTGCTGCGAAGCGGCCGGTGCAGCCACCTGAACCCAGGGCGTCTGCACCGCCCTCTTCGCAGCACAAGGCTGCGCCTACAAAGGCTGGGCGTATGTGCCCGTGCGGGCTATGCTTGCACTGGGAGAGCTGAACGGGGAGGGCCTCATGTCTACACTGGAGCGGGCCATTGCCGTGGCTGCCAGGGCGCATGAAGGGCAATATGACAAGGGTGGGGCGGCCTATATCCTGCACCCGCTACGCGTGATGATGCGGGTTTCCACGCCCGAGCAGCGGATCGTCGCGGTGCTTCATGATGTAATCGAAGACACCCCGATGACCCTGTCCGACTTGGCGCGTGAAGGCTTTGCACTGAAAATTCTTGCCGCGCTGCTGGCGCTGAGCCGACGTGATGGCGAGTCTTACCAAGACTTCGTCCAGCGCCTTGGTGGTGACCCCTTGGCGCGCACCGTCAAACTGGCCGACCTGGCCGATAACAGCGACCTCTCGCGCATCCCAGTTCCTGGCCCCGCCGACCTGGCGCGGCTGGCCCGTTACCGGGAGGCCAGCGCCTACCTGCAGACACTGGCTTGAGCCTCAGCCGCAGGCCTTGAGGTTCACCGGCCCAACAAACGCATTACCCCGCCCCATCACGCAGGCCACCTGCTGGTTGCGCTGCAGCTCCCATACCTGCGGCGGGTACGTTTTGTTCCACGCTTCGAACAGCTGCCGGTCCTGCTTCGACAAGCGCAGGTTGTACTGCTTGCTCATGTAAAAGTACGTGCGTGCGATCATGCCGCGGATCGAAGGGCGTGGCATGACCTTCTTGGCCTTGAAGTCGACTTGAGTCAGGCACTTGCCGTACTGGCCCTGCTGCTGAGGCAGCCAACCGAAACTGAAGTTGCTGCGGTCGCCATTGACCTCACCGATACTGGGCACCAGGTTGTGCAGGTCGGCCTCGGCGCGCTTGTACACCTCATCGTGCTGCGAGCACTGCTTGCGCCCACCGTCCTGCCAACACTGGCGCTGGTGGCCGATCTGCCAGGCCGGCACGATGTGCTCCCATTCGATGCGCGAAGCCCGTTGGGCATTCTTGCGCGGTGTATAGCCGCAAGAGGCCAGGTCGACCTTGTTGCCGTTGTACTTGCAGCCGCAATAAAACTCCGTCGATTGTGGCGCGTACAGCTTCCAGGCGACCTTCTTGGCCTCCTGGAACGTGCGTGGGGCATCGGCGTGGGCAAACGGGGTGGACAACAGCAGGCAGGCTGCAGCGAAAAGCGAAACTCTCATGCGCAGTCAGTCTTCCTTGGGCACGGTCCAAAAAATCTGCACGCCGCCATCGTCGCGATGGGCGAGGGTGACGTTGTCGTTCTCGGCGATCTCTTCGAGCAGGGTCTCCCAGTCATCCGGGGACTCTTGCTCCAGGCGGAAGATCAGCGCTGCACGGCTGCGTTGGGCAGTGGGGCTGTTGATGATCTTCTGGATACGTACGCCCAGTTGTTCATAGCTGCTCGGTGTTGCTGAGGAGGTGCTGGCCACAGGCATTTCCTTGTTTTTGCTGTATGTGTGTACAGTATTTCACCGTAAGTAAATTCGCAACTGCCTGTGAGGCAAAAGAGTGTGTGGCCGAGGTGAAGGATTGGTACCATCTGTGCCATCACCTCTCCGCATTCATTCGCGCGCTCTGTGCCTGGACACAGCAGTGACGCCTTGGGCATGACGCGAAATCGGTCAGGCCCAAGCTTCAGGAAGCTTCACATGTACCCATTGCGTTTGCATCGACCTGCCCCCTTGCGCACAGGCCTGACCCTGTTGCTGACCGGCAGCATCAGCCCGTTGAGCCATGCCAGCACCGAGGCAGTCGATGTCGTGATCACCGACCCGGTGGTGGTCACTGGCGCCTACGCGCCAACCGGCAGTTTCGACCTGCCTTTTTCGATCGATACCGTGGACCTTTCCCACGGGACCGACGGCCAGTTGGGCGTCAATCTTTCAGAAGTGCTGACCAAGGTGCCCGGCCTGGTGGTGCAAAACCGGCAGAACTATGCGCAAGACCTGCAAGTGTCATCGCGGGGTTACGGCGCACGTTCGGCCTTTGGTATTCGCGGCCTCAAGCTGCTGAGCGATGGTATCCCGGCCAGTACGCCAGACGGCCAGGGGCAGGCCGCCTCGCTCAACCTGGATGTGGCCGATCGCATCGAAGTGTTGCGCGGCCCCGCAGCGACCCTGTACGGGAGCAACGCCGGCGGCGTTATCCAGATGTTCAGCCGGGACGGGCAGGGGCCTGCAAGGGTAGGGGCCGAAACCACCTTTGGCAGCGACGGTTTCAACAAGAATCACCTGTCGGCCGAGGGTGGCAACGAAATCGCCGGCTTCGTGCTCGATGCATCGCGCATGGACACCGACGGTTACCGTGACCACAGCGCCGCCCGCCGCGACCAGACCTTCGCCAAGGTGCACGTAAGGCCCGACGCTGACTCGCGCCTGGCGCTGATCTACAGCAGCCTCGAACAGAACAACACGCAAGACCCGCTGGGGCAAACCTGGGACGCCTATAAACATGACCCTCGTTCCACCGCGGCGGTGGCGGATATCTACAACACCCGCAAGAGCATCGACCATCAGCAGTTGGGCATGAACTACGAGCGCTATTTCGGCGATGCCACGTTGCAGTTCAACCTCTACGCGGGGCAACGTAGCGTCGTGCAGTACCTGTCCATTCCGAAGACAGTGGCCTCCAACAGCCAGCGTGGCGGTGGGGTAGTGGACTTCGACCGTGCGTTTCACGGCGGCACCTTGCGCTGGATACAGCCGGTTGTAGCCGCCCCCGGCAGCCTCACGGTCACGGTTGGCGCCGACTATGACCAGAGCAAGGACGACCGCCGCGGCTACCAGAATTTCAGCGGCGACACGCTGGGCGTCAAAGGTGAGCTGCGGCGTGACGAGCAAGACACCGCCACCAGCCTGGACCCCTACATCCAGGCGCATTGGGAACTCGGCAACTGGACCACTGACCTTGGCCTGCGCCACAGCTCGATGCAAATGCGCGTCGATGACCACTACCTGGCCAATGGCGATTCCAGTGGCAAGAAGACGTACCAGCAGAACACGCCATCGCTGTCGGTGATGTATGCGTTTACGCCGGATGTGCGTGGTTACGTGAGTGTCGGCAAGGGTTTCGAGACCCCGACCCAGGCCGAAATGGCCTACGCCCCTGGCCTGGTTGAACGCTTCAACTTCGGGCTCAAGCCTGCCTCCAGCACCCAGTATGAAGTGGGCGTCAAATACCGGCTCGGCGAACGTACCCGGCTCAACGCCGCGGTTTACGAAATCCATACGGATGACGAAATCGTGGTGGCCAGCGCCACCGACGGCCGTACCAGTTACCGAAACGCCGGGAAGACCTTGCGCCGCGGGTTTGAGGCGAGCCTGCACAGCGACCTCAGCGATCAGTGGCAGACGACCGTGGTGTACACCCGCACCGATGCCCGCTACGCCGAAGACTTCGCCCAAGGCACGCAGACCATCGAGGATGGCAACCGCCTGCCGGGCGTGCCGCTTGACAACCTGTTCGGCGAGCTTGTGTGGAAGCCAGCGACGTTTGTCAGCATGGGGGTTGAAGGGCAGTACCGCAGCAAGGTGTATGTGGAGGACAGCAATACCGCAAAACCGGCGCCGGCCTATACCGTCTTCAACTGGCGGACGCGCTTCGAACAGCACGCGGGGCCGTGGACGTTCCACCAGCTGATCCGCCTGGACAACCTGTTTGATCGGCAGTATGTGGGGTCGGTGATCGTGGGTGACGGCAACGCACGCTACTACGAAGCTGCGCCGGGGCGTTCGTGGTATGCGGGCGCCGGGTTGGAGTATCAGTTCCGCTGAAGCACGGCTATGCAAACCGCTCGAACCGATAGGGGCTCGGGTCGATCAACGTGGGGGACTGCGAAACCAGGTCTGCCGCCAATTGGCCCGCTGCCGGTGAGGTGCCGAAGCCATGCCCGGAAAACCCGGTCGCCAAGGTCAGGCCGGGAATGGCCGGCACCGGGCCGATCACGGGGTTTGAGTCAGGGGTGACGTCAATCGTGCCTGCCCAGGCGGAGGCGATCCGGGCCTGCTCGAACACTGGCCAGGCTGCCTTCAGGTTACGCAAGGCTTCATCGTTCAATGCCGTGTTGGCCTGTGGGTCCTGAACCCTGACGCGCTCGAAGGGCGTCACCTGCGACGGGCCCCAGCGCCGGGCCAGGGCCAGGTCCTTGAAGAAGTACTTGCCGAAGCTGATGCGCAAAAAGTCACGCTGTGCCCGCAGTTGCGGCAGGTAACGCCTGCCCAGCAGCAGGTGATCCAGGGTCAGGAATGCATCGAGCGCCCCGCGCTGGGTAATGATGTAGCCGCCATCCTTGTGTTTGCGGAAGGAAAAGTCCGGTGCGCCCACGGCAATGTCAGTCGGGCCATCCAGCGGGTGGGTGCGCAGTACTGAACAGGTCAGCGGCAGGGTGGGCAGGTTGATATTGAGGTTGCCGAGAAACTTGCGAGACCACAAGCCGCCGGCCAGCAATACCTGGTCGCAGCGAATCTCGCCTTGCTCGGTGACAACGCCGCTGACCCTGCCAGCGGCGGTGACCAGCGTGCGCACCGCGCAGTTTTCCACGAGCACCGCGCCTTTGGCGATCGCTGCACGGGCGATGGCGCTGGCGGCCAGGGTCGGCTCGGCGCGCGCGTCCGAGGCGGTATAGATGCCCCCGGCCCAGTCGGCACGGCCGCCGGGCACCTTGTTGGCAATCTCCTTGTTGCTGAGCAGCCGAGAGTCCAGGCCAAGGTGCTCGACGCTCTTGAGCCAGCTTTCGTGCATGCCCATCTGCGTGTCGTTGCGGCCGATGAACATGATGCCTGCTTGCCGGTAGCCGACATCGCTGCCGACCCGTTCCGGCATTTTCGCCCACAGTTGGTCGGCGGCCAGGGCCAATGGAATATCGTGCGCATGGCGGTTGGTCTTGCGCACCCAGCCCAGGTTGCGCGACGACTGCTCACCCGCAAGGCGCCCCTTCTCCAGCAGCACCACGGGGATGTTGCGTTCGGCCAGGGTAAGGGCCGCGGTCAGGCCGATGATGCCTCCCCCGATGATCACCACGCTCGTGGCCTGAGGGTGGGTGGTAGAGGTGTGCACAGGGTCGATGACGGGGGACATGGCTTCACTCGGCGGCAGTGTGAACGGAATGTTGCGGTTCAAGGCTGGCGGCGCATTACTCGCCCAGGCGGATCAGCGTGACCTGCGCGCGCGAAGCCCCCCGGTACGCCGTCACTTCCAGCTCGACTTTGTAGACGGTCGAGCCCAGGGGCGGGCAGGTGACGGTGGTGGCCGGGTCGATGCCTCGGAATTTTTCGCCGATCACTTCCATGACCGTTGGCACGTCGGCCGGGTCCTGGATGAACACACGCGAGCTGATCACATCGCCCAGCCCTGAATCGACTGCCGCCAGTGCGGTTTCGATGTTGGCGAATACCTGGTGGGTCTGTTCGATCACGTCTTCAGGGATGACCTGGGTCTGCGGGTTGCGCCCGGCGGTGTTGGAGACGTGGATCCAGTTGTCCACCGCCACCAGGCGTGAATAGCTGGCCAGGTCTTCGAATTTCGAGCCGGTTTTCAGTTTGGTGATCTGCGTCATGGGGGAGCCTTTTTTGAGTGGTTGAGGAGTCAGCTAAGGACAGGTTTTTCCCAGAGATTGAGCTTCACGCCGATGCCTTTCTCGAGCGCGTTGCGGTACACGACGGTGCCCCAGGCAACGTCTTCCACAGGCATGCCACCCACCGACATGAGGATGATTTCGTCGTCGTTCAGACGGCCTGGCGCATCACCCCTGATGATCTTGCCGATGTCCTCGACCTGCGCGGCGTCCAGCTTGCCTTCGGCGATCATGTCCATGAAGCGCACGCCTACCAGCGGCACATGGTTGTGCGCAGGCTTGGGCAGTTCTTCGAACCAGGCTTGGTACAGCCCTGTGTTGTCCACCACCTTGCGCACGTCCGCACGCTCCATGCCGTCATCGATGCTGCACGGGGCAGGCATGGCCAAGAACGCACCGGGCTTGACCCACTCGCGCCGCACCAGCGGGTAAGTGCTGGGGTCGCCGACTTCGCCCGAGCTGCAGTAGCTGACCAGGTCGGCGTCACGTACCACTTCTTCCAGGGTCTGCACGACCTGGATGTGGGTGATTTGCGGGAAGGTCGCCTGGACCCAGGCAACGAAGTCATCCAGGTTCTTCTGGCCTCGGCCCTTGATCTTGATCGTGTCGATCAGCGGGCACACCGCCATGAACGCGGCAACCGTGGTCTTGCCCATCACGCCCGGCCCGGCCAGGCCGATGACCTTGGCGTCCTTGCGGGCCAGGTGGCGCGCACCAACCCCGGGGATGGCGCCGGTACGGTACGCCGACAGCAGGTTGGCCGACATGTGTGCCAGTGGGGCGCCGGTGTCGGCGTCGTTGAGGGTGAACATCAGGATCGAGCGTGGCAGGCCCTTTTCGCGGTTGGCGATGTTGGAGCCGTACCATTTGGCGCCCGCGGTGCGGAAGTTGCCGCCCAGGTACGCTGGCATGGCCATCATGCGACGGTCTGCGGTCGGCTTTGGCATGTGCGGAAACGGCGATTGCTCGGGGAAGGTGATCATCGCGCCGTGGGAGTCGTTGTTCGGGCCGGCCATGCGGTAGTCGCCCTGGTAGAGCAGGTCGAACATTTCTTCCATGGTATCGACACAGGCGGGCATGTCGGTCACGCCGGCGCGGATCATGTCCTGTTCGGACAGGTAGATGAAGTCAATGCGGGTATCGAGGGTCATAGCGGGTCTCGCAAGGCGGCCGTTGTCAGGTTTTGTTCTTGTGGGCGGGGGCTGTCATTCGTGGTGTCAGTTTCGCTAACGAGCGGCAGGCCGTCTTGCGTCAGCGTGCCAGGCGACTTGACCTGCCGTGCCACGGCTGCGCTTCGTGTAGGAGCAGCCTTGTGCTGCGAAGAGGCCGGTGAAGGCAACGGAGATCTACTGTGATTTCACCGGCCTCTTCGCAGCACAAGGCTGCTCCTACAGTGGTTCATGTACTGATCTAGAACGGCACCGCGACTGTCAGCGTGCCAGGCAATTTG